>NZ_RSDT01000010.1:0-214321 GCF_004522605.1 Comamonas sp. A23
CAGTCAGAAGTGGACCATGCCCATCCGGGATTGGAAGGCTGCGCTGACCCGCTTTACCATTCAGTTCGGAGACCGCATCTCCGTCAATTGAAGTCCGAACCGTTTACACAAAAATTCGGACACGCCCTAGCTTCAGCGAGGAAGTATGCGTGAGCGTTCTTCAAGTTCAAGGCTGACTGGTAGAAGTACTGGACTAGCTTGCTGATGCTGTTCAGTTGTTGTCTGCCCTGCTGCGCATGGTGCGATTTCGTCACTTGACTAGCGTTGGAACACCCTGCCCGGGGCACCTACTCACACAATGTAAACAACCTGCTAAAAATGGCTTACTTGTTTACAGTGGTTGGTGTAAAATTTCGAAAAAGTGGCCTTCTGACTAGTTATCAGAGAGATGTTTACATAAAAGGTGACCTCTGCCCTTTTAAATCACGGATAGGTGGCTGTCGCCACTTTGCAAAGATTTGCAAAAAAGCCCGCGCTTTCAACGAGTGCGGGCTTTTCTTATATGGCGACTTGATAGATTGCGGGTGCGATTCCAAAGATGCTGCAGACGAATGACAGCAAGGTTGAAAATTTCAATCGAATAGCTGGCTTCATCGAATTAGTGCAATAAGATGCAGCATGCAAGCGCGTTTCATCCAGTTACGATTGATGATTCAGCGCTGAATCACACACTCAAGTGGGAGTGGTCCTAGCCAGTGCAGCCAAGCAGGACTTGGCGTTTCCTCAGGAGCTTCGAGCATGCCGACTTTGGTCATCTCAATCGACGGCGCAGTCATCAAGGAAGTACAGCTCACCAAGGAGCGCACGACCTTGGGTCGTCGTCCTTACAACGACATCGTGATCGAGAATCTGGCGGTCAGCGGCGAGCATGCCGTGCTCACCATCTCTGGCGGCAAGGTCAGCATTGAAGACCTGCGCAGCACCAACGGCACCTATGTCAACGGTCGTGCCATCCAGAAGCAGGACCTGCTCAACGGCGACCTGCTGGACATTGGCCGCTACAAAATCCGCTTTCTCGATACCGTGATTGCCGATTCGAGTGCTCCGTCGTCTGCCCAGAGCAGCAAAAAGGCGCTGGCGCATATTTCCGAAGAGGCAGACAGCGGCTATGCCAAGGTCGCCAGCCCCTCCGGGTTTGGTGAAATCTCCAGCTTCAGTTCCACCATCCAGGGCTCGCTTGCCGCGCTGCCTGCGCGCCATGCCGTGATTCGCATGCTCACCGGCAGCCTGGCCGGCAGGGAAATACCTCTTTTCAAGGTTGTTACCACTTTGGGCAAGCCCGGTGTAGCCATCGCCTCCATCACCCAGAAGCCCCATGGCTTTGTGCTCACCCAACTGGAGGGCGCAAGCGAAGACCTCAAGCTCAATGGCCAGGTGGTGGGCCCTCTGTCCGTGCCGCTGCTCAATGGCGATACGGTGGACCTGGCGGGCAGCACCATGCGCTTCGTCGTGGAGTGACAGGCCGGCCTGATGGGTGTGAAGCGTCTGACAAATTTGTCACCGCTTGCGATTGGATTGCCAAAATTGTTACTCAAACTCGCGTTAATGTTGCCAAACGTGTCATCTTGGATGAGGCCTGCCTTTGCCAAATCGTTGGCACGTTGATTGCTTGGTAGCTTGTGTCTCATCCAACTAGGGAGTTTGAAATGAAGCGTTCTATTCAAAAGGGTTTTACCCTGATCGAACTGATGATCGTTGTGGCGATCATCGGTATTCTGGCTGCTGTGGCTCTGCCTGCTTATCAGGATTACACAATCCGTGCAAAGATTAGTGAGGGTTTGACACTTTCTAGTGGTTTGAAGACTGCCATTACTGAAACCTTCCAAAGTGCTGGCCCTCGCAAGATGACTTGCTCAACTGCTACAAATTGCGCTGAAATCGGTGCTACTGTTTTGGATACTACTGCTTTGACGGGTAATAAAAATGTGGATTCCATTGTCAGCAGTGATTCTGGAGTTATCACGGTGACATATAAGACGTCCGTAGTTCCTGCCGCCAACAGCCTGCTTGAAATCAAGCCGGTTGGAGCTGACGGCACAACTGCTGTTAATCTGGAAACTACAGCGGCAGGCACTCAATTAAACTGGGTATGCGCACCTGCTGCTGCAAAGGGTGTGCTGCCAAAGTATCTGCCTGCTAACTGCCGTCCGGCCTCTTCCTCCACTTCTTCTAGCTCTTCTACAGGTGGCTGATAGTGTGAGCGAATTTTGAAAATATGAGAGCCTTAATGCTTTAAATATTTTTCATAATTGCCAGAGTTATAATAAAGGGGTGCAATATGCATCCCTTTATTTTTTGATAAATATATTAAATAATATTCTTATCAAAGAAGTTAAGCGTCATTTCATATAACTCATGAATATTCATTTAAACCCTCCTGCGTCAAATACACCGGGATATGTTGTGTTTTCAGGTGTCATGGGTGCATTATTTTCCGCCTTGTGTATAGTGATCGGCTGGGTTGATTATTTGTGCGGAACACTTCTTTTGTTATTTGCATGTGGAATACCTATGTGGTGGCTAGAGATGAGGAGGTTTCCGGCATCACATTTATGCTTGGATAGCATTCCAGTTTGGAGAAAAAAAATACGATTTATTGGGATGCTTATTGTTTGGATGTTATTTTGTGGGATATATTTTCTTGTGACATATTCATTGGCTGCATTATCAAAATCAGATATTTTAGGTGATATGCAACTGGTATTGATTGCAGCTAGTATTCCTTGGTCTTTATGGATGCTATACCGTAGAGCTCGGGGGAATCAATTTGACTCTTTGGAAATGCTTGGGAGTGCAGCGATTTCCTGTATATTTAAGAGGCGAAAAATAAAAAAAAAATATTCGCAAGTATTTCTGGGGTGGTGCGTTAAAGCGTACTTCTTCCCACTGATGCTTGGTGGATGCTATTTTTTTGTTTCAGCGGCAAGTAAGGTTTCATTAGAAATTACGGAATTCTCTTGGATTTCGATAGTGGCTTTTCTCATTTATTTGCTGTATGCAATAGATACTGCTTTTGGCACAATTGGCTATTGTTCTACCAGCCGGCGAATAAATGGACAAATTCGTTCAACTGATTCCACAATATCAGGGTGGGGTGTGACGTTGGTTTGTTATCCGCCTTTTAACTTGATTGTTTTGCATCAATGGCTAGCTTATAAAGATGGCTATGAATGGCATGAGTGGCTAACAGATGAGCCTCTACTGCTTTTTGTGTGGGGGACGGTGGTCTTGCTGCTGACGGTAGGTTATGTTTGGAGCACCGTCAGTTTTGGACTACGGTTTTCGAATCTTTCTTATCGAGGGCTTGTTAGCTCCGGGCCTTATAGGTATTTTAAGCATCCTTCATATTTTTTTAAAAATATTTCATGGTGGTTAATTTCTATTCCATTTATTTCTCTAGAAAGTGGTCGCTTGGCCATTATTAATTGTTTGGGTTTGGTTGGAATTAACTGTATTTATATACTGCGCGCGTGGACTGAGGAGCGCCATCTGGCTTCAGATCCGGACTACAAGGCTTACTCGATATGGATGGCGAAAAATGGAGTTCTTGGTAGATTTCGACAGTTAATTGGTTGCTAATGTGAAGAAGGCTCGTCTTTTTTTTCTGCTGATTTTACTGACGGTAGCTATCGCTGTATGGTGGTATGAGCATGGGACTTTGACATTACACGGAGGGCTGGAGCACTTTGTGCAAGAGCAGCGGCTAAGTCATGGAGAAATTGCCATTATTCACCATAACAAAATTATTTCTCATTTCCAGGTGGGTGATTGTGATGAAAAATATTTAAATGCGCAGTATCCAATTGCTAGTCTATCTAAATTATTAACTGCTCAGGTTGTGGTAAAATTGATTGGAGAGGGAAAGCTGCAATTAAATGATAAATTATTTACGCTGTTGCCTCAGCTTCCATATGCAAATGATGCTGGCTATCGCGAAATAACAGTACAACATCTTTTGCAACACACTGCTGGCTTTGATCGCAGCAAGTCTGGAGATCCACTGTTTAAAGATGATTCAAGTGTGCGTGGCTGTGAATCTGCGGTGCGAGTTGCTGTATCTAAACCCTTGGAGCATGAGCCTAATAAAATTACAAAATATTCGAATGTTGGCTACTGCTTGCTTGGAATGTTGATTGAGCGTGTAACAGAGTTAAATTATGAAAATGCATTGCTTCAACGCCTTCTACCTCAAGAAAATATTAATCGCCTTGTTCTAGGTGGTCCACCGACGAGCGATATTAAAAGTGGTTTTCAGATTTCCCAATCCGATTGGTATAGTTTAGGAGCTGCAGGGGGGTGGTTCTCCGATGCGGTGACATTGGCGAAAATATTAAGATACACTCCACCGCGCGATTTGGTCTTACAACCTCTGCCCTCGGAATTAGAGCATATGTATTACTACGGCCAAGCTTGGAGGACATGGCTGAAACCGAACCATAGGTTGACTCACTATGGCGCATTGTCAGGATTTTATTCTTTCGCCATGAAGTTGGCGGATGAGTATGTGGTGGTAGCTCTTTTTGAGGGACGGCCAAGCAATGATGAGGATGCGGCGGCTCAATTGATCAACATATTCGAAAGCCATCTTCGTTGACAGAAAGTCAGGACATAACGCAGCGCTGTCCAAAAACCAGGTCATAGGCGCGGAAACACGGGTGGGAGCGCTCGGCTGCCAGATTAATGACGAAATAGACCTATAGCCCTGATCCACTTGCCATAGTAACTATAAAAAGATAAAAAACTATTAGCTTCGGCATTATCCTTTTTGCCTGCCGCTTAGGACGGCGACTTCTGGTCGCGACGTCTGCATCGGAGACTGCAGCCGCATCATTATCCAATTTGCGGCAACGTGTTTGTGCACAGTCCGGTAGGCACGGAGGCAACAAGGGCTGGCTCTTTGCTTATTTTTGACAACAGAAAATAGGTAGGCGAGGGGGTCGAGTCCCGCCCTCGGCCCGTTTATCAGGCAGGCTGCTCAAACCGAAAATTCGAGCAAAATGATCTCGAGCCCAATCTTAGAAAGCGCTACTAGCTATCAAAAATGCTCAGCAGGCGGCGGGCCTCAAACCACCCAGTTCCCCGACTTCCCCCCCCGCTTCTCCAGCACCCTAACCCCCCCCATCACCATCCCCTTATCCACCGCCTTGCACATATCGTAGATAGTCAGCAAGCCGACCTGCACGGCGGTCAGGGCTTCCATTTCCACGCCGGTCTGGCCTTTTAGCTCGACGGTTGCGGTGCAGAGAATGGAGTTGGTTTCCGGCTCCAGCTCAAACTCCACGGCGACACGGGTCAGGGCCAGGGGGTGACAGAGGGGAATCAGGTCGCTGGTCTTTTTGGCGGCCATGATGGCGGCGATGCGGGCCACGCCCAGCACGTCGCCTTTTTTGGCCGTGCCAGCCTGCACAATGGCCAGGGTCTCGGGCTTCATGGTGATGCGGCCTTCGGCGACGGCGATGCGATGGGTGCTGGGCTTGGCACCGACGTCCACCATATGGGCCTGGCCCTGGGCGTCGAAGTGGGTAAGAGAGGACATGGCGGTTCTTTCCGGCAGCAGACGGGTTCGGCTCTGCGGCGCAATCAGGGTTGAGCGGGTGGTGGGTGGCGGCTATACCTGGGCATCACAGGCGGGCATCTCGCCGCATCCATCAATCAAGGCATCATAGTGGGGTGTTGAACGGTCGGCATATGGAAGATCCGTATGCTGGCAATGCTGTGATTGCCATGCCATTTTTGATGCCAAAACTGCGTACAGTTCATATTCTAAAAGCGCTGACAGCTTCTGTTTTGATAGCTATTCAGGCCGTATCCCCATTGGCTTCCTCTGCGCAGGCGGCGGGTTTGCCGACCCTGGGCGACGGCGCATCGTCGCTGACCACGGGTGAGGAGCGGCGTCTGGGCGATTCCATCGCCCGCGAGCTGTACCGCGATCCGGACTATCTGGACGACCCGGTGCTGCAGGAGTATGTGGAAGGCATCTGGCTGCATCTGCAGGATGCGGCGCGCAAGAATGGCGAGCTGTCGCCCGAGCTGGAGGAGCGCTTTGCCTGGACGCTGCTCCTGGGCAAGGACCGCCAGGTCAACGCGTTTGCACTGCCCGGCGGCTATATGGGCGTCTATCTGGGTCTGATCGGCGTGGTCAGCAGCGGCGATGAGCTGGCATCGGTCATTGCCCATGAAACCAGTCACATCACCCAGCGCCACATTGCCCGCATGATGGCACAGCAAGGCAAGCAGACGCCGCTGATGCTTGCTTCCATGCTGCTGGGTGCCCTGGCGGCCACGCGCAGCCCCGATGCAGCCATGGCCATCATGATGGGTGGCCCGGCGGCGGTGATGCAGAACCAACTGAATTTCTCGCGCGCCATGGAGAGCGAGGCGGACCGCATGGGCTACAGCCTGATGTCTCCTGCCGGTTTTGCTCCCCAGGGCTTTGTGAGCATGTTCGGCAAGCTGCAGCAGGCCAGCCGGCTCAATGACAATGGTAGCTGGCCCTATCTGCGCAGCCACCCGCTGACCACCCAGCGTATCGCGGACATGGATTCGCGCATTCCGCCCGGCAAGCGTGCGGCCGACCCCGTGCCCACGCTGGAGCATGTGATGATGGCGGCGCGCGCCCGCGTGATCTCCAACCCCGGTGTCGAGGTGCGCCGCCAGTGGGCCAGATTGCCGCGTTCCGGCAGTTTTTCCAGCCTGAGCCAGTTGGAGCAGGTTGCTCAGCTCTATGCAGCGACGCTCAGTGCCATGTATCTGCGCGACTGGCCGCTGGCGCGCGAGATGGCGCAGCGGTTGCTCGTGGCGACGGCGGGCAGCGCACCCGCGAATATTCAGGCCAGATGGCTGAATGCCGAGCTTGAATTCAAGGCCGACAACCCGCAGGCGGCCTTGGCTGCCTTGCCACTGCAGTCCGGCAATGCGCCCCAGGCGGCACCCAGGGTCACGGTCAGCGGCAATCTGGCCGGGCCGCGCGAGGCCGGGCCACGTGAGGCCGGGCCAAGCCTGGCCACGATTGACGTGGTGGAGAAGGTTGCACCGCGCAGGCCGCAGCTCTTGCTCAAGACGGAAATCCTGCTCAGACTCAACCAGGCTGGTTCCATGGCCAGCCCCCTGCAGACTTGGGTGACTGACCATCCCCGCGATGGCTCGGCCTGGCAGACGCTGGCGCGCGTGTGGCGCAGCCAGGGTCAGGAAATGCGTGCCCTGCGGGCCGAAGCAGAGGCCCAGGTGGCGCACTATGACTACGCTGCGGCAGTGGATCGCTTCAAGGCGGCGCAGGATCTGGCCCGCAAGGCCGGCGCCGGTGCCGACTACTTCGAGGCCTCCATCATCGACACGCGTTTGCGCGCCGTGGACGAGTTACTCCGGGAACAGCTGCGCGACAAGGCGGTCAATAAGTAGGCCCAGCACCGAGTAGATCAGCGCACCCAGCATTGCGGCCCAGAAGCCGGTGACATGGAAGCCGCCAAGGATGCCGGAGGCCATCCAGAACATCAGGCCGTTGACCACCAGCAGGAACAGACCCACGGTGACGATGGTCACGGGCAGCGTCAGTATCACCAGGATGGGGCGAATGATGGTGTTGAGCAGGCCGATGACCAGGGCCGCAATCATGGCCGAGCCGAAGCTCTGTACCTGTACGCCGCTGTAGACATAGGCGACTGCGAGAAGAGCCGCCGCGCAAAGAAGCCATTTGACGAGGATTTTCATGCTGACCAGCATAGCAGCAGGCTGTGTCTGCGCTCATCGCAGCACATCATAAAAAAAAAGCCTTGCGAGGTGTTGGCCGCGCAAGGCTTATTCCGAGAGTGCTTGAAGCTCTTAAATCGAGAGCGAGTCGTCGATCACAAAGCCCATCATGGCGGCAATCGCTGCCATGGTTCCGGGCAGATTCCAGCGGCCGCCGGCGGCACCTGTCTTGGCATTGGCCTTGACGGGAGCGGCTTGCACGGCCTCCTGCTTGGGGCGACGGGCGTCGATGATCTGCGCTGCGCCATGTTCCTGCTGCAGCTCGGCAACCAGCTCGGTCAGCGGGCCCTTGGCCAGCACGGCGGTGACCTTGCCTCCTGTCGTCGCCATCACGGGCATCAGCGCCGCAAACAGCTTGTCTGCCCATTTGCCGCGCCAGTTCTCGCGAGCGCGATGGCTGACCCATTTGCTCACACGATGGGTCATGCGCGGAGCACAGGCCACCAGCAACCAGTGGGAGGAAGCCGCCTGGCTCGATCCCGCCAGTGCCTCGAGCATAGGCTGGGCGTATGTGGCGTCATCCACGTAAACAATGATGGGGTTCAAAGTGCGTCCTAACGGGAACGAAGGTTGAAGAATGCGGCACATCTGTAGAAATGTGCCGACTTGTTTCTATTGTGAGTCGTGAAGGCTGCGGTCAGTTCCCGCATTCCTTCACGAATTGCTGGGTTTTCCAGACTTAGTGGGCTGCAACCGCGGGGCGGCGGCTGGCAATGAACTTGCCCAGGGCCAGAACCAGCAGTGCGCCGCCGATATGGGCTGCCCAGTACAGGGTCTTGGAGATCTCGGCCAGACCTTGTGCATCGGTCGTGCCCAGCTTGGGCATCCACAGCCACTTGTCGGTGTTCACGAACACGGGGTCGGTCACGAACATGCCGCCCGCGATCCAGCCCAGCAGCATGCCGCCGGCCACGATGATCATGGGGAAGCGCTCCATCAGCTTGATGACCAGCTGAGAACCCCAGACGATGATGGGCACGGAAATCAGCAGACCCAGCACGATCAGCAGCATCTGGTGGTCGCCCGAGCTCTGGGCGGCGCCGGCGATGGCGATCACGTTGTCCACGGACATCACCAGGTCGGCCACGATGATGGTCTTGATGGCGGCAAACAGCTTGTCGCTGCCTTCGATGTTGTCGTGACCTTCGTCATCGGGAGCAATCAGCTTGATACCGATCCAGATCAGCAGTATGGCACCCACGACCTTCAGGAACGGCAGCTGCAGCAGCACCATGGCAAAGGCAATCAGGATGATGCGCAGGATGATGGCACCGGCAGTACCGTAGATGATGCCCTTGCGACGCTGCTCGGGTGGCAGCTTGCGACAGGCCAGTGCGATCACGACCGCGTTGTCGCCGCCGAGCAGAATGTCGATGATGATGATTTGGCCCAGCGCAATCCAGAAGGGCGTGTGGGTCAGAAAGTCCAGATCCATGTGATTTTTCCTCGTTGTGGAATGCCGCCGGTGCAGTCTGCATAGGTTTGGCACTTGACGCCAGCGGGTGAAGACCAGGGTGACGTAAGTCGAAGCGCAAACCCGCGCGAGGAATCGTGCAGGGGCAGACACTTTGATTGACCGTCATCGGCCTATCAAAGGTCTTGCTCGATTGCAGCCTGACTGCAAACCGTATGGCCGGAAGCTTGCGCTTCGTATTGACGACCATCCGCTCATGGCGCAAAGCATGCGCCCGATAAGCTACTCCCCTTCGAAGCTGCGCATTTCAACACAGCAGGCATGGGATTTCAAGTTTCAAACCCCATCTAGTTCACAGGTTTTATATTGAGCGGCAGTCTTGCGACGCCTTTGCACACAGCACAGGCAGCTACCAAAAATGCAGCAACCTTGCTGGCGCAGGCCTCATGGCTGCGGCTTATGATGCCTGCTCCATGACTGCCATTCATATCACCGACATCGAAGCTGCCATCAATTACTGGCGAGGCCGCGCTCCATCGCCCGACGGCGTGCTGCTGGCACCCGAGGTCAAGGCCCTGGCCGAGGTGTATGCGCTGATGATTCATGCCTGCGAGTCCGAGGTGGCGGTGGAGGGTTTCCCGTCACATGCCATGGCTGCCTGGCTGGCCTGGTTCGACACCATGCCCGATACGCCTTGCATTGCCATCTGCTCCACCAGTCAGGGCGACGAGAAATGCAAGGGCTGCGGCCGCAGTTTCGACGAGGTGCAGTACTGGACGGCCATGGAGCCCGCCGAGAAGCGGGCCGTATGGCGCCGCATCACGGTCGAGGGCGATTCCTGGCGCTTCACCCGCTATGCGGAGCGCGCGGCGGAGCGGCGCGGCCAGAGTTTCTGAAGCTTATTTCCAGCGCGTGGGTTCGACAAACACCGTGCCCAGATTGCTGGACAGCGTGAGCTGTCCTTCCTGGATCGTGGCCTGCAGCTGCATGCTGCGCTCGGCCAGAGAGCCCAGCTGCTGGGCCACTTCCGAGTCGATGTAGTGCACTTCCAGCTTGCTCTGGCGGGCCAGCTTGCCTTCCAGGCCCTTCCACCAGATATGGGCGGCATGGTTGAAGGGGTAGACCAGCATATGGTCCGACTTGTTGCAGGCCTTGGTGATGGGCTTTTCGTCGGGCTGGCCGACTTCGATCCACAGACGCTTCTGGCCGGTGTAATCGGTGATGTGCACGTCCGGATCGTCAGGGTCGGACAAACCAATGCCAAAGCCCAGCGTGCCGTCGCCATTGCACAGGTCTTGCAGCTTCCAGGCGTTCAGCGCCAGGGCCACCAGGCGCACCATCATGCGGTCATCTGTTTCGCTGGGATGGCGCGCCAGCGTCAGATTGTGGTCGGCGTAGTAGTTGTGGTCGATGTCGGCAATCGACAGATTGGCTTTGAAGATGGTGGACTTGATGGCCATAAAAACTTGTTGTTGGTGTGTGTTGGGCTGCTAGATCAAGTCCCAACGCGCACAGTCTTGGAAACTGGCGCGGCGCAATCAGGGGGACACCGAGCAAGGGCCGCCCCGCAGCGAGGGTGTCGTCCCCCTCCTGCCTTGCGCAGCAAAGCGAGAGAGGGGGAAGGCGCAAAGCGCCTCAGGGGGGAGCTTTGCTTAAACGCGCTTGGCCAGCTCGGCAGCCTTGCCGATGTAGGAGGCAGGCGTCATGGCCAGCAGACGGTCCTTGTCGGCCTGGGGGATTTCCAGACCGTTGATCAGGCGGTGCAGGTCTTCGGCCAGCACGGTCTTGCCGCGCGTGACTTCCTTGAGCTTTTCGTAGGCGCCCTGCACGCCATAGCGGCGCATCACGGTCTGGATGGGCTCGGCCAGCACTTCCCAGGCGTGGTTCAGGTCTTCCTGCAGGCGCTCTTCGTTGAGTTCGAGCTTGTTCAGGCCGGTCATCAGCGAAGCGTAGGCCAGCGTGGTATAGCCGAAGGCGACGCCGATGTTGCGCAGCACGGTGGAGTCGGTCAGGTCACGCTGCCAGCGGCTGATGGGCAGCTTCTCGGCCAGATGCTTGAGCATGGCGTTGGCCATGCCCAGATTGCCTTCGCAGTTCTCGAAGTCGATGGGGTTGACCTTGTGGGGCATGGTGGACGAGCCGATCTCGCCGGCCTTCAGGCGCTGCTTGAAGAAGCCCAGGGACACATAGCCCCAGATGTCGCGCGACAGGTCGATCAGGATGGTGTTGGTGCGAGCCATGGCATCGAACAGCTCGGCCATGTAGTCATGGGGCTCGATCTGGATGGAGTAGGGCTGGAAGCTGATGCCCAGACCCTTGGGCTCGGCGGATTCCACCACGTTCTGGCTGAACGCTTCCCAGTCGAACTCGGGCCAGGCCGACAGGTGGGCGTTGTAGTTGCCCACGGCACCGTTCATCTTGCCCAGAATCTTCACGCCGGCGATGTTGGCAGCGGCCTTTTGCAGGCGTACGACCACGTTGGCCAGTTCCTTGCCCACGGTGGTGGGAGAGGCGGTCTGGCCGTGGGTGCGGCTGAGCATGGGCACTTCGGCGTAGAGGTGGGCCATCTCGCGCAGCTTGGCGATGATGCCGTCGATGGCGGGCAGCAGCACGGTGTCGCGGCCGACGCGGATCTGCAGGGCGTGGCTGGTGTTGTTGATGTCTTCGCTGGTGCAGGCAAAGTGCACGAACTCGGCAGCCTTTTGCAGCTCGGCGCGACCGTCGAACTTGGACTTGATCCAGTACTCCACGGCCTTCACGTCGTGGTTGGTGGTCTTTTCGATGGCCTTGATGGCGTCGGCATCGGCTTCGGAGAAGTTGGCGACCAGCGCGTGCAGATAGTCGCGCGATTCGGCCGACAGCGCGGGGAATTCGGCAAAGCCGGCATCGGACAGGGCGATGAACCAGGTCACCTCGACCTGAACACGGCGGTGCATATAGCCGTATTCGCTCATGATGGGGCGCAGTGCGGACAGCTTGGCGGCGTAGCGGCCGTCCAAGGGAGAGATGGCGGTGAGGGAGGACAGGTTCATGGTGGCGCAATTGTAGGTGCGCTGTATCAGTCGCACGCCGTGCTGGGTTGCTCGGCGGCCGTGACTGGCACGCATGCCGGCCCTTTGCGGCGGCAGCCGTGCCGCCATGCCAGCGCATAGAATCATCGCACCGGCCCGTCGCCGGTGACTCGTGTCATGGAACCGCTGCTATGAAACTAATAGGCTCCACCACCAGCCCCTATGTGCGCAAAGTCCGCGTCGTGCTGGCCGAAAAGAAGCTGGACTATCAATTCGTCGAAGAGAATCCCTGGGAGGAAGCGCTTGCGCCGGGTACGGGCAATCCTCTGGGCAAGGTGCCACGCCTGGTGATGGACGGCACGGAGGCCATGTTCGATTCGCGTGTCATCGTCGAATATCTGGACACACTTTCGCCGGTTGGCAAGCTGATTCCGGGCACGGGCCGCGAGCGCGCCGAGGTCAAGACCTGGGAGGCCCTGGCTGACGGCATGCTGGACGCTGCCGTTCTGGTGCGGTTGGAGGCCACCTGGCCCGGCCGCAGTGCAGAGCAGCGCAGCCAGGCCTGGATGGACCGCCAGATGGGCAAGGTCCAGGCCGCGCTCAAGGTCATGTCTCAGGGTCTGGGCGAGAAGCCGTTTTGCTGCGGAGGCACTCATCTGACGCTGGCCGATATCAGCGTCGGCTGTGCCCTGGCCTGGCTGGATTTCCGCTTTCCCGAGATGGACTGGCGCGCCGAGCATCCGAATCTGGCCGCCTTGCTGGCCAAGCTGGCGGCACGCCCCAGCTTTGTGAACACCGTGCCCCACTGAGTGGCAGCATGTCGTCAAAAAAAAGGCCACTCGAAAGTGGCCTTTTTTGGGGCATAAAAAAGCTGCGAAGCATCCCGAAACGAATTAAGAGAGGGAGGGAGGAGAAGCGCTCCGGGGATTGTTCAATGGGCGTACCCAAGGGCTTCGCAACTGGAAATTGGTGAATGCAGACCTGTCAGTTCATTGCACTTGACTATCAGATAAGACACTGTTGCAGAAGTTCCAGCCCCCGTGGGTTTCATTTTTGTAACAGTTTGGCAATGCCTGTAGGCAAATCTTGATGGATGCTGCCAGTGCCTCGAAAAGCAGGCGCTCACCAATCTCCGGGCCCTTGGAGCAGCTAGCTGCTTTGCGCTGAGGCGACAGGCCCGAACACCGCAGTCCAGAGCTTGAGTACCGCTTCACGCTGGGCTTGGGCCTGCTCCGGCTCCAGCTGTCCGGAACGCTCATCCAGTCTTGCCACGTGTTGCAGGCGGCGCAGCTCGCGGTAGGCCTTGGCTGCTTCATAGCCCACTGCCTTGGGCAGCAGGCCTGCGTCTTCGGCGCGCTGCAGCAAGGCGATATTGCCCACATTGGCGATCAGCTCGCGGTGCGCGCCGGATTCGGCCAGCACCAGGTACTGCACGGCAAATTCCACATCCACCATGCCGCCGGGGCTGTGTTTGACGTCAAACAGGCCGCCGCGTACCGGGTGGGCGCCACGCACCCGCTCACGCATGGTTTCAATCTCGTTGCGCAGAGCAGCGGCATCGCGCGGCGCGGTGATGACGGCTTCGCGCACCGCATCAAAACGCTGATGCAGGTGCAGATCGGTCGCAGGCTCACCTACAGGCGAGGGAAAGTCGCGGCTGCCCAGCACAAAGCGGGCACGCGTCATGGCCTGGTGTTCCCAGGTCCAGGCGGTGTTGCTGCCGCGCTGCTGCTGGTAATTGGCATAGGACTCGAAGCTGGTCACCAGCAGACCCGAGTTGCCGTTGGGGCGCAGCGCGGTGTCGATCTCGAACAGATCGCCTTCACCGGTCTTGACGGTCAGCCAGTTGATGAGCTTGCGCACATAGGCTGCGTAAACCTCGGGCGCGCGGTCATCGTCGTCATCGAAGACGAAGACGATGTCCAGATCGCTGCCGTAGCCCAGTTCCTTGCCGCCCAGCTTGCCGTAGCCCACGATGCCGAAACGTGGCGTATCGCGGTGGCGGTTCTTGAGCCGGCTCCAGCACCATTGGGCCGTGATGCGCAGCACGCTGTCGGCCAGGGCGCTGAGGTCGTCGGCCACTTGCTCTACGGTAATGCGGCCTTCGATATCGCGAGCCAGCGTGCGGAAGACTTCGGCATGGTGGGCGCGGCGCAGCAGATTGAGCAAGGTCTCGTCGTCGTCCTCGCCCGTGGACTGCAGGGCGGCCAGGCGCATGGCCAGCTCGTGCTCGAAGTCTGCTGCGACAAAGCGCTCCTTGAGGATGGCATCGCTGGCCAGCTCATCGATCACCCCGGGGTGTTGCTGCAGGTAACGTGCAGGCCAGCGTGCAGCTCCCAAAAGATGTAGCAACCTCTCATGAACTGCCGGGCGTTCCAGCAGCAAGGCGAGGTAGCTTTCGCGGCGCAGCAGGGGTTCCAGCCACTGCAGAAAGCGTTTGGCAGCTTCTTCGCTGGACTGGCCGCTTTCCACCCATTGCGAGGTGCGCTCCACGAGCCTGAACAAGCGGGCCCGCGCCTCGTCGCGCAGGCCGTTGATGCGGGTATTGCTGCGCCAGTCGGCGACCTGCCCGGCCAGCGAGGGAGGCAGGGCCTCGATCAGGTCTTCGATGTCTCTGGGCGTGGGCGGTCCGCCTGCCGCGGCCTTGGCGGCATTGCAGTGGCCGTTGCTGCATTGCTGGGAGTCACCGCCGAGCAAGGTGTCGAACTCCTGTGCCACCAGTTCGCGGTGCTCGTCCAGCTGGTGCAGAAAGCCGCAGGCATCGGCATAGCCCAGGGTGCGGGCAATCCACAGCAGATCATCGTCGCGTGTGGGCAGCACATGGGTCTGCTGATCGTCCAGATACTGGATGCGGTGCTCCACCTGGCGCAAGAAGATGTAGGCGCGGCTCAGCGCATCGGCAATCTCGGCGCTCATCAGATTGGCCTGCACCAGGCGCTGCAGTGCTTCCAGCGTGGGGCGACGGCGCAGTTCGGGGAACTGGCCTCCGCGCACCACCTGCAGCAGCTGCACGATGAATTCGATCTCGCGGATGCCGCCGCGCGAGAGCTTGACGTCGTTGGCGCGCTCGGGATGGCCCGCACTGCGCTTGGAGGCGTGGTCACGGATCTGGCGATGCAGGCTGCGCAGCGAGTCGAACACCGCATAGTCCAGATAGCGGCGAAACACAAAGGGCAGCACCACGCCGCGCAGGGCCTGGACGTTGGGGGTCTGGATATCGGCCAGCGGCGCCACGATGCGGCTCTTGAGCCAGGCAAAGCGCTCCCACTCCCGGCCGTGGATCTGCAGATACTCCTCCAGCGAGGACAGCGAAACGGCGGGGGCGCCTGAATTGCCGTTGGGCCGCAGGGCCAGGTCGACGCGAAAGACAAAGCCGTGTTCGGTGGTGTCGCCGATCAGGCTGAAGATGCCCTTGACGGCACGACCGAAGTACTCGTGGTTGGAGATCACGCCGCGGCCGTCGGCCTTGCCCCGGGTGTCGCCGTCATGTTCGTAGACGTAGATCAGGTCGATGTCGCTGGAGACATTGAGCTCGCGGGCACCTAGCTTGCCCATGCCTATGACCCAGAACTGGACTTCCTGGCCTGTCGGCCCCTGAGGCGCACCATGCCGGGTGTCGAGTTCGGCGCGCACCTGGGTGCAGGCGCGATCCAGGGCCAGCTCGGCCAGCTCGGTGACGGCCTTGGTCACCACGGCGAGAGGTGCCTGCTGTTCGCAGTCCAGCACGATGATGCGCTCCATCACCAGCTGGCGCAGCACGCGCAGTGAAGCGGAGAGATCCAGGCCGCGCGACTGCAGCGTGCCCAGGGCCTGCTCCATCAGGGCCCGGTCGGGGGCTCCCGGCGGCAAGGCGTCAAACCAGTTCTCGTAACGGCGGTGAAGGCGCTGCACAAAGCGCGAGTACTGGGCCGGGGAAGGAACATTGAGGGCGTTTTCTGCCATTGCTTGCTCTGGGGACTGCATGCGGACCGTGAAAAATGATGTCAGGCAGGCAGGTAATCAGCCCGGCAACGTGTGGTTACCGAAACGCGCACGGGGCGCCGGTCATAATTCCTGCCATTGCTAGGCCACCGATGATCGAACCGAAACCACTCCCAACTCGCCAAATTCATAGGCTGGCCAGCTTGGCACGGTGGTCTCTGGGACTGGTCCTTAGCCTGTGGCTGCTGCTGGCCACCGTGTGGGGGGTGCTCCATTTCTGGATTGTGCCGCGAATCGAACAGTGGCGCCCCGAGCTGGAATCCCTGGCCTCACGCAGCCTGGGTGTACCGGTTTCCATTGGCCGGCTGAATGCTTACCGCTCGGGTCTGGTGCCGACCTTCGAGCTGGGCGACGTAGTCCTGCATGACCCTGCGAACAAGAGTGAGGCCTTGCTGCTGCCCAAGGTGGTGGTGGCGGTCTCTGCCCATTCGCTGATGACCCTGGGCGTCGAGCAGATATATCTGGAAGGACCGGATCTGACGGTGCGCCGCGATGCCGATGGTCAGATCTTTGTGGCCGGTATTGCCGTGTCATCCGATCCGGGGCAGGGTACCGACTCCGACTGGATCTTCTCCCAGCCCGAAATTGCCATCCGCAGCGGCAAGCTGCAGTGGGTGGACGAGCTGCGCAATGCCGCGCCCTTGCAACTGCAGGATGTGGATCTGGTGCTGCGCAACAAGCGCTGGCACCACTCCCTGCGGCTGGATGCCACGCCGCCAGAGGGCTGGGGCCAGCGCTTTACGGTCATGGGCAACTTCAAGGAGCCCTTGCTGTCGGTGCATGAAGGGCGTCTGGAGCGCTGGAGCGGACAGGCTTATCTGGACTTCACGCATATCGACCTGTCGCATCTGGGCCAGTATCTGGGGCCGCAGGACTGGAAGCTGCAGCAGGGCAAGGGCTCGGTCAGGGCCTGGCTGGATGTGGATCACGGCCAGCCTGTGGGCGGGGTGGCCGATGTCGCGGTACAGGCGCTGCAACTTCAATGGCGGGGCAGACCCGAGCCCCTGGCCCTGCAGGCCTTGCGGGGGCGTTTGCGGGCCAAGAATCAGAACGGTTACCAGTTTTCCGTCCAGGGATTGCAGTTCACGGCCGATGACGGGCTGAACTGGCCCAGAGGCGATTTCAGCCTGCGCTATGTGCCGACCGGCGCCTCCGAGCAGGGCAGTCAGGGCGAGCATGGCGAGGTTCAGGCCGATGGCATCGACCTGGCCATTGCGGCGCAGATGCTGCAGCGTCTGCCCCTGCCGGAGTCCGTGCAGACCCAGCTCAAGGCGCTTGCGCCGGCGGGACAGCTGAGTGATCTCAAGCTGTCATGGCGCGGACCTCTGCAGCAGCTGGCGCAGTACAAGGCTTCGGGGCGCTTCGAGCAGTTGGGCTTGCGTTCCCAGGCTTCGCAGGAGGGTCCGCACAGCATAGGTATTCCCGGTGTGCGGGGGCTGAGTGGCAAGTTCAGCCTGGACCAGGACAGCGGCGAGGCAACGCTGACCAAGACGGCGGCGGCCAACCAGGCCATGCTGAGCTTCCCCGGAGTGTTTGAAGACCCCGATATTCCGCTCGACCAGTTCGACAGCCTGGTGCGCTGGCAGCTGCTGGACAAGGGCCAGACCATCAAGGTGCAGGTGCCTCGGCTGCGTTTCGCCAATGAGGACACGGCCGGCCAGGCCCAGGCCAGCTGGCAGTCCGGTGCAGGGACCAAGGAGCAGCCGCGCTTTCCGGGACTGCTGGATCTGCAAGGGCAGCTCAGTCGCGCCAAGGGTGAACGGATTTATCGCTATCTGCCCCAGGATCTGGGCAGCGATGCGCTGCGCTATGTGCGCGAGGCCATCACCACGGGTCAGGCCAGTGAAGTGAACTTCCGCGTCAAGGGCGAACTCGAGCATGTGCCGTTTGAAAAACCGGGCAAGGGCGAATTCCACATCAGTGCCCAGGTGCATGATGTGAACTACCAGTTTGTGCCCGGCTATCTGCTGGGCCCCGGCGAAAAGCCCTGGCCGCCGCTGACTAGGCTGTCGGGCGAGCTGGTGTTCGACCGCAACTCCATGCAGGTGCGCAAGGCCAAGGGCTTTCTGGGGCATACCGCCATCGTGGTTGATGAAGCGCAGGCCGGAGTGGCCGACTGGAACCTGACCGAGGTGGAGGTCAACGCCAAGGCTCATGGAGCCCTGGGCGATATGCTGAACCTGGTCCAAGGCTCGGCTCTGTCTGCGCTGACTGCCCATGCTCTGGATGGCAGCAAGGCCACGGGCAATGCCAAGCTCAGCCTCAGGCTGCATCTGCCCACCATGCATATGGAGCGCAGCAAGGTACAGGGTGAAGTGGCGCTGGCGGGCAATACGCTGCAGCTGATGCCCGAGGTGCCCACACTCAGTCAGTTGCGCGGCAATGTGCAGTTTTCGGAGACCGGCTTTCAGCTCTCGGGCGTGCAAGCCAAAGCGCTGGGCGGCGATGTGCGCATCGAGGGCGGCATGAAGCCTGCCGCCGATGCCGCCACGGCTCCGGTGCAAGTGCGTGTGGACGGTATTGCCACGGCCCAGGGCCTGCGTGACGCCAAGGAGATGAGCGAACTGGTGGCTCTGGGCAAGCATCTGCAAGGCCAGGCACGTTATGGCTTGCAGATCAAGGTGCTGCACAGCGTGCCGGAAATCAGTCTGCAGTCCGATCTGCAGGGCATGGCGGTCATGTTGCCAGCTCCTTTGGGCAAGGCGGCCGACAGCTCCCTGGCCTTGCGTGTCAACCGCACAGTGCCAGCCGTGGCCAAGCCGCTGACCGATCAGTTCAGCGTGCAATGGGGCAATCAGGCCGCAGCCTTGCTGGAGCGCGATATCAGTGGGGCGCAGGCTCGCATCACACGCGGCAGCCTGGAGCTGGTGGAGTCGGGCAAGGCGGAAGCCGCATTGCCGCCTGCCGGCCTGCAGGCCAGGGTGCAATTGCCGGTGCTTGATCTGGATGCCTGGAGTCGTTTGTGGCCCGATGGCGCAGGGGGCTCTGCCGACGGCCCCGGTACCGAGGAAGAGAGCTGGCGCCAGTTTGTGCCGCAGCAGTTGGCGCTCAAGGCGCGTGAGGTCAAGCTCCATGGCCGTTCGCTGCACGATGTATCCCTGCAGCTCAGCCATGCCAGCAAGGTATGGACCAACCAGATCCAGTCACGCGAGCTGGCGGGGCGTGTGGAGTATCGAGAGCCATCTGCGCAGGAGCCGGGCGGCCTTGTCATCGCCAAGCTCTCACGTCTGAGCATTCCCGACGGCCCGGACGAAGGGCTGGATACCGCTGCGGAGCAGACCGGCAATGTGCGCGAGCTACCGGCCTTGCAGGTCAGCGTGGACGACTTCCAGCTGGGCAAGCGTTCGCTGGGCAAGCTGGATGTGGTGGCGCGCAATCATGGGCTGTCCGTTGGAGCGGGGCAGCGCGAATGGCAGCTGTCGCGCTTCAATATCAGCACGCCCGAGGCGACGTTGACGGCCCAGGGCTCCTGGGGACTGCGCTCCAGTGACAAAAAGCACCCGGGGCAGACCCAGCTGCAGTTCCAGCTCAATCTGCGCGATGTGGGCAAGCTGCTCAATCGCTTTGACATGCCTGGCGTGGTTGCTAATGGACAGGGCCAGCTGCAGGGTGAAATCAGCTGGACAGGAGCGCCCGTGACGCCGGAGTTCAAGACCATGTCCGGCGCCGTGCATCTGGAGGTGCAAAAAGGCCAGTTCCTCAAGGCCGATCCGGGACTGGCCAAGCTGCTGGGCGTGCTCAGCCTGCAGTCCTTGCCGAGGCGGCTGACGCTGGACTTCCGCGACGTGTTCCGCAACGGCTTCTCGTTCGACTTCATGCGAGGCGATGTCACCATAGAGCGCGGCATTGCCAAGACGAATAACATGCAGATGAAGGGCGTGAACGCGGCCGTGCTGATGGAGGGCTCTGCCGATATCGACAAGGAAACCCAGGACCTGCATGTGGTGGTGGTGCCGGAGATCAACGCCCTGTCCGCCTCCCTGGTTGCGACGGCCATCAATCCCGTGGTGGGGCTGAGCAGCTTTCTGGCACAGATGATTCTGCGTGGCCCGCTGATTGCGGCCACGACCAAGGAGTTCCATATCCACGGCAGCTGGGAGGACCCGCAAGTGACCGAGTTGCCCAGGCGCAGCGTGCCCAAGGCCGGTGCCGACGATGCCGGCAAGCAGCCCGCTGCCGCTCCAAGCTCAGAGGAGAAGCCATGAAGATTGCCGCTCTACAAATGGTCTCGGGTCAGGATGTTGCCGCCAATCTGGCACAGGCGCGCAGCCTGATGCAGCAGGCCGCCGCCCTGGGTGCGGAGCTGGTGGTACTGCCCGAGTATTTCTGTGCCATGGGAGCCAGGGACACCGACAAGCTGGCCTACCGCGAGGTCTTTGGCCAGGGGCCGATCCAGGACTTCATGGCCGGGGCCGCCAGGCAGCTGCAACTGTGGGTGGTGGCCGGCACGCTGCCGCTGCAAGCCGCTGACGACAGCCATGTGCTCAACACCAGTCTGGTCTATTCGCCCGAGGGCGAATGCGTGGCCCGCTACGACAAGATCCACCTCTTTCAGTTCGACAACGGGCGCGAGAGCTATACCGAGGCTGCCGTGGTGCAGGCGGGCAGCCAGCCCGTGGTCTGCGACATACAGGCCAGAAATGGCGTGAGCTGGCGCCTGGGCCTGAGTGTCTGCTATGACCTTCGCTTTCCCGAGCTGTACCGCGCACTCAGCGCACAGGGGGCCGACCTGCTGCTGGTGCCAAGTGCCTTCACCTACACCACGGGCCAGGCGCACTGGGAGGTGCTGCTGCGGGCGCGGGCGATAGAGAACCTGGCCTATGTGCTGGCACCGGGCCAGGGCGGCGTGCATGAAAACGGTCGCCGCACCTGGGGCCACAGTCTGCTGATCGACCCCTGGGGCGAGGTGCAGGGCCTGCAGGCCAGCGGCACCGGCGTGGTGGCGGGAGAGCTCAATCGTGACCGCCTGCTGCAAGTGCGCCAGCAATTGCCGGCCTTGACCCATCGTGTGCTGTGACTGATCCGCTGAATACCGCTCTTGACGCACTGCCCGAGGACCATCCCGCCCATTGGCCCTGGCGGCGCTGGCGCATGGCCTGGAAGCGCTGGTCGCTATGGACCTTGCTGGTGGCACTGGTGGTCAGCATGCTGGTCACCATGGTCTGGCTGGCCGGACGCTATGAGGCCTCGCAGGTGCAGGAAAAGCTGGAGCGCGACACCGCCAATGCGGTCGGCGATATCCGTGCAGCGCTGGGCCGCAATCTGCAGGACCTGCTGGCGCTGAGCGCCTACAGCAGCAAGCATGCCGCCTGGCGCGAGCATGCGACCGAGCTGCTGCAGCAGCGCCGCGACCTGATGCGCATCGAATGGCGCGGTGAAAACATGCGCCTCATCGAGCATGCCGAGACGCCTTATCGCACCTTGCTGGTCGAGGATGAAAGCCATTTGCCCGAGCTGCATTCGGGCGAGGCACTGACCTGTACCCAGGCCAGGCGCGTCAACGGGCCATCGTACTCGCCCAGCCGCTTCCAGCTGCTGGGCGAGGGCCTGGGCACGGAGACCATGCAGGTCTGCATGCCGCTGACGGAGAACGGCCATGTGGTGGGCTATGTGCTGGGCACCTACAGCTTGCAGGGCATTCTGATGGCCCAGGTGGGCAAGTCCCTGCCGCGCACCCAGGAGGTTTCGTTCACCGAGCCGGACGGCACGCGTCTGGCCATGGTGGGGGCGGCCTGGCGCGGCTCGCGCATGTTCACGGCCCAGCAGTTGCTGGATTTGCCGGGCAACACCCTGGTGCTGCGCATGGACAGCTGGCATCACGCGCCCAGCGTTTTTCCGAATGTGATGACGGCGCTGGTGACCGGCATGTCGATCGCGCTGGTGACCGTGGTGGTGGTGCTGGTGCGCGACAACCGCCGCCGCCTGCGTGCGGAGCGCGATCTGGGCGATGCGCTGGCCTTTCGCAAGGCCATGGAGGACTCCCTGGTCACGGGCATGCGTGCACGCGATCTCCAGGGCCGCATCACCTATGTGAACCCGGCCTTCTGCAATATGGTGGGCTTCAGCGCGCAGGAGCTGCTGGGCCTCAATGTGGCGCCTTACTGGCCGCCCGAGCTGGCCCAGGAATATGTGAGCCGACGCGATCAGCGCCTTGCCGGCCTGCTGCCCACACCGCGCCAGGGCCACGAGAGCGTGTTCATGCGCAAGGACGGCTCGCGCTTTCCGGTGTTGATTTTCGAGGCGCCGCTGATCACCGCCCAGGGCCAGCACACGGGCTGGATGAGCGCTTTCATCGATATCAGCGAGCAGCGCCGCATGGAGGAGATGTCGCGTGCCTCCCAGGAGCGCCTGCAGGCCACGGCACGCCTTGCGACGGTGGGCGAGATGGCCTCCATGCTCAGCCATGAGCTGACACAGCCGCTGGCCGCCATTTCCAGCTATGCCACGGGCTCGCTCAATCTGCTGGAGCATGAGCCGACCGACCCTCAGGTCCCGCATCTCAAGGACTTGCGCATGGCTCTGGAGCGCATCGGTTTTCAGGCCGACCGCGCAGGCAAGGTCATCAAGAGCGTGCGCGATTTCGTGCGCCGGCGAGACAAGTCCAGAGAGGTGGTGCAGCCCGTGGAGCTGATCGATGCCGTCATGCCTCTGGTCTATCTGCAGGCGCACAAGCTCAATGCAACTGTGCAGCTGGAGCTGGAGCCCGATCTGCCGGGGGTGCTCTGCGATGTCACCATGGTCGAGCAGGTGCTGCTCAATCTGGCGCGCAACGGCATGCAGGCCATGGACCTGCCCGAGCTCAAGGAGAGGGTGTTGACCATGGCTGTCAGGCGCAGTTCTGACGGTAATAACGCGCGTTGGGTAGAATTTTCCATCATGGACTGCGGCGCCGGCATTTCTGCGGAAGTCGCCGAGCAGCTGTTCACCCCCTTCTTCACCACGCGCACCGAAGGCATGGGCCTGGGCCTGAGTCTGTGCCGCACGGTGGTGGAGCAACATGGTGGTCACCTTGATTACCGCCCGCACCTCCCGCAGGGCACGGAGTTTGTCTTCACGCTTCCGGCCCACTGGGAACCCAGAGAGAACTAGGCTTCATGGAACCTGTAACCGACGCTACCGTCTACGTGGTGGACGACGATGCCGATGTCCGAGAGGCATTGGCATGGCTGCTGCGTTCGCGCAGATTGCTGAGCGAGTGCTATCGCAACGCCGAAGAATTCGAGCAGGCCGTGCTGCAGACCAGCCCCGTGACGCGTCGCCCTTGCTGCCTGCTGCTCGATATGCGCATGACGGGCATGAGCGGGCTGTCGCTGTTCAACCGCATGCTGGAGCGCGGCCAGATCGAGGCCATGCCCGTGATCTTTCTGACCGGCCATGCCGATGTGCCGACGGCCGTGGATACGGTCAAGCGCGGTGCCTTCGATTTCTGCGAGAAGCCGTTTTCCGACAACGCGCTGGTGGACCGGGTGGAGCAGGCTCTGGCGCTGTCCGCCGAGCATCTGGCTGCCTTGCAGGCGCGCGAAGAGGTGCGCAGCCGCCTGGACGAGCTGACCGATCGGGAAAAAGACGTGATGAAGCTGGTCGTCGAGGGCGTGCCGAACAAGTTGATTGCCGATCAGCTCGATATCAGCGTGCGCACCGTGGAAGTGCACCGCGCGCGTGTCTTCGACAAGATGCAGGTCAAGTCGGCCGTGGAGCTGGCCAATCTGCTGCGCAACGCCTGAGCGCAAGCCTCCGCGACATGAAAAAAGCCCCGCCAAGCGGGGCTTTTTGCTGGTCTCGCGCTGGCTTATTGAGGCGCACGCTCGCCCACGAAGATTTCCACGCGGCGGTTGCGCGCACGGCCTTCGTTGGTGGCATTGGAGGCCACGGGCTGGTGCGAGCCCATGCCCTGAACCTGGATGCGGGCGCCGTTGACGCCACGCGATGTCAGATAGTTACGGGTGCTCTCGGCGCGCTGCAGCGACAGAGGGTTGTTGATGGCATCGGAGCCTGTGCTGTCGGTGTGACCGATGATGCGCACTTCTGCGTTGGGGTTGTTGCGCAGACCTTCGGCAAAGCGATCGAGGATGGGGGCGAAGTTGCCCTTGATGTCGGCGCGGCCGGTGTCAAAGGAGATGTCGCTGGGGATGTCCAGCTTGAGCTGGTTGTCCGCGGTCTGTGTCACGCCCACGCCTGTGCCCTGGGTCGCGGCTTCCATTTCACGCTTTTGCTTCTCGAGGTTTTGCGACCAGATATAGGAGCCCAGGGCGCCGACACCGGCACCGATCAGTGCACCCTTGCCGGCATGGCCGCCAGCAATGGCGCCGATGGCAGCGCCGCCCAGTGCGCCCACGCCTGCACCGGTCGCAGTACGACGCGTGGTGTCCGACATGCCGCCGGTATTGGCGCAGCCGGTGATCAACAATGCAGAGGCCAGAGCGGCCGTCACAGCCATTTGCTTGCGCATAGAAAACTCCTTAGTTTGATAAACGACCCGGAGGGTCTTGCAAACCAGCTTTGCGTAAAAGCTGCAAGGCCACGAGCGTACTGCCAAGAGAAGGCAAAAAAAGTAGGACGCGGGCCAGCGAGCGGTTTCTGATGCAAAAGATTGTCACATGCAGCCCGCGCTGCAGTGGCTGCAGCGCCATGGGCTAAGCTCGATTAGAGCGATCTTGTTCGGGGTCTGCAAGCACTTCTTTGTGTGGCGTAGGCTCGACCGGGGCCGGCAACTCACCCTTTTTTCGACCTGAGAACATGGTCCACCACACAATAGCGACCAAAATGGCCAATGCCAGCAGTGCTTCAAGCAAAATCAGACCCATGAATTTCCATCTCCTGCGCCGTGCTTCACTGGCGCTGATTGTAGGAACCCTGGTGGCATGCACCACCACCAAGCAGCAAAACGACCCGGCATCGGTGCCCGAGATGGCTCCGCATGGCGGGCCGGCTTCCGCAGCCAAGCCGCCGTTCACCGCCAATGTACCGACTAAAAGCCGCTGGGTGGCGGTGGACTGGGGCGAGCTGCCCGGCGTGCCCCAGGATTCCCTGAACGAGGCCTGGAATGCCTGGATCAAGAATTGCGAGCGTCCCAGCACCGTGTTTGCCAATCTGTGCGGCGAGGTGCGAAGGCTGAGCATCGCCTCGGAAGACGAGCAGCGCAGCTGGATGATGAACACGCTGCAGCCCTATCGCATCGAAGCGACCACGGGCAGCCCCGACGGCATGCTGACCGCCTATTACGAGCCCTTGTACGAGGCGCGCCGTGTGCAGGGCAACGGCTTCAACGTGCCCATCTATCAGGTCCCGCAGGGCTTTGGCAAGCGCAAGCCCTGGTTCACGCGCCAGCAGATCGACACCAACTCCGAGGCCCAGGCCGCCCTGGCCGGCCGTGCCATTGCCTGGCTGCGCGACCCGGTGGACATGCTGGTGCTGCATATCCAGGGCTCGGGCCGGCTGATGCTGACCGAGGCCGACGGCCGCCAGCGCATGATCCGCGTGGCCTATGCCGGCACCAACGATCAGCCCTACAAGAGCGTGGGCCGCTGGCTGCTCGACCAGAACCTGGTGCGCGATGCCACCTGGCCCGGCATCAGCGCCTGGATTGCCGCCAATCCCTCGCGTGTCAACGAGATGCTCTGGAGCAATCCGCGCTATGTGTTCTTCCGCGAGGAGGCGCTCAATGACTTCGATGCCCAGTTCGGTCCCAAGGGCGCCCAGGGCGTGGCGCTGACGCCGGGCCGCTCGATTGCCGTGGACCGCAACAGCATTCCCTATGGCACGCCGGTCTGGTTGTCCACGCCCGGCCCTACGGTCTCGCTCAATCGCCTGGTGTTCGCGCAGGATACGGGCAGCGCCATTCTGGGCGCCGTGCGCGCCGACTATTTCATGGGCTGGGGGGCCGAGGCCGGTGATGTGGCGGGCCGCATCAAGCAGCCGCTCAAGCTCTGGGCCTTCTGGCCCAAGGCCTTGGCCGGATCGGCGCCGCATCTGCGCTGATACTAAAAACAGGAGCTGCCAGCGCTTGTCAGTCAATGAATTTCGATGAATAACTATCTGAAATCATTGAACTGAAAGCGCTGGCAGCTCTCTTTTAAAGAGCGTCGCTGAAGTAGCGCTGCACCACGGGCGGCTCCTTGCCCTTGTGAAAGCTCAGCTTGCGGTCGCGCAGCGCCACATCGGCGGTCGTCACGCGCTCGAAGCGGCGCAGATGCTCGGTCCAGGATTCGTCGGTGATCTGCTCCACGAAGCGCTCGGGCTGGCTCATGCTGTGCAGCAGGCTCCAGGACAGCGCGCCCTGGCGCAGACGGCTGCGCCGGCTCAGCTGCATCAGATCGCGGAAGGCGCCGGCCCTGGCCGGGTCGATCAGGTACTCGATGGTCACCACCACGCGGCCGGCTTCGGGCGGCAGCGCTGCCGTCGGCGGCGTGAAGGCGCGCGAAGGGCTGAGGTCTTCCTCGATGTCGCGGTCCGGGTTCAGGCGCTGCACGATCAGCAGTGCCGTGAGCCCGCTGACGGCGGCCACGGCCATGCTGATCTGCACCGAGCCCAGGCTGGCGACCTTGCCCCAGATGGCGGCGCCAATGGCCGTGCTGCCCATGATGGACATCTGGTAGATGGACATGCCGCGTGCCCGCACCCAGTTGGGCAGGGCCATCTGCGCGGCCACGCCCAGCGTGTTGGCCGTGGCGAGCAGGGCCATGCCCGAGAGCATCATGCCCGGCACGGCCACGGCGATATGGGGGGCGAAGGCCACGGTCAGCGTGGCCAGGCTTTGCGCGGCCACGCCGGCCAGCACCGTGCGCTCGCCCGACAGCATCTGGCGTATGCGCGGCAGCAGCATGGCGCCCAGGATGGCGCCCGCGCCCATGGAGGCCAGCAGCAGCGTGAAGGTGCCGGCACTGCCGCTGCTGGCCGTGCCGTGGTCCAGGCGCTGGGCCGTCAGCGGCAGCAGGGCCATGATGGCGGCGGCCTGCAGAAAGTAGCAGACGGTGCGCAGCAGCACGGCATGCATGCGCGGCGACTCCTTGATGAACTGCAGGCCCACCCGCATGGCCGAGCCCAGGCGCTCGCGGCCCAGCGGGTTGGCGGGCTGCTGGCGCTTCCAGCGCAGCAGCACAAAGCCCGAGACGATGGACAGCACGGCGTTGAGCACAAACACCCAGGCGCTGCCCAGGCCGGCAATCAGGGCCCCGGCGACCAGCGGGCCGATGATGCGCGAGGCATTCATGGCCACGCCGTTGAGGGCCATCGCAAAAGGCAGGTGGTGCTTGGGCACCAACTCGGGGATCAGCGCGGAGAACACCGGCCAGCGCATGGCCAGGCCGATGCCGTTGGCAAACACCAGGGCCAGCAGCAGATAGGGCGTCAGCTGGCCCGAGAGCACGGCCAGGCACAGCAGCAGCGCCACGGCAGCCACCCAGAACTGGGTGACGATGAAGTAGCGGCGTCGGTCCAGGATATCGGCCAGCGCCCCGCTGGGAAGGGCCAGCAGCATGACCGGCAGGGTGGAGGCCGACTGCACCAGCGCCACCAGCACGGGCGAGGTGGTCAGCGATGTCATCAGCCAGGCGGCCGCCACATCGTTCATCCACATGCAGATATTGGCCGTCATCCAGATCATCCACAGCATGCGGAAGGTGGGCGTGGCCAGCGGTGTCCAGACGCCCGGGGCCGCGGCAGGAGGCGCACCTCCGTCATGCATGGCCGAGGGATCTTCGAGCAGCTTGCCTGCAGGGACCTGGCCGGAGTCTGAAGTTATTGGATTGTGGGAAGCGCGTGCTGCGGAATCATCGTGGGCCATGGGACACGATTCTGTAGCAGGAAAGTTGTGCTGACAAATACGTAGTTCCTCACAGTGCCAGGCGGCGGCGGCCACCTGTCGCAGCGGTGACGGGTGCTATTGATCAGTGAGCTTGCAGCGTATGCCAGTCATTGATTTCAATACCGATACGTCAGGTATTGCCCATGGGTCAAGCGGTACGCGCTTCACTTTTTAAGTGTGCCGGCCGGGCTCAGACATGCGTCAGCGTGCTGGGCAGTGGCAGCGCGCTGCTGGACTTCACTTCGCCCAGCGAAAAAATCGTGTGCACGTCTTTGACGTTGGGCAGGCGCAGCAGCACATTGCGCACAAAACCGGAAAAGCTCTCCAGATCCCTGGCCACGACCTGCAGCTCGAAGGTGCCCGCGCCGCTGATGTAGTGGCAGGAGGTGACCTCGGGCAGCAGGCGAATGGCTTCCTCCATGCGCAGCGTGATGTCGGCCGTGTTCTGTGCGGCATCCACGCGCACAAAGGCCAGCACGCCCAGGCCCAGCTTGTGGCGGTCCAGCGTGGCGTGGTAGCCGGTGATGTAGCCCGACTCCTCCAGCGCGCGCACGCGCCGCCAGCAGGGCGCGGCGGACAGACCTACGCGCTGGGCCAGCTCGGCATTGGTGAGGCGGCCGTCCATCTGCAGCTCATTCAGGATGGCCCAGTCGAAGCGATCAAGTTGGTTCATGATTCGCAATTTACAGCAAGATTCTTTCAAAAACTAGGTTAATCCCGGCAATAAAAAGAAAGCTCTATTCGGGGCGTTTTCCTTAAACTTTGCTCAAACAACTTGCGTTCCGTGCCTCTGGCGCAGGAATGCCCAAAGCAATATGCTGCTCTGGTAGCCAAGAGCTGCCACGGGTGGTCACCCACATGGAGACAAGCCATGAATGCCCCTTTGCCCGATGAAGTCCGTCGCGCCCTGGAGTCTGTGACTCTGGACGACAAATATTCCCTGGCCCGCGGCCGCGCCTTTATGAGCGGCGTGCAGGCCCTGGTCCGGCTGCCCATGCTGCAGCGGCTGCGCGATGCGCAGGCCGGGCTCAATACCGCCGGCTTCATCAGCGGCTATCGCGGCTCGCCCCTGGGCACCTACGACCAGTCGCTGTGGGCCGCCAAAAAGCATATGGAAGCGAATCACATCGTCTTTCAGCCCGGCGTGAACGAAGAACTGGGCGCCACGGCCGTCTGGGGCACGCAGCAGCTCGATCTCTATCCCGAGACCAAGAAGTTCGACGGCGTCTTCGGCATCTGGTATGGCAAGGGTCCGGGCGTGGACCGCTGCTCCGACGTGTTCAAGCACGCCAATATGGCGGGCACGGCCAAGCATGGCGGCGTGATTGCGATTGCGGGTGACGACCACATCAGCAAGTCCTCCACGGCTGCGCACCAGAGCGACCACATCTTCAAGGCCTGCGGCACGCCGGTGTTCTTCCCCAGCAATGTGCAGGACATCCTCGACATGGGCCTGCATGCCTTTGCCATGAGCCGTTTCTCGGGCCTGTGGTCGGGCATGAAGACGATTCAGGAGGTGGTGGAGTCCTCCTCCTCGGTCCTGGTGGACCCGGATCGCGTCAACATCATCCTGCCCGAAGACTTTCAGATGCCGGACGGCGGCCTGCATATCCGCTGGCCTGATCCGCCGCTGGAGCAGGAAGCGCGGCTGATGAACTACAAGTGGTATGCAGCCCTGGCCTATGTGCGCGCCAACAAGCTCAACCACAACGTGATCGAAGGGCCCAACGACCGCTTCGGCATCATCGCCAGCGGCAAGGCCTATAACGACACGCGCCAGGCCATGGCCGATCTGGGGCTGGACGAGGACACCTGCCGCGAGCTGGGCATCAGGCTGCACAAGGTCAACGTGGTCTGGCCGCTGGAGGCCACCATCACGCGCGATTTCGCGCGCGGCCTGCAGGAGATTCTGGTGGTCGAGGAAAAGCGCCAGGTCATCGAATACCAGATCAAGGAAGAGCTCTACAACTGGCGCGACGACGTGCGCCCCAATGTGGTGGGCAAGTTCAGCGACGAGCATGGCGGCGAATGGTCGCTGCCCAACCCCAGCACCGACTGGCTGCTGCGCCCCACGGCCGATCTGACCCCCGCCATCATTGCGCGCGCCATTGCCCAGCGCCTGAAGAAGCTGGGCGTGCCCGAGCATGTGCAAACGCGCATGCAGCAGCGTCTGGCCGTGCTCGACGCCCGCGAAGCGGCGATCAAGGCGGCCAAGGAGGTCTCGACCGGCGACCGCACGCCCTGGTTCTGCAGCGGCTGCCCGCACAACACCTCGACACGCGTGCCCGAAGGCTCGCGCGCCGTGGCCGGCATCGGCTGCCACTATATGACCACCTGGATGCCCGACCGCCGCACCAGCACCTTCACGCAGATGGGCGGCGAGGGCGTGACCTGGGTGGGGCAGGCGCCTTTCACCAAGGAAGCCCATGTCTTCGCCAATCTGGGCGACGGCACCTACTTCCACAGCGGGCTGCTGGCGATCCGCCAGAGCATTGCGGCCGGCACCAACATCACCTACAAGGTGCTCTACAACGACGCCGTGGCCATGACGGGCGGCCAGCGCGTGGGCGAGCGGCCCGAAGGCCATTCGGTGCTGCAGATCATGAACAGCCTGCTCTCCGAAGGCGTGGGCAAGCTGGTCATCGTCACCGATGAGCCCGAGAAATACGATGGCGTGAAGCTGGGCGAGGGCGTGACCGTGCACCATCGCGACGAGCTGGATGCGATTCAGCGCCAGTTCCGCGAGCTCAAGGGCTGCACGGCCATCATCTACGACCAGACCTGCGCCACCGAAAAGCGCCGCCGCCGCAAACGCGGCGTGCTGAGCACGCCCGACAAGACCGTGGTCATCAACGAGCTGGTCTGCGAGGGCTGTGGCGATTGCTCGGTGCAGTCCAACTGCCTCTCGGTCGAGCCCGTGGAGACCGAGTTCGGTCGCAAGCGCCGCATCAACCAGAACAGCTGCAACAAGGACTATTCCTGCGTCAAGGGCTTCTGCCCCAGCTTCGTCACCGTCGAGGGCGGTCAACTCAAAAAGCCCAAGCAGGAGAAGAAGGGCAGCCTGGAGGCTTTTCCCATTATTCCCGAGCCCGTCCTGCCCGTGGCCGAGCAGGCCTGGGGCATCGTGGTGGCCGGCGTCGGCGGCACGGGCGTGATCACCATCGGTTCGCTGCTGGGCATGGCCGCACACCTGGAGGGCAAGGGCGTGGTCACGCAGGATGCGGCGGGTCTGGCGCAAAAAGGCGGCTCCACCTGGAGCCATATCCAGATCGCCAACCGCGCCGATGCCATCTACACCACCAAGGTGGACATGGCCAAGGCCGATCTGGTCATAGGCTGCGACCCCATCGTGGCGGCCACGCCCACCACCTTGTCCGTGATGCAGCCGGGGCGCACCTATGTGGCGCTCAACAGCCATGCCGCGCCCACGGCCACCTTTGTGGGCAACCCCGACTGGCAGTCGCCTGCCGCACGCTGCGCCACGGCGCTGGCCGAGGCCGTGGGACATGGCGCCCTGGGCAGCTTCGATGCCGAGAAGGCCTCCACGGCCTTGCTGGGCGACAGCATCTACGCCAACCCCATGATGCTGGGCTACGCCTGGCAAAAAGGCAGGGTGCCGCTCAGCCATGCCTCGCTGATGCGCGCCATGGAGCTCAACGGCGTGCAGGTGGCGCGCAACCAGGAGGCCTTTGAATGGGGCCGCCGCTGCGCCCACGATCTGGAGGCCGTGCGCGCTCTGTATCAGGCATCGCAGGTGATCCAGTTCGTCAAGAAGCCGTCGCTGGAGGAAATGCTGGACAAGCGTGTGGAGTTCCTCACGGCCTACCAGAACGCGGCCTATGCCCAGCAGTACCGCGACTTCGTGGCCAAGGTGCGCGCGGCGGAAGAGCCGCTGGCCCAGGGCACGCGCCTGTCCCAGGCCGTGGCGCGCTATCTGTTCAAGCTCATGGCGTACAAGGACGAGTACGAGGTGGCGCGTCTGCACACCGATGCGGCCTTCACCCAGAAGATCAGCGAGATGTTCGAGGGCGACTACAAGCTCGTCCATCACCTGGCGCCCCCCGGTTTTGCCAAGAAGGACGAGCAGGGTCATCTGCTCAAAAAATCCTATGGCCCCTGGATGCGCAAGGCCATGGGCTGGCTGGCCGGCATGAAGGGGCTGCGCGGCACGGCGCTCGATCCCTTCGGTCGCACCGAGGAACGCCGCACCGAGCGCGCCCTGATCGTCGAATACCGCCAGTGCATCGAAACCCTGCTGGCGGGCTTGACGGCCGACAAGCTGGCGCTGGCCGTGGAGATCGCCTCCATCCCCGAAGACATTCGAGGCTACGGCCATGTCAAAGAGCACCATCTGGCGGCTGCGCGCATCAAGTGGCAGTCCTTGATGACTCGCTGGAATGGCTCGGCTGCAGCTGCTGCGCCAGCAGTCAAGCTGATGGCAGTGAACTAATTGCGCCGAGGCGCATCACAACAAGGCCGGGGCAACCCGGCCTTTGTATTCATGGTCAGAGGCGATGCTGGCAGTGGGCTATCTGAATTTGATAGCTGCCAGCGCCTGTATTGAGTGATATTCAAAGATAAAACAGTCACAAAACAATACGAGTAATGCGCTGATAGCTATGTTTTTTACAGGCATCGTTGATGTGGAAAGGGAGGTCCTCATTGCATCAGGGAATGCCTGTGCTGCGCGGCTGCCCATGCCAATCTTGGGTACAAGCCAGCCGAATACAATGTCCCGCTGACCTGGCGAGATCGTGCAAGTGCGCGCCTGCCGGGACCTATTCCTGACAAATTCACTCTTTCGGAGTCTTTTTCGTGTTCATTTCTTCTGCTTTCGCCCAGACCGCTCCTGCCGCCGCTGCTGAAGGCGGCTTCATGGGTTCGCTCACCGGCATGCTGCCTCTGGTGCTGATGTTCGTGGTGCTGTACTTCGTGATGATTCGTCCCCAGATGAAGCGCCAGAAGGAACACCGCTCCATGATCGACGCGCTGGCCAAGGGTGATGAAGTGGCTACCGCCGGCGGCATCATCGGCACCGTGACCCGCATGGCCGAGCAATTCATCTACATCGAAGTGGCTTCCGGCGTGGAAGTCCAGATCCAGCGCTCCGCTGTGGTGCAAGTGCTGCCCAAGGGCACGGCCAAGTAAGCCTGTCCGCTGTGGATTTTGAGGGGTACGGCGCTCGACCAGAGCGCGCGTACCCGTTGTGCGTTGCTGTAAAAAAAAGAGCGCGATCATGAACCGATACCCGGTCTGGAAGTACGCGATCATCGTGATCGCGCTGCTGGTGGGGGTGCTCTACACCCTGCCCAATTTCTTTGGTGAAGCGCCTGCCGTGCAGGTGTCCTCGGCCAAGTCCACCGTCAAGGTGGACAACGCGGTGCTGCAAAAGGTGGAGTCCGCCTTGAGCGCGGCCAGCGTCAAAGCCACATCGATGTCGCTGGAAGGCACTTCGGTGCGCGCCCGCTTCGATACGCCCGATGAGCAGCTCAAGGCCAAGGACGTCATCCAGAAGGCGCTGATCTCCGACCCCACCGACCCCTCCTACATCGTGGCGCTGAACCTGGTGTCGCGCTCGCCCGACTGGCTGACGGCCATCGGCGCCAAGCCCATGTATCTGGGTCTGGACCTGCGCGGCGGCGTGCACTTCATGCTGCAGGTCGACATGGCGGCGGCCCTGACCAAGAAGGCCGAGAGCTATGCGGGCGATCTGCGCTCTTCGATGCGCGACAAGAATATCCGCCACGGCGGTGTCAGCCGCGACGGCAACAACGTCACCATTCGCGTGCGCGACGAAGCCACGCTGACGGCGGCGCGCAATCTGATCGCGGACCAGTTCCCCGATCTGGCGGCCACTTCCACGCCTGACGGCACGGGCTTCAAGCTGGTGGCCTCGATCAAGCCCGAAGCCCTGCGCAAGGTGCAGGAGCAGGCGCTCAAGCAGAACATCGTCACGCTGCACAACCGTATCAACGAACTCGGCGTGGCCGAGCCCGTGATCCAGCAGCAGGGCCTGGACCGCATCGTGGTGCAACTGCCCGGCGTGCAGGACACGGCCAAGGCCAAAGACATTCTGGGCCGCACCGCCACGCTGGAAGTGCGCATGGTAGATGAGTCCGCCGAAGCGCGTGCTGCCGAGATGGGCTCCGGCCCCGTGCCTTTCGGCTCCGAGAAGTATCTGGACCGCAACGGTCAGGGCATCATCGTGCAAAAGCAGGTGACGCTGACCGGCGAGAACCTGACGGATGCACAGCCCGGTTTTGACAGCCAGACCCAGGAGCCCACCGTCAACCTGACGCTGGATGCCAAGGGCGCGCGCATCTTCAAGGACGTGACGCGCGAGAACGTGGGCAAGCGCATGGCCATCATCCTGTTCGAAAAGGGCAAGGGCGAAGTGGTGACGGCTCCCGTGATTCGTGGCGAAATCGGCGGCGGCCGCGTGCAGATCTCGGGTCGCATGACTACGGCTGAAGCCAACGACACCTCGCTGCTGCTGCGCGCCGGTTCGCTGGCCGCGCCCATGGAGATCATCGAGGAATACACCATCGGCCCAAGCCTGGGCGCCGACAACATCGACCGCGGTATCCACTCCGTGGTCTGGGGCATGGTGGCTGTTGCTGCCTTCATGTGTGTCTATTACATGCTGTTCGGCGTGATCTCCACGATCTCTCTGGGCATCAACGTGTTGCTGCTGCTGGCCATTCTGTCCATGCTGCAGGCCACGTTGACCCTGCCCGGCATTGCCGCCATGGCGCTGGCGCTGGGTGTGGCCATCGATTCGAACGTGCTGATCAACGAGCGCATTCGCGAAGAGCTGCGTGCCGGTGCCTCGCCCCAGGCGGCGATTCATGCCGGTTACGAGCATGCCTGGCACACCATTCTGGACTCGAACGTGACCACGCTGATTGTGGGTCTGGCACTGCTGGCCTTTGGTTCTGGTGTGGTGCGTGGATTTGCCGTGGTGCACTGCATCGGCATTCTGACCAGCATGTTCTCGGCCGTGTTCTTCTCGCGTGGTCTGGTCAATCTCTGGTACGGCGGTCGCAAGAAGCTCAAGAGCCTCGCCATCGGTCAGGTCTGGAAGCCTGAGGGTGAAGGTCACCGTTCCGTGGCCGGCCGCGGCGGCAACAATTAAGGAGGAAGATCATGGAGTTCTTCCGCATCAAAAAAGACATTCCGTTCATGAAGTACGCGTTGGTCTTCAACGCGATTTCCTTCATCACCTTTGCGCTGGCCGTTTTTTTCCTGTTCTCGCGCGGCCTGCATCTGTCCGTGGAGTTCACGGGCGGTACGGTCATGGAAGTGGCCTACACCCAGCCTGCCGACATCGGCAAGGTGCGTGAAACCGTTTCCAAGCTCGGCTATGCCGATGTGATCGTGCAGAATTTCGGTACATCCAAGGATGTGATGATTCGTCTGCCCGTGCAAAAGGGCGTGACGACTGCTCAGCAAAGTGAGCGGGTGATCACTGCTCTGAAGGCCGAGGATGCCGAGGTCACGCTGCGTCGCACCGAGTTTGTCGGCCCGCAGGTGGGCGATGAACTGATGCACAACGGCCTGATGGCGCTGGGCATGGTGGTGCTGGGCATCATCATCTATCTGGCCTTTCGCTTCGAGTGGAAGTTCGGCGTGGCGGCCATCATTGCCAACTTGCACGACGTGATCATCATCCTGGGCTTCTTTGCCTTCTTCCAGTGGGAGTTCTCGCTCTCCGTGCTGGCAGGCGTGCTGGCCGTGCTGGGCTACTCGGTCAATGAGTCCGTGGTGATTTTCGACCGTATCCGAGAAGCCTTCCGCAAGTTCCGCAAGCTCAGCACCCACGAGGTGATCGACCACGCCATCACCTCGACCATGAGCCGGACCATCATCACCCACGCCTCGACCGAAGCCATGGTGCTGTCCATGTTCTTCTTCGGCGGCCCCAGCCTGCATTACTTTGCGCTGGCACTGACGATCGGTATCTTGTTCGGTATCTATTCTTCGGTGTTCGTGGCGGCTGCCATTGCCATGTGGCTGGGCGTCAAGCGAGAAGATCTGGTCAAGGCTCCAGCCAAGTCCGGGTCGCAAGACCCCAACGATCCCAATGCGGGAGCCGTGGTCTGACGCTTTGACCATTGCGGCGGGTGCATGACTGCTTCTGCCGCCATTACACTTACGGAATGACTCTCTCGCAGTCTTCCTCCACCGCGCCTGCGGCCCCGCAACAGCTGGGCTGGCAGGCGCGCTTGCGTTGGGTCCATGGCATTTGTCAGGGCCTGCCCAAGGTCGCTCGGCAACTGGATGAATTCCTCTCCAACCAGAGCAGTGCCGTCTCCACTGCCAAGGAGATGCAGGAGTGGCGCGAGGCCTGGGTTGGCTTTCAGCAGAACAAGGACGCCTGGTTGCAGGCAGGCGCTCAGGCGCTGCAGCAGGCTGCGCGCAAGCCGCCCTCCGCTAGTACGGAAAGCAACTCGTCAGGCTCGGCTCCGCTGACCTTCGAGCTGCTCAGCGACGATGTCGTCGAAAACAAGATTCTTGCCTCCCGCATGGCCCTGGCCATGGGAGAGACGCTGCAGCCCGGCTTCGAGGCCATGCGCCTGCGCATTCAGGCACTGGAGGGCCATGAGCTGGCTTCCCGGGACATGTTCCGTGCCGAGACCATCTGCCTGCATCTGGTCGAGCAATGGCTGAGCTGCGGCATGGAGCGCAAGCATTTGCTGCGGGCTGTGGAGCCTCTGCAGAATGCGCTGGCACCGCTGATGGAGTCCGAATACAGCATCCTGCACAAGCTGCTGGATGCCAAGGGCGTCAGCAAGGCCCAGGATGCCCCGCTGCGCGTGCGACGTACCGAGGGTGGCCCGTCCACCGGTGCCATGCATCTGGGCGCCAGCAGTGGCTATGGCAATGCATCCGATGCGGGTTGGACCAACTCTGCCATGCAGTACATGCCGGCCGGTATGGCTGCCGGTCTGGGCGTCGGGACTGGGATGGCTCCGGGCATTGCCCTGCCGCCAGGCGCCAGCGCCGGCCTGGGCATGCTGGCGCGGGCGCGCCATCGCGCGCTGGATGCCATGAATCAGCTGCGCCAGGTGCTGAGCCAGCCTGCAGTCGGCATTCCAGGACTGATGCCTGGCACGCCTGTCGTTCCCATGCCTCCGGCGTCTGCCGCTCTGGCGCAGGCGCTGCAGGAGCAGCAACAACTGATGGCGGCCGAGCTCCAGGCCCAGTATCCGTCTGCGGCCGGCTCGGCCATGGCTATGCCTGCCATGGACTACAGCCCGGCAGCGATCGGCCAGCTGGTCAATCTGGTGCGCGAGCGCTCGGCTGATTGGAAGCAAAAGGCCGAGACCAAGAGCGAGAAGGCGACCATCGAGGTGGTGGCGCTGATGTTCCAGAGCATTCTTTCGGAAGACCGGCTGCCGCCGTCCATTCGCGTGTGGTTCGCGCGCCTGCAGGTCCCGGTTTTGCGCGTGGCCCTGGCCGAGCCGCAGTTCTTCAGCGATCTCAACCACCCGGCGCGCAAGCTGATTGACCGCATGGGCTCCTGCGTCATGGGCTTTGATGCCAGCAGCATCAATGGCAATGCGCTGGAGACCGAGATCCGCCGTGTGGTTCAGGTGATAGAGCAGTACCCTGAAACCGGGCAGAAGGTCTTCGCCCTGGTGTTGCGCGAGTTCGAGGAATTCCTCACCAGGCACTTTGCCCAGAACCGGTCAACGGCCAAGATCACCAGCGTGGCTCAGCAGGTGGAGCAGAAGGAGACGCTGGCCATCCAGTACACCATAGAGCTGCGCAATATGCTCACCGACATGCCGGTGCGCGAAGAGGTGCGAGACTTTCTCTTCAAGTCCTGGGCCGATGTGCTGGCCATGGCCACCGTGCGCTATGGCGCCAAGGATGCGCGGGCCATGCGCCTCAAGCAGGCGGCCAGCGAGCTGGTCTGGTCGGCCAGCGCCAAGCCCTTGCGTCAGGAGCGCGCGCGTGTCATCCAGGGCCTGCCGACCTTGCTGCAGACCTTGCGTGAAGGACTGGAGCTGGTGAGCGTGACCGGCGATGCACAGTCTGCCGCGATCAAGGTGTTGACCGATACGCTGGCCCAGGCCTTCATGTCCAAGACGGCAGCCATTCCGGCCGAGCGTATCGAGGCCATGGCCAAGCGCCTGGCGGAGCTGGAGAAATACATCAGCGAGGATGGCAAGCTCGACGATATGCCGCTGTCCAGCGAGAGCATAGAGCTGATGCTGGGCGTGGATGCGGGCGATCTGAACGTTATTCCCAACACGGACAGTCCGGTGGAGCCCGCCATGCTGGAGTGGGCCCAGTCGCTGGAAAGCGGTCGCTGGTTCACGCTGGACCACAACGGTGCCCGTGTGCAGGTGCAATATGTCTGGCATAGCCGTCGCAAGCATCTGCATTTGTTCGCTTCGCTGGATGGACACTGCTATCTGCTGCAGGCGCAACGCATGGCGACCTATCTGCAGGCCGGCTTGCTTGCGGTGCATGATGCCGAAGCCCTGACGGTGCGTGCCACGCGCGATGCACTGCAGAAAATTCAGGCGAATCCGGAAAGACTGGCCTAAGCCCCTGAGGTGCTTTGCATCTTTCTCCTTTCTCTACGCGCTGCACCAGGGAAGGGCGCGGCCCTTGCTTGGCGTCGCCTTGTCGGGATATGCCGGTTTGGGGCTTCAGCTTTGCGTAAGTCGCTGGTACAGGCCGCCAGGCAGGCGCGCGACCAGGCCGTCGAGCTCCAGTTCCATCAGCTGCGCCTGCAAATGGGCGGCATCCCAGCCCGTGCGATCGCTCAAGGACTCCAGTGTCATGGGGTCATGGCCCAGCGCCTGCAGCAACGGGTTATCCGGTGTCGATGCCTTGTTTTTGGCAGCTTCCTGCGCTGGTTCGGCTCTGGTCGACGCGAGTTTCAGTCCTTGAAGCTCTTCGAGCACGTTGTCAGCGGTTTCCACCAGCTTGGCACCCTGGCGTATCAGCGCATGGCAGCCCTTGGCCTGCGGCGCGTGGATGGAGCCGGGGATGGCAAAGACTTCACGCCCCTGCTCGTTGGCCAGGCGGGCCGTGATCAGTGAGCCAGACTGCAGTGCGGCTTCCACGACCAGGGTGCCTTGCGACAGGCCCGAAATGATGCGGTTGCGCTGAGGGAAATGCCGAGGCAGGGGCTCGCTGCCCAGCGGGTATTCGCTGATGACCAGCCCATTGCGCGCAATTTGCTGTGCCAGCTTGGTGTGCGCACGCGGATAGACCTGATCGAGTCCGGTGCCGACGACGGCAATCGTGCGGGGGGTAGGGCCTGAGCGGGCCTGAAGTGCTCCCTCATGGGCAGCTGCATCGATGCCGCGTGCCAGACCTGAGACTATGCACAGCCCTTGCTCGGCCAGTGCCTGCGCCATGCTGCGCGCATTGATGACTCCCTGGGCGGATGGATTGCGGCTGCCCACCATGGCCAGGGTGGCCGGGTAGGGAAACCAGGGCCCGGCAGATGCCAGCAGTACCGCTGGACCTTGGACAAACAGCAGCAGGGGCGGATCTTCGGTCTGCAGCAGGCAGTCCGGATACTGAGAGTTGCCCAGATGAATCACGGTGTGCAAGATACCCGGCGCGGGGGAGCTCAGCCAGCGGGCCAGTGCGCTGCAATGCTGCTCCCAGTCTGCCGGGAGCTCTGTCAGAGCCTTGATCTGCGCCTGAGTGGCGCATTCCGCCCATGTGGACAGCGGCAGCCGCCAGACCGCGTCTGCACTACCGGCGCTGGCCAGCAGGCGGCGTGCCGTGGTGCGTCCGAGACCCGGTGTCAGCAGCAGGCGCAGCCAGGCCAGAATTTCGGCATCGGGTGAGGCATGGAGCGCATCTTGTGAAGGGGGCGACACCATGCTCACGCTCCATTCAGGGCTGGGGCGACTGCAGGCCATCGCCCACATTCACGCCACGCTGGGCCGTGGTGATGAGCGCGTAGGAAACCCGGTCAAACACCTTGAAGACCATGGCATAGCCATTGGCCTCATCGGGCAGCTTCACCCGGTCACGGCTGGGGCTGGTCTTGTCCACGATGACATTGCCCTTGCTGACGAGTTCCAGCACTGCGCCGATGTCCATGCCGTCCTGGGCTCCCTTGTTGATGGCAATGACCTGATTCTGAGCTGCGTTATAGCCCACCGAGTCACCATAGATGGAGACCACGGCGGCATCTACCGCATGGCGCGGGGCATGGGGCACATAGCTCAGATACTGCTGCTCGGGCGAGGGCAGCAGACGGTCACCTGCGCGGATTTCATTCTTGGAGCGGATGATGTCCACTGTTCCAGGCGTGGTCTGTACAGGCTGGCCTGGCGCGGATTCAAGCAATGTTTCACTACGCGCCACGGTGGCACTGCCCAGGTACTTGGCTTCGTAGCCAAGGATTTCCCCGGTGATGGGGTCCTTGAGCGGCGTGGCATCGCGGAAGATGCGATAGCTCGCGGGCCTGCCCTTGCCGGTGGTGACCAGCGCGCCACCGGAGTTGCGTACATAGGCGCGATCGCCATTGGCCATGAGCACGCGCTTGTCCTGGGTGGCGATGATGCGCGGGGCTTGTGTAAGTGCCTGGCTGTCCACCACCAGCGGCTCGGCCAGGAAGGGCTCGATCAGATGCGGCGGCAGCGTGGGCAGGGCCAGGTCGTTCAGTGACGATTCACGCGTTTGCGGCGACAGGCGCACTACCCCGGAATCGCCGTTGGGGGCCGTGGTCGATAGACGGGCATAACCGTTGCTGCGCACCAGATACAGCACCTGGCCGGGGTAGATCTGATGAGGGTTGGCGATGCTGGAGAGGTTCATGCCCCAGAGTTCAGGCCAGCGCCAGGGCTGGCGCAGATACATGCCAGAGATGCCCCAGAGCGTGTCGCCGCGCTTGACGGTGTACTGTGTGGGAGCGTTGGGCGCCAGTTCGTTCTCGGGGATGCCTTGCTGAGCGACTTGCTGTGCGGTGGAGCGCTGGGTGGCGGTCACAGGATAGCTTTGGGCGTGGACCGAAGTCAGGGCTGCAAGCAATGTGGCTCCAATGCTCAAGGCGCGTGCAGTGGCAAATGCGGTCATGAAGTTCCTTCTGGCGGGATTCGTTTGCTGCAGCGTCCCTCGCGTCGCCGCACTGTGGCCGATCTTGGCATAGCCAGCCAACAAGTCTTACAAATGTGTCGAAATTCTCGATGCAAGGCCTCGATAGATCAATGTTTATTGAGGACGTGACAAGCGTTTGGCGTCAAATGTTGGGACAATAACGACAGATTTACCGAGACACCATGGCCATTCTTCCCATCCTCTGCTACCCCGATCCCCGTCTTCACAAGGTCGCCAAGCCCGTGGCGCAGGTGGATGAGCGCATCCAGACTCTGGTGAAAGACATGCTCGAGACCATGTATGACGCCCAGGGCATCGGCTTGGCCGCGACACAGATCGATGTGCATGAGCGCGTTATCGTGATCGACGTGTCCGAGAAGCGCAACGAGCCCATGGCCTTGATCAACCCCGAGATTCTCTGGGCCAGCGAGGAAAAGCAGCTGGGCGAGGAAGGCTGCCTATCCGTGCCCGGCATCTACGACGGCGTGGAGCGCTCCATTGCCGTCAAGGTCAAGGCCCTGGATGAGAGCGGCAACAGCCGTGAGATCGACGCCGAAGGCATGCTGGCCATCTGCATCCAGCACGAGATGGATCACCTGCTGGGCAAGGTGTTTGTCGAATACCTCTCGCCGCTGAAGCGCAATCGCATCAAGACCAAGCTGGTCAAAGCCCAGAAGCAGGCCCTGAGGGCCTGATCGGAGTGTCCATGTCCCTGCCTCGCCTGCAAACACTGTTGACTGCCAGTCTGCTGGCATTGGGGCTGGCGGGTTGCATGGTGCCCCAGTGGCAAAAGCCTGGCATGCCTCAGGCCGAGGTGGAAAAAGGCATGGGCAAACCCACTCTGGTCGTGCCTCTGCCCGAGGGCGGCCAGCGCCTGGTCTATAGCCAGCAGCCCGCCGGTCAGCAGGTCTATCACATGGACTTCGATGCCCGGCACAAGCTGGTGCGTGTGGAGCAGGTGCTGGATACCGCGCATTTTTTCGCGTTGCGCAATGGTGTGGATACCCGTGACGATGTCTACCGCATGTTCGGCCCGCCCGCCAAGGTCGAGAGGGTCTACAGCTTCAAAGGTGACATCTGGACCTACCGTTTTCTGGACAATACCGTTGCTCGGCGTGCCCATGTGCACATAGACCCGCAAGGTGTGGTGCAGAAGGTCATGTTCACCGATGAGAGCATTTACTTCAAAGAGCCGCATCTTTGAACATCTGGCAGCCGGCGGCTGCCTTTTTAATTTGTGAGTCCCATGAAAGTCATTTTTGCCGGCACGCCCGAATTTGCGCGCGTGGCCCTGGAGAGTCTGCTGGCTGCAGGTTTTGAAGTTCCGCTGGTGCTGACCCAGCCGGACCGTCCGGCCGGGCGTGGCATGAAGCTGCAAGCCTCTCCCGTCAAGCAGTGCGCCCTGGAGCATGGCATTGCAGTGGCTCAGCCGCTGAGTCTGCGTCTGGACGGCAAATATCCCGAAGACGCCGCTGCCGCCAAGGCCGCGATCGATGCCGCTCAGGCCGATGTGATGGTGGTTGCGGCCTATGGCCTGATCCTGCCGCAATGGGTGCTTGATACGCCTCGCCTGGGCTGCCTGAACATCCATGCCAGCCTGCTGCCGCGCTGGCGCGGTGCAGCGCCGATTCATCGCGCCATCGAGGCCGGTGACGCCGAAACCGGCGTCACCATCATGCAGATGGATGCCGGCCTGGATACCGGCGATATGTGTGTGATCGAGCGCCTGCCGATAGCCGCAGGCGACACCACGGCCAGCCTGCAGGACAAGCTGGCCGCGTTGGGTGGCCGCCTGATCGTGGAAGCGCTGGAAATGGCGGCCTGCGGAGGTCTCAGTCGCACGCCACAGCCTGCCGATGGAGTGAGCTATGCACACAAGATCGAGAAGGCCGAGAGCCTGATCGACTGGAACGAAAGCGCCGAAGTCATTGCGCGCCGCTTGCGTGCCTTCAACCCCTTCCCCGGCGGCGCCACCAGCCTGGGCGGCGAGGCCATCAAGGTCTGGGAAGCAGAGGCCCAGCAAGGCAGCGGCGCGCCCGGCTCCGTGCTGTCGGCCGACGTCCGCGGCGTGCGCGTGGCCTGTGGCAGTGGCGTGCTCAATATGACGCTGTTGCAGCGCGCGGGTGGCAAGCGTCTGGCCGCTGGCGATTTTCTGCGCGGTTTCGAGCTGCCCGCAGGCGCGCAACTGGGCGAGGGTGCTGGCGAGGTATGACGGATATGGCGTTCACGCTGAGTCAGCGTGCGAAATCGATAGTCAGGGATCCGTTCTTCTGGGTCGGCTCCAAGGAGATGGGCGGCACCGCCCTGGGCATCGCCGCCTGGGGCCTGGTAACCGGTGTGGCCATGGTCAAAAGCGGTCTGTCCGTTCCCCTGGCGCTGCTCATGGGTTTGACTGTCTATGCGGGCAGTGCCCAGCTGGCCGTGCTGCCGCTGATGGCCGTGGGGGCTCCGCTGTGGGTGGTCTGGTTCACCGCCATTTGCGTGAACCTGCGTTTTGTGATTCTGTCCAGCATGTGGCGCAGCTATTTCGCCAAGCTGAGTCTGCGTCACCGTCTGGCGGTCGCCTATTTCAGCGGCGATGTGATTTTCGTGAACTTCATGCGTCGCTACCCAGAGGCCAGGCCGCAGCCCGAGCAACTGCCCTATTTCTGGGGCGCAGCACTGACCAACTGGCTGGCCTGGCAGATCCCGTCCACGCTGGGCATTTTCCTGGCCGACCAGATTCCTCTGTCCTGGGGGCTGGGCTTTGCCGGCGTGCTGGCGTTGTTGGGCGTGCTGCTGTCCATGCTCAAGGACCGTGCAACCTGGGTGGCCTCCATCGTGGCCTGTACGGCAGCCGTGGCGGCTTTTGCGCTGCCGCTCAAGCTCAATATCCTGGTGGCGATCGCAGCTGCGGTGGCTGCAGGCCTGACGGCCGAGCAACTGCAAAAGCAGGCCGGCCGGCTGCCTGCGGTGAAGAATGAGGAGGACCGGTCATGATGAGCAGTTTCTGGGTCATCGTTGCCTGCATCGGTCTGGCCCTCATCACGCTGATCACGCGTGCTTTCTTCATGATCCCCGAGCGTGAACTGCCGCTGCCCGACTGGCTCAAGCGCGGGCTCAAATACGCACCGCTGGCGGCCCTGGCGGCGGTGATTGCGCCCGAGATCGTGATGAGCAATGGTCAGCTGATCAACAGTCTGGCTGATGCTCGGCTGCCTGCGCTGGCCGCTTCGGTGGTGTATTTTTTTTACAAGCGCAGCATTCTTGGCACCATTGCTCTGGGCATGGCGATTTATCTGCCTCTGCATATCGGTCTGGGCTGGTAGCTCCAAGACCAGAGAAAACAGGAGCTGCGTGCTCCTGTTTTCATATGGGCTGTCTATAAAAAGGCTTGAAACCAAGTTACAGAGCGCGCAGGATGCTCCTGTTTTTGAGTCGAGTAAGCGTGTAAAAGCGATGCCTGAAAGTGGCGATCGCCCTAGAATGCAGGCAGATTTTGTGTTTTCCAACCTTTGTATGGGCGACTTTCGGAGTCGCTTTTTTGCTGCATGAACATCATCCGCTTCTCCGATCTGTGCGCCCAGGGCAAGGCCCAGGGTCAACGTGTTTTCATCCGTGCCGACCTGAACGTACCCCTGAACGACGCTGGTGAAATCACCGAAGACACGCGTGTGCGCGCTTCCGTGCCTGCGATTGAAATGGCTTTGAAGGCCGGCGCTGCCGTGATGGTCACCAGCCACCTGGGTCGCCCCACCGAAGGTGAATTCAAGCCCGAGGACTCGCTGGCTCCCGTGGCCAAGCGCCTGTCCGAGCTGCTGGGCCGCGATGTGCCCCTGGTCGCCAACTGGGTGGACGGCGTGCAGATTGCTCCCGGCCAGGTCGTGCTGCTGGAGAACTGCCGTGTCAACGTGGGTGAAAAGAAGAACAAGCCCGAGCTGGCCCAGAAGCTGGCCAAGCTCTGCGACATCTTTGTGAACGATGCCTTCGGCACCGCTCACCGTGCCGAAGGCACGACCTACGGCATCGCCGAATACGCCCCCATTGCCTGTGCCGGCCCGCTGCTGTCGGCCGAGATCGACGCGCTGAACAAGGCCCTGGCCGCGCCTGCGCGCCCCCTGGCCGCCATCGTCGCTGGCTCCAAGGTGTCCACCAAGCTGACCATCCTCAAGAGCCTGGCCGACAAGGTGGACCAGCTCATCGTGGGCGGCGGCATTGCCAACACCTTCATGCTGGCTGCCGGTCTGAAGATCGGCAAGAGCCTGGCCGAGCCCGATCTGGTGGCCGATGCCAAGGCCGTGATCGACGCCATGGCTGCCCGTGGTGCCAATGTTCCCGTGCCCACCGATGTGGTCACCGCCAAGACCTTTGCTGCCGACGCCGTGGCCACCGTCAAGAAGGCCTCCGAAGTGGCCGACGACGACATGATTCTGGACATCGGCCCGGAAACCGCAGCCCTGCTGGCCGAGCAGCTCAAAAAGGCCGGCACCATCGTCTGGAACGGCCCCGTGGGCGTGTTCGAGTTCGACCAGTTTGCCAATGGCACCAAGGTCATCGCCCAGGCGATTGCCGAGTCACCCGCCTTCAGCATTGCCGGCGGTGGCGACACCCTGGCCGCCATTGCCAAGTACGGCATCGAAAAGGATGTGGGCTACATCTCCACCGGCGGCGGCGCCTTTCTGGAAGTGCTGGAGGGCAAGAAGCTGCCGGCCTTCGAGATCCTGGAAAAGCGCGCCCATGGCTGATTTCCTTGAGAAATGGCGCTAACCCAAATGGGAAGAGCGATGTAAGCTATTAAAAAAGGATCGAACCATCGATCCTTTTTTGCTTTGACGCGGATGAAGATGCAGACACTTTGGGGAAGTAAAAGCAACTCCGCACCGCAAGTGATTGGCGGGACTGTCAGAGTCGCTTAGCATTCAGCCTGCGTTGATGGTGAGCCATGGCGCGCTATGAATTTCTTTTACCCTGAGCGGCCGGGATGCGTATCCGGATTTGTCCACCGGATGGCATGCGGCGTTCGCGTTCCATCCACTGCTTATGTTCGCTTCAACACCTCAGGATTTGTCGGCGCTGATCCAGGCGATGACGACCTCGGTTGCCACCGATACCGCTCAAAACGTGCTCAGTGCCGCTCAATGGGAGTTGCTGGCGCCGTATCTGCAGCCGATCAATCTGGCGGCCAGCGAGGTGTTGTTTGCCGAAGGGGCGCTGGATCGCAATCTGTATCTGGTGGAGTACGGCTCGCTGAGCGTGCATTACCAGGATTCGAAGGAAAGAATCCGCCTGGCTTTGGTGGGGCCGGGAGCGATTGTGGGGGAAGGGGCCTTCTTCGCCCATAGACCACGCAAGGCCACGGTGCAGGCCGCAGCGCCCAGCCGTCTATGGTGTCTGACAGCGCTGCGTTATTCCGAAATTGCCAACCGTCAGCCTGCTCTGGCCCTGGCGCTACTGACCATGGCAGGTCAGGTGCTGGCCCGCCGCGCAGGGGACAGTCGTCGCCGGGTGGCCAGCACCTGAGTGAAGATTTTTTGTGTGCCGGCCGGTTTGGCGGCTTGATCCACGTCGGACAAAGGCTAATATTTTGGTAAATGTCACGAGCTGCTCCAGACCTGGAGGCAGAATGTGTCTCGTTGTAAATCCTGCTTGTTCGAGTGTGCTCATGTCCCTGTTTCGATGGTTTTCTCGCGGGCCTCGCCGAGAAGGTAGCACGCAAGCACCGCGCCACGAGGATGATGCAGTAGCGCGTCAGTCGCAGCGCCGGGAGCGCTCCGCCAGACGCGAGCAGCTGTACGTCATCGTGCGCGAAGCCATGGTCAGGGTCGGCATTCTTTCGGCCGGCTACAAGTTCAAGGTGCTCTCGCTGGACAACGTCGGCCAGCGCTTTGTCGTGATGGTGGATCTGGCTCCTGCATACGCTGCGGATGCTCCGCAGCAAAGACGTATCGAGGCATTGATTGCCGAGCTCGCCAGAACCCGCATGGATGCTGGGGTTCACGCCGTTTACTGGCGCGTGAACGGGCAGCTTCAAAGCGCTGCTAGCCCTGATTTTGCGCAGACGCAGTTTGACGGGGCCGTACCCCCGATGAAGGCGCCACGCCATGCTCCGGTTGCGGCACATTCAGGCCGCTCTTTCGAGCCCATTGACGCGCAGGAAATGGATGCGTTCAAGCAGGCGGTGGCCATGGCTGCTGCATCGCCTGCGAGTGTTCGTCCATCACGCCAGGCGCCATTGCTGGGCCCTGGCTCTGGCCATGAGGAAGGCGGCGAATTTGCCGTCTCCGGACTGGGCTCTCTGGGCACGACGCAGTACGGAGAGCTGCGCTGATCCAGGGCTGTTGCGGGGCTGCTCAGTGCCCGGCAAAGTCCACCAGAGTGAACAGGGGCAGGCCGCTGTCCTTGAGGTGCTTGGAGCCGCCCAGTTCCGGCAGATCCACAATCGCTGCGCCTTCCACCACGGTAGCCCCCAGCTTTTCCAGCAGTTTCTTGCCGGCCATCATGGTGCCGCCGGTGGCGATCAAATCGTCAATCAGCAGCACACGGTCGCCGGACTTGACGGCATCGGTGTGCAGCTCCACGGTAGCGCTACCGTATTCGAGCTCATAGGTTTCCTCCACCGTGGTGAAGGGCAGTTTGCCTTTTTTGCGGATGGGCACAAAGCCGACGTTGAGCTCGTGGGCGATCACGGCACCCAGAATAAATCCGCGTGCATCCAGGCCGGCAACCACGTCGGGGCGCAGCTTGGGGTCCATGTAACGGTGAACAAAGGCATCGGTCATGATGCGAAAGACCTTGGGGTCCTGCAGCAGGGGCGTGATGTCACGGAATTGCACGCCCGGCGCAGGCCAGTCCGGCACGGTGCGGATATGGTCACGCAGATAGTCGTTGACGCTGGTGGAAGTTTGCATGTGTCCGCCTGAGTTCTTGAATGCTCGCCAGTGTATGGGCTCGGGCTTGAAATGCGGGCCAAAGGGATGTTGCCCGCTGCCCGGCAAGCATGGGCTGGCTAAAATCCGGGCATGAATTCTGATGCTGCCAATTCGCGTCTGATCGACGCACCGCGAGCTTTGAACCTGGCCCGCGAGGCCCTGGATATAGAGGCCGCTGCCTTGCGTGCGATGTCGGTGCGCCTCAATGGCGCATTCACGGCGGTGGTTCAGCGCATTCTGCAGCTGCCGGGCCGTGTGGTGGTCATGGGCATGGGCAAAAGCGGGCATGTGGGCCGGAAGGTGGCCGCGACGCTCGCGTCCACAGGGACTCCCTCCTTTTTCGTGCACCCCGCAGAAGCCAGTCATGGCGACCTGGGCATGCTGACACAGGATGATCTGGTGCTGGCGCTGTCCAATAGCGGCGAGACCGATGAGCTGACGGGCGTGTTGCCTGCCATCAAGCGCATGGGCGTGCCCCTGGTGGCCGTGACCGGCGGTCTGCAATCGACACTGGCCAAGCATGCAGACTGGGTGCTGGACACCCATGTCGACAAGGAAGCTTGTCCCTTGAACCTGGCACCCACTGCCAGCACCACGGCTCAGCTGGCCATGGGAGATGCGCTGGCCGTGGCCTTGCTCGATGCCCGGGGCTTTGGTGCTGAGGATTTTGCGCGCTCACACCCCGGAGGAGCATTGGGGCGACGCCTGCTGACCCATGTGCGCGATGTAATGCGCCGTGGTGTCGATGTGCCCCAGGTTGCCCAGGATGTGAGCAGCGTGGACCTGATGCGCGAAATGAGTGCCAAGGGCCTGGGCTGCTCCGCCGTGGTCAACGCATCCGGTGAGCTGGTGGGGATCTTTACCGATGGTGATTTGCGCCGCTGCGTGGAAGCTGGCGTGGATCTGCGCAGCCGCACGGCGCAGGACGTCATGCATGCCAGGCCTCTGACGATCAAGCCCGATCTGCTGGCGGTGGCTGCGGCACGCATGATGGAAGAGCATGGCATTACCGCAGTGCTGGTGGCCGATGACAACCAGCGCCTGCAGGGTGTGGTGCATATTCGCGATCTGATGCGTGCCAAGGTGATTTGATGAACCGACCTGCTCTGACACCCCGCCAGCAATGGGACCCACAGTTGCTGCTCAAGGCCCAGGGAATTCGTGTGGCCTTCTTCGATGTGGATGGCGTGCTGACCGATGGCGGCCTTTATTTCTCGGGTGAGGGTGAGGTCCTCAAGCGCTTCCATACGCTGGATGGTCATGGCCTGAAAATGTTGCAAAAGGCCGGCATCACGCCGGCCGTGGTGACGGGGCGAGACTCTGCGCCGCTGCGCTTGCGCTTGAAGCAACTGGGCATTGAACATGCGCGCTTTGGCACGGAGGACAAAGTGCCGGCTGCCGAGTCCATCCTGGCTGAACTGGGTCTGCAATGGCCGCAGGCCGCCGCCATGGGGGACGACTGGCCCGATCTTCCCGTCATGCGTCGCAGCCACTTTTCCTGCGCACCCGCCAATGCCCATGACGAGGTATCACATGTGGCGGACTGGGTCAGTGCCAAGAATGGCGGAGAGGGGGCGGTGCGGCAGTTCTGCGATCTGCTGCTGGCCGCCAATGGTGCTTATGCGGCGCTGCTTTCGGGGTATGGCTCATGAGCGGGCAATGGCGCCGTGTGGGCGACAAGGCCTCGATGTACCTCCCCGTGCTCATCATGGGTCTGCTGGCGCTGGGCACCTGGTGGCTGGTGCGCAATGCTCCCAAGCCGATTGTTAGTGGCGCGGAGAAGGCCGTGCGGCACGACCCGGACTATTTCCTCAAAGACTTCGTCATCAAGAATTTCGAAGCATCGGGCCGCCTCAAAAATCGCCTGAATGGCGCGACAGGTGAGCACTTTCCCGATACCGATACGCTGGAAGTCTACGACGCACGCATGCTGAGCTTCACGCCTGATGGACGCAGGACCGTGGGCAGCTCCAACCGGGCATTGAGCAATGGCGACGGCTCGGAAATCCAGATGTTCGGCCAGGCCGTCATTCAGCGCGAGCCGGTGCCTGCAACTGCAACCCAGAAGGCCTTGCCTGCCATGCGGCTGGAGAGCGAGTTCCTGCAAATCTGGCCCAATGACGAACGCGTCAGCACCAACAAAGCTGTGGTCATGACCCGTGGCAACGACAGATTTACCGGTGACAGCATGCAGTACGCGCACCTTGATCAGATTCTGCAGATGCAGGGGCGGGTCAAGGGCGTCATCCAGCCCAGCCAGAAGCCGTAAATCATGGCAGGGCATGGGGCCGGACTCGTCTATATCACCGGTGCCTCCAGCGGCATTGGGCAGGCCCTGGCCTGGTATTACTATCAGCGTGGCTGGTCGATCGCACTGGTGGCAAGACGCACCGTGCTCATGGAGCAATGGGCGCAGTCCATGCGAATGGATGCATCCCGCTACGCCGTTTATGGCGCGGATGTCACGAACATAGCAAGTGCTTGCAGTGCTGCGAATGCCTGTCTGGAGCGCCAGGGCCTGCCTGATGTTGTTATTGCCAACGCGGGAGTCAGCTGGGGTGTGGATACCTCCTTGCGCGAGGATCTTGAGGTCATGCAGCAGGTGCTGGCCAGCAACACCATGGGGTTGGCTGCAAGCTTTCAGCCGTTTATTGCACCCATGGTGCGACGCGGCTCCGGGCGTCTGGTGGGTATTTGCAGTGTGGCTGGTATTCGCGGCCTGCCCGGCCATGCCGCATATTCGGCCAGTAAAGCGGCCGCCATTGCTTACTGTGAGAGTCTGCGTGTTGAGTTGCAGAAATCCGGGGTCTCTGTGACCAGTTTATTGCCTGGCTATGTGGACACTCCGTTGACGAAAAATAATCCGTATTCCATGCCTTTTCTGCTCTCGCCCGAGGAGTTCGCAAGGCGTGCCTTTCGGGTTATAGAGCGCAAAGCCAGATATGCGATTATTCCCTGGCAGATGAGGATTGTCGGCGGCGTAATGCGGGTGCTGCCCGCTTATCTGTGGGATAGATTGACTCTGGGAAAAACCAGAAAGCCCAGGCATCTAAAAAAGGATTGAGTGGAAGACATTGGGAAATGACTATGCATTTGAATGTCTTCAAAAATAAATAAAGGCACGCTATCGTGCCTTTATTGCTGAGCTGTTAAAAGAAGCTCATTCGCCGTGGTTATTGCCTCCACCGTAGCCGCCGCGACCACCGTGGCGTGGGCCTGAGCCATAGGGGCTGCGGAAGCCGCCTTCGCCGCGACCACCACCGCCATAGCCGCCGCCATCACCGCGACCATAGCCACCACCTTCACTGCGGCCACCGTAACCGCCATCGCGATTACCGCCGCCAAAACCGCCTTCACTGCGGAAGCCGCCTCCATAACCGCCGGAGCGAGGGGGGCGGGGTTCCATAGGGCGTGCCTCATTCACGACGAGGCTGCGACCCCCGAGGGGCTGACCATTCATGCCTTGAATGGCGGCTTGTGCTTCTGCTTCGCTGGCCATTTCCACAAAACCAAAGCCTTTGGAGCGGCCGGTGTCTCGTTCCATCATGACGCGTGCACTTGCTACGGCTCCAAACTGGCTGAACGCCTGCTCAAGATCGTTGTCACGCACACCATAAGGAAGGTTGCCGACATACAGCTTATTGCCCATTAATAACTCCTAGCTCCTCAATGCTTCAATGGCGCGATCGAATTCAGGACGTCCACTGCATATCCATGGGAAAACATGCAAAAAATCCTGAACACCTATTCGCTTGTGAACGGGAAATGCCCGAGAAAGGAATTATGACGGAGAACAATGAAAAAAATAAATGCTCGAAAACCGCATTGCTAACGTTTAGCAACAAAAAAAGGACCCGAAGATCCTTTTTTTGTTATTGGCAATAACTGATTAGTAGCTATTGCGACGGCCGTAGCCGCCGTCGCCACGGCCACCGCCGAAGCCGCCGTCACCACGGCCACCGCCAAAACCACCTTCACGACCGCCGCCGAAGCCGCCGCCGAAGCCGCCGGAGCGGGGAGGACGAGGCTCCATGGGGCGTGCTTCGTTCACGACCAGATCACGGCCGCCACGGTTTTGGCCGTGCAGGCCTTGGATAGCGGCTTGTGCTTCGGCATCGCTGCCCATTTCCACAAAGCCAAAGCCCTTGGAGCGGCCGGTGTCGCGCTCCATCATCACCTTGGCGCTGTTCACAGTGCCGAATTCGCTGAAGCTGTCTTGCAGATCTTGGTCGCGGAAGGAATAAGGCAGATTGCCTACGTAAAGCTTGTTGCCCATGCTGGACTCCTGAAAAAACTTGAAAACGCGATGGAGCCCTAGGGAGTCAGCCTTGGATGACAACATTAGAGACGCTAACGCACTTGCCCCATCCAGAAATTGCTTTCCAGACAAAGACTCAAGCATTATGAGTCACAAGAGAAGCCGTAGTATTACGAAAAGATCAAATTTCGTGCTTGTAACAACATTGTCCTGATGGGAGTTACCCTGAAATACAAAATTTTGAATATCCAAATACGCAGATGTCTTACAGGGTTAAGCATGTAGAATGACTGCTACTTTCTTTGGGGAGTAGGCCGTTCGGCAGCCGTCTGCCGGATGCATGCGTCAACAGACTTGGGTCCTCGTGACCTATGGCGCATGCGGTACCGCGTGCAATGCGTGGTGCGACCGGTCGAGACCATTGATTACGTACCGAGAAAACCTATGAAGAGATAGGCCGGAGTCGGTGCGTGGTCAATGCGTTCTGGCAACTCCGGCCGTCTATCCCCATCATGGAAGCCTTTCTCATATCCACCTCCATCGTCGCCCTGGCCGAAATGGGGGACAAGACCCAACTGCTGTCATTGGTACTGGCAGCCAAGTTCCGCAAACCACTGCCCATCGTGGCCGGCATTTTTGCCGCGACGCTGGTCAACCATGCTCTGGCCGGCGCCGTGGGCAACTGGATCACCACGATGCTAGGTCCCGACGTGCTGCGCTGGATCTTGGGGGTTTCATTCATCCTCATGGCGGGCTGGATGCTGATTCCCGACAAGTTAGACGATGACGATACCGGCAATGGCGCCGGGCGTTGGGGTGTCTTCGGTACGACGCTGATGCTGTTCTTCCTGGCCGAGATGGGGGACAAGACCCAACTGGCCACGGTGGGCCTGGCCGCCAAGTACCCTCTGTCGTATTACTGGGTGGTGGCTGGCACCACGCTGGGCATGATGCTGGCCAATGCACCGGTGGTGTGGTTTGGCGAGAAGATCACCAAGAAGCTGCCGATCAAGACGATTCACCGTGTGTGCGCCGTGATCTTCCTGGTGCTGGGTGTGGCGGCGCTCCTGACCAAAGTGTGAAACTACCGAAAGCATAGCTATTTGCACAAGGCTCAAAAGGCTTGGACAGCTTTGACAGTCTGCTTTTGAGTTCGGTGCAATGAATGCAGTACACTGCACTTTCACGCGCCGATTTGCCAAAGCTTGCGGGCGCTTTATAAATCCAGCTAAAGACCCGTCCGCGAAGTGACAGTACACCGACCCGGCCTCGTTTTTAGCGATGCCGGGTTTTTTCATATGTCCTTCATCGCGACACCTCAGTTCATGCATTTTGATGAACCGCTGCCCTTGCAAAGCGGTGGTTCCATCGCCGATTACGACCTTGCCTTCGAGACCTATGGCCAGCTCAATGCCGACAAGAGCAATGCCATCGTGGTCTGTCATGCGCTCAATGCCTCCCACCATGTAGCCGGCAGCTATGAGGGCCAGCCCAAGAGCGAAGGCTGGTGGGACAACATGATCGGTCCGGGCAAGCCTGTCGATACCGACAAATTCTTTGTCATCGGCATCAACAATTTGGGCTCCTGCTTCGGCTCCACCGGCCCCATGCACACCAACCCGGCTACGGGCAAGCCCTATGGCGCGGATTTCCCAGTGGTGACAGTGGAAGACTGGGTGGATGCGCAGGCGCGTCTGCTGGACCGGCTGGGGATTCAGACGCTGGCCGCCGTGCTGGGCGGCAGCCTGGGCGGCATGCAGGCCCTGTCCTGGTCGCTGCGCTATCCCGAGCGCATGCGCCATGCCGTGGTGGTGGCCAGCGCGCCGAATCTGAACGCCGAGAACATTGCCTTCAACGAGGTGGCGCGTCGCGCCATCGTCACCGACCCGGATTTCAACGGCGGCCATTTCTACGAGCATGGCGTGGTGCCCGCGCGCGGCCTGCGCATCGCGCGCATGGTCGGTCACATCACCTATCTCAGCGATGACGTGATGAACCAGAAGTTCGGCCGTAGTCTCAGGGCCCCCACTCTCCCCGCTGCACGTGGTTCGCTGCCCCCTGAGGGGGCTGATCCGACTCGGGGCGGCCCAGCGTCGGATCGGCGCGATTACCTGTACAGCACCCAGGATGTGGAGTTCCAGATCGAGAGCTATCTGCGCTACCAGGGCGAGAAGTTCAGCGGCTACTTCGATGCCAACACCTATCTGCTCATCACGCGCGCCCTGGACTATTTCGATCCGGCGCGCTCCCATGACGGCGATCTGACCCGGGCACTGGCCGTGGCCAAGGCCCGCTTCCTGCTGGTGAGCTTCACGACGGACTGGCGCTTTGCGCCGGCGCGCAGCCGCGAGATCGTCAAGTCGCTGCTGGAGAACAACCGCGACGTCAGCTATGCCGAGATCGACGCACCCCATGGTCATGATGCATTCCTGCTCGACGACCCGCGCTACATGAGCGTGATGCGCTCCTATTTTGAAGGCATTGCCAAAGAACTGAACACCGCCGAACGCGCAGGAGAAGCCGCATGACCGAGTTGACCACCATGAAAGCCATTGCCCAGTTGGTGCCCGAGGGCGCACGCGTGCTGGACCTGGGTTGTGGCGACGGCGCGCTGCTCGAGCATCTGGTGCGAGAGCGCGGATGTACGGGCTATGGTGTGGAACTGGACGACGCCAATGTGCTGGCCTGCACGCGCCGCGGCGTGAACGTGCTGCAGCTCAATCTGGAGGACGGCCTGGCCATCTTCGGCGACAACAGCTTCGATGTGGTGCTGCAGATCGACACGCTGCAGCATTTGCGCAATGCCGAGGTGATGTTGCAGGAGACGGCCCGCATCGGCAAGCAAGGCGTGGTTGCCTTTCCCAACTTTGCACATTGGCAAAATCGCTTTTCCGTGCTGCGCGGGCGCATGCCGGTCACGCGTCGCCTGCCTTACCAGTGGTATGACACGCCGAATATCCGGGTGGGCACCTACAAGGACTTCGAGGTGCTGGCCACCAAGAACCGCCTGCGCATTCGCGACTCCTTCGGTCTGCAAAACGGTCAGGTGGTGAGGAGCCTGCCCAATCTGTTGGCGACAACGGCGGTGTTCCACTTCGAGCATGCCTGATTGCTGCTCTTGAAACAGTAGCTAATTACGATTCATTGGCAATGAATCGGGTATTGATTCACATCGAATTCCTTGTCTGACACGAGCCGGAAGCTCTTAAATCTGAGAGGGCAGCACTCCTGCGACAAAGCGGTGCTGCTGCCGCCGCAATGCAAAAAATGTAAGCAGTTGATTCATAATCAACTGCTTATTTCTTTTTGATCTGAATCAATGCGTCGAAGCCTCGGCTGGTGCGCGCCTTGCCATGCGTTTTAGTTCCCGTCTCATTTTTTGCTCGGCTGCACCTGCAGCCTTGTTTGTTTTGGCGCTGCTCAGCAGCCAGTGGGGGCTGACCCGCACACAGTCCGATTTCAACGACTACCTGAGGAACAACCAAGCCGTGGTGGCGCAGTTGCAGGAGCTGTATGCCCAGGGTCTGCAATCGGGCCAGGCACTGCGCAATATCGTGATGGATCCGTCGGACGGGCAGGCCGTGGAAAATCTTGGCAATGCCCGTCGGGCCTATGACGCCGCCTATGACGATCTGAGCCGGCGCGTGCAGGGAACGGCCATGGAAGTCGCCGTCAAGAGCCTGCAGGCCTTGCGCCAGGCCCAGTCCGAAGCGCAGGACCAGATCGTGACTCTGGCGGCCGAGGATTATGACACCGCCGCAGCCGCGCTCAAGACTCGGGAAACCCCGGCCTGGCGCAAGCTGCGCGAAGCCGTGCTGCAACAGCTCAAGGCGGCCCGCGATGCGGCCGAAGCATCGCATGCGGCCACCCGTGCCAGCGCCCAGCGCATGCAGCTGTGGTCGGGTCTGCTGGCTCTGCTGGCCGTGGCCATCTCGGCCGCGCTGCTCTGGGTGATGGTGCGCACGCTGCGCAGCGAGTTGGGCGGAGACCCGGCCGATGCGCGCAAGGCGTTGCGCCGTGTGGCCGATGGCGATCTGACCGATGGGAGCTCGGGCGGCATGGCCCGGGGGCTGATGTCCGATCTGCAAACCATGCGCGGCGCGCTGCGCGAACTGGTCCAGCGCGTGCATGGCGCATCGGTGCAGATGCAACATGCATCCAGCGAGATTGCCCAGGGCAATGCCGACCTGTCTGCGCGTACCGAAAGCCAGGCCAGTGCGCTGGAGGAAACGGCGGCCAGCATGGAGCAGCTCAACGCCACCGTGCGCCAGAACGCCGATAGCGCCCAGACGGCCAATCAGTTGGCACAGAACGCCTCGCAAGTGGCCCGGCAGGGCGGTGCCGTGGTGGCGCGCGTTGTACAGACCATGCAGGACATCAACACCAGCAGCTCGCGCATTGCCGACATCATCGGCGTCATAGACGCCATCGCCTTCCAGACCAATATCCTGGCACTGAACGCGGCTGTGGAGGCTGCACGCGCCGGTGAACAGGGCCGAGGATTTGCCGTGGTGGCCAGCGAGGTGCGCGCCCTGGCGGGGCGCAGCGCCGATGCGGCCAAGGAAATCAAGACGTTGATCACTGCCAGCGTGGAACGCGTGGCAGACGGCAGTGCGCTGGCCGACCAGGCAGGTCGCACCATGGACGAGATCGTCAGTGCCATTCACCGTGTGACGGACATCATGGGCGAGATCAGCGCAGCGAGTAGCGAGCAGAGTGCAGGTGTGGCCCAGGTCGGCGAGGCTGTCATGCAGATGGACCAGGCCACGCAGCAAAACGCTGCCCTGGTGGAGGAAAGCGCAGCCGCTGCCGAGGGGCTGCGCCAACAGGCCGAAAGCCTGTTGAGAGAGGTTTCCCGCTTCCAGTTGTAGCGTGGGGCGCCGGCATTGCACTAAACCCTGATCCACCATGTCAATGCCTGAGGCGCAGGCACCTGCATTGGCGCACAATCACGGGCATGGCGCGAGCCCGTCATGGCTCGTAGCCCCGTCACTGAAGGAGCCGACCATGAACGCACGTACTCCCACCAATCTGCTGCAGCCAGAGGATGCGCTGCAGCACATCACCGAGCAGTGGGACCAGAGCATCGTCCCCGAGCTGACCAACTACATCACCATCCCTGCCAAGTCGCCTATGTTTGCCCCCGACTGGGAGCAGCAAGGCCATATCGCCACCGTGTTGCGCAACGCTGCGACCTGGGTGGAAGCGCAAAAAGTGGCCGGGCTGACACTGGAAGTGATTCAGCAGCCGGGTCGCACGCCGGTCATCTTCTTCGAGGTGGAAGGCACGGCCGAGAAGGCCTCGAGCAGCCCCACGGTGCTGATGTACGGCCACCTCGACAAGCAGCCCGAGTTCGAAGGCTGGCGCAGCGATCTGGGCCCCTGGACGCCCAAGTACGAGGACGGCAAGCTCTACGGGCGTGGCGGCGCCGACGACGGCTATGCGGTCTATGCCAGCGTGGCGGCGATTCAGGAGCTCAAGCGCCAGAACGTGCCTCACCCCCGCATCGTGGCCATCATCGAGACCTGCGAGGAAAGCGGCTCGGCCGATCTGCTGCCCTATGTGGATGCCTTGCGCCCGCGTCTGGGCGATGTGGGCCTGGTGATCTGTCTCGACAGCGGCGCCGGCAACTACGACCAGCTGTGGCTGACCACCAGCCTGCGCGGCATGGCCAGCGGCACGCTCAAGGTGCAGATACTCACCGAGGGCGTGCACTCGGGCGATGCCTCGGGTGTGGTGCCCTCGTCCTTTCGCATCATGCGCCAGGTGCTGGATCGTCTCGAGGACAGCAAGAATGGCCGCGTGCTGCCGCAGAGCTTTCACTGCGAGGTGCCGGCCGAGCGCATGGCGCAGATCCGCGCCACGGCGGAGATCCTCGGCGAGGACGCTTATGCGCGCTTTCCCTGGGCGCATTACGACTGCGGCGGCTCGGCCCGTGTGTCCCTGCCCACGACCACCGATCCCGTCCAGGCTCTGGTGCGCCGCACCTGGGAGCCCACGCTGAGCGTGACCGGTGTGGAGGGCATGCCCAATCTGCAAAACGCCGGCAATGTGCTGCGCCCCTACACGGCCTTCAAGCTCAGCCTGCGCCTGCCGCCGCTGGTCGATGCCGCAGCCTGCGTGCAGGAGATGAAGGCCCTGCTGGAGGACAACGCGCCCTATGAGGCCAGGGTGACCTGGGAAGGCCTTTCCAGCTCCAGCGGCTGGAATGCGCCGGGCATGGACGGCTGGTTCGAGAATGCGCTCAATGCCGCCAGCCAGGCCCATTTCGGCGCCGGCTGCGGCTATATCGGCCAGGGTGGCACGATTCCGCTGATGAATATGCTGAGCAAGGGCTTTCCCAAGGCGCAGATGATGGTCTGCGGCGTGCTGGGCCCCAAGAGCAATGCCCACGGCCCCAACGAGTTCCTCCATGTGCCCTATGCCAAGAAGCTCACGGCGTCGGTGGCCGAGGTGATTGCCGCCATGGCCCGCCATCAGACGGAGCCGGATCAGGCCTGATCGCGGCATTGAAAATAGCTGCTGACGCTTTTCCAGAAAGCGCCGGCAGCTATCTTTTGGTGGCGATAGTGTTGAATTCCCAGGGACGGGCCGAGGATTGCCACGGTTGACGCGGGCGGGGGGCGGCTGCATTCTGCAAGCTCTTGCCAGCTGAAGAGACCGTGCATGACGCCTACCGATACCCGTACCCAGACGACGCCCCGGCTGCTGCATATGGCCGCATCGGACGCCACCCAGCTCGCGCTGCGCGACTGGCCGCTGGCGCCGGGCGTCAAGCCCCGTGCTCAGGTGCTGCTGGTGCATGGCCTGGGCGAGCACAGCGGCCGCTATGCCGCGCTGGCGCAGCGGCTCAACGAGCTCGGCTTTGCGGTGCGGGCCTATGACCAGTATGGCCACGGCTTGTCGGGCGGGCCGCAGGGTGGCCTGACCAGCGATATGCGCTTGCTCGACGATCTGGCCGTGGTGCTCGATGCCACGCGTGCTGCCATGCCCAGGCATCAGCCCCTGGTGCTGTTGGGGCACAGCCTGGGTGGACTGGTAGCTGCGGATTTTGTCGCGTCCGGCCTGCGTCATGTGGACGGGCTGGTGCTGTCCTCGCCGGCGCTGGCCCTGCATCTGTCGGGTGTGCAGAAGGCGCTGGTGGCGAGCCTGCCCAGGCTGCTGCCCAATCTGCGCGTGGCCAATGGCGTGCAGTCCGCGCATCTCTCGCATGATTCGGATGTGGCTCTGGCCTATGACGCCGATGCACTGCAGCACCGGCGCATCAGCGCTCGGCTGGCGCGCTATATGGCCGAGGGTGGCCGCCATGTGCTGTCCAAGGCCACGGCCTGGTGCGTGCCCACGCTGCTGCTATGGGCGGGCGAGGACAAGCTGGTCAACCCGGCCGGCAGCGCCGCCTTTGCCGCCCAGGCGCCACGCGATCTGGTGCAGTCCCAGTGCTTTGAGGAGGCCTATCACGAGATCTTCAACGAGAGCCCCGAACTTGCCGCGCCGGTTTTTGCGCGGCTCAAGCAGTGGCTGGAACAGCAGTTTCCAGCCCCCTGATTACCACTGCTGTGGCGGCTGCTTGCGGCCTTTTTCCACGGGGTTGGCACGCAGTTTTTCCGCAGGGTAGGGGCGCAGAAACTCCTTGGCCTTGTTCACCTTGGCATTGAGCCAGGCGTCGTATGCGCCTTCGTTGAGGATGGCCGGCATGGCCTTGTCGTTGCCGGGCTGGCCGTAGCGGTTCATCAGCGCATGGGCATTGGCATTGATGGTGATGAGGGCGTAGCTGACGATGACCTCGCCGTCCTCGCCCACCCAGCGCGCCCAGACGCCGGCGGCGCCCATGGGCTGGTTGTCCACGCGGGTGATACGGGTCGGCAGGGGCTTGCCGGGGCGCAGGTCGTCGACCTGAAAGGCCTGCAGCGGCACGATGCAGCGCTGGCCTGCCAGCCAGGCATCGCGAAAGGCCGTTCCCGTGGTCAGATTGTCGATTTTTGCATTCACCAGCTTGAGCGCGCGCAGGCGGCCGTCCGAGGCCGATTTGACCCAGTGCGGCACCAGACCGAAGCTGGCCGGCACCAGCAGCCGTTCCACCGGCAGTGCGGGTGCTCCTTCTTCGGGAGCTGTAAACGTACGCCCCAAGAGCGTTGCAGAGGACTCTGTGGCAGCATTGATGATGATGCAGCCGAGGCGGCGCGGGGTGATGATGCTTTCGGGCCTGGGCTCGGGAGCCTCCACGCGAAAGTTCTGCAGATAAAACTCGGGCTTGGCCAGAGAGAGATGACAGCTGCTCATTGATTTACTCCAGGGCCAGCAGGGACAGGGCGGCAACAGATGCCGTTTCAGCGCGCAGCACGCGGGAGCCGAGGCTGGCAGGCTTCCAGCCCTGCTCCAGTGCCCAGTCTTCTTCCTGGGCGGTCAGACCCCCTTCGGGGCCATGCAGCACCCAGACTGTCTGGGCATCGCCGGCGGCGGTACGCAGCGGTTGATTGCCTTCGCGCAGCGACAGCACCAGACGCGTCGTATCGGTGGCAGGGGCATCCTTGCTGCGCAGCCAGTCGGCCAGCGGCAGGGGAGCGTGAATCACGGGTACCTGGTTGCGACCGCATTGCTCGCAGGCCGAGACGGCAATCGACTGCCAGCGCTCGATCTTCTTGTCGGCGCGGTCGCCCTTGAGCTTGAGCACGCTGCGCGCCGCCATCACGGGCTGGATGCTGGCGACACCCAGCTCGGTGGCTTTTTCCACCAGCCAGTCCATGCGCTCGTTGGCGGGCATGCCGACGACCAGGTGCACGACACGTTCGGCTTCGCGCTCGGCGGGGCTGTGGCTGTCCACGCGCACGCCCACATCGCTGCGGCCCATGTGGGTGATGGTCGCCTGGAACTCGCCGCCGGTAAAACCGTTGCCGGTCTGGCCCTCAAACAGGGTGATGACATCGCCGGGCTGGTGGCGCAGCACCTGCACATGGCGGGCGGCACCTGCAGGCAGGTCCAGCTCGTTGCCGATGTGCAGTGGAATAGGGCAGTGATAGCGCGGCATAGGGAAAAATTCGGGGTTCGTGATTCATGGTGCCACGCAGAGTCCGTAGCTCGCAAAACTGGCGCTGAATCACCTCAGGGACGCCAAGCAAGGGCCGCCCCGCAGCGAGGGCGTCGTCCCCCTCCCGCATTGCGAAGCAAGGCGAGAGAGGGGGAAGCGGCAAAGCCGCTCAGGGGGTATTTACATTCTTCCGTAGGCGTAACCCACCTGCGTCTGGATACCCTCGATCTCGTCGATCAATTTGAGGAACGGGCCCAGCGCGCGGTAGCGGTTGCAGGTGGATCGGATGTAGTGGATGAAACGAGGCGTATCGGCCAGATACTTGGGCTTGCCGTCGCGCAGCGTCAGGCGCGCAAAGATACCCGCAACCTTGAGGTGGCGCTGCAGACCCATCCATTCAACCCCACGGTAGAACTCGCCGAAGTCATCACCCCAGCCGCTGGCGCTGTTGGCTCCCACCAGGCCGGCCTTGCGGGCCTTTTCCCAGTAACGGATGGTGATGTCGATGATGAAGTCCTCTTCCCAGCTGATGAAGGCATCTCGCAGCAGGCTGGCGATGTCATAGGTGATGGGGCCGTAGACGGCATCCTGGAAGTCCAGCACGCCCAGCGGCGCGCCGCTTGCCACAGGTTGCATCAGGTTGCGCATCATGAAGTCACGGTGCACATAGACGCTGGGAGCCTGCAGATTGTGGGCGACGATCTGATCGAAGGTCTTGCCGAGCAGGGCCTGCTGCTTGTCGTCCAGCGTGAACTGGCGGTGCTTGGCGATGTACCAGTCGGGAAACAGCTGCAGCTCGCGGCGCAGCAGGGCCTCGTCATAGCGAGGCAAGCTGCCGGTATTGCCGGCCTTGGAGGCCAGTTGCCAGTCCAGCAGCACCTCGATGGCCGAGCGGTACCAGGCTTCGGCATCCTGGGGTTTTTCGGGGTTCAGAGCCTCGATGACGGTCTGGTCGCCCAGGTCGCTGAGCAGCATGAAGCCATGAACGGCATCCCAGTCCAGGATCTGCGGCACGCACAGGCCGGCCTGGTTCATCAGGCCCTGAACCTTGGCAAAAGGCGCGCAATCTTCCTTGTCTGGCGGCGCGTCCATGACGATCAGGCTGCTTCCATCGCTGCGATCCAGGCGCAGATAGCGGCGAAAGCTCGCATCGGCCGAAGCGGGGCGCAGGGTTGCGGGAAGCAGCTGGTGCTTTTGAGCCAGCGGTGCCAGCCAGGCGTCGAATGCAGCGTGGCGGGCAGAATCTGCCCAGGCAACGCCAACTGTGGGGGTGATAGGAGCGGTCATGGATAATCGGATTTTACAAACCGATGCCGCCGCATCTGTGGACAGTGGTGCTAGGCTCTCGGTTTTCTGTTGACGTGTGCCAGGGCACGCGCGCTTTTGACGTTCAAGATCATCGTGCAATCCCCATCCCATCCGCGAGATTTCCTACCTGCCTGCCCTGCCCGTTCGACGCGTGCGGGGGCTGCTCGGCTGGTGATTCGTCCTCTGGCATGGGCTGTGGCACTGGCATGGGCGGGTGCTGGCATGCAGGCCTATGCCCAGTCGGCCGAAGCGAGCGGATCGTCCTCCTCCAGCGTCGCGGGCGAGCTGCCAGCCTTGGAACTCAAGTCCAGCAGCGCGCTGCAGGAGAGCTATCCTCAGGAAGTGCGTGACCAGCAGCCCATCTATATCAAAGGTGACAGCCTGTCCGGTCAGCCCGATCTCAAGGCCTCGGTTCATGGCGAGGCAGAGTTGCGCCGCGGCGACACCATGATTCGCGCGGACAAGCTCGACTATGCGGTTCCGGACGACAGGATCAACGCCGTGGGCTCGGTCCACATCAACCAGGCCGGCAATGTCTACGAGGGTACGGCGCTGGATCTGCAGATGGATGCCTTCAAGGGCCAGTTCGACAACGCCAACTATCGCTTTCTGGCCACGGGTGGCCATGGCGAGTCCTCGCGAGTGGATTTCATCGACAAGGATCGTTCGGTCGTCCATGACGCCACCTACACCACCTGCCAGCGCGATGACGAAGCCAGCTGGGAGCCGAGCTGGGTGCTCGAGGCCAAGACCATTCATCTGGACATGGCCGAAGAGGTGGGGGTGGCCGAGGGTGCGTCCCTGAAGTTCAAGGGTGTGACCGTCCTGCCGGTGCCGCGCATGAGCTTTCCGCTCTCGGACAAGCGCAAATCGGGCCTGCTGCCGCCCATGATAGGCATGGACAAGCTTGGCGGCATCGAGTACTCGCAGCCCTATTACTGGAATATCGCACCCAATCGCGATATGACCATCACGCCCTCGCTGATGACCAAGCGCGGCGTGAACCTGACAGGACAGTTCCGCTATCTGGAGCCCAGCTACTCGGGCGAGACCTATGCCAGCTACATGCTGGGAGACAATCTGCGCAACCGCGATCGCTGGGGCTATTCCTGGCAGCATCGTGCGAGCTTCGACACGCCGGTCGGCGGTCTGGGGCTAAACCTCAATCTGAACCGCGTCAGCGACGGTGATTACTGGCGCGACTTCCGCCTGGCTCCCGTGGCGCTGCGCCAGCGCCTGCTGCCCAGCACGGCCAATCTGAGCTGGGCCAAGGGCGATGGGGTGCTGAGCCTCAATGTGCTGCGCTATCAAGTGCAGCAGGATGTGACTTCGCCGATTGCGCCGCCCTACAGCATGGTGCCGCAGCTGCAGTACCGCTACACGCCGCTGGACCTGCCGCATGGGCTGGATTTCTCCGTGGTGGCCGACACCACACGCTTCGAGCTGATTCGCCCCATCACGGGTCAGGTCGGCAACAACGGCCAGCGCAGCTATGTGCAGGCGCAACTGAGCCGGCCATTCCTGTCTCCCGGCGCCTTCATCACGCCCAAGCTGATGCTGCATACCTCCATGTATCAGACCGATCAGCTGATGAGCAACGGCAGCAAGAGCGCCAACCGCACTCTGCCCACCTTCAGCCTGGACAGCGGCCTGATCTTCGAGCGCGACACCTCCTGGTTCGGCAAGAATCTGTTGCAGACCTTCGAACCCCGGGCCTTCTATACCTATACGCCCTATCGCGATCAGAGCATGCTGCCGCTCTACGACACGGGTCGCAGCGATTTCAACTTCGCGAGCATTTTTTCCGAGAACGACTATGTCGGTCAGGACCGCATTGCCGATAACCATCTGATGACGCTGGGCGCGACCTCACGCTTCATCGACCCCGAAAGCGGTGCGGAAAAGCTCAAGTTCGCCGTGGCCCAGCGCGTTCGCCTGTCCGATCAGCGCGTGCTGCTGCCCGGTGAGGTGGCTGCTACCAGCAAGCTGTCCGATATCCTGCTGGGTGCGGCCTTCAACTGGACCGACAAGTGGTCGCTGGAAGGCACGACCCAGTACAACAAGGACTTGAACCGCACGGTGCGTACCACGGCCACGGCGCGTTACAGCCCGGGCAACTATCGCACCTTCAACATCGGTTACCGCACGCAGCTGGATACGGTCACCAAGAAACCCTCCAGCGAACTGGTGGACGTGGGCTGGCAATGGCCCATCAACGACCTCTGGGGCGACAAGGGCAAGGATCTGGGCGCTGGTCGCGGCCAGGGCGGTGGCCGCTGGTATGCCGTGGGCCGCCTCAACTACTCCATCAAGGACAACAAGCTGGTGGATACCGTGGTCGGCCTGGAATACGACGGTTGCTGCTGGATTGGCCGTGTGGTGCTGGAACGCCTGCAAAGCTCGGTCATCCAGTCGAATCTGCGTCTGCTGTTCCAGATGGAGTTCGTGGGCTTCTCGCGCCTGAGTTTTGGTGCCGATCCCACCTCCAGCCTCAAGCAGAATGTGCCGCGCTATCAATATTTGCGTGAGGCGGTGACTCCGCCCAGCCGCTTTACCAATTACGATTAATCAAGGCTTTTTTCATGCGTTTTTTCTCCAAGACATCCAATGCATGTGCTGTTGCCGTGGCACTGGCTGTAATGGCTGCCGGTGTGCAGGCCCAGGGCCTGAAGAGCCCCGGCAGCAAGGCCAAGGCTGGCAATGACTCCTCCATCTCGCGCGCATTGGAGGCGACGGCCCAGCCCTCGGGGCGCCAGGCTCCGGTAGCCGCACAGGGTGTTCGCTCGGCCGATTACATCGTGGCCGTGGTCAATTCCGAACCCATCACCAATAACGAAGTGCGTGCGCGCATGGAGCGCGTTGCGCAGAATGTGACCGAGCAGGGCGGGCAGCTGCCGTCCCAGAGCGAGCTGGCCCGCCAGGTTCTGGAGCGCCTGATTGTCGAGCGCGTGCAGCTGCAGGAAGCCAAGGACACGGGCATCAACATTGACAACATGACGGTCGATCAGGCCGTGGCCAATGTGGCGCGCCAGAACAATACCGACAAGGCCGGCCTGGTGTCGCGCCTGAAGGCCGAAGGGATTTCCGAAGCGCAGTTCCGTTCGGAGATCCGCAACCAGATGCTGATGCAGCGTGTGCGCGAGCGTGATGTGGACGGTCGCGTCAAGGTCGGGGAAGCAGACATCGATCGCTATCTCAAGGACCAGAAGCGCCCCGGCGATGCGGCTGCGGGTGCCGCAGCCAATCTGGGCCACATCCTGATCACCGTGCCTGAAAACGCCAGCCCTGCCGTGGTGGCGGAGCGCGAGGCCAAGGCCAAGCAGGCGGCAGAAGCCGCTCGCAAGAACCCCGACTTCATCGCTGCCGTGCGGGAGTTTTCGGATGTCCCCAACGGTCAGGGTGGCGGCGCCATGGGCATGCGCCCCATGAGCGATTACCCCGAGCTGTTTTCTCAGCAGGTGGGCAATTCGGCTGTCGGTGCCATCGTCGGTCCGTTTCGTTCGGGCGCAGGTTTCCACGTGCTCAAGGTGCTGGAAAAATCTCAGGCCGGAGCACCTGTATACATCACGCAGAACCACGCCCGCCATATTCTGCTGACCGTAGGCGATGGCATGACCGAAGCCCAGGCGGCCAAGCGTCTGGAGGACTACAAGCGTCGTGTGGAAGCCGGCCAGGCCACCTTCCAGCAACTGGCCCAGGAGTTCTCCAAGGACGGCAGCGCGCGCAATGGCGGTGATCTGGGCTGGTCCTCGCCCGGCCAGTTCGTGCCTGAGTTTGAACGCGTGCTCGAAAACCTGCAGCCGGGCCAGATCAGCAACCCCGTGGTGTCGCGTTTCGGCGTGCACCTGATTCAGCTGATCGAGCGCCGCCAGGAAAAGCTCACCGAGCGCGAGCAGCGCGAAATGGTGCGCAACGTGGTGCGCGAGCGCAAGGCCGAGCAGGACTACGAAACCTGGCTCAAGGAACTGCGCGGCAAGGCCTTTGTGGAATACCGCGAGCCACCCCAATAAGCCCATTCAATCCGCTTGAAGTGCCCGGTAATGTCATCATTGCGCACCGGGCATCGGAGCTCCACCTCATTCCAAGCGGTGCCCAGGCACCGCTTTCGCATTCATGAAACATATTCCCCGCAAGCGCTTCGGCCAGAATTTCCTGACCGACGGCGCCATCATCGACAACATCGTCCAGGCCATTGACCCCAAGGCGGGCGAACCCATGGTCGAGATCGGCCCCGGCCTGATGGCGCTGTCGCAGCCCCTGGTCGAGCGCCTGGGCAAGCTCACCGTGATCGAGCTGGACCGGGACCTGGCGGCCCGTCTGCGTCTGCGCGACGATCTCGATGTGGTCGAGTCCGATGTGCTCAAGGTGGACTTCCGTGCGCTGGCTGCGCGTCTGGGCGTGACCAAGCTGCGCGTGGTCGGCAATCTGCCCTACAACATCTCCAGCCCCATTCTTTTTCATCTGCTGGAGCAGGTGGATGTGGTGCAGGATCAGCACTTCATGCTGCAAAAAGAGGTCATAGACCGGATGGTGGCGGACGCCGGCACCTCGGCCTACGGCCGTCTGTCGGTGATGCTGCAGTGGCGCTACGCCATGGAGGATGTGCTGTTCGTGCCGCCGGGCAGCTTCAATCCGCCTCCCAAGGTCGACAGTGCCGTGGTGCGCATGATTCCGCGCGAGCAGCCTGCGGATCTCGATCCCAAGCTTCTGGAAGAGCTGGTGCAGGTCGCTTTCAGCCAGCGCCGCAAGATCCTGCGCAACACCCTGGGCAAGTGGCTGGAAGCCAAGGGCTTTGCCGGCGAGTTCGATCTGCAGCGCCGCGCGGAAGAAGTGCCTGTCGCCGAATTCGAAGCCCTGGCGGCACAGCTCTCCTGAACTTGGATAAAAAGGCTTCAATCGCTTTTGGGAAAAGCAATTGAAGCTATTGATTTAGTAGTTCAATCGGTGGCCTGCAGCGCATCGCCGAGTGCGTTGATCAGCCGCTCGATCTCGGCCTGCTCGCTGATGAAGGGCGGCGCCAGCTGAATCGTGTCGCCGCCGTAGCGCACATAGAAGCCGGCCTCCCAGCATTTCATGGCGATCTCATAAGGGCGCCTGGCGGGCTCGCCAGGCAGGGATGCAATCGTGATGCCCGCCGCCAGGCCGATATTGCGGATGTCCAGCACATGCCTGGCGTCCTTGAGGCTGTGCACGGCCTGCTCGAAGAAGGGGGCCAGCGCGCGCACGCGGCCCGGGCCGTCTTCGCGCTGCAGCAGATCCAGTGCCGCAATGGCTGCCGCGCAGGCCACGGGATGGGCCGAATAAGTATAGCCGTGGGCAAATTCCAGCATGTACTCCGGCCCGCCGGCCGCCATGAACTGCTCATAGATGGCGGGCGTGACCACGCAGGCTCCTAATGGCTGGGCGCCGTTGCTGACCTGCTTGGCGATATTCATGATGTCCGGCGTCACGCCAAAGGCCTCGGCCGCCGTCATCGCTCCGAGGCGGCCAAAGCCCGTGATGACCTCGTCGAAGATCAGCAGGATGTCGTGCTGGGTGCAGATCTCGCGCAAACGCTGCAGATAGCCGGTGGGCGGAATCACCACGCCGCCCGAGCCCGACATGGGCTCCACGATCACGGCGGCGATATTGCTGGCGTCATGCAGGGCGATCAGATCGAGCAGCCGGTCTGCCAGGGCGCGTCCGTCTGTCTGGGGCTGGCCCTTGAAGAACGAACCGGGTGGCGGCTGGGTGTGCGGCAGATGGTCGGCTTCAATCCCTTGGCCGAACATCTTGCGGTTGCCCCCCATGCCGCCCACCGAGATGCCGCCAAAGTTCACGCCGTGATAGCCCTTCTCGCGCCCGATCAGCCGTGTCTTGGAGCCCTGACCCCTGGCGCGCCAGTAGGCGCGCGCCATCTTCAGCGAGGTGTCGGCCGCTTCCGAGCCCGAGCCGGTGAAGAACACATGCTCAAGCCCCTGGGGCATCAGTGCCACGATGCGGTTGGCAAGCTCGAACGAGGCCGGGTGGCCGAACTGGAAGGCGGGAGCGTAATCGAGCTGCAGCGCGGCCTTGCCAATGGCCTCGGCGATCTCGCGGCGGCCATGGCCCAGCCCCGAGCACCACAGGCCCGAGAGGCCGTCGAAAATGCGCCGGCCATCGGCATCGCTGTAGTAGGCGCCCTGTGCGCCTGTGATGATGCGGGGCCTGGCCTTGAAGTTGCGGTTGCCGGTGAACGGCATCCAGTGGGCGCTTAGCCATTGTTCGTCGTGGCGCGCGAGGTCTGCGGATGTCTGGCGGTCTGCAAGCTGCATGGGAACTCCTTGGATTCCCGGTCATTGTTGGCCTTGGGCCCGGTTTGGCAAATAGCCGCAAACCCATGGGCGCGAGTCCGAATTGGCATCTTCAACATGACTTATCCACAGTATTTTTTGATGCGGGAGAGTCAGGCTCGGATGATTTTCTGGCATGAATGATCAGAAGCTCACAAAGAGCCTGGGATATTCAAGATTTATCCATGGCTTATCAAAAGGTTTACACACATGATTTCTACAGATCGCGAAGATGGCCGTTACAGTCGCCCAGCATGGCCAGGGACTGCAGCAGCCATTGCGCAAAAGTGGTGGGGTGGTCGGTGTTCATAGACGGCTCTCAGGCGCTCAGTGCCTGTCCGGCAAGCGCTTGCTGCTCGCGTTTCTTCAGGCGGCGCTCCCAGACTTTTTCATGGAAGAAGAAGGCAAAGGCCTGGACCGTGGGCTCGAGCAGGCTCAGCGTCAGCGAAGCAATCAGATTGCCGGTCACGGCATAGGCGACGCAGGCGGCCACGGTGATGTGTATCACGTAGTAGCTGGCGGTCTTGGTCAGCGTGAGCTGGTTTTGGCGCAATGTCTTGATCAAGCGTGTCATCTGTTTCTCCCTGTGCGATGAATGAATGTTAGGGAGGATGGCGATGCATTTCCAATTGAGAATCATTACCATTGCGATAGCGCCTACAGACTGCTGCGAGATGAACGGCTTGCTAAGCTATGTGCCGGATTTTGATTGAAATTGGCTGTCAGCCTTTGACTGATAAGCGTTGATAGCTATTAATTTGAGAGTTTTTGATGACGGAGTCGATGCCAATCCAGCTGCGCGCGCTGGGCGCGGACGATGTGGATGCCGTGATGCGCATACAGCAGCATTGCTATGGTGCGGACTTTGCCGAGCCGCGCGAGGTGTTTGTGCGCCGTTTGCGGACGGCCGGGCATTGTTCCTGGGCGGCCGAGCAGGGCGGGGAACTGGTGGCCTATCTGGCAGCCTATTGGTCGCGCCCCGGAGCCATCACACCGCTCAACGGCGACTTTGCCGAATATGACGACGCCAGCGTGCTCTATCTGCACGATATGGCCGTGTCCGAGGCTGCAGCCGGCCAGGGCTTGGCGCGGCGCATGGTCCAGGTCCTGAAGGCGCAGGCCAGAGCGCACGGCGTGCAGCGCACGGCACTGGTTTCGGTGCAGGGTTCGCGGCTTTACTGGGAGCGTCAAGGCTATGTGGTCGAATCCGTGACAAATGCTGCGCAGCAGCAACATTTGGCCAGTTACGGCGAAGGAGCGCTCTATATGGTGGGATTTATCTGACACATCGTCGGGTTGGGACAAGGATAATGCCGGCCATGCCCAATCGCTGGAAACCCAATGTGACTGTCTCGGCCATCATCGAACGCGATGGCCGTTTTTTGCTGGTGGAAGAACAAACGGCGGATGGACTGCGTCTGAACACGCCGGCCGGTCATCTCGACCCTTCCGAAAGCCCTGTCGATGCCTGTGTGCGCGAAGTCATGGAAGAGACGGCCTACAGCTTCACGCCCACGGCTCTGGTCGGCATCTACATGAACCGCTTTGTGCGCACGCGCACGGGCTCGGACATCACCTATCTGCGCTTCGCCTTCACGGGCGATCTGGGCATGCACCATGCCCAGCGTCATCTGGACGACGGCATCGTGCGCAGCGTCTGGCTCTCGCTCGATGAGCTCAAGGCCACCGAGCATCTGCATCGCAGCCCCATCGTGCTGGAGTCGGTGGGCGATTATCTGGCCGGCCAGCGCTATGACATAGGCCTGATTCATGCCGATGCCAGCATCTACAAGGTGCCGCAGCTGACGCGCCCGGTGCCCGAAGAGGCCGGTGCGACGCTGGACGATGTGCTGGTGCAGATTCACTGATATTGGCATTCGGCAGTTGTGACAGGCGTGCAGGCCGGGGCTGTGCACAATGCCCTGTATGTCTGTAGCCAGCCTGATTCGACTCATGACACTGGCCGCCCTCTGGGGCGGCAGTTTTTTATTCATGCGCGTGGCCGTACCCCATCTGGGGGCCGTGCCCACGGCCGTGGGACGCGGCCTGTTTTCGGCGCTGGGCCTTGGCGCGGCGTTGTTTGCCATGGGCTACCGGCCCAGGCCAGGACGCTATCTTTGGCCCTTGCTGGGGCTGGGTGTCATCAATTCCGGCATCCCCTTTCTCATGTACGCGCTGGCGGCCCAGGTGCTGCCATCGGGCTATAGCGCCATCTTCAATGCCACCACGCCTCTGGTTGCTACCGTGGTGGGAGCGCTGGTGTTTGCCGAGGCGATCACGCCCGCGCGTGTGGTGGCGGTGCTGCTGGGGATTGGCGGTGTGGCGGTGCTGGCCCAGGCCGGGCCGCTGGATCTCGGCAGCGCCGTGTTGGGCGGCATGGCGGCCTGTTTTGTGGCCACCGTCTGCTATGCGTTTTCCAGCTATCTGACCCTCAGGATTGCGGGTGCCAATGCGTGCGTGGACACGCGCGCTGCCGTTTTCATCAGCCAGCTCGGCGCGCTGATGGTGCTGATACCGGCGCTGCTCATCGACATCGCGCTGGAGCCCGGCATGCTGGCCAGGCTGCAGGCCGCGCCGCTGCTGGCATGGGGCAATGTGGCGCTGCTGGGCCTGTTGAGCACGGCTCTGGCCTATGTGCTGTATTTCCGGCTGATTGCCGACGAGGGGCCGCAAAAGGCGCTGACCGTGACCTTTATCGTGCCCGTGTTTGCCGTGCTCTGGGGCTGGGCCCTGCTCGATGAGTCCTTGACCATCGCTCATGCCATGGGTGGCGGGCTGATTGCGCTGTCGCTATGGCTGGTGCTGCGCCCCAAAGCGGATTGAGTCGGCGCGAGCGGCTGCCGTATCACCAGGCTGCGGGCAGGCGCAGTTGCAGCAGCTCCAGAAAGGACTGCGCCGCATGCGGCAGCGTGCGGCCGGCCAGGGTCTGAACCTCGATATCGCGCAAATCCATGCCGCGGTCGCTGAGCGCCACGGCCACGAGCGCGCCTGTGGCCACCATGTCGCGGGCGGCGATTTCGCTGGCCACGGCGACCGCTGCGCCCTGGGCCGCAAAGTTCAGCAGCGTCTTGCCGTGATTGCTCTCCAGGGCCGGCGCCAGCATCAGTCCCTGGCGGCTGCAGGCTGCATCCAGCAACTGGCGCACGGCCGTGCTGGGTGGCGTCAATGCCAGCGGATAGCGCACCAGCCTTGCCAGTGCCACGCTGCGCTCCTGCGCCAGCTCATGGCCGGATGCCACCAGCGCCAGCACGGGCGCGGCCACGCGGCAGGCGACGGCGATGCCGGGCTCGGGGGCCCGGCTGAAACACAGGCCTATGTCGGCCGTGCCAGTACGCACGGCACCGGAAACCTCGTGCGTGGGAAGCACCGTCACTTCGAAGACGATGCCGCCGTGCTCGCGCTGGAAGGCCGCGCACAGGCGCGGCAGGAATTCACTGGCGAAGGCATCGGAGCTGGCGATGCGCACCTTGCCGCTGCGCAGGCCCTGCAAGGCCTTGATCTCGTCGAGCGCGCGCTCGGCGTCCAGCCCTGCTCGGCGCGCATGATCGGCCAGGATCTCGCCGGCGGCGTTGAGCACCATGCCGCGCGGGTGGCGCTCGAACAGCGGCGTGCCCAGCCGCTCCTCCAATGCAGCGATCTGGCGGCTGATGGCCGAGGCCGCCACATGCAGTCTTGCCGAAGCCTCGCTCAGCGATCCGCATTGCGCGACTTCGTGGAAGTAGCGCAGCGCGGTGTCTTGCAGCAGCAAATGGCGGGACTCGGGCATGGCAGGCGGTGGCGGCAAAGCGCCATTGTGCCCGGTTTGCTGTTTTGGCAACGATGGCTTGCAAATTTGCCGATAGCGGCAAATGCCCCGGTTTTCTAAGATCTCCCGTTCGATGGTCGCCAGGCAGCGGCCAGCCCTCCATTTCTGCAGGAGTTGCCATGCGGGCACGGTTTACTGTTTCAACGACGCGCCGCCAGTGGCTTCAGGCCGCTGTGGCCGTGGCCGGTGGTTTGCTGGCCTTTCCGGCCCTGGCCCAGGGCGAGGCCGCTTGGCCCGGCCGACCGGTGCGCGTGATCGTGCCGTTTCCGGCCAGCGGCGCCACCGATCTGGTGGCACGCGTGATTGCGCAGCGCGTATCGCAGGAGCTGGGCCAGCAACTGGTCATAGACAACCGGCCCGGCGCCGGCGGAACCATAGGCACGGCCGAGGCCGCCAAGGCGGCGGCCGACGGCTACACCCTGCTGTTCACCACCAGCAGCACGCATGCGATTTCGCCGCATCTGATGCCCAGGCTGGCCTACAAGGCGGACAAGGATTTCAGTCCCATTGCGCATACGGCGGATGCGGCCAGCGTGCTGCTGGTCACGCCCTCGCTGCCGGTCAAGAGCGTGCAGGAGCTGATTGCCTATGCCAGGGCCAACCCCGGCAAGCTCAACTACGCCACCAGCGGCAATGGCACCATCGTGCACCTGAACACCGCCGCCTTTGCCGCGCAGGCCGGCATACAGCTCGCCCATGTGCCCTACAAGGGCACGGCGCAGTCGATCACCGATCTGGCGGCAGGCCAGGTGCATCTGCTGTTCGACTCCATTCCCACGGGTATGCCCCATGTGGCCAGCGGCCGCCTGCGTGCCCTGGCCGTGACCGGCGACAGGCGCAGCACGCTGGCGCCGAATCTGCCCACGGTGGCCGAATCCGGCCTGCCAGGCTATTCCTCGGTCACCTGGTTCGGCCTCTACGGCCCGGCCGGCATGAAGCCCGAGCTGGTCGGCAGGATCAACCAGGCCTTCAACCGCGCCATCCAGAATCCCGAGGTGATCGCCAGCCTGGCCAAGCAGGGCGTGGAGCCCGCCAAGCCGCAGACGCCCGCGCAGTTCGCTGCCATGGTGCAGGCCGACAGCGCGCGCTGGGCCAAGGTCATCAGGGACAACCACATTACTTTGGAATGACATATGCAACCCCCTGTGCGGCTGCGCCGGGGGACGGCATCCTCGGCTCGGCGCCCCCGGCTAGGCGCCCCCGGCTAGGCGCCTCCCGTCGTGAGGCGGCTCTTGCTCGATGCCTATGGCCTGGGGCGTGCCAGTTTTAAGCGCGGCGCCCATGAATCACTGATCGGACTTAGATATGACAAACCTCATCAAGGACTGGACGCTTCCCTATGCTTCGCACCGCTCGCCGGTGCTGGGGCGCAATGTGGTCAGCACTTCGCAGCCGCTGGCCGCGCAGGCCGGCCTCTCCATGCTGCTGGCTGGCGGCAACGCCGTGGATGCGGCACTGGCCGCGGCGATGACGCTCACGGTGGTCGAGCCCACGGGCTGTGGCATTGGCAGCGACGGCTTTGCCATCGTCTGGGACGGCAAGGAGCTGCACGGCCTCAACGCCTCGGGCCGCTCGCCTGCGGGCTGGACGCCCGACTACTTTGCCCAGCTCGGCGGCATTCCGGAAAAGGGCTGGAATGCCGTGACCGTGCCCGGCGCCGTGTCGGCCTGGGTGGCGCTGTCCAAGCGCTTCGGCAAGCTGCCCTTCGCGCAGGTGGCCCAGCCCGCCATAGCCTATGCGCGCAACGGTTTCCCGGTCTCGCCCACGATTGCCACGCTGTGGGAGCTGGGCGGCAAGAAACTGGGCGACCAGCCCGGCTTTGCCGAGTGCTTTCTGCCCGGTGGCCGCGCTCCCCGGGCCGGTGAAGTGTTCAGGAGCGAAGCCCATGCGCGCACGCTGGAAGAGATTGCCGAGACCCTGGGCGAGTCCTTCTACCGCGGCGCGCTGGCCAGGAAGATGGTCGAGCATTCGCGGGCCTGCGGCGGCGTGATGAGCGAGGAAGACCTGGCCGAGCATCAGGCCGACTGGGTGGGAACGGTGTCGCAGAAGTTTGGCGATTCGGTGATCCACGAGATTCCGCCCAACGGCCAGGGCATTGCGGCGCTGATGGCGCTGGGCATGCTCGACGAGCTGGGTGCGGGTGGCGATCCGATCGGATCGCAGCCGCTGGACGGCGTGGACAGCGTACATCTGCAGATCGAGGCCATGAAGCTGGCCTTTGCCGACCTGCACCAGTACAACGCCGACCTTGACCATATGCGGGTCACCCCAGCGCAGCTGCTGGACCGCGACTACCTGCGCGAACGCGCGCAGCTGATCGATCGCGAAAAGGCCAGCGACCCTCGCTGCGGCGCGCCCCGGCCCGGCGGCACGGTTTACCTGGCGGCGGCCGATGCCAGCGGCATGATGGTCTCCTTCATCCAGTCCAACTACATGGGCTTCGGCTCGGGCGTGGTCGTGCCGGGCACGGGCATCAGCCTGCAGAACCGCGGCCACGGCTTTACCACCGAGGCCGGTCATGCCAACCAGGTCGGCCCGCGCAAGCGCCCCTCGCACACCATCATTCCGGCCTTTGCCATGCATGCCGACGGCAGGCCGCAAATGGCGTTCGGCGTCATGGGCGGACCCATGCAGAGCCAGGGCCATCTGCAGATGGCCCTGCGCGTGCTGCGCTACGGCCAGAACCCGCAGGCTGCGGCCGATGCGCCGCGCTGGCGCGTGACCGGCGGCAAGGGCGTGGCCGTGGAGCCGTCCTTCGATGCCACCGTGGTTGAGCAGTTGCGCGCACGCGGCCATGAGGTCAGCATCGAGGCCGGCCATGGCGTGTTCGCTTTCGGCGGCGCGCAACTGGTGCTGCGCGATGGCGAGCACTACATCGCGGGTTCCGATCCGCGCAAGGACGGGTGCGCGGTGGGGTATTGAGGTCCCCCCCTGAGCCGCTGCGCGGCTTCCCCCGGAAGGGGGACGACGCCTTCGCCGCGAGGCGGCTCTTGCTCGGCGTCCCTGGCTCGAAGTGCGCCAGTTTTTGGCTGCGTTGTCACAAAAGCTGTGCGTTCTGCGTCTAAGGCTTGGTGCCTGTCACACTGGGTGGCTGGCCCGGCCTATTTGCAGGAGACATCACGTGAGCCCCAATTCCCACACTGCGCCGCCCGCCGATGCGGGACTGCAGGATTTCGAGCGCCATCGTCCGCGCCTGTTCGGGCTGGCCTATCGCATGCTGGGCCAGCGCGCCGAGGCCGAGGATCTGGTGCAGGATGTCTGGCTGCGCTGGCAGGACAGCGAGCGCACCTCCATTGCCCAGCCCGAGGCCTGGCTGGTGACCACGGCCACGCGGCTGGCCATAGACCGGCTGCGACGCCTGCGCGTGGAGCGCGAGCACTATGCGGGTTTCTGGCTGCCCGAGCCGCTGGTCCAGCCCTGGACCGAGGCCGCTCCCTCTGCCGAGGAGCTGCTGGAGCAGGCCCATGATGTTTCCACGGCGCTGCTGTTCGTGCTGGAGCAGCTGACGCCCGAGGAGCGCGCGGCCTTTTTGCTGCGTGAGGTCTTCGATGCCGACTACGCCGAAGTGGCCCAGGCGCTGGGCCGCAGCGAGGCCGCCTGCCGTCAGCTGGTGCACCGTGCGCGTGCCCATGTGAAGGCCGGACGGCCGCGCTTCGAGGCACCCGCACAAGCCCATGCCGAGCTGCTGCGCCGCTTTGCCCAGGCTGCGCGGGGCGGCGATCTGGCGCAGATCCAGGCGCTCTTCGCGCCCGATGCCGCGCTGATCAGCGACGGTGGCGGCAAGGTGGCATCCTTTGGCCGTGTGCTGGAAACCGGGCGTCGCCTGGCGCTGCTGTACTTCGCCACGGCCCGGCGTCTGCGCCGCGACGGGCAGGAGCAGACCCTGCATCTGGCGCGGGTCAACGGCCTGCCGGGTCTGGTGCGATGCGTGGACGGCCAGGTGGAGTCGGTGCAGACGCTGCTGGTCGAGGACGGACTGATCCGGCGCATCTACACGCTGCGCAATCCGGACAAGCTGACCCGCGTGCTGGTGCCGGCTGCCTGAGGAGCTGGGCCTGTCGCAGAAGGCGAAAAACAATAGCTGTTACCGACAGTCAGTCAATACATTCAGATTGTTTTATCGCTGAGTTTGTTTCATGCAGAGCGATAGCAGCTATGTTTATTGATAGCCAGGCGATGGATGACGAGGCCTGTCACAAACCGCAGCGCTGCCGCGTCTAAGAGGTATGGGCCGGCCGCAGGGGCGGGCCTGCAATGTCCCTCAAGGAGTATTCACATGGCCGACATCGCCAACCCCACCGCCAGCCCTATTGCCATCCCCACGCCGCGCCTGGACTTCCGTGCGCTGGCTCCCGAGCTCTACAAGGCTCAGGCCGGCCTCAACGCCCAGATCGCGCGCTCCAGCCTCGGTGTGCAGCTGCTGGAGCTGGTCTATCTGCGCGTCTCGCAGATCAACGGCTGCGCCTTCTGCGTGGACATGCATGTGCGTGAGCTGCTGTCGCGCGGCGAGGACCTGCAGCGCATCAACAGCGTGGTGGTCTGGCGCGAGGTGGACTTGTTCGAGATGCGCGAGCGCGCCGCGCTGAACTGGGCCGAGCGCTGCACCCAGCTGAGCCAGGCCCATCCCGGGCAGCAGGACTTCGAGGCCCTGCGCCCCTACTTCAGCGAGCGCGAAATCGTGGAGCTCAGCTACGCCATCGGCTGCATCAATGTCTGGAACCGTCTTTGCGTGGGCTTTGCGGCTCCCGTGGAGAAAAAGCCCATCACAGTCTGAGCGGCTGTACGGCTTCCCCCGTTGCACGGCGCCCGTGGCACGGCGCCTCTCTCGCTGCGGGAGCGGCGCGGCCGTCGCCGCCCTGACTTGGATTGCGCCCAATTCATGCGTTATGCCATCGGCGCGAGCGGGTTTGTGCTCTCAGATCGTGAACACGCTCTCAGTTCTGGGTGATCTTGCGTTCCTTGACCACCTTGCCCCATTGCTCGTATTCCTTCTTCATGAAGGCCGCGAACTCGGCCCGCGTCGTGGGCTGGGGCGTCAGGCCGTGGACCTTGAGCGCCTCGGCCACGCCGGGGTCCTTGAGCACCTTGACGATTTCCAGGTTCCAGCGGTCCAGCACGGGCGTGGGGGTCTTGCCGGGGGCGACGAAGGCATACCAGTTCAGCGCCTCGAAGCCGGGGAAGCCGGCTTCGGCCACGGTGGGAATATTGGGCATGTAGGCCGGGCGCGTCAGGCCCGTTGTGGCCAGCGGAATCAGCTTGCCGGTCTCGACATGCGGCAGGGCCGTCGGGGGCGCGGCAAAGTAGGATGTGACGCGCTCGCCCAGCAAGTCCTGCAGGGCCGGTGCACCGCCCTTGTAGGGCACGTGAACCATCTCCACGCCAGCGCGCTGGTTGAACAGCTCGCCTGCCAGATGCGAGGCCGAGCCCGCGCCGGTGGAGGCATAGTCCACGCTGCCGGGGTTCTTCTTGGCCTTGGCCACGAACTCGGCCAGGTTCTTCACGCCGGCGCCCCTGTGCACCACCAGCACATTGGGGAAGTTCACGCCGCCAGAGATGGGCGCCAGATCGGTGAAGGGGTTGTAGCCCACCTTCATGATGTGGGGGGCAATCGTCAGCGGGCCGATGGAGCCGAACAGCAGCACCGAGCCGTCGGTCGGCGCCTTGGTCACGAACTGGTGGGCGATATTGCCGCCCGCGCCGCCCTTGTTGTCCACCACCACGGTCTGGCCGATGTTTTCGCCCAGCTTCTTGGCAATCATGCGCGCCGCCGCGTCGGCGGCGCCACCTGCGGCAAAGCCCACGACCAGGGTCACGGGCTTGTTGGGCAGCCAGTCGGGAGCGGCCTGTGCCGCCGAGCCCAGGCTCAGCAGAGAGGCGGCCACGGCCGTGGCGCGCAGGAAATGGCGTTTGTTCATCATGGGATGTCTCCTTGGTCGGAAAGGAATGCCGGTATTCCGGCTGATTTTTTGAAGTGACCGGCATGAGAAGCCATGCCGGCCCGTGGTTTTTTCAGACCTTCAGTCGGCACCCAGACCGATGGGGCTGGGTTCGCGCTTTTCGGTGTTGTGGCGCAGCAGGGCAGCCGTGCGGAACACGCCGTGGGCAAACTTGCCGTAGGGCAGGGTGGCAAACAGCGCAATCACGGCGCCCAGGTGCAGGCACAGCAGCAGTGCCAGCGCCGGCGTGGCGCGGCCCAGCCATAGCGCGAGGCCGCTTGCGGCCACCAGGAACAGCAGGGCGATGAAGCCGAGGTCCATGGGCTTTTGCTTGGCGTCGCCATGCAGCGGATGGCGCGCGCGATTCAGCATCCAGAGGCCGGCCGTGCCGATCATCAGGCTCACGCCGCCCAGGGCGCCCAGAATCTTGGGCAGGCTGGGCAGCTCGTAGGGAGCGGGCAGATCGAAGACATAGTGATAGACCGTGGCCAGACCAGTGGCTGCAAAGCACAGCATGAAGCCGTAGAAGGTCAGGTGGTGGAAGCGGCGACGCTTCAAGGTGTACTCGTCGTCCTCGTTGTGGCAGCCGTCGCCATGGCCGCCGTCCAGGTATTTCAGGCGCAGCACGTCGTGTGTGGCTTCGGCAGCGGCGGGGCCGCTGACATCCACATTGCTGGTGGCGGGCTTCACATCCTTCCAGAAGCGGCGCACGCCCATGGACAGCGCAAACACCACGAACAGGAACACCGGCGCAAAAATGCCGACCAGCAGATTGTGCGGGAACAGGTTGTAGAAGTTGTTGCCCAGATTGCCGTTCCACAGCTGGCCAACACCGCCTTGCGCGGCGACGGCCAGCGCAAGGAACAGGAAGAGGCCGGCGACCAGTGCCAGGGACAAGGTCAGACCGTTCTTCTGGTACAGCTTGCCCATGGCGGGCGGCCAGGCATAGTCGGCATAGGTCTGGCCGCGCACTTCGGCCATGGCCTTGGGAATGTTGATGCCGAATTCGTGCGGCGGCGCGTACTGGCAGGCGTGCAGGCAGGCGCCGCAGTTGTGGCAGAGATTGGCCAGGTAATGCACATCGGCCTTGCCGAACTCCAGACGACGCGTCATGGCCGGGAATACGGCGCAGAAACCTTCGCAATAGCGGCAGGCATTGCAGATCTGCATCACGCGCGCCACCTCGTCTTCGGCAGCGGTTTCCGTTGGGGCGGGGAGGATGGGAATCACCTTGCCGGTGACCAGGGTCTGGGCTTCCTTGCCCAGTTCTTGCAGGGATTGGATGCTCATGACTCAGACCTCATCTTTCACAGCGCCGTGCACGGCGTCTTTGCCTTGTGCTGCCAGGGCGGCGTTGCGCCCGGCAATGCGGCCAAAGGCTGTGCCGATCGACATGCCCACACCGGCCGTGTAGCCCTTGCCCAGCACATTGCCGGCCATCATTTCGCCGGCCACGAACAGGTTCTGGCTGGGTTGATCCCTGAAGCGCACGGCGGATGTGTCGTCCACCTTCAGGCCCAGATAGGTGAAGGTCACGCCCGGGCGCAGCGCGTAGCCGTAGTAGGGGCCGGTATCGAGCGGGCGAGCCCAGTGCGTCTTGGCCGGAGCCAGGCCTTCGGTGTGGCAGTCGTCCAGCGCGGTATGGTCGAAATGGCCGACCTTGCAGCTGCTGTTGTAGGCGTCGAGGGTGGCCATGAAGCGGTCCACGTCCAGACCCAGCTTCTGTGCCAGCTCGGGCAGGGAGTCGGCCTTCACGCCAGGGAACACCGGTGGCATGAAGCGGCCTATGGCCTTGCTGTCGATGATGGAGTAGGCGATCTGGCCGGGCTGCTGGGCCACCAGACGGCCCCAGATCGCATAGCGCTTGGGCCAGAAGTCCTCGCCCTCGTCATAAAAGCGCTGGGCATCGCGGTTCACCACCACGCCCAGCGAGACGCAGTCGATACGCGTGCAGATGCCGCCGTCGTACAGCGGAGCGCGGGCATCGATGGCCACCATGTGAGCCTGCGTGGGATCGCCCAGGCCGTCGGCCTGCTGCTCTTGCAGCATATGCTTGAGCAGCACGCCCTGGTTGAAGGCCGTGCCGCGGATGATGAAGTTGTCGGCCGGCCATTCGCCGCGCTCGTTCTGGCCCCAGGCCTCGCGCAGCCATTCGCGGTTGGACTCGAAGCCGCCGGCCGCCAGCACGCAGCTTTTGGCCGTGATGCGCTGGCTGCCATCCTTGGTCTTGACCCAGGCAGCCTGGAACCGGCCGTTCTCGATTTCGAGCTTGTCCACGGGCGACTCGTAGCGGATTTCCACGCCCAGCTTTTCGGCGCTGCGGAAATAGGCGTTCACCAGCGCCTTGCCGCCGCCCATGAAGAAGGCATTGGTGCGAGCCACATGCAGCGCGCCCGACAGCGGCGGCTGGAAGTGCACGCCATGCCTGCGCATCCAGTTGCGGCAGGTCGAGGAGGCCCGGATCACCATGCGCGCCAGATGCTCGTTGGTGATGCCGCCCGTGACCTTGAGCAAGTCCTGCCAGTACTCTTCTTCGGGATAGGCCTCGACCAGCACGTCCTGGGGAGCGTCGTGCATGCAGCGCAGATTGCGGGTGTGGCCGGAGTTGCCGCCACGCCATTCGCGCGGAGCGGATTCAAGCAGCAGCACGCGGCTGCCGGCTTCGCGCGCCATCAGCGCGGCGCACAGGGCGGCATTGCCACCACCGATGACGAGTACATCGGTGTCAAAGGCTTCAGTTTTCATGATGGGCTGCCACGGGGCGATGCCTGCAGCGGTTCAACGTGGGTGGATGTCCTCTGTCATTTCCGCTGCCGGAGCGCGGTTGACGGGGGCAGATTGGAGTTGAACGCCACTGTAGTGAGCACCGCCTCACCCGTGCAGCGGGGCTAGGGGATGGGGGTATCACCAATCGTGATGGATTGGTTGTGCCGCAGGCGGAAGCCGGCGCGATGCGGCCATGTGCCACAGGCGGTGGCCCGGCAGCAGGTACCGGGGCCGCTGCGCTGCAGCCCCGGTGTGGCCTAGACAGCCAGCCTCAATGCACGGTGACGAGCGCGTTGAAGAGCAGCACCATGATCAGGCCCACCACGGCTACGATGGACTGCACGACCGAGATGGTCTTGGTGGCTTCGCCCATGGTCATGCCGAAGGACTCCTTGACCATCCAGAAACCGGCATGGTTGGCATAGTTGAAGAACAGCGAGCCGCAGCCGATGGACAGGGCCAGCAGAGGCAGGTTCAGGCTGGGGTCGGCCCCCGCCAGCGGCGCCAGCAGGCCGGCGGCGCCCACGATGCCCACGGTGGCCGAGCCGGTGGAGACGGACAGCAGCATGGCGATCAGCCAGCCCAGGATCAGGGGCGGGAAGGCGAACTGCTGGGTCAGATGGACGATGGCATCACCGACCTTGGCGCTGGTCAGCATCTGCTGGAAGGCGCCGCCACCGGCAATGATCATGATGATGGAGGCAATCGGCTTGAGGCTCTTGCCCAGCGCGTCGCGCAGCTTTTCGGTATTGCCGCCACGGGCCATCACCAGGGCCACGATGGCGAACAGCACGCCCAGCAGCATGGCGATCAGGGGATTGCCCAGGAAGCTGGCCACATGCATGGCTGCCGCATCCTTGGGCAGCAGCATCTCGGCGACGGCGTGGATCAGCATCAGAATGGCGGGCAGCAGGGCCGCCAGCACGCCCAGGGCAATGCTGGGCTGCTGGCCGGCAGTGGCTTTCTCGGTGATGGTGAATTGGTCGAGCAAGGCCTGGTCGGGCTTGGTGCTCATGCGCGGGGCGATGAAGGCGCCGTAGAGCGGGCCGCCGAGAACCATGGCCGGGATGGCGGCCAGAAAGCCGTACAGCATGGTCGGGCCGACCGTGGTCTTGAGGGTGGCGATGGCGGTCAGGGGGCCGGGGTGGGGCGGCACCATGCCGTGCATGGCCGCCAGTGCCGAGATCACGGGCACGCCGACGTAGACATAGGCCGAGCCCTTGAAACGGGCCTGGCCTTCCAGCTTGCGCGCCACGCTGAAGATCAGCGGCAGCATGACCACCAGGCCGACCTCGAAGAACATGGGGATGCCGACGATGAAGGCCACCAGGGTCATGGCCCAGGGGATCATGCGATCGGAGGAGTGCCTGAGAATGGCTTCGGCGATCTGCTCGGTGATGCCTGCATCGGCCAGGATCTTGCCCAGCATGGCGCCCAGCGCGATCACGACGCCTACGGCGCCCAGCGTTTTGCCCGCGCCATTGGTCAGCTGCTTGACGATGGTTTCCGGATCCATGCCGGTGGCAAAGCCGACGCCGACCGAGACTATGAGCAGGGCCAGCAGCGGGTGCAGCTTGATGCGTGAAACGATTAATGCAACCAGCACCAGCACGCTGACCAGGGCGGTCAGCAGCAGCTGAATATCGAGAGATGTCATAAATGAACCTTGGTTTTGGCTGGCTGTCCTGAAGCGCACTTCACATCCAGCACGAGGCAAGGCTCATATTAAAAAAGCGCACTCGCACCCGCTGTAGGCTGGCGCCGTCGGCGGGGTGCAAGATGGATGTCGAGATGCGGCCCAGGGGGCGCAACAGCAATGTTGTAATGAAGATCTAGGTTTGCCACCAGGTATGAGCTTCACATGGCAACAAAGTTGCTGTGGAAATTACGTAAGCGCTGTCAGGGCCCGGATTCTGATTTCCGGCTGCCCCGTCGCATGCCGGCTGTTGGAGAGCGCGCTCAATCCGTCAGGGAGGCGCCGCGCCAGACTCCGGACTGCACCAGCTGGCGTGCGCAATCCATCAGCACTACGCGGGCGGCAAGAGCTGCTGGCGAGAGCTCGTCGTCCGACAGGCTGCACAGCGCGGCCTTGCGCCGCACCGAGTCATCGGCGATCTGGGACCACTGAAAACGCTCGGCAGCATCACGGTACATGCCCACGGCTGACCAGGGCTGGACTGTGGCGCCCATGCCGGCATCGACCGCTTCCATCAGCAGGGTGAGCGAGTCGATCTCCATGGCCATCTGCGACTGAAAGCCGGCACTGGTGAACGAAGCCATGATGGAGCTGCGCAGGCCGTGGCTGCCCGAGGGCAGGATCAGCGGCACCTGCTGCAGCTGCTCCAAGCTGATGGGCACTTCATGCTGAATCTGCGGCGCCACCGGTTGCTGGCGCGACTGGATCAGAAACAGTTGCTCTTCCAGCAGAGGCATCACGCTCCATCGCCGGGCGCTCTGAGTATCGAAAAGGATGGCCAGATCCAGCTGTCTGGCGTTGAGAAGACTCGTCAGATGCCCCGAGAGGGCTGACACCATGTGCAGACGCACCTCGGGGTAGCGCTCGCGCATGGCACGCATCAGCGGCAGGCCCAGCACATTCGCAATCGTGGGGGACAGGCCCATGCTGACGGCACCCGACAGCCGGGCCTGCTGGGCTGCGTGAATGGCCTGCTGGGCATGGCGCAGGGTCAGCTGGGCCTGGTGGAAAAAAGCCTGGCCGGCCTCGGTGGGGATGACTCCGCGTGGTGTGCGCTGCAGCAGCCGGGTCGAGAGTTCCGACTCCAGGCGGCTGATCTGCTGGCTCAGCGCCGACTGCACCATGTCCAGATCCAGCGCTGCCCGGCTCATGGAGCCCAGTTCAACAATTCGTACAAAGTAGCGCAGCTGGCGCAGTTCCATGGCAAATCCTCACGCCCGCAGCAGTTGACGGGCGCTGGGATAATCGCATACCTATGAGCAACAAGCAGCGTGTCGTGGTGGGTTTGTCGGGCGGTGTGGATTCCGCCGTCACCGCCTATCTTCTCAAAAAGCAGGGCCACGAGGTCGTCGGCATCTTCATGAAGAACTGGGAAGATGACGACGACAGCGAGTACTGCTCGTCGAATATCGACTTTGTCGATGCGGCGGCCGTGGCCGACGTGATCGGCATCGAGATCGAGCATGTGAACTTTGCCGCAGACTACAAGGACCGCGTGTTTGCCGAGTTCCTGCGCGAGTACCAGGCCGGTCGCACGCCCAATCCGGACGTGCTGTGCAATGCGGAGATCAAGTTCAAGGCCTTTCTGGACCACGCCATGCGCCTGGGAGCAGAAAAGATCGCCACCGGCCACTATGCACGCGTGCGCCAGAATCCGTCCACCCAGCTGTTCGAGCTGCTCAAGGGCCTGGATAACAGCAAGGACCAGAGCTATTTCCTGCACCGCCTGAACCAGGCCCAGCTGTCCAAGGCCATGTTCCCCGTGGGCGAGCTGCACAAGACCGAGGTGCGTCGCATTGCCGAAGAGATCGGCCTGCCCAATGCCAGGAAGAAAGACTCGACGGGCATCTGCTTCATCGGAGAGCGCCCTTTCCGCGACTTCCTGAACCGCTATATCAGCAAGGAGCCGGGTCTCATCCTGGACGACCGCAACCGCAAGCTGGGCAAGCATGTGGGTCTGTCCTTCTACACGCTGGGCCAGCGTTCGGGTCTGGGCATTGGCGGCGTCAAGGAAAAGGGCGCTGCCCGTGGTGCGGGCGACCATGCGCCCTGGTTCGTGGCACGCAAGGAAATGGACAAGAATATTCTGCGCGTGGTACAGGGCCATGACCATCCGCTGCTTCAGTCGCATGCCCTGCTGGCCGATCAGGTCAGCTGGGTGGCGGGCCAAGCTCCGGCCGAGGGCAAGGCCTACGGCTCCAAGACCCGCTACCGTCAGCCCGATTCGCCTGCGCTGATTTCCCAGGCCACGGAGGCCGGCTTCCGTCTGGACTTTCCCGAAGCGCAATGGGCTGTCACCCCTGGTCAGTCCGCCGTGCTCTATGACGGCGATGTCTGCCTGGGAGGCGGCATCATTGCGCAGGTCGATCCTGCGGCCGCTCGGTAATCGATAGGTAGGCGCTAGTAGTCGCGGTTTTCATCAAACCACTGCTGGGCCTGCTCATCCGTCAGCTTCAGTGACAGCGCCGCAGGCAGTTGTGCCAGTTGCTGCACGGCCAGCCCCAGGTCTTCACGTTCGCTGGTTTCAATGCCTTTGACTGTGTTGAAGCGGGCGGTAAAGGCTGTCAGTGCAGCTTGCACATGGCCAAGGTTGCTGGCTGTGCCAATTTCTTGTTCAGCCAGCTCATAGGCTGCATGCGCAATCCTGGCACGGGCTGTGGGCCAGCCCGCAAATGGCCGCCCATATTCCTTGGCCCACCATTCGGGCTTGCGCAACTGGCTGACGGATGTGTAGTCAGCCCAGGGTCGAGCCTTGGCCCGGTCCTTGAGTTGCTGGCGCAGGTGTTTGCCAGTGGCTTCTTCCACGTTGTAGGCGATGAAGAAGTCCAGCTCCGGCCAGGTCGGCAGCGCAGGCAGTCCCGACAGATGGCGCATAAAACGCAGTGATAGCGCCTTGAGCTGCGTACATGATGAAAGCTGAGCCAAATCGCTGTGGTTACCCCACAGGGAAAGCGATTCCAGCTTCGAAAACTGCAGCAGGTTTTGCAGCGAAATGGGTTGCTTTCCCGCTCCATTGCGCAGCTCCAGCGTGGCGACCTGTTTCAGGCTGCCCATGTCGGGCAGCTGAAAGGCTTCATCGGCCGGGTTCTTGCTGGTGGCCGGGCTCAAACTCAGGCTTTCAGGCAGGCCTGCGGTGACGGTGATTTGCTCCAGATTGCCCTGCAGATGAAGGCGCATGCCCTGCTGCGGCAGCTTCAGGTGGATGTGGCCCTGATTGCCCGCTTGCAGATGAATGCTCAGTTCGCGAATCTGTGACTGGCTGGCGTCGATATGTACATCTTGCTGTAGCTGTGGGTACCAGCTGAAGTTTTCGATAGTACGCAACTGCGCCCATGTGAAGAAGCCGCTGTCATTGCCCGTGTAGTAGAAGCTGCGTGGCCAGGGCGAGCCGGCGGGCGTGGCAAAGGGGTCAAAGCAGGACCAGAGCACGCAGGCGTCGACAGGCAGCCACAGGTCCGCTGTTTTCAACAGCGTCCTGGGGCCAAGGGTCAGGCTGCCCTGGCCGGGGCTGGTTTTGAGCCTGTGCGGCGCGTCAGGCGTCAGCTCAAGGGTGAAGACGCCGTCTTCATGCGGTGTTCCGTCGATAAGCAGGGGCATGCAGAAAGCTTAGCGCAGTTACCAGATGCTCTGGGGAGACGGCACGGCGCTCTGTACTTCGGTGTGACGTTGCACCTTGCCGAACAGCGGCAGGCTGGCTCGCAGCTCGGTGCGGCCGGGGCTGGACTGTATGACCAGAGTGCCTTGCAGGCGCTCCAGTCGCGCCAGCATGCTGCGCATGCCCACGCCCATGCTGTTGATCTGTGTGCTGTCCAAATCAAAGCCTGTGCCGTTGTCCTCGATCTGCAGCTGCAACTCCCCGGAATCGGGAGTCTCCAGCCGAACCTGGACTTGGCCGGCGTGGCTGTGCTTGATGACATTGGTCAATGCCTCTTCCAGCACGCGGGTCAGCGTCAGGCACTGAATGGGGCTGGGCGCGTGGGTCCAGTATTCGGGCAGACACCACTTCACCTGAATGTCCAGCTCCTCGAACAGCCGTGCAAAGCGGTGGCGCAGCGGAGCAAGCCACTGCATGGGTGTCTCGGGAACCTGGATGGCGGTGCTGGTGCCGGTATCAATCATCTGACGCAGGTCGTCACGCATGAGCTTGAGCATGGACAACACCTGGGCATTGGGCAAAGGGGCGCTGCTCTGCTCGACCAGCGCAATGGAACGCACCAGAGAGCCACCCAGGCCATCGTGCAGATCCTGGGAAATGCGCAGACGCTCCTGCAGGCGCGAGTGGCTCAGAGCCAGATGGTGTTCCCTCTCCAGGGTCTGGCTCAGGTCGTCGCAGGCCTGTGTGACGGTGAGACTGAGTTCGTGGTTGAAGTGCTCGATGCGGCGCATATTCCACACGACCTGCCGCCCCAGCAACCACGCGATCACCAGCATGCTCAGCAAGGTGGTGTAGGGAGTCAGCGTCAGATTGTGATCCAGGGTCTTGGTCAGCAGCAGCAGATCGTGCACGCCGATGGCCAGGTAGAGCACGAAGCAGAGGCTGAAAGCGATGTGGGCTGGCGTGCGTGTCTGCAGCGCGCGCAGTGGAAACAGCAGGCAGACCAGAGCGCAAAGACAGAACATCAGCAGCCAGACGGCCTGGCTCAGCGCCATCTGTGCATCGGGCACAGACAGGGCGAATACAGCACAGAGGCTGCATATGCCGGCCAGCGTACGTTCCAGACGCATGAGGCGTAATTCCGCAAAGCGCAGCGTAAAAATGCAGAAAGTGTAGGTAAAGGCAATGAAAACCAGCAAATTGCCCTTGGCAAAGGCCGGCGTACTGCTGAAGGGCCAGGGATCAGTCATGACCATAAAGCAGAGCATCAATGCCCAACACATCAGATTGAGTGCGTACCAGCCATAGAGTTTTTGATTGCGGTTGTGGAGCCAGGCAAACGAAAACAGCAGACACAGCACCAGGCTGACCGTGATGCAGACCATATAAATGGTGCGCAGGTTCCAGGTGGCCTGCGCCGTCCATTGCTTGAGCTCGGCTGGATGGCCTATGCGCAGCCGCCCCAGGCCTGGCGTCTGGCTGCTGAGCCCGTGGACGCGCACCCAGATGCTGTTGCCCTGCTCCTTGAGCAGCGCCTTGGGCAGCAGCCAGTAGCGTGGCATATTCCAGCTGCGGCTCAGCGGCTCCACCAGCGATTGATCGCGCCAGATCAGTTCTGAATTCACGAACACCTCGCCCGCCATCACGATATTGACGACGGCCAGCGCCACGGGCTGATCGCGCCCGCAGGGGCTCTCCCAATCGATGCGGTACCAGGCTGCACCGTCATAGCCGGGCCAGCGTTGACTCCAGTCATCCAGCCCCGGCACATCCACCCATTGCAGCAAGGCCGCATCGGGTGGAGGCCCCTCGGGTAGTGCCTTGGCCGATTGGCGGGCCACAATGCGCGGTTCACAGAGCAGGTCCTGAGGCCTGAGCTCCTGTGCCCAGACCACGCCGCAATTCCAGCCCATGACGAGCGCAAATATCAGGCGGAGCATGAGAGCCGACCGCTTGAACATTCAGCTCAGCAAACCGCGTGCCCGGGCCTCGCTGACCGCCTTGGTGCGCGAAGGCACGGCCAGCTTGCGGTAAATATTCTTCACATGGCATTCCACGGTGTAGCGCGAGAGAAAGAGCGACTCTGCGATCTCCCGGTTGGTCATGCCGTCTGCGACCAGCTTGAGGATCTGGATTTCGCGGGCGCTGAGTATGGCTTCGGGCGGCATCTCCTTGTGTGCTTCCGTGGGCTGGGAAGGCTGCAACTCGGCAATGATGCGCCGTGCAATGAAAGGGTCGATGGGGGCGCCACCGCGCAGCACACTGCGTATGGACAGGGTGACCTCCAGGTCGTCGCGCTCCTTGAGCACATAGCCGTTGGCCCCGGCACGCAGCGCCGACAGAATGGCATCCTCGGTGCTCCAGGCGGAGATGACCAGAATTCCCATGCCGGGATCGGCGGCGCGCAACTGGCTGATCAGCTCTATGCCGCTGCCGTCGGGCAAGCCCAGGTCCACCAGTGCCATGGCGACCGGATGCTCCGCCAGCCGGGCGCGTGCCTGCCCCAGGGTTGCAGCAAAGATGAGAGCATCATCCGCATATCCGAGGCCATGCAAAATGCTTTCCAGCCGATTGCGGATCAACGGCTCATCCTCCACCACGATCAAGGGGCTGGGGAGAATGGACTCTGTAGGGAGGGAAAAAGTCTCTGCCATATTGTGTGAGGTGCCGCTGGTTTTCGTATCCCACTGTTACCGAGATCAAGTCGCTTGGCTATCACTGAAAACTGGTAATTTGAGGTGCCTGCGGAGTCTGTCCCAAAACGAAAGCGAACTCCGTGGCCCGCAATTCCCATGACGTCAGAAGCAATACGCCGATAGCGGCTCCAAGAGGCAGTTGGCTAAACTTCCCTGCATTGATCACGCCTGGCTTTGCAATGCCGGGCGTTTGTCCGTTCAAGGTGCAACGGACAGAGAACTCAGGAATATTTTCCATGGATGCCATGCTCGGTGCCGATTTCTGGATCGGCTTGTTCAAGATCGTCTGGATCAACATCATTCTCTCGGGTGACAACGCGGTGGTCATCGCTCTGGCCGCACGTGGCCTGCCGCCGCAGCAGCAGAAAAAAGCGGTGCTGCTCGGCTCCGGTGCCGCCGTGGTGTTGCGTATTGCCTTGACGGTGGTGGCAGCCAAGCTGATGCAGCTGCCATTCGTCGAGGTGATCGGTGGCCTGTTGCTGCTGTGGATTGGCGTGGGCCTGCTCAAGGGCGAAGATGAAGAAGAGGATTCCGGCAGCGTGGCCAGGCAGGGCATGATGGCTGCCGTTCGCACCATTTTGCTCGCCGATCTGGTCATGAGTCTGGACAATGTGATCGCCGTGGCTGCTGCAGCAGGCGGCGATATGCTGCTGCTGATTCTGGGCCTGGCCATCAGCATTCCGCTGGTCATCTTTGGCTCCACGCTGATGATCAAGCTGATGGAGCGTTTTCCGGTCATCGTCACTTTGGGCGCGGCACTGATTGGCTGGGTGGCCGGCGAAACCATCACCAGCGACCATATGCTCGAAGGTTTTGTACGGATCAATCCCTGGGCGCATTACGCAGCGGCCGCTTGCGGCGCCGTGCTGGTGATTGCAATGGGCAAGTGGATGCAGCTCAAGGCCGCCGCTCAGGGCGGCACAGCCTGAGCCTTTGGTTCTGAAAGCAAAAACGCCCGCATTCAAGGCGGGCATTTGGTGTCGTGTGCGCCGCAGCAGCCGACCTATAGGAATGAGTAAAAGCAGCGGAAGGGAATCTTGCGCTCTGCCCAGAAGTCCGCAGTATCGCGGAACACGTCCAGCAACTGCTCGCGCACTTCCTTGTCGAACTTGGGAGTGGTCGGAATCTGGTCGAGCACCACCACAAAACCGGGTTGCGGGCCGGATTTGTTGATCGGGTCGGTCATGCAGTCATACAGCGCATCCCAGTTCTTGCCAAAGTGTGCCGGCAGGTAGAACTGGGTGGACAGCAGCTCGAAAACATCGGCCTTGGTCTGGGCATGGGCCAGATTGGCATAAAGGAAATGGGAGCCCAGCGCCTCTGCTGCTGCCTGAAGATCAGGAATGCGATAGGCGCGAATGGATTGCACGATGTTCGGGCGAACATTGCGCAACGGTGTTTCCGAGGGCTTACGAAGTGGCGTGTCCATCTCCGTGATTCTTTCTAAAAACATCAAAACTGGTGGCAGAGTCGGTACTGACAGCGCTGTAGGCTGTCTGCGCAAACCGCCGCTGCGGAATTCAAGAGGTCAAAAGCCGCTGTGTGGCGGGCCTGGAGGGCGTCTTTTAACTTCATTGGACGATTTGCTGAAAGCTGTTGTAGTGGTCGCCCGTGTAGAAGCAGGCATCGGGCACCTGGGGCTGCAAGCCGCCACAGACTATGCGTCGCGCACCCCGGTTTTTCGCGCCTGGCGTGCGCACGGTGTATTCGCGGTAATAGCCTCTGGCCTGGCGCGGAAGTATGCGCTCACGGTTTCCGAATACCGTGCCGTCCTTGTCGCTGGAGAACGGGCCGCCCTGGAGGATACGACCATAGGTGGTGCGGCCTTCGCGCGGCAGTTCGGCCAGGCTCACGGTCTCAAAGCCGGGAACGGTGGCACCGACTTCCGGCGCTTTGCGCGCCAAAGCCGCAGGGGATGCCAGCGCAAAAGCGGCACCCAGCATCAACGCTAAACCCGTCTGATATACCTTGGCTGCAGCGGCCTTGAGCATTCACTAAACCTTTCAGAATCTCAGGTAATGCCTGAAATTTCGACCCGTAAGTGTGACGGATAGGCCCTGAAAATGCAAGTTGCGCCTATTTTTTGTGCACTCTGCGAGAGGCCGCTCACGGCCCCTAGAGGTTGCGTCCTGATCGCCTTGGCGACAAAAAAGCCCTGCCAGCAGTGCCGTACAGGGCTTTCTCGGAGGCCAAAGTGCTTATTCGCCGTGGGCAGCGATTTCAGCCTCCACCTCGCGGTGCTTGGCCGTGATCGTGGCAGAAGGAGCTTGGTCCAGCAGGCTGACAACTATGATTGCGATAGCAGACAACGCAAATCCGGGAACGATCTCATAGAGCTTGAACCACTGGTAATGCTGCCAGACCAGAACCGTGACCGCGCCCACGACCATGCCGGCCAGCGCGCCGTTGCGTGTCATGCGGGCCCAGAGCAGCGAGATCAGCACCAGCGGGCCGAAGGCGGCGCCGAAGCCGGCCCAGGCATTGCTGACCATGCCCAGCACCTTGGCCTGGGGGTCCTGCGCAATCAGGATGGCGATCACGGCAATCGCGAACACCATGGCACGGCCGAACCAGACCAGCTGCTTCTGGCTGGCGTTCCTGTGCAAAAAGGTCTTGTAGATATCCTGCGTGAGGGCGCTGGAGCAGACCAGCAATTGGCAGGACAGGGTACTCATCACGGCCGCCAGCACGGCGGCCAGCAGCACACCGCTGATCCAGGGGTTGAACAGCAGCTTGGCGACTTCCAGGAACACGAGTTCATGGTTGCCGTTGACGTTTGTCGCAATATCGGGGCGGCTGGCAAAGAAGGCAATGCCGAAGAAGCCCACGGCCACGGCGCCTCCCAGGCACAGCATCATCCAGCTCATGCCGATGCGGCGCGCGTTGGGAATGGTCTTGATCGACTCGGCCGCCATGAAGCGCACCAGAATGTGAGGCTGGCCGAAGTAGCCCAGACCCCAGGCCAGCAGGGAGACGATGGCGATCGCTCCCTGGCCCTGGAACATGTCGAAGGCACCGCTGCGCGCAGTTTCGATGATGGCCGCGCTGGCGCCCACGCCGCCGTCGGCATAGATGACCATCAGCGGCGCGAGGATCAGTGCGGTGATCATCAGCGAGGCCTGGATGGTGTCGGTCCAGCTCACGGCCAGAAAGCCGCCGATGAACACATAGGCCATGGTGGCCACGGCACCCACCCACAGGGCTGTCTGGTAGTCCATGCCGAACATGGACTCGAACAGTCGGGCGCCCGCGACCACGCCGGAGGCACAGTAGACGGTGAAGAACACCAGAATCACCAGCGCCGTGACGATGCGAAGCAGGCTGCTGCCATCCTCGAAGCGGTTGGTGAAGTAGTCGGGCAGGGTCAGCGCATTGCCCACCTTCTCGGTATAGACGCGCAGGCGTGCCGCCACAAAGCGCCAGTTGAGCCAGGCACCGACGCACAGGCCGATGGCAATCCACGAGGCCGACAGGCCGGTGGCAAATACCGCGCCGGGCAGGCCCATGAGCAGCCAGCCGCTCATGTCCGAGGCTCCGGCGGACAGGGCCGTGACCACCGAGCCCAGACTGCGCCCGCCCAGAATGTAGTCGGACAGGTTGGACGTGGCTTTGTATCCCGCCCAGCCTATGAGCAGCATGCCCAGCAGGTAGATGGCAAAGGTGACGATGGTTGGCGTATTGGCGGTCATGTCGGCTCCGGATCGGCGCAGCGCCATCGGCATGTGGGTTACATGCCCGGCGAAAACAAATCCGCCAGCGGCCTCCTGGTGGGAGACCTGCTGGCGGGTATCGGTCTGCAATTGGACCAGTTATTCGACAGCCCAGTGGGGCATGTGGCTGAAAACCGCGTTACTGGCTGTCCTGCGGCGCATTCAGTGGCGCGGCAGGCGGCAGTGGTGTGCCTATATCGCTCCAGCTTGAAGGCGCGGGGGGTCTGGCCGGTGCCGGCATCATCTCGCCGGGTACCAGCCCGGGGCTGCTGTCGAGGTCAGGCGGCTGGGCGTTGCTGTCGGCTGGCGCCGGCTGGCCGCCGGTCGAGGGCGGTGCGGCGGGCGTGCTTTCGATGATGTCGACCTCGCTGCCATTGCTTCTGTTGGGTGCTGGATGGGCGGGAGTTGTCGGCGCTGTGCGATCAGGGTCGTTGCCCTCATCTGCGGGCCCGCTCCATTCCTGAACCTTGTCGCGCAGACGGCCTACCAGATCGCTCCACCAGTGGCTGGTGTTGGGCTCGGTGAACCGGGCCTTGGCATTGAGTAGCGGGCTGCGCATGGCGCGCGACATGAAGTCACCCACCATGGGCAGGGCGCTGCGCGAACCCTGGCCCCATTGGTCGCTTTTGAGCGTGATGCGCGCATCGTTGAAGCCGGCCCAGGCACCTGCCACGATCTGCGGGTGCATGAGGATGAACCAGCCGTCGGCATTGCCCTGGGTGGTGCCGGTCTTGCCGGCCACATCTGCGCGAATGCCGTATTGCTTGCGAATCGCGCGGCCCGTGCCCTTGTCGATCACGGCGCGCATCATCTCCAGCAGACCGTAGTTCTCTTCCTCGTCCCAGACCTGATCGGGCTTGGGCGGGGCGAATTCGGCCAGCAGCTCGCCGTCGGCATTCTCGATACGGGTGACCAACTGGGGCGGAATGTAGCGGCCGGAGTTGGCAATGCTGCCGTAGGCGTTGACCATCTCCAGCAGCGTGACGGGGCTGGAGCCCAGGGCCAGCGAAGGCACGGGCTCCAGCGGGCTCTGGCGCACGCCCAGGCCGCGGGCCAGCTTGATGACGCGGTCCATGCCCACTTCCTGGCCCAGCTCGGCCGTGATGGTGTTCTTGGAATAGGCCAGCGCATCGGCGAGCTTCATGGGCACACCCGTGGGCTCGACGGCGTCGCTGGGACGCCATACCTCGCCGCCGGGCAGCTGGATTTCCACGGCTTCGTCCTTGCGTGTGTCCTCGGGCCTGGCGCCACGCTGCAGAGCTGCGCCATAGACAAAGGGCTTGAAGGTGGAGCCGGGCTGACGGCGCGCCTGGGCCACATGGTCGAACGCATCCTGTGCGTAGTCGCGGCTGCCCACCCAGGCCAGCACGGCCGAGGTACGCGGGTCTATGGCCAGAAAGCCGGCCTGCACGCGGGTCTTGTCCTCGCGCAGCTGCCTCATGAAGGTCTTGTCGGCCAGCAGCTTCTTGAGCGCCTCTTCTTCGCTGATATCGGAAGGCCTGCCGCTTCTGGCAAGCCTGCGAAAGGCCTCCGTCTCGCGCACCAGCTGCAGTACCAGCGCGTTCTCGGCGCTCCAGCCGTCCCGGTGGCCCCAGTTGTTGTTGGCAATGCCCTGCAGCGTTTGCATCTGGCGGTTCACGGCTTGCTGCGCCCAGTTCTGCAGGCGCGAGTCCAGCGTGGTGCGGACGATCAGGCCGTCCGTATAGATGTTGTAGTCGTGTTTGTCGGCCCAGGCGATCAGCCATTTGCGCAATTGCTGGGAAAAATGCGGCGCCATGCCCGTGGGCTCCTCCTGGCGCTCGAAGTCCAGACGCATGGGGCGTTTCCTGAGGCGCTCGAACTCATCGTCCTTGAGCTCGCCGCGCTTGACCATCTGGCTCAGCACGGTGTTGCGCCGGGCAATCGCGCGGTCGGGGTTGATCACCGGGTTGTAATAGGCATTGCCCTTGAGCATGCCCACCAGCGTGGCGCTTTCCAGCACCGTGAGCCTGGCGGCCGGTTTGTCGAAATAGGTGCGCGCAGCCATCTCTATGCCATAGGCGTTGTAGAGAAAGGGCACGGTGTTCAGATAGGTCTCGAGAATCTCGTCCTTGGTGTAGAGCGCTTCGATCTTGAAGGCCGTGATCGCCTCCTTGAGCTTGCGGTTCACATTGCGGGCGCGGCCGATTTCCGTGGGGTAGAGATTGCGCGCCAGCTGCTGGGTGATGGTGGAGCCGCCCTGGGGATTGCCGCCAAGGGTGTGGATGACCGACCCCACGGTGCGCGTGAAGTCCATGCCGTGGTGCTCGTAGAAACGATGGTCTTCGGTGGCCACGAGGGCCTTGACCACGGCGGGCGAAATCTGCTCCAGCGGCACCCACTGGCGGTTGCTGCGCTTGAACTCGCCGATCAGCTTGCCGTCGGCGCTCAGGATCTGCGCCGGCTGCTCGAGCTTGGCCTTGCGGATGTCGCTGATGCTGGGCGTGAACGGAATCAGCAGCAGCACATAGACGACAAACAGCACCGGCAAGGCCGCGGCAAACCACAGCCATTCACGCTGCGTCGGCCAGCGACGCCACCAGGGCAGGGCTGCAATGCGCTGGCCCAGAGTGCTGGCGCGAGCGCGCATCCACAAAGCTGTGGCCTGAGCTACCCATTTTTCTTTCAATTCGTTCAAGGACAAACGCACGTTGCAAGGCAGCCCGCCAAGGGCCGCAAGAAGGCAAGACTGCGAAGAATGCCCAAAAAACAGGCGCTCTGCTTGCGGGGATAGTTTTTTCTATGGTCGCAGCCCCGGTATTGTCTCCGTGGCGTGGCTGCGCGGGCTTGTTTCCAATGGTGAGATGTTTTGCCGACTGCCTTAAGCTTGGGGCTTCACTTTGGCGGGAGAGCAGCATGGCAAACAGTGTTTATGACTTTGAGGCCACCGATATCCAGGGGCGCAGCACTCCTCTGTCGCAGTATCAGGGCAAGGTATTGCTGATCGTGAATACCGCCAGTGCCTGCGGCTTCACGCCCCAGTACAAGGGACTGCAGGCACTGCACGAACAGTATGCGGACCGGGGCCTGGTGGTGCTGGGCTTTCCCTGCAACCAGTTCGGAGCGCAGGAGAAAGGCTCGGATGACGAGATCGCGAGCTTTTGCGAGCTGAACTTCGGCGTCAGCTTCCCGCTCATGCACAAGATCGAGGTCAACGGCGACGGTGCGCATCCGCTGTACCGCTGGCTCACCTCCGAAGCGCCAGGCGTGCTGGGCACCAAGTCCATCAAATGGAATTTCACCAAATTCCTCGTGGGCCGTGACGGGCAGGTGATACGCCGCTACGCGCCCCAGGACAAGCCCGAGAAGCTGGCGGACGAGATCCAGGCTGCTCTGGGCTGATGCTGCAGTTATCGTTTCGATAGCTGACGGCGATTACCCAGTAAGTGCTGGAGGCGGTTTTGGTGTTCAGTCTTCCGACAAGGTCTTGAAGGACTGGGCCAGATGGTCGAGCAGCGCGCGTACGGCGGGCAGCTGACCGCGACGCGAGGCGTAGACGGCGTGGATGATTTCGGGGCGCGGTTCCCAGCCCGGCAGCACCTGCACCAGCGTGCCGCTGCGCAGGTCTTCGCGCACGAACATGCTGGGCAGCTGGACCACCCCGGCGCCCAGCAGAGCCGCATCGCGCAGGGCCAGCATGGACTGCGTCACCAGCCGCGGCTGGTGCCTGACCTCGGCGCGCACGGCCTCGGGTCCGTGCAGCACCCAGCGGTGGGTTTCCTGCAGGCCGCCCATATCCAGGCTGGGCCAGGCCGACAGATCCATGGGTCCGCCGGGCTGACCCAGTCGCTGCAGCAGCTCGGGGGCGGCCACCAGGCATTGCCGGCGCTCGGCCAGCGTGCGCAGCACCAGGTCGCTGTCCTGCAGCGGCGGCGGGCGCACGCGCAGGGCCAGATCCAACCCCTCGCCAATCACGTCCACGCGCCGGTTGGTCTCGTCCACCTGCAGCTCCACACGCGGGTACTGGCGCATGAATTCGCCCAGCATGCGCCCCACGCGCGAGGCCAGCAAGGCCACGGGGCAGCTCATGCGCACCTTGCCGCAGGGCTCGGAATGCACCAGCGCCACGGACTCTTCGGCAGCCTCTGCCTCGGTCAGCATGGCGCGGCAGTGCTGGTAGTAGCGCTTGCCCACCTCGGTCACGGCAAAGCTGCGCGTGGAACGCAGCAGCAACTGCGCGCCCAGGCGCTCTTCGAGCAGGGCCACGCGGCGGCTGAGCTTGGACTTGGGCAGGCCCAGTGCGCGGCCTGCGGGTGCGAATCCGCCGTGCTCCACCACCTGGGCGAAGTAGTAGAGCTCGTTGAGATCGGGCAGTTTCATCGTTTTAAAAATAGAACTCTGAGACTGAATATTGTGGACTACTCAAGTCATCGTTCCAAATTCATACTTTCTCCATGTTCAACGCCTGCGACATCCACAGGGACCGCAGGCCAGCCGCAAGGAGAAATGTCATGCTCAAGAAAATCCTGGGTGTCTACGAAGCTCCCCGTCCCCACTGGGTGGGCGATGGCTTTCCCGTGCGCTCGCTGTTCAGCTATGGCGACCACGGCAAGGCCCTGAGCCCCTTTCTGCTGCTGGATCATGCAGGCCCTCAGAACTTCACGCCCACCACGGCACGGCGCGGCGTGGGCACGCATCCGCACCGCGGCTTCGAGACCGTGACCATCGTCTACGAGGGTGAAGTGGCCCACCGCGACTCCACCGGTGCCGGTGGCACCATCGGCCCCGGCGACGTGCAGTGGATGACGGCGGCCTCGGGCATCCTGCACGAGGAGTACCACTCCGAAGCCTTTGCCAAGAGCGGCGGCCCGCTGGAGATGGTGCAGCTGTGGGTCAACCTGCCGGCCAGGGACAAGATGTCCGCCCCCGGCTACCAGACCCTGTTGAATGCCGACATCCCGCAGGTCGCACTGCCGGGCGGTGCGGGTCATCTGCGTGTCATTGCCGGTGACTACCTTGGCAGCAAGGGGACCGCCTATCGCGGCCCGGCGAAGACCTTCACGCCTATCGATGTCTGGGATGTGAGGCTGAGCGCCGGAGCAGCCACCGAGCTGCAGGCCCGGGCCGGCCGCACGCTGGCGCTGGTGGTGCTGCACGGCACGCTGCTGGTCAACGGACAGGAGATTGCCCGCGCCGGACAGCTGGTGCATATGGATCGCGCTGCGGACAGCGTGCATCTGGAAGCCAACAGCGACGTCACGCTGCTGTGGCTGTCAGGCGAACCGATTGACGAGCCCGTGGTCGGCTACGGCCCCTTCGTCATGAACAGCGACGAGGAAATCCAGCAGGCGCTGGAGGACTTCCGCCGCGGCCAGTTCGGCCGCATTCCGGCAGCCGAGCGCCATGCGCCCACGGTCGTGCCGAACCACTGAGCCCTCAGTGCCACCGTATCCCCGGCCCTGCAGCGACGCGGCCGGGGAGCGAAACCCCCCTTCGTTCCCAACTCCAAGGAGACTTCCATGAGCATCCAGACCGCAGCCATCCCCGCCAATTTCAACGGCGCCAAGCCCGTGATCGATCCGGACAACGTGGCCATGCTGCTGATCGACCACCAGAGCGGCCTGTTCCAGACCGTGCAGGACATGCCGTTCACCACGCTGCGCCGTCTGGCCAGCACGCTGGCCAAGATCGCTTCGCTGGCCAAGATTCCCGTGATCACCACGGCCTCCGTGCCTCAGGGCCCCAACGGTCCGCTGATTCCCGAAATCCACCAGAACGCACCTCACGCCACCTACGTGGCGCGCAAGGGCGAGATCAATGCCTGGGACAACGAAGACTTTGTCAAGGCCGTCAAGGCCACGGGCAAGAAGCAGCTCATCATCGCCGGCACCATCACCAGCGTCTGCATGGCCTTTCCCTCCATCGCTGCCGTGGCCGATGGTTACCAGGTGTTTGCTGTCATCGATGCGTCGGGCACCTACTCCAAGATGGCCGAGGAAATCACTCTGGCCCGCATGCTGCAGGCCGGTGTGGTGCCCATAGACACCGCGGCCGTGGCCTCGGAGCTGCAAAAGACCTGGAACCGCGAAGACGCGGCCGAATGGGCACAGGCCTATACCGGCATCTTCCCCAACTACCAGCTGCTGATCGAAAGCTACGCCAAGGCGCAGGAAGTGGTACAGAACCACGAAGTGCTGGATTCCCAGCGCGTTTGATTTTCCTCACCCCTCCACTACCTCTGAAGGAGATCGTCATGAGCAACAAGCCCTATATCCGCCTCGACAAGGACAATGCCGCCGTGCTGCTGGTGGACCACCAGACCGGTCTGCTGTCCCTGGTGCGCGATATCGACCCCGACAAGTTCAAGAACAATGTGCTGGCTCTGGCCGATATGGCCGAATACTTCAAGTTGCCCACGATTTTGACCACCAGCTTCGAGACCGGCCCCAATGGCCCGCTGGTGCCCGAACTCAAGGAAAAATTCCCCACTGCCCCCTATATCGCCCGCCCCGGCCAGATCAATGCCTGGGACAACGAGGACTTCGTCAAGGCCGTCAAGGCCACGGGCAAGAAGCAGCTCATCGTCGCCGGCGTGGTGACCGAGGTCTGCGTGGCCTTCCCTGTGTTGTCGGCCCTGGCTGAAGGTTTCGAGGTGTTCGTCATTGCCGATGCCTCGGGCACCTTCAACAGCATGACCCAGCAGGCTGCCTGGAGCCGCATGGAGCAGGCCGGCGCCCAGCTCATGACCTGGTTCGGCGCGGCCTGCGAGCTGCACCGCGACTGGCGCAACGATATCGAGGGCTTGGGGACGCTGTTCTCCAACCATATCCCCGACTATCGCAACCTGATCAACAGCTACACCACGCTGACCGCAGGCAAGTAAGCCATGCAGTTTTAGAACAAAGCCCGCAAGCTTTTGCAGCCTGCGGGCTTTTTGCTGTTGATTTATTGGAATTGATAGCTGCTGACGTTTGATGGGTAAGTGCTCAAGCCTGTTTTTGCTTCAAGTCTGGCAGGCAGCTTGCGCTGCTCTGATCTGCGTCATGCATGGGCTCGGCCTGAGCAAAGTTCTTGCTGTAGGCGATGCCCCAGTTGCGCATGGCGATCAGCACCGGCTGCAGGCTGCGGCCCAGCTCGGTCAGCGCATAGTCCACACGCGGCGGCACTTCGGCATACACCGTGCGCTCGACAATGCCGGCCTCTTCCAGCTCGCGCAACTGCAGCGTCAGCATGCGCTGGGTAATGCCGGGGATGGCACGGCCCAGCTCGCCAAAGCGCTTTTTGCCGGGCAGCAGATGGAACAGGATGACGGGCTTCCAGGTGCCGCCCATCACCGACAGCGTCACCTCCACGGCGCAGCCGCTCTTGCTGTTCAATCGTTTCATGATCACCTCGCTGCAGTTCCGGACTGCAAGCATCGTAGCGCCAGCCAGCGCCCATGCATTACTTACATTTTTAATACTACCCAACAAATATGTTGGTACTGGTGGTGGATGCGCATTGACGGCACCATGCAAAGCATCTGTTTCACCTCTTGAGGAGCACTCCATGAAAGTCATGCAACTGGCCGCGCCCGGCGGTTTCGAAAACCTGAAGCTTGTCGAGCTGCCCGCACCTGCGGCGCCTGCTGCGGGCGAGATCCAGGTGCGCATTCACGCCAGCTCGCTCAACTACCACGACCTGGGCGTGGTGCGCCGTCCCGGCGCGGCGGCCGACGGCCGCATCCCCATGGCCGACGGCGCAGGCCTGGTCACGGCCGTGGGCGCTGGCGTGACGGAATTTTCCGTGGACGATGCCGTCGTCTCCACCTTCTTTCCGCAATGGCTGTCGGGCCGCCATGTGCCCTCCGACTTCCAGCTCGTGCCCGGCGACGGCGTGGACGGCTTTGCACGCGAATTCGTGAACCTGCCCGCCACCAGCTTTACCCATGCCCCCGAGGGCTGGAGCCATGCCGAGGCCGCCACGCTGACCACGGCCGGCCTCACGGCCTGGCGCGCGCTGGTGGTGGACGGCCATCTCAAGGCCGGCGACACCGTGCTGGTGCTGGGCACGGGCGGCGTCTCCATCTTTGCACTGCAGATGGCCAAGAGCATGGGCGCCACCGTCATCGCCACCACCTCCAGCGCGGCCAAGGCCGAGCAGCTCAAGGCATTGGGGGCCGATCTGGTGATCAATTACAAGGACCAGCCCGAATGGGGCGACGCCGTGCTGGCCGCCACCGGCGGTCGCGGTGCCGACATCGTGGTCGAGGTCGGCGGCCCCGGCACCTTGCCCCAGTCCATTCGCGCCTGCGCCGTGGGCGGCCATATCGCGCTGATCGGCGTGCTGACCGGCTTTGCGGGTGCCGTGCCCACGGTGGAGATGATGCGTAAGCAGCAAACCCTCAAGGGCCTGATCGTCGGCAGCCGCGAGCAGCAGCAGGACATGGTGCGCGCGCTGGAAAACTTCGGCTGGAAGCCCGTGATCGACAGCCGCTATCCGCTGGAGCAGATGGTGGCGGCCTTTGAGCATCAGGCAGCGGGCAGGCATTTCGGCAAGATCTGCCTCGAATATTGATAGCTGATGGGGCTTTGTGTGCCTGGGCTTGAGGCTGATTGGGTATGTGGTTCTTGTTGGGTCACATGCCCTTCTTGTTTTGATAGCTTTCCACGCTTGCTCTTATTGGGTTAGAGACAGATTAGGCTCTTGGTCTGGTTTATTCGGCGGCATGCCTGATTTTTTGGCAGAAGGCGGGTCTCGGCCCGCTAGCCGACCTACTTTCTTCGCAAGAAAGTAGGCAAAGAGCCCGCCCCTGCTGCCCACGACCCCTTCGCTGCGCTACGGGGCGACCTGCGCCGTCAACCTCTTGTGGCTGTGCGGCAAAACTCGCTGCGCGCTTGCAGCACTCCGCTCAGACACGTTGCCGCAAGTTAGAGCACGATGCGTCTGCACTCTGCGGTGCAGACGCCAGCCTCAAGAGGCCGCCGTTGCAGGCGTGGGCACAAGGGGCGAGATACCGAAAGATAGCTTCCATCAGATTTGATAGCTGCAACCGCAATTTGTGATTGAGATAGAAGCCAATTTCGCCACAACTCTTGCTGGCTGCCTGCTCCCACCCGTGTGTCTGCGCCTGCGGCACGCGGTTCGGGCTGCGGGCATTGGCACCGCAGAGTGCCAAAGCATCGTGAACAAATTTGCGGCAACCTGTTTGAGCGGCGCGCGTAGCGCAAAGCGAGTTTTGCCGCACCGCAGACCGAATGGCGTGACGCAGGTTTGCCCGTAGCGAAGCGCAGGGACGCAGACAGTCGGGGCGCATTCTTTGGGTTACGTTTCTTGTGCGAGCAAGAAAGGTAACTCGCCTGCCGGGGCGAGACCCGGCCTCAGAACTCAAACCAAGTAAGGTGCTAAAAGAATAGCTATAGCCGAAAGCTAGGCCAGCGCTACAGCCCAAAAACTCAATCCTCAGAACCCAACACCACCCTCGCCGTCAAAGCCGTCCTCCCCGGCGACGATTCAATCCCCAGCAGTCCGCCGACCCGCGCAATGCGCACCGCCATGGAGCGCATGCCAACGCCCAGACCCGATGCATCCACGGCCTGCACATCAAAGCCTACGCCGTCATCCTCGATCTCCAGCAGCAGCTCCTCTGCCTGTGGCTGCACCAGGGACAGGCGCACATGGCGGGCCTGGCTGTGTTTGATGACATTGGTCAGAGCTTCTTCGATCAGCCGGGTCAGAGCCAGGTATTGCAGCGCGTTGGGCGGCTGGCTCCAGCTTTGCGGAAACTGCCAGTCGCAGCGCACACCCAGGGCCTCGAACAGATCGTTGAAGCGGCGGCGCAAGGGGGCCAGCCATTCCTGTGGAGTGGCTGGCACGCGCACCTGGGCCGAGGCGTTGCTGTCTATGCTTTGGCGCAGATCGTTGCGGATGAGCTTGAGCATGGACAGCACCTGGGGCCGGGTCATGGCTTCGCTGCCCTGCTCGACGGAAGCAATCATATGGACCAGCTCGCCGCCCAGGCCGTCGTGCAGGTCGTGGGTCAGGCGCAGGCGCTCCTGCAGGCGCGCGTTGGAGAGCTTCTGGGCTTCCAGCTCGGCGCGCAAATGCTCGGATTTTTTCTGCTCGGTGATGTCGAAGGTGAAGCCGATCAGCGCTGTGGGCTGGCCCTGTTCGTCGCAGAGCACATGCACCACTTCCTTGACCCAGACAAAGCGGTTGTCGCTGGTCAGCGCCCGGTACTCGGCCTCGTGATCCACACCCGCCAGGCACAGCTCCACGCAGCGCGAGACGGTTTGCTCGCGCTCGTCGGGGTGGATGCGTTCGGCCCAGTCGTTCACGGTCTCCCAGCTCTCGGGGCTCCAGCCCAGCAGATCAGCGATCTGCGGGCCGATATAGCTGTATTTCTTCGTGGTCCAGTCAATCTTGAACGGAATCGCCAGGGTGGATTCCAGCAGCGTCTGGTAGAGGCCGTTGTCCGTGTCGGGTTCAAGGGTGCGCAGGCGGGGGCGGGCTTCAAGCATGGGACGCTCCTGTCAGATCGAGAAGAGGGTGGGTGGTGGGCAGCTCGTTCCAGAACCAGTAGAAATAGCCGCCTTCGGTCTGCAGCAGGGTCTGGGTTTTGACGCTGGATCGCTCTATCCCGCGCCAGCAGGCCAGGGCCGAATTGCGGTTGCCGTGCAGATCCAGGCAAGTCTGTCCGGGAAGATTGGGTCGGGGAGGCACATACAAGGCCATGCCACGCGGCAGCCAGAGGTCGGCGAGACAGATTTTCTGCTGCTCAGGCCAGTACTTTCCCACCGAAATCACCAGCGGCAGGTGCGGGTCGATGGAGGTGAAGACATGCGGGAAATCGTGATGCTCGAGGTCGGTACAGACCTTGCCCAGCAGACGGTAGCCGGTGCCCTCATAGGGCGAGCGGTGCCCGGCAAACATGCCGTACTCATAGTCGACCAGCGAAAGATGCGGCTGGGGGCTGGTGATGCGAACTCCCTGGCCCGGTGCTATCAGCGTCATGCCGAACGCCGCTGCAGTTTGATGCGTGGCGGCAAGGGCTTCGTACTCGACCTTATCGGCCTGGAACTCCAGCCGGGTCTGATTGCCGTACTTGGGGTCGGGGCGGGTGGTGGTCGCAGAAAGGACGCGGTATGCGTTGCCGATGGCGACCTTGGGGTCACTGGCGACAGGCTCAAGCAGCGTCAAGCCTGTGGGCGGCTCCGCGCAATAGTGCGGGAACCCGTGGATATTGCAGAAAAACGGTGTCTGCGACAGATCGACCGACGTCGGCGCATCTTCTTTGATGAACAGCACGGGATCAAAAAACTCTTGCGCCATTGCCTGTCACTTCAAGGTGATTGATAGCAGAGATCGTTGCCCTGTGCGGAGGTACGGCACCTGCAGTCATGGGTTGTTTGATATGTCAGTCAGTGATGCAGTCTAAATCAAGGCGGTTACAAAGACCCGGGTGCGCAGGTGCTGCGGGCTGGGGCACCTGAGGATGTCAGTGGCCGTCACGGCAAAGTGCGCATTATTTTGATAGCTGCCGGCGCTTGATAAATAAGCGATGCGACCATAAGAGCTTCTATTTCACGAGCACCGATTCGCCAATCGCGAAGAACTGCCCGCCCGCCACATAGTGCAGGGTGCGCAGCTCGGCAGGCGCGGAGCCGAACTCCCAGTGTCCATTGCGGAACACGCGCTCGTCGGCCCAGGCGGCGACGACTTCGGCGATGAACAGGTCATAGCTTTGCTGGTTGTGCGGCTCGGGGATCAGCTTGCAGACCAGCCAGGCGGCGCAGCCTGCCACCAGCGGTACAGCCAAGCCCGGTGCGTCGAATAGCTGCACGCCATGTTTGACGAGCTTGTGGGGTTCGGTCGCGGCGCTGTCCGTACCGATGCCCACCGTCAGGGCGGCCTGTGGCACGGTGGGTAGCTGCAGGGCGAAGAGGCCGCTGCCCTCGACCAGGGCGCGCGTGCGCGTGGCCTTGTCGAGCACCACGCTGATCTTGGGCGGCGCGAAGTCGAGCGCGCAGGCCCAGGCCGCGCTCATGGCATTGCGCTCGCCCGCATGCTGGGCCGAGACGATGACCGTGGGGCCGTGATTGAGCAGGCGGTAGGACTTGTCCAGGGGAACCGGGGTGAAATGGTCTGGCAGCATGGTGGGCTGAATATGGGTGACAGAAGAGGGCGGCAAGCTCCCGTTACGATGGCTTGCTGATTTCCCATCTTCGCCCGAAACAGGGCTTTTCCAGGAGACAACCATGTTTAGCCACATCATGCTGGGTGTAAATGATCTGGAGTCCAGCAAGCGCTTTTACGACGCATTGCTGGGTCAGCTGGGCATCGCGCCCGGCGTTGCCAACAAGAACCGCTTCTTCTACCGCAGCCCCACGGGCGTGTTTGCCATCTCCACGCCCATCAACGGCGAAACGGCAAGCTCTGGCAATGGCGCGACCACGGGCTTTCTGGCCCAGTCCACCGACCAGGTGAACGCGGCCCATGCGGCGGGCCTGGCAGCGGGCGGCGTCTCGATCGAGGATGCGCCGGGCTGGCGTGGCGATTCCATGTATCTGGCCTATCTGCGCGACCCCGACGGCAACAAGATCTGTCTGGCCTATCGCCCCGCGAAGGCCTGATCCAGGCTGACTGAACCAGGGCCGCGCAAGCGGCCTTTTTTGTCTTCAGGGGTGGGAATCAAAAATAGGAGCTGTCTGTGCTTTCCGGGCAAGGCCTTGAGCCCCGAGTGGCAACATGGAACGCGGTCATGCCCGACCTGCAAGCGGTGATGCTGTGCCCGCTGCCGGTGCAAAACCGGGGCAGGCGGCACAATGGCTGCTTTGCAGCGCGGGCGGACGTCCGGGGCCTGCACCACATTCAGTAATTTTTTCATGACCAACACCACCACTCCTGCCGAAGACCATCTGTGCGACGCCTGTGCCGGCATTCAGCGCAACTGGCGCAAAGCCCCCGGCCATGCCGAACTGATGCAGCGCGGCAACCGCAAGGAGGAGCGCGGCTCGAGCACGGCGACGGTGACCCGCTATGTCTGCGAGCGCTGCGGCACGGTGTGGGACTACGAGAACAACAAGCAGGACCAGCGCAAGGGCTGGTCCGTGGTTGGCAGAATTTAACCCCCTGAGGCGCTGCGCGCCTTGCCCCGGCGGGGCCGCCCAGGCCCTTGCTGGCTGTCTCTTTCCTGAGTCAGCGTCGGTTTTTGAAGTTTCGGCGTCTTCGGGCGCCGTTTGTTTTTTGAAGGAGGCTGCGTGCAATCAGCAAGCAACGAGTGGTTTGACGAGGCGTATTACCAGCGCTTTTACTTTGACAAAAAGACCAGCGTGATCGATCCCGAGCACGCGCGGCGGCTGGGTGCGTTTGTCTGCTCGTATCTTGCGTATCTGCGCGTGCCCGTGCAGCGGGTGCTTGATGTGGGCTGCGGCATAGGTCTGTGGCGCGAGGCGGTGCAAAAGCACTTTCCGGGCGTGCAGTATCAGGGCGTGGAGTTCAGTCCCTATCTCTGCGAGCGCTATGGCTGGGAGCAGGGCTCGGTGGTGGATTGGCAGCCCAAAGACGGCCAGCCTTTCGATCTGGTGATCTGCCAGGGCGTGCTGCCCTATCTGAGTCCGACTGACCTGAAAAAGGCGCTGGCCAATCTGGGCCGGCTGTCGCGCGGCGCTCTCTACATCGAGGCCGTGGCACGCGAGGATTACGAGCGCGACATCATCGACGAGGAACTGACCGATCCGCGCCTGTATCGCCACCGCGCCGAGCTGTACCGCCGCGGCCTGCAGCCTCACTTCAAGGAGCTGGGCGGCGGCGTATGGCTGAGTCGTCAGGCCGATATGCCGCTGTTCGAACTGGAGTGCGTTGGGGGCTGAAGCCTCTTGTTCTTGGTGATTTCGGGGCCTGCACCTATATTGCGGGGCTTGCGAACTCACAAGGATATGCAGATGCCTCATCGCTGGATCAAACGCTGCGGAGTCTGGACCGCTGCCATGGCTGGCGCTGCCCTGCTTCTGGCCTGCTCGGACTCCAAGACCGAAGCCACTGCGCCCTCGGCACAGGCCCCGACCGTTGCACTGGCCCCCGCGCCTGCACAGCCTGCAGCCCAGGCCAGGCGTGTGATCGATCAGTTGTTCAGCACCGAAACCATAGGCATGAATCTGGCCTATGTGGAAAAGATTGCCGGCCCGGCCATGCGCTCGGAATTCCATCGCCACCAGTTCCGCACCGACGGCTGCGATATCACTCTGGTCAGTGACGAGGCCGACAAGGTGATCGAGTCTGTCGAGATCGATATCGCGCCCAGCTGCAATCTCTCGCTCAAGAGCGTGCTGAATGTGTCCGAGGGCCAGCCCGACATCAAGCTCGGCGATCTGACCTTTGGCGGCTTCGAGCCTTTGCTGGATAGCCGTTACTACGCCGACTGCCTGACGTTGTGCGGCAATGCCGCCGACCCCGTGGTCTATCTGGAGGCCAAGGGTTCGCGCCTGACCAACTTCATCAATTACTCGGTGCAGGCCCCCATGGTGGACGGCAAGGTGCTGGATGCGACGGCCGCCTGGCGCGATGCCATGGTCAAGGCAGAGTCCGAGGACTATGTGCTGGACACGCGCTTCAACTGCGAGCCGGATCGTTTCAGGAGCGTGATTTCCACCGGACTCAGGAATGCCAGGCCCACGGTGTTCAGCTTCGGTCGTGGTCCGACCTTCGAGCAGGGCGACTGCGACTAAGCGGCGCTCCTGCAGCATCAGCACTGGATTTGGCAAAGGCGGGACAATCCGGGCATCTGTCCGAACCTGCTGGTGTCCGTCTTGCCCGCTTCCACGCCTTTGTCCCCTGCCGCTCTGACTCCGCAGAAAACTCTTGCCTCCACGCTGTCTCCGCATGCCGTCTCGCGCTTGCGCCAGGCGCGGCTGGCGCGCAGCACGCGTCCGTTTCTGGCGCGCGGCGGCCCCAAGGGCGAGCGCTGCGAGGGCTGCCGCTTGCGCCCCTCCCACTGCATGTGCGCACTGCGCCCCGAGCTGGCCACGCGCGCGGCCTTCTGCCTGCTGATGCATGATGCCGAGCCGCTCAAGCCCAGCAACACCGGCTGGCTGATCGCCGATGTGGTGAAGGACACCCATGCCTTCGGCTGGTCGCGTACCGAGCTGGATCCGCAGCTGGAGGCCTTGCTGGCCGATCCGCAGTGGCAGCCCTATGTGGTGTTTCCCGGCGAATATGCGGAGCCTGCCGAGCGTGTGCTGGAGACGCTGGACGGCGGCGACAGCCGTGCGCTGCAGCCCGGCAGGCGCCCGCTGTTCATACTGCTGGACGCGACCTGGTCGGAGGCGCGCAAGATGTTTCGCAAAAGCCCGTATCTCGATGGCTTCCCCGTGCTCAGTCTGCACCCGGATCTGATCTCTCGCTATCAATTGCGCAGATCCAAGCGCGACGATCATTTCTGCACCAGCGAGGTGGCGGCCCTGTGCCTGGAGCTGGTGGGCGATGCCGGCGATGTGCAGGCCGGCCGCGTGCTGGAGAGCTATCTGGGCGTGTTCACCGAACGCTATCTACAGGCCAAGCACCAGCAGCCGGTCGATGAGGCCAGTAGCGCCCACCAGCGCCTGCGTGAACTGATGGGGGCAGCCCCCGCCAAACGCGACGCATGAAGCGCCGTGCAGGCATAAGCATTCCACTCAAAGCAATAAGCGAACACGGACAATCGGTCCAGGGCCTCATGAGTGCATGAGGTGTGTGCCGGATCGGGTGGGTGATAAGCGCCGATGACCAGAGGTCTCGGCGCTTTTGTTTTTGGGAGTGGGTGATGGGCATGTCCTTGAAATGGGTTGGTCTGGCAGCAGCGCTGGTATGCGCGGGCTCGGCCATGGCTGCGGGCAAGACTGAGGCGGCGAGTTCCAATATCGGCTCTGGTATCGACACGGCCGTGGATCTGTCCGCATCGCCCACGTTGCAGCGCTGGCAGGCCGGCGGCACCGTGGTGCTGGGGGTGCGGGAGGCAGCAGTTCCCATGTCCTACGCGATCGGTGCCAACGAGAAGTTCGTCGGCTATCACATGGACCTCTGCGAGCGCGTGGTGCATGCGATTGCACCTCGGGCCCAGCTCAAATACATGGTGCTGACGCCGCAGAACACCATGCCGCTGATCAATAACGGCACGGCCGATTTCAATTGCGCCAGCATGACCAACAACCTCACGCGCCAGAAGCAGGTGGCGTTTGGTTTGACCACCTATGTCAGCGAGGTGCGCATGGCCGTGCGTGTCGACTCGGGCATCACCTCGTTCAAGCAGCTGCAGGGGCGCAATGTGGGCGCCATCACGGGCACGACGGCGGTGCAGATTCTGCGCAAGTACGCCAGCGACAACGAGCTGAACTTCAAGACGCTGATGAGCAAGGATCAGTTCGAGAGCTTTCTGATGCTGGAGTCGGGTCGCGTCGATGCCTTTGTGCTGGACGACAACATGCTGGCCGGCGTGATCGGCCAGAGCAAGAATCCCAAGGGCTACAAGATTGTGGGCGAGGTGATTGGTGCCGAGCCGATTGCCATCCAGTTCAGCAAGGACGACCCGCAGATCAAGAAGGCCGTGGACGGCGCCATTTTGCAGATGATCCGTTCGGGCGAGCTGCACAAGCTCTACAACAAATGGTTCATGCAGCCCATTGCGCCCAAGAACGTGAACCTGAACCTGCCCATGGGCGAGGTGCTCAAGAAACAGCTGGCCACGCCCAACGACACGCCGCTGGAGCAGTTCGTATTGCCCCAATAAAGCACTGGAGCGGCGTCAGTCGATAGACTGCATGGCAAACCTCAAGGGGAATGATTGCCGTGCTGGAGTACCTGGTCTATCCGCTGATTGCGCTGCTGTTCGTGGCAGTCTTCACGCGCGAGGTGATTGCGCCCGCCTCGCGTAATCTCTGCGACCGGCGCTGGCTGATCTACAGCAGCGCCCTGGGCGCGCTGACGCTGGTCTGCACGCTGGCGCTGGGCTGGTTGCTGGAGGAGCGCATTCGCCAGCATGCGCTGCTGGATGTGGGCGCACGCTGGAACCCGCTGCTGGTGGGGCTGCTGAGCTTTTTCATCACCAGCTTTGTCTTTTACTGGTGGCATCGCGCCACCCATGCCTCCGATCTGCTGTGGCGCGTGTTTCACCAGCTGCATCACAGCGCGCGTCGCATCGAGGTGCTGACCTCGTTCTACGCCCATCCGCTGGACTCCTGCGCTGCCATGCTGCTGAGCGTGATCTCCAGCTATTGGGTGCTGGGTGCCAGCCCGGCAGCGGCGGCCGTGGCCCTGGGGCTGACGGCGGCCTTCGATCTGTTCACCCATGCTGACATGCGCACGCCGCGCTGGCTCGGCTATGTGCTGCAGCGTCCGGAAATGCATACCGTGCACCATCAGCATGGCCACCATGCGCAGAACTACGGTCTGCCGCTGTGGGACATGCTGTTCGGAACCTGGACCAACCCCGCCGAGCGCGCGCAGAAGCTGGGATTTGATGACGACAAGTCCGAACGCGTGGCCGAGATGCTGCTGTGGCGCGATGTGCACCAGAGTGCACCCGCCTGCGGGCGCCGCAAGTCATCCTGAAGCTTCGAATTTGATAGCTGATGATGCCGATGGGTGGAGCTCGGCATGCTGTTTTTGTTCTTAATTGTTAACACGGCTTGCCAAGACCCTGCCAGAGCCCGGCAAGCTCTGCCCCTGGTTTGGGGCGGCGGAAAAAATCTGTTCAAATTGGCCCGGTCTGTTCACCTGTCAACAGACGCCAAGCCGTCTGGCTGTGGGCATTCATAACAATCTGCCGTCTCACCCTTAGTGAGCTGAAGCAGACAAATCGCCTGCCAGGTTCCGGCCCCCCGAGCGCGTTTTCATGCGCTCAGTGACCCCCGGGTCGCTGCAAAGAGCTGTTACTGCCTCTTTGCTCAAACTCTGAATACTGCTTCAGCCATGTCTTGTGCATGGCTGTGATTGTTTGTCTGCAAGCCCGGCCCGTGCCTGGGCGAAAGGAAAGGTGTCCGGTTTTGGTGGAGTCGGCGTTCAAGCTGCGCTACAACCCAGCGCTCGATGGATTGAGAGGCATAGCCATTGTGCTGGTGCTGCTCTCGCATGCACATGCCCCGATGTTCGATGGCGCCTTCTTCGGCGTCGATCTGTTCTTCGTGCTCAGCGGTTTTTTGATCACCTCCTTGCTGCTGATGGAGTATCGGCAGCATGGCAAGCTCGATTACTGGCGCTTTTACCGTCGCCGCTTCTTCCGTCTCATGCCTGCGCTGGCACTGTTCCTTGGAGCCTACTGTGTGTTCGCGCCTTTTATCTGGCCCGATCTCACGGACATCTATTCGGACGCCCTGGTCTCCATTCTCTATCTGGCCGATTACGGCATTGCCTTTTTCGACAGTCCGGACACGCTGCTGCACATGTGGTCGCTGTCGGTGGAGGAGCATTTCTATCTGATCTGGCCGCCGCTGCTGGTTCTGCTGCTGCGCAAGGCCACGCCTGGCCGAGTCTGGGCGCCGCTTGCGGCGCTGTGGCTGCTGAGTACGCTGTGGCGCATCTTCTGGGTGGTGCAGGGCCAGCAGTTCTACGAAATCTTTTTCCGCTTCGACACGCGGGCCTCGGGTCTGCTGGCCGGCGCCTTGCTGGCGGCGCTGATGATGGAGCGCCCGCAATGGGTAGAGCGTCTGCAGTCGCTGCGCGCCTACACCATGTGGTTTGTGCTGGCCGTGCCGCTGATCATGGAGCTGGAGTGGGACAACCAGCACGCCATGGTCTGGGGCATCACGGTGGTGGAATGCGCGGCCCTGGTCGTGCTGTTGGCCGTGCAAAAGCCCGCGGGACTGGTCTATGAAATGCTGACGGCACCGGTGCTCATCAAGCTGGGCCAGCTGTCCTATGGCATCTACCTCTGGCATTACCCGGTGGTGCGCTATCTGCGTGCCGATTACTCCTGGCCCGTGACCGTGGTCGCAGGCCTGCTGATCTCTACCGCGCTGTCGGCACTGTCGTTCTACACGGTGGAGCGCTGGGCCATGCGCCACCGCGACCTGGGAGCGAGCAAGAAGCCTGAGCGCCAGCCTCAGACACGCCAGGAACCCGCGCTGCGCGAGGCTACGCGCGGCTCGTGATCGCCCTAGAAGCCTGAGCCGGGCTGGGCCAGGTACTCGGCCTCTTGGGCGGTGCTGGCGCGGCCCAGAATGCTGTTGCGGTGAGGGAAGCGGCAAAAGCGCTCTATCACCACCTGATGGCGATGGGCGTAGTCCAGCGTTCCGGCCAGATATTCGCGCAGCTCGGCGTCCGTGGCGCTCTGCAGCAAAGCCTCGAAGGCGGCCACGCTGCGTTGCTGCATGGCCGGGTCTTCGGCGTGCTCCAGCGGCAGATACATAAAGACGCGGGCCACCTCGGGCAGTTGTTGGTCGCTGCCGGCGTCCATTGCCTGCAGCGCCAGTGCCAGGGCCTGGGCGTCACCGGCAAAGCTCTTGGGAGTGTTGCGATGGATATTGCGCGTGAACTGGTCCAGCAGGATCACCAATGCCAGCTGCTGCCATGGACCCTGGGTTGCCCAGTGCTGCAGTGCACCGCCCAGGGCGGCTTCCACGGCAGTGCCAAAGCGCTGGCGCAGCTCCTCATCGAAGGCCGCCGATTTGGTGAACCACTGCGCCTTGTGCTTGAGGGCATCGGCATTGCCAGGCCTGGGGCTGCCGAACCACTGGGTCAGAACTTGGTCGGGCAGGCTGGTGTCCTGGGCGGCGGCGGTCAGCGCCTCATGGCTGACGGGAAGGGAATTTGCAGTCATGCAAATCATTGTGCATGCACTGCCGCTAGCGTTGACAGTCAACCCTGGATGGCGTCGGACGTTAGATAACAGTCTTTTACCTGCAGATTGCATCAGATAGGGAACTGCGAACACCCATCGAGACTCTGTGGAATAGCAGGCTCAGAGACAATGGATTGATCAAAAACCATAGCTGACAGCGTTGGTTTATCAAGTGTTTGCATGGGTTTTGAATCAGGTTTTACGGAGTTCGGTGGTCGTGATGAATCGGCGCGCATGGTTGGCGGTGACAGTGTTGGGATTGGGAATGGCTGCCACTGGCTGCTCGGGCAAGTCCGTGCCCAGCAGCGTGAGCGTGAGCCAGCAGAAGCTGCAGGAGATGCTGGCCAGGCGTTTCCCCAGGCAGTTTCCCGTGGCGGGTTTGCTGCAGCTGGACCTGAAGGCGCCGCAGCTGAGCATGCTGCCCGAGCGCAATATGCTCAACGCCGTGATCCCGGCCGAGCTCAGTGGCAAGGTGCTCAAGGAGCAGTACAGCGGCCTGCTCAATGTCGATTTCGCGCTGCGCTATGAGCCCACCGACCGCACCTTGCGCGCCTACCAGATCAAGGTCAACCAGCTCAGCATGGACGGGCTGTCGCCCGCGCTCAGCGATATGCTGGGAACCTATGCCACGGCATTGGCCGAGCAGGCCATGGGTCAGGTAGTGCTCTATCAGTTGCAGGACCAGGATCTGGCCCTGGTCGATGCGCTGGCCATGGAGCCTGGCGCCATCACCGTCACCGCCCAGGGGCTGACAGTGGCCTTGGTGCAGAAGGCCAGCGCGGGCAGCAAGCGCTGAGCTGCCAGGTGGCAAAAAAGCCCGCAGGCGTCTGCCTGGCGGGCTTTTTTTCGGGGTCATGCGGCGCTCAGCGGGGCTTGGCGACAGGCTCCAGGCCGGTGTCACGAATCGTTTTGGCGGCGGCTGGCGAGGTGTAGTACTTGAGCAGTTGCTCCAGCCCCTGCGGGTTGGTTGAGGTACTGGCCGTGCCGGCCGAGAAGATGGTGTAGTGCTGCACCGAATCGGGCAGGGTGCCGACATAGCTGATGCCCTCGATGGGCAGCAGTTCGCTGACCTGCTGCAGGCCGATTTCGGCCTCGCCTCGCGCCACGATGGTGCCCACGCGCTCGGTCACGATCTTCCTGCTCTTGGGCATGACCTGGTCGTGAATGCCGAGTTTCTTGAGCATCTGGGTTTCGTAGTAAGTGCCGCTGGCGCTGGCCGAATAGGCAATGCTCTTGGCGTTGAGCAGCACCTGACGCAGCTTGTCCTCGCTGCTGATGTCGGGGATGGGGGCACCCTTCTTCACGGCCACGCCCACGGCCGAGCGCACCAGGTCGATCTGGGTGCCGTTGCGCACCAGGCCCTTGGCGGCCAGATCGTCGAGCGCACCGCGCGCCAGAATCACCACATCGGCCTTCTCGCCCTTGCTCAGGCGATTGGGAATGGAGGTGGGTGAGGCCCCCATGGAGGAGCCATAGGCCGACTCCACCGCCAGGCCGGTCTGGGCCGTGAACTGAGGCGCCAGCAGCTTGTGCGCTGCGGTGAAGCCGCCCGAGGTCATGAGACGCACAGGCTCCTTGGGCGTGCTGCTTGGCTGCTGGGCGCAGCCTGCAGCCAGCGCCACAGCGCTGATCAGCAGGGCTCGGCGAACGGTGAAAAGGGGAAACGGCTTCATCAATGTCTCTCTGTATTGGGCGGGCGGGATAGGCCTTGAACCCTTTTGGAATCAACGCAGGCAGCTACTTTTGTCATGGCTGCTGCGGCTGACCGGATTGTGAAAAGCTGCGGCTATTGCGTCCAATACCGTTTGCGTCTGGACTTGATACGAAAATCGTCCTATGGATTTGCGCCGTCTGACCTGTTTTCTGGCTGTGGCCGAGGAGCTGAATTTCAGCCGTGCGGCCCAGCGCTTGCATATGAGCCAGCCCCCGCTGAGCCAGCAGATCCGTCTGCTGGAGCAGGAGATGGGGGCGCAGTTGTTCGAGCGCTCGCGCCGCGCCGTTGCGCTGACGCCGGCAGGCCTGCTGCTGCAGGACAAGGCGCGGCAGATCGTGGAACTGCACCAGCAGGCGGGCGAGCTGGTGCGCATGGCAGCCCATGGCCTGGCGGGGCGTTTGCGCATCGCCTTCACGGCATCGGTGCCGCTGTTTGACGAGTTCTCCACCATGTTGCGCGACTTTCGCAGCCGTCACCCGCAGGTGGAGCTGGATCTGCAGCATATGACCACGGGCGAGCAGATCGCGGCATTGACGGCGGGGCAGATCGACATCGGCTTCATGCGCCCCTCGCCGACGTTTCGCATCCCCGTGCCGATTAGGGAGCAGACGCTGTGGCGCGATGAGCTGAAGCTGGCCCTGCCGGTGGCACATGCCAAGGCGGCTGCGGGCGAAGCACTGGCACTGAGCAGCCTGGCCGACCAGCCTTTTGTGCTGCACCCGGCCGTGCTCGGCGGTGGTCTGCACGAACATATTCTGGCGCTGTGCAGCGAGGCCGGCTTTGTGCCGCGCATCGCCCAGCCGGCACGCGAGACCTCGACCATGCTGGCGCTGGTGGCCGCAGGCCTGGGTCTGTCCATCGTGCCCAGCGTCTATGAGCGCATCTGCCCGCCCGGCGTGGTGCTGCAGCCGCTGGCCGACGCCGCGCGCCATTCGCGCATCGCGTTGGTCAGCATGCAGCAGGCGCCGTCACCCTGCGTGCAGATGTTCTGGCAGTTGCTGCGCTGAGCGGCCTCTGCCGTTACGATGCGGCAAACCCTTTTTCAGGAGCCTGCCGCATGACCCGCACCCTTGCCGATTTTTCCGTGACCCGCAAATGGCCCGCGCAGCACCCCGAGCGCATCCAGCTGTACTCGCTGCCCACCCCCAACGGCGTGAAGGTATCGATTGCGCTGGAGGAAATGCAGCTGCCCTACGAGGCGCATCTGGTCAGCTTCCAGACCAATGACCAGCTCACGCCGGAGTTTGTCGGCACCTTCCCAAACAACAAGATTCCCGCCATCATCGACCCGCAAGGCCCGGGTGGAAAGCCGCTGGCGCTGTTCGAGTCGGCGGCCATCCTGATCTATCTGGCCGAGAAGAGCGGCAGCCCGCTGCTGCCCGCAGACCCTGCAGCGCGCTACGAGACGCTGCAGTGGCTGATGTTCCAGATGGGCGGCGTGGGACCCATGTTCGGCCAAGTCGGCTTCTTCCACAAGTTCGCGGGCAAGGACTTCGAGGACAAGCGCCCGCGCGACCGCTATATCAACGAGTCCAAACGCCTGCTGGGCGTGCTGGAGCAGCGCATGCAGGGCCGCGAGTGGATCATGGGCGCGCAGATCACGATTGCCGACATCGCCATCTGGCCCTGGGTGCGCAATATGGTCGACGAGAACGGCTACAACGCCGCCGAGCTGGTGGGCTGGAACGGGTTTCCGGAGCTGCAGCGCGTGCTCAAGGCCTTCATGGCCCGCCCGGCGACGCAAAAAGGTCTGAACATTCCGCCGCGCGGCTGAGCGCCGACCAGGGCAGTATGGGCTTGCCGCTGTTGCAAAAGCGGCAAGTACTGTCCCAGCGGTGATGTCTTTCAAACCCGTGGGCTGGCCTTATCTTCGAGACTTAGGGCCCTGCAACTGGCAGTGGCCTCTCAAGAGGAGAACTCCATGACCACGAATCGCCAACCCATTCTGGAAAGCGCCCCCCTGGGGCCGCGCTGGCCCTGCCTGGACCCCTTTCTGTTCTGCGCTCACCACGATGACAGCTATCCGGCCAGCAACGGCAAGATGGGCGTGCAGGCCGTGGAGTTCGAGGGACGCGAAATGGGCAGCGATTTCAGCGCCAGGGACGGTTTCTCGATGTACCACGGCGAGCCGATTCCGGGCTTCCCGGGCCACCCGCATCGCGGCTTCGAGACCGTGACCCTGGTGCGCAAGGGCCGCATCGACCATGCGGACTCGCTGGGCGCAGCCGCGCGCTTCGGCGGCGGCGATGTGCAGTGGCTCACTGCCGGCAAGGGCATCCAGCACTCGGAGATGTTTCCGCTGCTGAACAGCGACCAGCCCAATCCGCTGGAGCTGTTCCAGATCTGGCTAAACCTGCCTGCAAGGAACAAGATGGTGGAGCCCCACTTCACCATGTTCTGGAACGAGCAGATCCCGCGCCTGAACTTCAGCGATGCGGCGGGCAGGAAAACCACCGTCACCGTGGTGGCCGGAGCCCTGGACGGCGCGGACAAGGCCCTGCCGCCGCCGCCCGAGTCCTGGGCCTCCCAGGCCGACAGCGATGTGGCCCTCTGGACGCTGGAGCTGGAGCCCGGCGCCCGCTGGACCATGCCTAGGGCTGCAGGCCAGGATACCCATCGCATGCTCTACTTCTTTGTGGGCAAGAGCATGACCGTGGGGGGCGAAGCCGTGAACGGCCATCTGGCCATGCATGTCGACGCTCAGCGCGAGCTGGAGCTGGTCAACACCGGCGATGTCAGTGCAGAGCTGGTGCTGCTGCAGGGCAAGCCGATTGGCGAGAAGGTGGCGCAATATGGCCCCTTTGTGATGAACACGCAGGAGGAGATCATGCAGGCCATGCAGGACTACCGCCGCACCCAGTTCGGCGGCTGGCCCTGGAAGGACAGTGATCCGGTGCATGGCACCGAGAACCGCCGCTTTGCGCGCTACCCAGGGGCCGACGTCGACGAGCAGCCTCCCAGGGCCTGATACGGCTCAGGGCCTGAAGCTGGCAGCCTCCGGCGTGCAGCCCAGCTCCCTGAGCACCGGCCATGCCGGTATTGCTCGTGTTCGTGTTCGTGTTCGCGGGCATGGACTGCGTCCCTGCGGGCGGTGCCCAGATCCAAGGGGGCGCAGCCTGCTTGAATGTGTGCGGCAATGCCTGGGGGCATCCGCTTAGCCGAACTCCCCTGCGAGGAAATCCAACACGGCACGCACGCGCGGTGCCAGGGATCTGCCGCGCGGATACAGCAGGTAGAAGCGGTCGTCCTCGCTGCGTTCCTGGAACTGCGGCAGCAGCGGCACCAGGGTTCCGCGCTCCAGGTCGGCGGCGATATGGAAGTGCGCCAGCCGCACCACGCCGTGGCCCAGCAGCGCCAGGCTGCGCAACAGCTCGCCCTGGTTGGCGCCGATGTGGCTGGGAATGTCTATGGTCTTGAGCCCGCCTTCCTCGTGGAAGGTCCAGCGGTTCCACTGCGTGCGTATGGTGAAGTTCAGGCAGCGGTGCTGCAGCAGATCCTCGGGCTGCTCGGGATGGCCGAAGCGCTGGAGGTACTGTGGCGCTGCGGCTATCACCCAGGGCCTGAGCATCAACGGGCGACCGATCAGCGTCTGCTCCGTAGGCCGGCCGCTGTGGATGGCGACGTCTATGCCCTGGCGCACGAAGTCGCCGCGCTCCGTGCCAAGGACGAAGTCCAGGTGCAGGCGCGGGTGCCGGTCCAGCAGCAGGTGCAGGCGCGGCGCCACCAGGTACTTGGCCGTGGTCAGCGCCGTATGGATGCGTACCGTGCCCGAGATTTCGGCATCGGCCACGCGCACACAGGCCTCGGCCTGCTCCATGGCCTGCACCACGCGCTGGCTGGCGATGCGAAAGTGCTCGCCTTCCTGGGTCAGGCGTATGGCTCCGGCAATCCGCTCGAACAGCCGCACACCAAGGCGTGCCTCCATGCGCGCGATGAGCTTGCTCACCGCCGAAGGCGACAGCTCAAGCCTTCTGCCGGCACCGGAAAAACTGCCTTCCTCGATCACACGCAGGAATACCGTCATCTCGCCGAACTGGTCCATCTAAGGTCTTCGCCTCCTGTGAAATTGATTCACATGCGCTGTGCGCGCGCATGCGTTGTCTCTTGAAAAACGACTGTACAGAATGGTTTCAGCCCCCGGTCTGGGGGAACAACGGAGACAAGCGTAATGAATGACAGCAAGATCCTGCGCATAGGCGCGGGAGCCGCGTGGTGGGGCGACCGGATCGAGCCCGCCGCCCTCAATGCCGAGCATGGTCGGCTCGACTACCTGTGCTTCGAGACCATGGCCGAGGCCACGGTCTCGGCCGCGCAGGTCAGGGCCCGGCGCGACCCGTCCTTCCCGGGCTACGACACCTATCTCGACGACCGCATGCGCGCCGTGCTGCCTGCCTGCATGCGCCAGGGCACGCGCATCATCTCCAACCAGGGGTGGATCAACCCGCAGGGCGCGGCACGGCGCATCGTCGAGTTGCTGCGTGAGCTGGGTATCACCGGCGTCAAGGTGGCGGCCGTGGGCGGCAGCCTGATCACCGACCGCGTGCTGTCGCTGGCCCCCACCATCCTGGAGACCGGAGCCCCCACGCAGAGCATTGCCCACTCGCTGATCTCGGCCGAAGCCTATCTCGGGGCCGCTCCCATCGTTGACGCTCTGGCGGAAGGTGCGCAGATCGTGGTCACGGGCCGCGTCGCCGACCCTTCGCTGTTCCTGGCTCCCATGGTGCATGAGTTCGGCTGGGACCTGCTGGACCACGAGCGCGTAGGTGCTGGCAGCGCGATAGGCCATCTGATGGAGTGCGGGGCCCAGGTCACCGGGGGATATTTTGCAGACCCGGGCCTCAAGGACGTGCCCGAGCCCTGGAACCTGGCCTTTCCCATCGCCGAGGTCGATGCCGAAGGCGGCGTGACCCTGTCCAAGGTGGAAGGCACGGGCGGCATGATCAGCCTGCAGACTGTCAAGGAGCAGATGCTCTACGAGGTGCACGACCCGGCGAACTACATCACGCCCGATGTGGTGGTCGACTTCACGCAGGCCCGCATCGAGCAGCTGGCGCCGGACCGCGTGCGCGTGACGGGGCTCACGGGCAAGCCGCGCACACCCACGCTGAAGGTTTCCATGGGGTGCACCGAGGGCTTCATCGGCGAGGACATGTTCTTCTATGCCGGCCCCGGCGCACTGCGCCGCGCCCAACTTGCCAAGCGCATCCTGGAGGAGCGCCTGCGCATCGTGAAGCTCGATGCCGAGGAGGTACGCATCGACTTCCTGGGCCTGAATGCCGTGCATGGCGCTGCCACGCCGGCGAATGCGCCCGAGCCCTATGAAGTGGCCGTGCGCGTGGCGGCACGCACCCGGTCGCGCGAGGAGGCGGTCAAGGTGGGGCGCGAAGTGGACGGCATGGCGGTCTCGGGGATTGCCCACACCGGCAAGCGCGTGCCGCACCAGGAACGCACGCGCGAGGTGATAGGCGTGTGGTCCTCGCTGGTGCCGCGCGAGCAGGTGACGGCGCATATCGACTACTTCACGAGCTGAACAGGGGAGCAAAGCATGCAGGACATGAACCAGGACATCCGGGTGCCGCTGGAGCAGGTGGCGCATACGCGCTCGGGCGACAAGGGCAATACCTCCAACATCGCCGTGTTTGCCTACGAGCCCGAGCTCTATGCGCTGCTCAAGCAGCAGCTGAGCGCCGAACGCTTCAAGGCCTTTCATGGCCGGGCCATCACCGGCGAGGTGCTGCGCTACGAGGCCGATAACCTGCACGCGCTGAACTTCGTGGCGCACGGTGCACTGGGCGGCGGCGTCTCGCGCAGCCTGTCGGTGGACAACTACGGCAAGGCGTTGTCGGCGGCGATCCTGGGCTTCGAGCTGCTCGTCCCCGCTGCGCTGGCGCCGCTGCTACGCCGCCGTGCACCGGGCTGAACTGGCACCGACATCCAGTACGGGCATCCGCCGCATATTCCATAAAACACCACCAGGAGACACCGCAATGACCTCGCATCTGTTTCGCGCCCTGGCTGCCGCCGCCGCGCTGGCCATGGCGGCCTGCACGGCCGTCGCCTTCGCGCAGGCCCCGGCCTATCCCGCCAAGCCCGTGCGCATCGTCGTGCCCTATCCGGCAGGAGGCACCACGGACATCATCGCGCGGCTGGCGGCGGCCCAGCTGTCCGAGCGGCTGCGCCAGCCCTTCGTCGTCGAGAATCGGGCTGGCGCCAGCGGTGCCATAGGCTCGGTTGCCGTGGCCCAGGCCGCAGCCGACGGCTACACCCTGGTCATGGGAACGGCCAGCTCGCACGGCATCAATTCGGCGCTGCAGAAGAACCTGCCCTATGACGCCGTCAAGGACTTCGCGCCCGTCACCGTTGTGGCGAGCACGCCGAACATCATCGTGGTCCATCCCAGCGTCCCCGCGCGCACCCTGGGCGAGTTGCTGGCGCTGGCCAAGGCCAGGCCCGGACAGATCAACTTCGGCTCGACCAGTCCAGGCGGCTCTCCGCACATGAGCGCCGAGCTGCTCAAGATGATGGCGGGCGTGGACATGACCCATGTGCCTTACAAGGGCGCATCGCCCATGCTCACCGATCTCATGGGCGGGCAGATACAGGCCGGCTTCGACAATCTGCCCTCCACCATCGCCTTTGTGCGCAGCGGCAAGCTGCGGGCGCTGGCCGTGACCACGGCACAGCGCTGGCCCGGGGCGGCAGACATTCCCACCGTCGCCGAAAGCGTGCCCGGCTACGAGGTCTCGGGCTGGTTCGGCCTGCTGGCTCCGGCGGGAACGCCCAAGGCGGTGCTGGATACGCTGCAGACCGCCGTTGCCCAGGCCGTGCGCGACCCGGAGGTGGCGCGGCAGCTGCGCAGCCTGGGCGCCGAGCCCGTGGCCAGCAGGCCCGAGGTCTTCGCGCAGCAGATCCGTGCCGACGTGGACAAATGGCGCGGCGTGGTTAAGGCCACGGGCGTGACACTGGAATAGCCCGAGTCGCCGACAATGGCAGCTTTGCGCGATGCCTGACTCGGGTTCAGGCACCGCCCCACTCGAAATCCATTGTCATGAACATCACCAAAGACACTGCCGTCACCATCAACTACAAGATTCACGAGCTGCTCGCGGGCGGCGTGGCCGTCAAACTGCTGGACAAGGGCGATGTGGCCTATCTGCACGGCGGCTATGACAACATCTTCGCCAAGGTCGAAGCTGCTCTGGACGGCAAGCAAAAAGGCGATGTCGTGACTGTGGACCTGGCCGTGGCGGACGCCTTCGGCGAGCGCGACGAAAGCCTCAAGCGCACCATTCCCAAGGGCGAGTTCCCTGCAGGCGTGAAGGTGGGCGGCCAGCTGCGCGGCACCAACGACCAGGGCCTGCCCCAGATCTACAACGTGGTGAAGATCAAGGGCCCCGTGGTGCTGCTCGACGGCAACCACCCTCTGGCCGGGTTTGCGCTGCGCTTCAGCGCGGTGGTCAACGAGGTGCGTGCGGCCTCCGAAGAAGAAATCGCCCACAAGCATGTGCACGGTGGTCACGGCCATCACCACTAAAAATATAGCTGTCAGCACATGCTCATAAAGGATTTCATAATTATTTCAGGCTGAAATCCTCTTTCTGAAAGCGCAAGCTGCTATCAAAATAAAAAGGCCCCCGGATTTCTGTTCCGGGGGCCTTTTGTCTGCTTGGCACCGATCGCTCAGGCGGTCAGGCGATCCAGCGCTTCGCGGTACTTGGCCGCCGTCCTGTCGATCACTTCCTTGGGCAGGCGGGGCGCGGGAGCCTTCTTGTCCCAGGCCTTGCCGTTGACCTGGGCCTGCTCCAGCCAGTCGCGCACGAACTGCTTGTCGTAGCTGGGAGGGTTCTCGCCCTTGGCCAGTGCGTCCTCGTAGCCTTCCACGGGCCAGTAGCGCGAGCTGTCGGGGGTCAGCACCTCGTCCATCAGAACCAGGGTGCCGTCTTCGGTCAGGCCGAACTCGAACTTGGTGTCGGCAATGATCATGCCCTTGGTCAGCGCGATCTCGGCCGCTTCCTTGTAGATGCGGATGGCGGTATCGCGGATCTGGGCCGCGAGCTGCTCGCCCACCATTTCCACAGTGCGCTCGTAGGTGATGTTCTCGTCGTGGTCACCCATTTCGGCCTTGGCCGCGGGGGTGTAGATGGGCTCGGGCAGCTTGGCCGCGTTGGTCAGGCCGGCGGGCAGCTTCACGCCGCAGACCGATTGCGATTCCTGGTATTCCTTCCAGCCGCTGCCGGCCAGATAGCCGCGCACCACGGCTTCGATCAGCACGGGCTTGAGGCGCTTGACCAGCATGGAGCGGCCTTCGACTTGCTTGACTTCCTCGGGCTTGACCACGGACTCGGGCGCTTCGCCGGTCAGGTGGTTGGGGCAGATATGGCCCAGCTTGTCGAACCAGAACAGCGCCATCTGCGTCAGCAGCACGCCCTTGCCGGGGATGGGCTCGCCCATGATCACGTCAAAGGCGGACAGGCGGTCGGAGGCCACCATCAGGATGCGGTCGTCGCCCACGGCGTAGTTGTCGCGGACCTTGCCACGTGCGAGCAGGGGCAGCGAGGCAATGTTGGAGGTATGCAGGGCGGAGGGCTGGGTGGTCATGGTCGAGATAGGGCTGTCAGGCAATTCAGGCGTGCAGTCGGTCAGCAGGCGCCTGAAAGCCCAAGGGGCTGCCAGCGTCGCAGGCCCGAGAGGCGGCTGCGTAAAAACGCGATTTTAATGGCGCAGGCAGGGGTTTGGACGGTCACGGTCTTTGCCAGTGCGCGCCTGCTGCGATCGAGGCCCTGGGGCATGCCGGCGTATCCCTTGCATGCGGGCCAAAGCCACTCATTGTGGCGTCAAAACCGCCTGTCATCAAACCGACAAACAAGGCCCCTGGCGAGCCTGCGCTATCACGGTCATTTCGTTGCCTTTGGCGTGGGGCGGGCGCATAGTGGGTTCACAGCAAAGACGAATGCGCATTCCGAACTGCCAGGCTGCGGCACAGCCATCAGGCGCTGTGAAACCGCAGTGATTTCACCGAGAGCTAAGGAGTGTTTTGTTATGAATTTGACGATTAGCGGGCATCACCTGGAGGTCACTCCCTCGCTGCGCAGCTATGTCATGGCCAAGCTGGAACGCATTCTCAGGCACTTCGATCAGGTTGTGGACGTGAAGGTACTGCTCACAGTCCACAAGCAAAAGGAAAAAGACAAACGACAGCGCGCCGGTTGCACGGTGCGCGTGAAAGGGCAAGACTTGTTCGTGGAGACGCAGCATTTCGACCTCTATGCCGCCGTGGACGCCCTGGCCGACAAACTCGACCGTGTGGTGATGCGCTACAAGACTCGTCAACAAGGCCCGCGTGCCACAGCCAAGCGACTGGACTCCGGGGGCTTGCAGCTGGCGCAGGTGTCAGCTTGATGAAAGCGAGGCGCAAACCTAGCTTTTGCGCCGGTTTGTTGCAGGGCTGTCGCCTTGTTACAACGCTAAAAGCGCCGCCCTACGGGGCGGTTTTTGATGGTGATCAGGGTTTCCCCACGGTTTTCAGCGCTGCGGTGCATAATTGTTGATCACACCATGAATCGCCTAGCTTCTATCCTTCCCGCCGCTCAAGTGCTTGTGAGCGTTGATGTCACCAGCAAGAAACGCGCTTTCGAGGAAGCGGGTTTGCTCTTTGAGAGCTTGCATGGTCTGTCTCGTGCCCTGATCACCGATAGCCTGTTCGCACGCGAACGCCTGGGCTCTACCGGTCTGGGGCATGGAGTTGCCATTCCCCATGGCCGCATCAAGGGCCTGACGGCTCCCATGGCGGCAGTGTTCCAGCTGGCCAACCCCATCGGTTTCGATGCGCCCGATGAGCAGCCGGTCGGCCTGCTGATCTTTTTGCTGGTGCCCGAGGCGGCGACGCAAAAGCACCTGGAAATCCTCTCCGAGATCGCCGAGCTGCTCAGCGACAGCCAGTTGCGCGAGCGCCTGAAGTCGTCCACCGATGCGCAGCAGCTGCACGGCATGATCGACAGCTGGCAGTCCTCCATCACCTCCCAGGCATGAGTTCTGGCCCTTCTTTTTGACTGACAGGGCCTTGCCATGAGACCCAGCGCCATCAGTGCCGACGTACTGTTCGAGGCATTTCGCAACTCCAGCCTGCGCTGGCAGTGGATAGCGGGGCTGGGCGCCTCCGAGCGCCGCTTTGACGAGATGGCCGTGCGCTCGGCCCGCTCGGGTGCCGATCTGGTGGGCTATCTCAACTACATCCACCCCTACCGTCTGCAGGTGCTGGGCGAGCGTGAAATCGCCTATCTGACCAATGCCACCTCGCAAGACTGCTTGCGCCGCATTGCCCGCATCGTCACGCTGGAGCCGCCGGTGCTGGTGCTGGCCGACGGCCAGGACGCTCCCGACGAGCTGATCTCCATGTGCGAGCGCGCGCATATCCCGCTGTTCTCCACCAAGGAGCAGTCGGCCTTTGTCATCGACGTGCTGCGTGCCTATCTGTCCAAGCATTTCGCCGATCGCATCACCATGCACGGCGTGTTCATGGATATTTTGGGCATGGGCGTGCTGATCACGGGCGAATCGGGCCTGGGCAAGAGCGAGCTGGGGCTGGAGCTGGTCACGCGCGGCAACGGTCTGGTGGCCGACGATGCCGTGGACCTGTATCGCATCAACCAGACCACGGTCGAAGGCAAATGCCCCGAGCTGCTGCAGAACCTGCTTGAAGTGCGCGGCATCGGCCTGCTCGATATTCGCGCCATCTTTGGAGAGACGGCAGTGCGCCGCAAGATGCGGCTCAAGCTCATCGTGCACCTGGTGCGCAAGGAAACCATGGAGCGCGAATACGAGCGCCTGCCCGCCGAGCCGCTGACTCAGGACGTGCTGGGCGTGCCTGTGCGCAAGGTGGTGATTCAGGTGGTGGCGGGCCGAAACATCGCCGTGCTGGTGGAAGCCGCAGTGCGCAATGCCATTTTGCAGCTGCGCGGCATCGACACTTACCAGGAATTCGTGATGCGCCACCGCCGCGCCATGGAAAGCGGCGAGTCGTTCTAGACCAGCTGCAGCCTGCCTGGCTGGGAGGTCGGAAAGATCTGCTGCAGCTGCGCTGTGTTCAAGCCGTACATGCGCGCAAACAGGCCGCCGAGCAGGGAGCGATATTCGTTGAGCACGGGGTAGTCGCGGTTCTGGAACAGCACTTTTTCGGTGACTTCGATCTGCTCGCCCAGCACCTTGCCGCCGGCTTGGGCCGAGAGGCCGCCGCCGAGAAACCAGTAAGCCGTGCCATGGCCGTGGTCCGTGCCCTTGTTGCCGTTTTCGCGGAAGGTGCGCCCGAACTCGCTGATCACTGCCACCACGGTATGGCGCCAGGTTTCGGCTCCCATGGATTCGGCGAACGTCGCCAGGCCCTGGCTCAGGTCGCCGAGCCGGTTGGCCAGATTGCCGCTGGCGGCGCCCTGGTTGACATGGGTGTCCCAGCCTCCGATATCGACAAAGCCCAGGTCGAATTGCTCGCGCATCAGATGCGCCATGCGCTGGGCTACCAGGCTGAAGCCCTTGGCACTGATGGCATTGCGCCCGGCCTGGTCCATTTCCTCCTGCATGCTGCGCTGCACGGCACGCTGTACCGCAAAGCCTTCACGCACCGGAGCTTCCAGTGCCGAGCCCTGGTACATGGAGGCAATGGTCTGGCTGCGCTGCTCGTCCAGCGCAGACTTGCGCACGGAGGCCAGCGCCATGTTCGCCACCTGGGCGCTGCCGCGCAGGCATAGCGGCAGCTGGGCGGTGAAGGCCATGGGGCTAAGGCTGAGCCGGCTCTGGCTGTCGGCCTGCAGTACCCGGGTCAGCCGGTTCAGAAAGCCGCTCTGATAGCTTTTCCCGCCTTCCTGGGGCTGGCCCAGCTCGATCGAGTCCTGGGTTTCGAAATGGCTGCGCGAGAGGTCGTTGCTGCCCGCGAACGGCACAAAACAGGCCTGGCCCTGTTCGTACAGCGGCAGCAGACTGCTTTGCAGCGTGGGATGCAGTCCCCATTGAGGGTTCAGGGCCAGTGCCCCGTCGGCCGATCCCGGGCGGGCAATGGCGATGTTGGGTCTGGCCTGATAGTAGAAGTCGCTATGGGTTGGCACCAGCAGGCTGTTGCTGTCGTAGGCGCCGCGCAGGAAGACCAGCAGAAAACGGGGCGAGCCGCTTTGCAAGGGGGCGGCCAGACCTTGGCCCAACTGGCAGAACAGCGGCAGGGCAGCGCCGAGGCTGAGAAATTGACGTCTTTGCATGGCTGCCCTCCTTAGCGGTACATCATTTCGGGGGCGGAGAGGAAAAAGCTGTTCCAGTCCGCCGGATTCCTGGCCTGGGCCAGTGCGGCGCGTGTGGCGGCACCCAATGCCGGCACGCGAGCCTGGACGCTGCTGCGCTTGTCCAGGTCGGGATAGGGCGGCTTCTCCAGCGGCTGCTGCGGGCTGCTGCGGAACAGCAGCGCGCCGCGGCTGCCAATCTGCCTTGCCACCTCGAAGCGGGCATTCATCTGGCCGGAGCTGGACCAGTCCGACTGCGTCACGGGGTAGCCGTCGGGTGTTTCGTGGCCGTATAGCGGCTGGCCCAGCTGGTTGAGCCAGTTCTGTACCGGCCCCACATCGCTGGCCACGCGCTGGTCGTAGGCCAGGCGTGTGGCGCCCAGCACATAGTGGACCGGGTCCTTGAAGCCCTGGCCGAACTGCTGAGCCTGCGGGTCGCTCAGCATGGCCGCCAGCGTGGCGGCAATATCGCCATGGCTGCGCTCGAAGGCCTGGGCCGTGCGCTCGACCACGGGCTGGGGCGGCTTGTCGCCAAGAAAATAGACGCAGAGCTTGCGTGCTATGAAGCGCGCAGTGACGGGCGACGCCACTATGCGGTCTACTGCCTCGTTGACCTGGGCCAGTCCGCTTTTTTCCAGCGGCCTGCCGAGCAAGACCTGGGGCGTGTAGTCGTGGCGATTGGGGTTGAATTCGAAGAAGCCATGGCGAACGTAGTCGCCCTGGCGTTCGGGGCGCAGCTTGGGCGGCGGAGCGTCGGCCTCGCGGGTGGAGAAGCCCACACCGGTCAGCACATGGGCCATGGCCTGCACATCGGCCTGGGTGTAGCCGCTGCCCACGCCCATGGTGTGCAGCTCCAGCAGTTCGCGCGCGTAGTTTTCATTGATGCGCCCGGCGGCATTGCTGGCATTGTCCAGATACAGCAGCATGGCCGGATGGCGCATGCTGGCCGTCAGCAGCTCGCGGAATTTGCCCAGCGCATGGGGGCGAATGGCCTGCTCCTCGTAGTCGCCCACCCACATGCGCACATCGCCCTTGCGGGTGCTGACGTTGAAGTGATTCATCCAGAACCAGGTCATTTGCTCCTGCAACTGGTGGGGCGAATAAAGCGCGCGCCAGATATGGCGTTTCTGGGCTTCGCTGCCCAGCTGATTGAGCTGGCGTTGCAGCTCGCTGCGCAGTTTGGCGGCCTCCTCGGGATCCTGGCTGTTGCGAATGGCCAGGCGCTGGTCGGCAATTTCGCGCTGGATCTGCGCCATGGGCTTCTGGCTGATGCCCAGGGCGTCGATGTGCTGCTGCACCTCGGGCGGCATGGGCGCGGAGGAGGGGCTGAACTGAGCGGCCAGCCAGCGCTTGAGGCCTTGCCGCTGCAGCCGGGCCGCATCATGGTCGGTGGCGCCCCAGGTGACCCGGTCCAGCCATTGCTGGCTTTGCAGCGCGCTGGGCTTGTCGGGCAGGGCACTGCTGTTCAGCGTCTGCAGCACCTCGGGGCTGGGGCGGCCCGATGAGGGGGCCAGCGGTGCGCAGGCGGTCAATGTGAGGGCTGCCAGACAGAGCAGGCCCTGGACAGGTGAAAACGGTAGCAGCCGCATGAACCGGGTCTCCTCAAGCGCGGGAATGACTGCAGCATACGCAGTCCGGCTCGCGTTTGGTTTGAGGCTTGATGGAGCTATGTAAAGAAGTCCTCACCAAATGTAAAAAGGGCAAGACATCTGCATGTCCTGCCCCTGGGCTCGCCGTCGCGTTTTGCGTTCTTACTTGGCGGCGCGTGTGGCGCATTCGGCGCACTGGCCGTAGAGCGCCATGGAGTGATCCTGGATCACCCAGCCTTTTTCCTTGGCGATCAGGTTCTGGCGCTTCTCGATCTCGGCGTCATAGAACTCCTCGACCTTGCCGCAGCTGGTGCAGACGAAGTGGTCGTGGTGCTGACCTTCGTTGAGCTCGTAGACGGCCTTGCCGCTTTCGAAGTTGCTGCGGATCAGGATGCCGGCCTGCTCGAACTGGGTCAGCACGCGGTAAACCGTGGCCAGGCCGATGTCCGAGCGCTCGTCCAGCAGCACGCGGAAAACATCTTCCGCCGTCATGTGGCGCTGGGCGCCCTTCTGGAAGATTTCCAGGATCTTCAGACGCGGCAAAGTGGCTTTGAGGCCCGTGCTTTTGAGTTCATCAATATTTTTCATGTCGGCTCTCTTGGTGGACTACGGGCACATGGAAGGCTGGACTCACTTGTTTAAGGAGAAGCTTTACACGCAGATAAAGGGAATCTCCAAGTGTCTCCGGGGCCTGCCGCTACAATGAACCCGATCATATCCCTATGCCATTACCCATGCATGTTCAAGCCCGTAGCCGCGCAGGTCTGGCCCTGACGTTGGCAATCGCAGCGGCACTGGCCGGCTGCAACAGTATCGATGGCGCCGCGCACCGTGTCGCCAATGCCGTCACTCCTTACAAGGTCGATGTCGTGCAGGGCAACTTCGTGTCCAAGGAACAGGTCGAGGCCTTGCAGCCCGGCATGAGCCGCCAGCAGATTCGCGACATTCTGGGCACACCTCTCGTGACCAGCGTGTTCCACGGCGATCGCTGGGAATACGTGTTCACCATCAATCGCCCCGGTGTGGAGTCGCAGATCCGCAAGCTCACCGTCTTCTTCAATGGCGACGCCTTTGTGCGCGCCGAAGGTGACGAGATGCCTTCCGAGGCCGATTTCGTGGCCAGCCTCAAAGGCATGAAGGGCACGCCCAAGGTTCCGCAGCTGGAAGCCAGCGAAGCCCAGCTGGCCAAATATCCCGCACGCAATAACACCGAAGCCGAGCAGGCTGCGGCCAATCTGCCGCCCGCCGCCACCAGCTATCCATCGCTGGAATCGCGTTAAGCATCAGAACAGGTTGTTCCCCGCTTGCAGAAAGCGGTGGATGCTCTCTTTTTATGACGGCGTGGATGTGATCCTGCCGTCTTTCATTTGATCGAGTGATAGCGCCATGACCGCATCCACCACCCATTCCTCCACCCCTCAGCGCGTTGCTGTGGCGGGTGCCTCCGGCCGCATGGGCCATATGCTGATCGAAGCGATTCTGAACAGCAGCGACTGCGTGCTGGCTGCGGCATTGGACCGCGCCGACAGCCCTGCCATCGGCACCGATCCTTCTGCATTCCTGGGTAAGCCCAGCGGGCTGAAGATCGAAAGCGATGTGCGCGCAGCCCTGTCGAAGGCCGACTGCCTGATCGACTTCACGCGCCCCGAAGGCACGATGGAGCACCTGGCCGTTGCGGCCGATCTGGGCGTTGGCGTGGTCATCGGCACCACAGGCTTCTCGGATGAGCAAAAGACGCAGATCGCCGAGTTTGCCCAAAAGACTTCCATCGTTTTTGCCCCCAATATGAGCGTGGGCGTGAACGTGACCTTCAAGCTGCTGGAGATGGCGGCCAAGGCCTTGCAGCAAGGCGGCTACGACATCGAGATCGTCGAAGCTCACCATAAGCACAAGGTCGACGCACCTTCTGGAACGGCCCTGAAGATGGGCGAAGTGATTGCCGAAGCCCAGGGCACCAGGCTGGCCGACCGCGCCGTGTATGAGCGCTTCGGCCACACCGGCGAGCGCAAGGCTGACACCATTGGCTTTGCCACCGTGCGCGGCGGCGATATCGTGGGCGATCACACCGTGCTGTTTGCCGGTACCGGCGAGCGCATCGAGATCGCGCACAAGTCCAGCAGCCGTGCCGGCTATGCCAACGGCAGCCTGCGCGCCGTGGCCTATCTGGCCGACAAAAAGACTGGCCAGTACGATATGTACGATGTGCTGAATCTGCGCTGACCGCGCAATTTGCAAAGGGGCCGTGACGGCCCCTTGCTATTTCTGGGAGCGAGGTGAGCGATGTCTGCAGGAATGTGGCAATGGCTGGCAGAGGGCGATGCGGTCACATGGGCGACGGCGGCCTTGATGCTGCTGATGTCCGTGCTCAGCTGGGTGGTCATCCTCTACAAGCTCAGGTTTATGGCCGTAGCGCGCCGACGCGTGCCGCAGGCCGTGGCTGCGTTCTGGCAGATGCCCGATCTGGTCCAGGCTATGGCGCAGGTCAAGGCGCTGGATAGACAGGGGCTGGTGCAGGCCATGGCCGATGCCGTGGCGCAGGGCGGAGCGGCAGCGCAAGGCTCTCTGGCACAAAGCGCGGCGCAGGGGCAGCGGCTGTTGCGCAGCCTGCGTGAGGCTCTGGGTCAGGCATCGACCCAGTTGCAATGGGGCCAGACCTTGCTCGCCACCATTGGTGCAACGGCACCGTTTGTGGGCCTGTTGGGTACGGTCTGGGGCATTCACCATGCACTGGGAACGCTGGCGGGCAGCGGTCAGGTCGATATCGCTCAGCTTGCCGGGCCTGTGGGTGAAGCCCTGGTCATGACGGCCGCCGGTCTGGCTGTCGCTTTGCCTGCTGTGCTGGCCTATAACCTGCTCGGGCGTTCGGCCAGCCAGCTGGAGGCTGTGCTGGAGGGGTTTGCCCATGATCTGCATGCCCAGTTCGGAGTGGATGCTTCATAAAGGATGGCGTCATGGCATTCGGTCGCATGAGCCGCCGTCAGGGGGCGGAAACTCCGATCAACACCATCAATGTCACGCCGCTGGTGGATGTGATGCTGGTGCTGGTGGTGATCTTCATTCTGGCTGCTCCCATGCTGGCTGCCACCTTGCGCGTGCAACTGCCCAAGGCGCAAACAGTAGTGCAGCAGACTGCCGTGAGCAAGAGCGATGCCTTGATGGTGGAGGTCAGCCCCACCGGCGAAATCTGGATTCAGGGGGGCGTGGCGGACGATGCGGCAGTGCAGCAGCAACTGGAAGAGCTGGGGCGGCGCAATCCTCAGGCCGAGGTGCAGTTGCGTGCCGACACCAGCGTTCCCTATGGTCGCGTGGTGCAGGTCATGGGCTGGGCCCACGCAGCAGGCCTGACGCGCATCGGCTTTGTCGCGGAGCCTGAATCGAAGGCTGGCATTAACTGACGGCCCGAGGCGTAAAAACGCTTACTTTTTGCAAATTACCGGTCGGCACTTTTTGCTTTGGCTCAAGGGCAAAGCTCATAGAACCTACCCTTGTTGCTATCTCTTTCAAATCCGGGAGAAGCTGCCTCCACAATGGTCAAAGCCCCTGTCCTTTGCTGGCGTAACAAGCCCCGATGGGCAGAACAAGGTTCTGGCGTTACGATGTTTTCGCCTGCCTTTATGGCACCCCTACAGATTTCGCCGCAGCGGTTGCGGCATTTGGTGACTAGGAGGATTTGCATGCAAGTACAGGTTCATGCCGACGATTCCATCCAGGGTGGAGAGTCTCTGGCTCAATGGGCGCAGGAGGAGATCAATGCCAAGCTGGCCCGCCTGAAGGAGTATGTGGTGCGTGTGGAGGTCTTCCTCACGGGCGTTGATGCCCTCAAGACCACGGGCGGCCCAGGCAAACGCTGTGTGCTCGAAACCCGGGCCACAGGTCGCCCCCCCATCGCAGTGAATGCGGAAGCCGAAAAGGTCAAGGAGGCCTTCAGCGCAGCGATTGAAAAGCTCAAACGCGCGGTGGAGACCGATCTTGGCAAGCTCAAGGACAAAAATCTGCGTGAAAGCGTGCGCGGCGTGGATGACCCCAGTGACGAGAATGCCGCAGTGGCTTGAATATGAAGCGTTTTTGGCTTCCTGCCCTTTGAATATAGGCATACCAAGCTATTAAAAGCATATCAACCAAAAAGGGCATGTTCATGGCGAACATGCCCTTTTGCATTGTCGATAAAGAGTGCGCTTATACAGCGGTCAATGCGCCGGCCTGGGTCAGCTTGTCGGCGACCAGCAGCTTGTTCATTTCGGTCCGGCTCATGATGCCCAATTCTTCCGCCACCACGGCAATCTGCTTGCCGTTGGCAATGGCGGTCTTGGCAATTTTGGCGGCCTTTTCGTAGCCGATCAGAGGGTTCAGCGCCGTCACCAGCGTCACCGACTCGGCAATGCGGGAATCCAGCAGCGCTTCATTGGCCACAATGCCTTCCACGCAGTTGACTTGCAGCGTCTTGCAGGCGCTGCTCAGGTGGCTGAGGCTTTTATGCAGAGCCCAGGCCATCAGCGGCTCGAAGGCGTTGAGCTGCAATTGGCCGGCTTCCACGGCCATGGTGATGGCGGCATCGTTGCCTATCACTTCAAAGCAGACCTGGTTCATTACCTCGGGAATCACGGGATTCACCTTGCCGGGCATGATGGATGAGCCGGCCTGGCGCGCCGGCAGCTTGATGTCTGCCACTCCTGCTTGAGGGCCCGAGGAGAGCAGGCGCAGGTCATTGCTGATCTTGGAGAGCTTGACTGCAACACGCTTCAAGATGCCGGAAATGTCGGCAAAGGCGCCGGTATCTCCCGTGGCGGCGATCAGATCGCCGGCTTTGACGACGGGGACGCCCGAAATTTCAGCCAAGGCCTTGGTCACGGCGCCGGCGTAGCCTACGGGAGCGTTGATGCCGGTGCCGATGGCCGTGCCACCCATGTTCACCTCGGTCATCAGATAGGCGGATTCGCGCAGACGCTTTTCATCGTCGGCGATCATGGCAGCAAAAGCGGAAAACTCCTGGCCCAAAGTCATGGGCACGGCATCTTGTAATTGTGTGCGGCCGATTTTCAGGATATGGGCGAATTCGCCGGCCTTGGCTTCGAAAGCAGAGCGCAACTCGGCCAGGGCGATCAGCAGCTTCTGGATGCCAGCGTAGGTGGCAAGCTTGACGGCTGTGGGGTAGGAGTCGTTGGTGGACTGCGAAGCATTGACATGATCATTGGGGTGGATCACATCGTAAGTGCCTTTGGGCAATCCCAGGTGCTCAAGTGCACGGTTGGCGATCACCTCATTGGCGTTCATATTCGTGGAGGTGCCGGCGCCGCCCTGGATCACATCGACTACAAACTGCTCGTGCAGCTGGCCGGAAATCAGATCATCGCAGGCTTGGGAGATGGCGGTGGCTTGTTTGAGATTGATGGCGCCAAACTGCAGATTGGCCTGGGCCGCTGCCTTTTTGACAAAGGCAAACGCGCGGATCAGCTCGGGCATGTGCGCGACCGAGTGACCGGTGATGGGGAAGTTCTCCACTGCGCGTGCGGAATGAACACCCCAATACGCGTCGGGAGGGATGGTTTTGATGCCAATGAAGTCATGTTCTTGACGCATTGATCGGCTTTCTTTGCAAAGTTGAGTTGGGCAGGACGTGGCAACGCCCCGGACGAAAAGCGGCGGTCGCATTCTCGTGGCCAGGGCGTTGGCTCGATTATGAAAGCTTGGTGTGCATGAGTCCAAACGTTTCATGCATAACGTCTGGCTTGCCTTCTCTTGAAGAGAGTGCGTTGCCTCTAAAAGCTTTCAAAATTCATCAAAAACTTGCAAAGATGCTTTTATTTTTCTTTTTGAGAAATTCAATTCGCACCAAATTGGTGCGAATTGAATAAGCGCCGGCAGGATTATCTGGAGGCGCGCAGGCTGACGCCAGCCAGTGAGGGAGAGTGCAACGACTTCAGAGGCGAAGCCACGGGCTTGCCAAAACGGCGTGGCTGGCCGTTGACGAGCTCCGCATCGGTGGCCGCCTCTGCCTCCCATTGCTGCTGGGCCTGTTGCATCTCTTCGGTGGTGCGGGCCACAAAGTTCCACCACAGCAAGATGGCCTCATCCATGGGTTCGCCTCCGATGATGATGAGGCGGCTGCCGGGCGTGCATTCCAGCTGCACTTCCTGCGTGCCCACGGGCAGGTAGATCAGCTCCTGCGAGGGCAACACCTGGCCTTCAACCTTCACCTCGCCTGACAGGCTCATCACCGCATGCTCGAAGTCGGCGCGCAGCGGCATGGTGGCGCACGCTTGGCCAGCCGTGCCGCAGGCCAGAAGGTCCACGCCCATCAGCGGGGAGTGGACTTCTGCGGGGGCCGCCAGACCGAGGGCTTCACCGGCCAGCACGGTCACGGCAAAGTCGCCGATCTCGGTCCTGGGTAGGTCGGGGTAATGCTGGAAGCGGGGCGCGATATGGCGATGGCTGTCGGGCAAGGCAATCCACAACTGGGCTGCATGCACGCCCAGTGTCTGGGCTTCTTCGGAGTGGGCAATGCCGTGGCCGGCCGTCATCAGATTGACCTGGCCGGGGCGGATGATCTGCTCGCTGCCCAGGCTGTCGCGGTGCAGTACCTCTCCCTCGATCATCCAGGTGAAAGTCTGCAGGCCGATGTGAGGATGGGGCCCGACCTGCATGCCGGGAGGAGGGGGGGCGGCCGGGTCGGCGTGGTCGAGGAAGCACCAGGCCCCTACTTTGCGCAGCGCGGCCTGAGGAATGGCTCGGTGGATGGGGATGCCGCCGACATCGGCTATACGGGTGGGCAGACGTTGTAAGTTCTTTGATTCACTCATGACAAATCCTGACGGCGAGGGGATTCGAGTGTCAGGGATATGCGGTATTCGCGCAATCAGACGGCAGAATGCAGCAACGCCTTGCACGCAGTTACATCACTGTGAGGATTCAGCCAATAGGCTGACACGGGCTCCGCCAGGAGTCGGCTAAGTTAAAGGCGTAGGCCGCTAGCAGTGGCTTTCACGTTGCGCAATTCGTGCGCAGCGACCTAACAACTGCAGGAGGAATAAACATGAACGAACACAGCACTCAAGGCAACCAGATCTCGGCAGTCGAGATCCAGCTGTATCCCGAGCACTTTGCCGCTCGCGTCACAGGCAAGGTGGAGCATCGTGTCGGAGATGGTCCGTCCGAGCAGATTCCCATGGGCATAGAGATGAAGGTCGATACCGCCATCGCCAGCTACGTGCTGTCCTGGGTCGATCCAGAGGACCAGCAGCCCGAAACCGCATCTCTGGCCAAACGCGAGTTCGAACACTATGTGGAAGTGGGTGCGCTGGAAGTGACGGTGTAATCAAGTTACACACAACAGCGACCAAAGCCCTGCCGGTGACTGCAGGGCTTTTTTATCGCCTGGCAGTCCCCAAGATGGAGGCGGCCCTCCTTAAGGAGGCGAGTACCACGCGGTGGGGCGTGAGGTGTCTTTTTTCATGCCTGTGCGGCTTCGGTCAAGGCGGTTGGGATGGAAACCTTGCCTTCCAGCAGCTTGTGGACGGGGCAGGCATTGGCAATCTGCAGCAGGCGCTGGCGCTGCTCGTCGTCCAGCTCGCCATGCAAGGTGATGCTGCGCGTGATCTGGTTGGCATCCGCGGGCTTGCCATCGGGGTTGAGTTGCAGATCCACATCGACATGGCTTAGCGGCCACTGCTTGCGACCCGCGTACATATGCAGGGTGATGGCCGTGCAGGCTCCCAGAGCCGAGAGCATGAGCTGCATGGGATTGGGCGCAGTGTCGGCGCCGCCATCATTCACGGGTTCATCGGCATGCCAGACATGGCCTTGGGCATCGGTCAGAGTGATGCGGTACGGGGTGGGGCTGCTTTGTGCGTGTGCGCTGTGAATCATTCGCTGCTTCTCCATAAAACCTGGGCCACTTTAAGCGCTGCCTGCAATCCTTGCAGTCATATTCGTTATCGATTCAAGGCGGTTTGGCCAGCCAGCACGGCTGCAAAAGCGTTTGCGGGGTTTCTGGCAAGCGAAAAAAGCAATATGCCGGCTGTTTATCGGTATTTGGATTCAGGGCGAATTTCTACCGCAGAATTCCGCAATGACCCGATTTCAAAGAAAAATCGGGCAATACCAGAGCGGATTAGGTCACTGCAAGCGTACTTGCAGATGATTCATCAAACCGAGAGTGGGAGAGCAGACATTGAATTCGATACGTGGTGTTCACCAAAAAGGTGATTCTTCCGAGTGGAAAATCCCTCCGTTCTGGCAAAAGCTCAATAGCTTTTTTCTGTTTCCTCTGCAGACCGAGCCTTTGCTCTATGCCTTGCTGTTGTCGGCATGCAGTTATGGCTTGATGTTCGGGTGGATTGGAGTCTTGTTTGTGGGCCTGGGCTTGATGCTGGCAGTCAGCCGTTATGCATTCAAGGTTTCGGCACTTGCATCTCGTGGAATTACTCATAGCTCCGATTTCCGGTCCAGTCAGGTCGATGAAGACTGGAAATGGCTGCCCTGGAAATTCTTCGGGGTACTCGTCGTTTTCGGAATATTTGTGGGCTTTATGGCGACCCGCAGCCTGACCTTGGGCGTGATTGCCAATCTGTTGGTGGCCTTCCTGATTCCTGCCACCTGGATGGTGCTGATCAATACCAATAGCCTGAGCTCGGCCGTTAATCCCTTCGAGCTGCTGGCCACGATTATCGGTATCGGCAAGTCCTATCTGCTGCTGTGCTTTTTCCTGTTTCTGCTGCAGCAGGGCTCGCCCATGGTTCTGGCGATGCTGCTCAAGGTTGCGGCGCCCGGATTGGTGCTGCCCCTGGTGAGCTTTGTGATGATTTATTTCAGCTGGGTGATGGCGGCCATGATCGGCTATGTCATGTACCAGCATCATGCCGCTCTGGATATCGATCCCGTACAGGCACCCGAGGGGCCTGCGACCGTGCAGATCGACCCTGCGGCCCTGGAAGCCAAGCGTCGCGATGCGCTGGTGGCCAGGCTGGTGCAGGACAACAAGATGGACGAGGCTGTGGACCAGGCGCGCGAATGGCAGCGGGAGGACTATGAGAGCCTGCCCGATTGCCGCCGTTACTTCCGGGTGCTCAAGCTGACCGAACGCGCGGATGCCCTGGCGGAGCTGGGCCAGCGTTTCATTCCCATGTTGCTCGCCCAGCAGCGCGCCAGCGAGGCCCTGGAAGCCTGGGTGAGCTGCGTCAAGCGCAAGCCGGACTTCAAGCCCGACTCGGCCCAGCTCAGTTACGAGTTGGCACAGCAGGCCTGGAAGGCCGGCAAGCCCAGGTATGTTTTGATCCTGGCCAAGGATTTTGAGAAGCGCTTTGCCGGCAGCACTCTGATCCCGCCCATGCTGGAGCTGGTGGTGCGCGCCTACAAGCAGGGCGTGGAGCAGCCTATGCAGGGGGTGGCCGTTTACATGCGCATGAAGCAGCTCTTTCCCGAGCACGAGAGCACCAAGGAGGCGCAGTGGGTGCTGCGTGATGAGCTGCAGGAGCTGGAAGCCAAGACCTGAGCGCGGCAACGCGTTGGCTAGCGCTGTTGTGCCAGCCAGCGTGTGAGAGCTTCCTCAGGAGCCGATTGCTGCAGCGCAGGCAGCCAGGCTTTGGCATCCTGCACACGCCCGGCCTGGGCCATACCGTTGACCAGCAGCAGCAAGCTTGCCGGCCATTGGGGATGGTCCGCCAGCTTGTGCAGGGCGCGGCAGAGCTTTTCGGCCTCGGGCAGGGCTCCCAGGCGCACGAAGCTGCGCACCAGTCCATGCATGGTGTCGGCGCTCATGCGCATTCCTGGCTGTGCGCGCTGCTGATAGCTGCGATAGCTGGCCAGCTGCAGCTGGCGTTCGGCGTCCGTGGTGGCCGGCAGCTTGAAGATGCGTCGCGCCGCAGCATGAAAGTCTTCGCTGGCGGGTTGATGGCGCGAGCTTTCAAACCAGGCCCGCAGAATGGCCGGGTCCGAGGGGGCCAGGCGTGCTGCTTCACGCCAGGCCGGAGCGGCGCGGCCAAATTCCAGCGCATCGGTATGGCGCTGGGCCCGGGCCACGGCTTCAGTCAGCGGCCGGGCGGCGGCGAGGGCCTGCTCTTCTTCGTTGACTGGCGCCGCGACGGTCTGCAGACGCATATAGCTCCACATCAGCAGGGCGCCCGTCAGCAGACCGCCAAAGTGCGCCATATAGGCCACCTGCTTGCCGCCCAGCAGATGCTGCAGCAGCTCCACGCCCATCCAGACCGGCAGCATGATCAGGGCCGGCCAGCGCGCGTAGTTGAAGTAGAACAGCAGCATGTAGAAGAAGCGGATGCGGCGCATGCGGTACATCACCGCATACATGGCCATGAGGGCCGAAATCGCACCCGATGCCCCCAGGCCGTAACCGCCCATGCTGGCATAGAACATCAGCGCGAACAGCGAGGCGCCGATGCCGCCGATCACGTAGAAGGCCAGATAGGTGAAGGCACCCAAAGCCAGCTCCAGGGTGAAGCCGAACAGAAACAGAAACACCATATTGCCCAGCAGATGGCTGGTGCTGCCATGCAAAAAGATGGAGGTGAAGGCCTGCAGGGGCTGCCAGCCGGCGCCATTCTCATAGCTCATGGACCAGCGCTCGGTAAAGCTGCCGCGCGGCTCGTGGGGCGCGAAGGCGGCACGTGCAGCCTGCCACTGCGCATGGCGTGGGTGGTTGGCGGTGATGACCTGGCCGTCCAGCAGGCGCTGGCGGAATTTCTTCTCCTCCCACAGCAGCGCATAGAGCTGGGCATAGGCCTTGTGCTGATAGAGCTTTCGCACGGCCTGCAGCGTGTGCTGGTCAAAGCGCTTGCTGCCCTGGGCGGATTGCTCCTCCAGATAGGCCAGAAACGGTGGCAGCTCCAGCGTTGGCAAAGCGGTCTGGGCATATTGCTGGGCCGCTTTTTCCACGGCATCTTCCTCGGGCGCCTGCCAGCCCCAGAAGATCACGCAGTTGATGATGATGAGCAGCACCGTCATCCAGGGCGGTGAGCGCCAGGAAGGCTTGTTCTCAAGAGGAATCGCAATAAACATGGCGGCCTTGTCCGAGGAAGTGGCCGCGCTTCATGCTCTGGGGCGTTGGTGGCGGCTGCGTGTTACAAATGTATCCGAGACATGCTCCGGCCGGCTCCGGTCTTGCGGGACGAAAAAAAGCCAGCATGGCGTCCCATGCTGGCTTTTGGATAGCTGTCAGCGCTTATCTGATAAGCGATTGAGCCTATTTTTGCATGTAATCGTGAAGATTACTTGGCCACCACGCGCACCATTTCCAGGCACTTGTTGGAATAGCCCCACTCGTTGTCATACCAGGACACGACCTTCACAAAGGTCTTGTCCAGGGCGATACCGGCTTCGGCATCGAACACGGAGGTGCAGGTCTCGCCGCGGAAGTCGGTGGCGACGACCTTGTCTTCGGTGTAACCCAGCACGCCCTTCAGAGCGCCTTGGGACTGGGCCTTCATTTCGGCGCAGATTTCTTCGTAGGTGGCTTCGCTGTTCAGCTCCACGGTCAGGTCAACCACGGACACGTCGGAAGTGGGCACGCGGAAGGACATGCCGGTCAGCTTCTTGTTCAGCTCGGGGATCACCACGCCCACGGCCTTGGCAGCGCCAGTGCTGGAGGGAATGATGTTTTCCAGAATGCCGCGGCCGCCGCGCCAGTCCTTGTTGGAAGGGCCGTCCACGGTCTTTTGTGTGGCAGTCGCTGCGTGCACGGTGGTCATCAGGCCGCGCTTGATGCCCCACTTGTCGTTCAGCACCTTGGCCACGGGAGCCAGGCAGTTGGTGGTGCACGAAGCATTGGAGATGATGGCTTCGCCCTTGTAAGTGCCGTGGTTCACGCCGAACACGAACATGGGGGTGTCGTCCTTGGAAGGAGCGGACAGGATGACCTTCTTGGCGCCTGCGTCGATGTGCTTCTGGGCGGTTTCCTTGGTCAGGAACAGGCCGGTGGACTCGATCACGATGTCGGCGCCGACTTCGTTCCACTTCAGGTTGGCGGGATCGCGCTCTTGGGTCAGGCGGATCTTCTTGCCGTTGACGACCAGGGTGTTGCCTTCGACAGAAACTTCACCGTCGAAGCGACCGTGCACGCTGTCGTACTTCAGCATGTAAGCCAGATAGTCGGGCTCCAGCAGGTCGTTGATGCCGACGATTTCGATGTCGGAGAAGTTTTGCACTGCGGAGCGCAGCACGTTGCGGCCAATGCGGCCGAAGCCGTTGATACCAACCTTGATCGTCATAGTTGCCTCGTAGATAGTGAGTAATGAAAAACCGGAGCGGATTGTGCCCGGACTCGGCACCCTGGGCCTGGTCCGGATGGCTGAGGACTGCGGGTGAGCAAACTTCAGCCGGAAAAAAGGGGCACGAGGCCCCTTTTGCGCTTACTTGCCAGCGTTCTGCAGGGCGACCTGCACGGTGTCGGCCACATTCTCGGCGGTGAAGCCGAAGTGCTTGAACAGCACGCCTGCGGGAGCGGATTCGCCGTAGGTGTCGATACCGACCACGGCGGCGCAGCCGTACTTCCACCAGAAGTCGGTCACGCCCATTTCCACGGCGATGCGGGGCAGGCCGGCGGGCAGCACGGCCTTCTTGTACTTCACATCCTGCTTGTCGAAGGTCGTGGTGCTGGGCATGGAGACCACGCGCACGGCGATCTTGCGTTCGGCCAGCTGCTTCTGGGCAGCCAGAGCCAGCTGCACTTCGGAGCCGGTGGCGATGATCACGGCCTGGGCCTTCTTGCCCTTCAGGCCCACATCCTTGGGCTCGGAGAGCACATAGGCGCCGCAGGCGATGTTGTCCAGCGCGTCTTCGCTCTTGGGCGAGTAAGCCAGATTCTGGCGGCTCAGCAGCATGGCTGTGGGCTTGTTCTTCTGGCTCAGGGCCACGGTCCAGGCCACGGCGGTTTCCGTGGTGTCGGCGGGGCGCCACACGTCCAGACCGGGGATCAGGCGCAGGGAGGCTGCGTGCTCGATGGACTGGTGGGTGGGGCCGTCTTCGCCCAGGCCGATGGAGTCGTGCGTGAAGACGTGGATCACGCGCTGCTTCATCAGCGCGGCCATGCGGATGGCGTTGCGGCTGTAGTCGGAGAAGGTCAGGAAGGTGCCGCCGTAGGGGATGAAGCCGCCGTGCAGCGCCACACCGTTCATGATGGCGGCCATGCCGAACTCGCGCACACCGTAGTTGATGTGGCGGCCGATCTGGCCTTCTTCGGTCTTGACCACGGCACCCTTGTCGTCCACGCGGAAAGAGGGGGTGGACTTGGTGTTGGTCAGGTTGGAGCCGGTCAGGTCGGCAGAGCCGCCCAGCAGCTCGGGCAGAGCGGCTGTCAGGCCTTCCAGAGCCAGCTGGCTGGCCTTGCGGCTGGCCACGGTGGCACCGGCGTCATGGGCGTCGGAGGCGATCTTGGCGGCGATTTCACCGAAGTTGGCAGGCAGATCGCCAGCCATGCGGCGCGTGAACTCGGCGGCTTGCTCGGGGAAGGCAGCGGTGTAGGCAGCGAACTTTTCGTTCCAGGCAGCTTCGGCCTTGGTACCCAGATCCTTGGCGTTCCAGTCGGTGTAGACCTCGGCAGGGATCTCGAAGGGGCCATGAGTCCAGCCCAGAGCAGCGCGGGTCAGTGCGATTTCTTCGGCGCCCAGAGGTTCGCCGTGGGCCTTGGCCGTGTCCTGACGGTTGGGCGAGCCCTTGCCGATATGGGTCTTGCAGCAGATCAGCGTGGGCTTGTCGGCGCTCTTCTTGGCGGCGGCGATGGCCTTGTCCAGGGCGTCCACGTTGTGGCCGTCCACGGCGCGGATCACGTTCCAGCCGTAGGCTTCAAAGCGCTCGGGCGTGTTGTCGATGAACCAGGGGGTGACCTTGCCGTCGATGGAGATGCCGTTGTCGTCGTACAGGGCGATCAGCTTGTTCAGCTTCCAGGCACCCGCCAGGGCCGCAGCCTCGTGCGAGATGCCTTCCATCAGGCAGCCGTCGCCCAGGAACACGTAGGTGTGATGGTCCACGATCTCGTGCTGAACCTTGCCGTCCGTCTTGTTGAACTCGGCAGCCAGCAGCTTTTCAGCCAGTGCGAAGCCCACGGCATTGGTGATGCCCTGGCCCAGAGGGCCGGTGGTGGTTTCCACGCCGACAGTGATGCCCACTTCGGGGTGGCCGGCAGTCTTGCTGTGCAGCTGACGGAAGTTCTTCAGCTCTTCGATGGGCAGGTCGTAGCCGCTCAGGTGCAGCAGCGCATAGATCAGCATGGAGCCGTGACCGTTCGACAGAATGAAGCGGTCGCGATTGGCCCAGTGAGGGTTCACGGGGTTGTGCTGGAGGTGGCGGCTCCACAGCGCTACGGCCATGTCGGCCATGCCCATGGGGGCACCGGGGTGGCCGGAATTGGCTTGTTGAACGGCATCCATTGCGAGTGCACGGATTGCATTCGCCATATTTTGAGTGTTGGCCATCAGGGCGCTCCGAAAAGGAGGGGTAATTCTGCTAAGCCCATCATTTTAATGGAGGCCCAATTTTCGCAGGCGGGATGCGGGTCAATGCTCTACAGTGCAACCCCAGAAACAGGTGTCTTGCGCACCTCAAACCGTGTTGAAAAGCTGATTGCAATGACTGTAGAAAATGCTGCTTCCCTCCTGGTGCAACCCCCTGCAATGCTGCTGGCCGCAGGCCGGGGCGAGCGCATGCGGCCTCTGACCGATATCACGCCCAAGCCGTTGCTCAAGGTGCAGGGCGTTCCGCTGCTGCAGCTGCACCTGCAGGCGCTGCAGGCTGCGGGCGTGGCACGGGCCGTCATCAATACCGGCTGGCTGGGGGCGCAGATTCCCGCGTATTTCGGCGATGAATTCGTGCCGCAACCCGATGGGGGCGCGACCGCGAAGCTAGGGCTTTCCTATTCGGAGGAACCCGAGAAAGCCTTTGAAACCGCTGGCGGCATCAGCCGCGCCCTGCCTCAGTTGGGCCGGGTTTTCTGGCTGGCCGCAGGCGATGTCTATGCGCCGGATTTCTGCTTTGCGGTGCAGGATGCCCAGGCGTTTGCGCACAGCGATGAACTGGCCCATCTGTGGCTGGTGCCCAATCCTGCACACAATCCGCGTGGCGACTTTGGTCTGAGCGAGGACGGCAAGGCGCTGGATCTGTCTGCCGACGACGAACGCCCGCGTTATACCTACAGCACGATTGCGCTCTTGAAAGCCGAGCTGTTTGCAGCACCGTGGTTCGATGTGCAGCCCGGAAACCCCGAAGGCCTGCGCGCCCCGCTGGCCCCGCTGCTGCGCCGCGCCATGCAGGACGGCCGCGTGGGGGCCTCGCTCTACACCGGTCGCTGGGTCGATGTGGGCACGCCCGAGCGACTGGCCGAGCTGAATCAGGGCTGAGACATGAACGCACGCAGCATCGACTGGCAAGGCCCGCACATCGTCCACGCCTGCACTGCGCAGGCTGGCTGGGGCCAGTTGCTGCTGCTGACCGAGGACGGCGGCTTGCATGCGTTGAAGCTGCCAAGCGGCCGGAGCCAGCAACTGGCGCAGCTGGATTTGCCAGAGCCGACACCGCCTGCGCCGCACTGGCCGCATGGCTTCAAGGTGCATTGCGCGCTCAGTGGCGACTATGCGGTGATTGCAGATGATGGAGGCACATTTGGCGTGCTGGTGAATTTGCGTACGGGCGAGCGCGTCGTGCAACTTTTTGGGGGCGACTACCACCCCAGGACCGTGCCTTTTTCCATCGCATTTGTCCAGCACAAGGGCCGCGATGTGCTGATTCACCGCACGCAGTGGAACCGGCTCGATGCCATGGATTGCGCGACGGGCGAGAACCTGACCGAGCGCGATGGGCTGGCGTTCGAGCAGCCGCACTATCTGGATTATTTTCATGGCCGTCTTCTGCCCAGCCCTTCGCAGCAATGGCTGCTGGACGATGGCTGGGTTTGGGCACCCGTGGGCATTCCCGCCGTGTGGTCGCTGCCGGCCTGGCTGGATGGCAATCGCTGGGAATCCGAGGACGGCCCCTCGCGCAAGCGGCTGGCGCAGGGCGAGGGCTGGGACCAGCCCTGCGTGTGGCTGGATGACTCGCGCGTCGCGATCTGGAACGTCGGCAACTGGGATGACGATGGCTTTGGCGACTGCCTGCATGCGCCGGGCGTGGTGATCTTCGATATCCATGCGCCTGTGCCCGAGGAAGGCCATGCGGGCCAGCTCTGGCCCATGCCTGGCCTGCCGCCTGCCCGGCATCTGCACTGCGTGAGCGGTCGCTTGCTGGTGGTGGGCGAAGGGCAGGGCTGGCTATGGGATGTGCCAACCCGCGAGCTGCTTTGTCACTGGCCGGATTTCGCGCCCCAAGGCTGGCATGCGCAGCGTGGCGAGCTGATCGAGTGGTCGGCGCAGCAGATCAAAATACTTACCCCATGAATTACCTTGAAAACCATGGCAACAAAGAGCTAGAAGCTATGAGTTGAGGAGCTTCTCTGTGGATTGCACGAATGCTTGTCATGGCAAGCGTCTGCTATGCTTTTTAATTTTCTGACTGGCGCAACCGGATGCAAATCCACAGTTCCTCTTGTGGCCGTCATCGGGTGAGTGCATGCAAATCGTTTTCTTCATGGCTCTGGTGGGGCTGGCCGCGTTCTGCCAGAACCTCACGGGCTTCGCGTTCGGGCTGATCTTTGTCGGCGTGGCAGGGGCCACGGGCCTGATGAATATTGCCGATGCGGCCAATGTGGCCTGTCTGCTGTCCATCATCAACGGCATCAGCTATATGCGCGCCTACCGCTTCGAGCCGGACTGGGTCATGCTCAAGCCCATGCTCATCAGCAGCGTGCTGGGCGTGGTCGGCGGGGTGCTGCTGCTGCACTGGCTCAGCGGCAATACGCTCAACGGCCTGCGCATGCTGCTGGGCCTGGTGATCGTGCTGTGCGCCATGTTGCTGCTGATGCAGAAGAAGGCGCTGGACCAGCCCTCGGGCCCTGTCTCGATGTGGGTGGCCGGCGTGTCGTCGGGGCTGCTCGGCGGTTTGTTTGCCACGCCCGGCCCGCCCATGGTCTATCACCTCTACCGCCAGCCGCTGGATCGCATGCTGGTGCGCCATTGCCTGTTTGCCATGTTTGTCTCCTGCTCCTTGCTGCGCGCTGCCATGGTGGCTGTGGAGGGGCAACTGAACTGGGCGGTCATGGGCTGGACGGCACTGGCCTTTCCTGTCGTCACGGGCGTGACCTGGTGGAGTGCCAGACATCCGCCCGCCTGGCCCAAAAGGCTGGTGGAATGGCTGGTCTGCGGCCTGCTGATTCTGTCCGGGGCAAGCCTGCTCTGGTCGGGCTGGCGCGCGAGTCAGCCCGAGGCCCTGGTGCCCGGTGATGCGATGGCGCTGCTGGCCACCGGGATTCAGACCGACATAAGGGCAGGAGCGCAATAGCTGACATCCGCAGATGTAAGCTGATGTACAGATGCCCGGCCAGCATTACGATATGCCCATGACTTCTGTATATGCCCAACGCCGCGCACGCTTGGCCGCCCAGTTGGGCGACGGCGGTGTCGCCATCATCCCTACGGCTCCCGAGCTGCATCGCAACCGCGATACCGAGTATCTGTATCGCCACGACAGCTACTTCTACTACCTCACGGGCTTTTCCGAGCCCAATGCCTGCCTGGTGCTGACCAGCGACGGCAAGAGCGTGCTGTTCTGTCAGCCCAAGGATCTGGAGCGCGAGGTCTGGACCGGCTATCGCCTGGGCCCCGAGGCGGCCAAGACCAAGCTGGGCATGGCTCAGGCCTTCTCCAGCGATGAAATCAATTCCCGCCTGCCGCGCCTGCTGGAAAACCGTGAGCGCGTCTGGTTCCCCTTTGCCACCCACAAGGGCCTGGCCGAACAGGTCGAAGGCTGGCTCAGCCAGGTGCGCGCCCGCTCGCGTTTTGGCGTGCTCTGCCCCACACAGCAGGGCGATGCCTGTGCGCTGCTCGACGAGATGCGTCTGGTCAAGGACCTGCATGAGCAGGACATCATGCGCCGCGCCGCGCAGATCAGTGCCCAGGCCCATGTGCGTGCCATGCAGCGCTCGGCCCGCATGATCCGCAATGGCGAGGAGGTGCGCGAATACCATCTGGACGCCGAGCTGCTGCACGAATTCCGCCAGCATGGCTCGCAGTACGTGGCCTACGGCTCCATCGTGGCAGCCGGTGCCAATGCCTGCGTGCTGCACTATCAGGCCGACAAGGCTCCGGTGCGCGCGGGCGAGCTGGTGCTGATCGATTCGGGCTGTGAACTGGATGGTTATGCCAGTGACATCACGCGCACCTTCCCGGCCGACGGCAAGTTCAGCGGGGCGCAGCGTGCGCTGTACGACCTGGTGCTGGCCAGCCAGGAAGCGGCGATCGCCGTCACCAGGGCCGGCAATCGCTTCAACGACCCGCATGATGCCACCGTCGCTGTGCTGGCCCAGGGCATGCTGGACCTGGGACTGCTGGACCGTACCAAGTACGGTACGGCCGAGGATGTGATCGAGTCGCGTGCCTACTTCCAGTTCTACATGCACCGCACCGGCCACTGGCTGGGCATGGATGTGCATGACTGCGGCAGCTATGTGGAACCCAGCGAGCTGGGCGTGATCAGCGAGCGCAAGGACCCGATCTCGGGCGAAACCATTGCCAATCGCCCCAGCCGCATCCTGCGCCCCGGCATGGTCACGACGGTAGAGCCGGGCATCTATGTGCGTCCTGCACCCGGCGTGCCCGAGCAGTTCCACAACATCGGTATCCGCATCGAGGACGATGCCATCGTCACCGAGACCGGCTGCGAGCTCATCACCCGCGGCGTGCCGGTCAAGGCCGACGAGATCGAAGCGTTGATGCGTGACTGAGAGGCCTGAGCCAGGGTTCAACATGCCGCAGACCTTTGCCCACCTGTCTCATCGCGCTGCGGCCAGGCCACAGTCTGCCGCGCGCATGGGCATGCTGCTTTGGTTGCTGGGTCTGCCAGGCGTGGTGGCGCTGGCCTGGACGACGCCGCCGGCCTGGCTGGCCGCTCTGGCCAGTGGCGGCTCCGACATTGTGGTCGGCTGGGCCGCGACGGCGGGGTTGAGCGTCCTGCTGGCGCTGAGCGTGGGCCTCGGGGTCCGGCTGGGCCCGAGGCTGGGCTTGAGCGCACCATTGATTCATGCCGTGGCCGAGGGACGCATGCCATGGCGCGGCGTGCGCGTGCTGAGCCTGCCCGGCGTGGCGGGCGGCGTGATCGGTGCCGCCTGGCTGGTGACGTTGGCCGTGGTCTGGCCCGAAAGCATGTCTTTTGTGGACCCGGCCTACGGCCTGCCGCTATGGCCCAAGCTGCTCTACGGCGCGATTACCGAAGAGTTGCTATTGCGTCTTGGCATGCTGACCGGCGTGATGTGGATGTTGTGGAAGGCCTTCGGCAGCCCCAGGCAGCGCCCGGACTGGCGGCTGGGCTGGGCGGCGATTGCATTGGCTGCCTTGCTGTCCGGCTGCATTCCGGTATTTCTGGGCTGGACCGTGGTCGGCGAGTTGCCGGTGCCGGTCGTACTGCAGCTGTTGGTGTGTGAAAGCGTCTATGGGTTGCTGGCGGGCATCATGTTCTGGCGCTACGGACTCGAGGCCGCCATGCTCACGCATGTGGTGACCTATCTGCTCTCGCACGGGCTGATCTGAGGCCTGCACATTTGAACCTGCCGGGCAAAACTGTTTCGACGCGGTCTTTGATGCGCTGCAGCAGGCGCGCCGATTCGGGCGCGAGTTTCGCTCTTATGCTTCTGAATCAGTAGCTGCAAGCGATTGAAATATAAACATTTCATGCTTGATATGACCTGAGTTCGTTAATTGACATGCGTAGACAGCTACTGTTTTTGCGGCCCTTTGGCTGGCTTGTCGGGTGCGGCAGCAGCGTGCAAGATGCAGTCATGTAACCGCATTCGTGCCAGAATTGAAACCCGATTACATTCCATCGCGAGAGAGACATTTCATGCAAGTGAGTCGTGCTACCAAGATCGTCGCCACACTGGGCCCCGCTTCCAGCGATCCGCAACTGCTTGAACAAATGGTGCGCGAAGGCGTGAACGTCGTGCGCCTGAACTTCAGCCATGGCAAGGCGCAGGACCATATCGACCGTGCCACCATGGTGCGCGAGGCTGCCCAGCGTGCAGGCCGCGAAGTGGCCATCATGGCCGACCTGCAGGGTCCCAAGATCCGCGTCGGCAAGTTTGCCGAGGGCAAGGTCATGCTCGAGCCCGGCGAGCGCTTCGTGCTCGATGCATCGCGCACCGAACTGGGCGACATCAACGGCGTGGGCCTTGATTACAAGGAGCTGCCCCGTGACGTGAAGGCCGGCGATGTGCTGCTGCTCAACGACGGCCTGATCGTGCTGACCGTGGACGCGGTGCGCGGTGAAGAGGTACACACCGTCGTCAAGCTGGGTGGCGAGCTGTCCAACAACAAGGGCATCAACAAGCAAGGTGGCGGCCTGACGGCTCCCGCACTGACCGCCAAGGACATGGAAGACATCAAGACCGCGATGTCCTTCCAGGCCGACTACGTGGCCGTGAGCTTCCCCAAGAACGCCACCGACATGGAAATGGCGCGCCAGCTGTGCAATGTGGCCGCTGCCCAGTACGGCCACAAGCCCGGCCTGATCGCCAAGATCGAGCGTGCCGAGGCCATTCCGCGCCTGGAAGAGATTCTCAAGGTCTCCGACGGCATCATGGTTGCCCGTGGCGATCTGGCCGTGGAAGTGGGCAATGCCGCCGTGCCCGCGCTGCAAAAGAAGATGATCCGCATGGCGCGCGACATGGACAAGGTGGTGATCACCGCGACCCAGATGATGGAGTCCATGATCACCAACCCCGTGCCCACCCGTGCCGAAGTGAGCGACGTGGCCAATGCCGTGCTGGATGGCACCGATGCCGTGATGCTGAGCGCCGAAACCGCTGCCGGCAAGTACCCGCTGGAAACAGTGCGTGAAATGGCAGCCATCTGCGCCGCAGCGGAAGCGGCCGAAGACCGCGTCAAGGATGCCGACTTCAGCAACAGCCAGTTCAAGCGTACCGACCAGGCCATCGCCATCGGCGCGCTGTTCACCGCTCATCATCTGGGTGCCAAGGCCATCGTGGCGCTGACGGACTCCGGCTCGACCGCGCTGTGGATGAGCCGTCATCGCATCCATATTCCCATCTACGCTCTGACACCCAAGCTGGCCACGCAGCGCAAGATGGCGCTGTACCGCAACGTGCGCCCTCTGCTGATGGACACCAGCGCCGAGCGCGACATGGCGCTGGATCAGGCCAAGGGCCATTTGCTGGCCCGCGGCATCGTGCAGTCCGGCGATGTCTACGCCATCACCTGCGGCGAGCCCATGGGCCAGCCCGGTGGTACCAATATGCTCAAGATCTGCAGGGTGGAGTGAGCCCCTGGGCGGCTATGCCGCGTCCCCCCGAGGGGGGACGGCATCTTCGCTGCGAGGCGGCTCTTGCTCGATGCCTCTGACTTGAAGCATGCCTCATCAAAAAAGCTGCCAGCGCTTTATGCATAAGCGCTGGCAGCTTTCTTTTTTGATGGCGTGAATCAGCCGAGCTGGGGTTGCAGGCGGCGCTTGAGCTGTTGGTGACGACGGGCTTGTTTAATCTGCAGGGCGCTGCGCCAGACCAGCACGGCGCTGGCGGTACCGACCAGCATGCCGGCCAGAACGTCCGACGGGAAATGCACGCCCAGCACCACGCGGCTCAGTGCCACGCTGGTGGCGAGAAGCCATGCGACAACAACCAGCCAGCGCTGATGTCTGCCCACGCCCAGGTTGACGCCCTGAGCCAGGGCAAAGGCGCCGGCGGCGTGCATGCTGGGAAAGCTGGCGCTGGCACCATGTGATATCCACTGCATGCCCATGCCCAGTTGCGCCGGCCTGGGCATGGGAAAGCCCCAGCGAATCAGACGGCAGGTCACCCAGGCACATGCCATGGACAGCAAGGCCAGTTGCAGGCTGCGCCGCCAGCCCTTGCCAAGCGCCAGCATGGCGGCAATCACGGGCAGGGCGCACAGTCCGGGCAACCAGTTGGAGGCGAAGCGCGAGGCCTGAATCCACCACAGCGGGCTCTGGGTGTTGGCATTCAGAAAGTGAAATACGGGGGCATCGAAAAGCAGCATGAATGACCTTTGCGTGTGTGCTGGGCTCAGTCCTGGGCAAGCAGCTCGTCGGGAGAAAGGGCTGCATCCGCCGGTACCTGGTGCGCCAGGCGGCGGGTGGTCAGCAGATCGCAAAACCAGCTTGCCGTCCAGCACAGCCAGGCGGTCCACAGCGTGTGGCTCATGAAGTGGGCACCGCGCATCTGCTGCGCCAGGCCCAGGGCAAAACCCGCAAGCAGAGCCGCGGCAAGCCACAGGCGCGCTGCGCGCGGCAGGTCGTGGCGCAGCGCGAAGTAGCCGCTGATGAAGGCAAAGCCCGCCGAGGCGTGACCGGCCGGAAAGCAGTGGCCGCCGCCGCCATCTATGACACCCCAGGCCCAGTGCGAGACATAGTGGCCTACACCGCCGAAGTCGGCGAGGTCCCAGGGGCAACTGGTCACGCTGATGCGTTTCATCAGCGCCATGATGATGAGCGAGACCAGTGCGCCCACCACCAGTTGTATCCGGCGTGGGTAAGACACTTTTCGCATCCAGCCGATAGGCCACCAGATCATCAGGCTCAGCCCCATGACGATGGCCCAGGCCAGTTTGCGCGCACCTTCATGGGCAATGTTGACCATGAACCAGTCGTTCTGCAGGGCAAAGCCCTGGCTGCTGCCAAACCAGTGTGCCATGGGCATGTCCAGGCTGCTCATGTCCCAGGCCAGCACGCAGCTCAGGGCAATGACAGTCCAGCTCAGCAGGGCTGGAGCGGAGGCTTGGCGAAGAGGCGGGAGGGGGAGCGAGGGGGCGGACGACTTCATGGCCGCCACAATAGAAAGCGCTTCTTAACAAGCGCTTAAGAGCAGGCTCAGCCCTGGGCCGCCCATGCGCTGCGCAGGCGCTTGAGATGCGGCACGACGCGCAGATGACGGCGACGGCGCAGCTGGAAGGCAATATGCCAGACGATGAGTGCGCCGCTGATGCCTACCAGCGCGCCGGCCATCAGATCGGACGCAAAGTGCACCCCCAAATGGACGCGGCTCCAGGCGATGCCGATGGCGGCTATCCAGGCCAGCCAGACCAGCGGTTTGCGGTGGCGGGTTGCGCCCAGGCTGAGGGCCATCGCCAGGGCAAAGGCTCCGCTGGCATGCAGGCTGGGAAAGCCGGCACGTCCGCCATGCTGAATCCATAGCGTGCCCAGATTGAGCTGGAACGGGCGCGGAGCCGGGAAGCCCCAGCGTATGAGTCTGGCGATCAGCCAGGCCGTGGCCATGGACAGCAGCAGCATCAACATGGTGCGGCGTGTTGCCGGTGAGCCGAACACCAGGGCGATGAGGACAAGAATGCCGCTGAGATTGGGCAACCAGGCCGAGAGTGCACGTGCCAGCTGGATGCTGAACCAGTGCGTCTGGGCATCGGCATTGAACAGCGCAAACAGAAATGGATCGAAGAAGAACATGAAGGCGCTGCGGCAGATTGCGGCAATAAAAGGTGGCCGATGTTAAAGCGAAATGCTGGCTTGCGGATGTCAAGCCCATGCGCGATCAGGGGAGGTGGGTGTCGGCGTTGACCAGCCAGTTGAGCGGATGGCGAATTGCCGCGCACAATGCGTGCATGCGAATTCTGGTGGTCGAAGACAACGAAGGCATTGCAGCAGGGCTGCGAACCAATCTCATGCAGCGCGGCTATGCGGTGGACGTGTGCGCCAGCGTGGCCGAGGCCTGGCATGCCCTGAGTGCCGAGCGCTTCGATGCCGTGTTGCTGGACCTGGGTCTGCCCGACGGTGATGGCAGCGAGGTCGTGCGCCGCCTGCGCCTGCAGACAGGACGGCCCGGTGTGCCGCAACTGCCCGATCCGGCCACGCCGGTGCTGATCCTCACGGCACGCGATCAGGTGCAGGACCGGGTCGCGGGGCTCAATCTGGGGGCCGATGACTATCTGGTCAAACCCTTTGACATGGACGAGCTCGAGGCCCGCTTGCGCGCCATGATGCGCCGCGCGGCCGGTCAGGCATCGCCGGTGATCCGCCATGCGGATCTGGAGGTGGACCCGGCTGCCCGCACCATCCGGCAGGCGGGGCAGAAGGTGGAGGTTTCGCCGCGCGAATTTGCCGTGCTCTGGGCCTTGTTGCTGGCGCGCGGGCGGGTGCTGTCGCGCCCGCAAATCGAGGAGCATCTCTACAGCTGGGGCGATACGGTGGAGAGCAATGCTGTGGAGGTTTATGTCCACCATCTTCGCAAGAAGCTGGGCCAGAAGATCATTGTGACCATGCGCGGCGTGGGCTACTTCATGCCGCAGGAGCAGGAGTGAAGGCCATGCCGCAAACCGGCATGCGCCGCAGCTCGCTACAGCTGAATCTGCTGGCCTGGATGTTGGGCGCGCTGGCGCTGGTCTGGGGCAGCTTCGTCATCTGGGGCTACCAGACCGGAGTGCACGAGGCCGATGAACTGACCGACGGACACTTGGCAGGAGTGGCTGCGCTGACCTTGAACTGGCATGTGCAGGACGATGTGCCGGTCGGACAGACCACGGCTGTCCAGCCGCCTGCAGGCCTGCACGCCCACGACTATCAGGAGTCGCTGAGCGTGGTGCTCTGGAATGCGCAAGGACTGCTGATCTCGCGCACCGGACAGGCGCCTTTGCCGGATTTCGACATCGAGCAGGGCTTTGCCACGATTGGTGCGGATGAACGCAAGGCCTGGCGCAGTTATACCCAGTGGAGCCACGACAAAACCGCCAAGGTCACGGTGATGATCGACCTGGCCGAGCGCGACAGTCTGGCCGACGACATCGCCATGCAGATGATAGAGCCGGGTTTCTGGCTGCTGCCGGTGATCGTGATTGCGCTGGGTGTGGCCATGCGCCGAGGCATGCGTCCTCTCAATCAGCTCACGCAACGCGTGGAGGCGCTGGATCTGGGTCGTGACCAGCGCCTCTCCGATGCCCATGTGCCGCGCGAGCTCTCGCCCATGGTCAGCTCGATCAACACCTTGCTCGACCGCCAGCAGGAGGCATTGGAGCGCGAGCGCAATCTGGCCAATGAAGTGGCCCATGAGCTGCGCACGCCGCTGGCCTCCATCGCTTTGCAGGCCCAGGCGCTGAAGTCGGAGGGGCAGACCGATACCGCTGTCATGCAGGCCGCGCTGCAGCGCATCGGCCGGGACGCCCTGCATGCCGGCCATGTGCTCGATCAGTTGCTGACCCTGGCCCGGGCTGGACGCGGCATGCTGGATGCCCCTTTGCAGACCGTGAACTGGGCCGATGTGGTGCGCAATGTGGCGGCGGCGCAGGCCCAGCATGCCTGGCAGTGTGAAGACATGATCTCCGTGGAGGCCCCGCAGGAGCTGCCAGTGCGCGGCAATGCGCTGCTGCTCGATTCGGCACTGCGCAATCTGGTGGAAAACGCCGTGCGTCACACGCCGACAGGCACGCAGATCGAGGTGCAGGCCGGCCTTGACAGCGTCCAGGAACGGGCCTGGGTGCAGGTCTGCGATGACGGCCGACGTGATGCCGCACCGGACCATGTGCCGCCCGTGGACAGCCTGCATCTGGGCCATGAAATCGTCAGCCGTGTCATGCAGGCCCATGGCGGGCGCTTCATGGTGGCCGAGGCGCCGCAAGGCTTCACCACCTGCTATCGCATGGAATTACCGCTAGCCGGTTAAAATACCCGGTTACTAAGCGGTTACCGAAGCGTGGCCGCTGGTCTTTCCCCGGGCCACAGCTGTCGTGCGGCGCACTGCAGTGATTCATCGCCGGGGGCGTTGCCTCTCAAAACTTTGAACGGAACCCACCATGCCTTTGATCTCGATGCGCGAAATGCTGGACCATGCTGCTGAAAACGGCTATGGCATCCCCGCCTTCAACGTGAACAACCTGGAGCAGGTCCAGGCCGTGATGTCGGCGGCTGACGAAGTCGGCGCGCCCGTGATCCTGCAGGCCAGCGCCGGTGCCCGCAAGTACGCCGGTGAGCCCTTCATCAAGCACCTGATCCAGGCGGCTGCCGAGATGTATCCCCACATCCCCCTGGTGATGCACCAGGACCACGGCACCACGCCTGAAGTCTGCCAGGGCGCGCTGAACCTGGGCTTCGGCTCGGTGATGATGGACGGCTCGCTGATGAGCGACGGCAAGACCCCTTCGTCCTTCGACTACAACGTGGACGTGACTCAGAAGGTGGTGGCCATGGCCCACCAGATCGGCGCCACCGTGGAAGGCGAGCTGGGCTGCCTGGGCAACCTGGAAACCGGCGAAGCCGGCGAAGAAGACGGCATCGGTGCCGAGGGCAAGCTGGACCACAGCCAGATGCTGACCGACCCCGAAGAAGCCGCCGTGTTCGTCAAGGCCACCCAGCTGGACGCACTGGCGATCGCCATCGGCACCAGCCACGGCGCCTACAAGTTCAGCCGCAAGCCCACAGGCGACATCCTGGCGATCTCGCGCGTCAAGGAAATCCACGCCCGCATTCCCAACACCCATCTGGTGATGCATGGTTCCTCCTCCGTGCCCCAGGAGCTGCTGGCCATCATCAACCAGTACGGCGGCAAGATGAAGGAAACCTATGGCGTGCCCGTGGAAGAGATCCAGGAAGCCATCAAGTACGGCGTGCGCAAGATCAATATCGACACCGACATCCGTCTGGCGATGACCGGCGCCGTGCGCAAGTTCCTGGCCGAGAATCCCGACAAGTTCGACGCCCGCGAATGGCTCAAGCCTGCCCGCGAAGCGGCCAAGCAAGTCTGCAAGGCCCGCTACATCGAGTTCGGCTGCGAAGGCCAGGGCGCCAAGATCAAGGGCTATAGCCTGGAGCAAATGGCCAAGAAGTACGCCGCCGGCGATCTGGCCCAGCTGGTCAAGTAAACTCAGGTTTGATAGCTGTCAGCGCTTTACCAGTAAGCGCTGGAGGCTGGAAACACTCAAAGCCCGCGGCCTGGTGCCTGCGGGCTTTTTTCATGGGTTTTGACTTCTGTTACCAAGGTGACCCGGCTTGTTTCCTAGGGTTACTACAGTATCGAACGACCGTGCTTTTTATCACAATGGCCGGATCAGACGATAAGACACGGAGACAGAAGAATGAGTGACCGTCCTTGGCTGAATGCATATCCAGAGGGAGTTCCTGCGGACATCGATGCGTCGCAGTATCCATCGCTGGTGGCCTTGATGGAAGAGGCATTTGCCAAGCATGCCGACAAGGTGGCCTATTCCTTCATGGGCAAGGAGCTGACCTTCGCCCAGGTCGATGCGCAGAGCAAGCTCTTTGCCGCCTATCTGCAAAGCCTGGGGCTGCAGCGCGGCGACCGCGTGGCGCTGATGATGCCCAATATTCCCCAGTATCCGGTGGCCGTGGCCGGGGTGCTGCGTGCCGGCTATGTACTGGTCAACGTCAATCCGCTCTACACGGCGCGTGAGCTCGAGCATCAGCTCAAGGACTCGGGCGCCAAGGCCATCGTCATCATCGAGAACTTCGCCAAGACGCTGCAGGACGGCATGCATGGCAGCGCCGTGCAGCACATCGTGCTCTGTGCCATGGGCGACGAGCTGGGCCTTTTGAAGGGCATGCTGGTCAATTACGTGGTGCGCTCCGTCAAGAAGCTGGTGCCGCCCTTCAGTCTGCCCGGTGCCGTGCGCTTCAAGGACGCGCTGGCCAAGGGGCGTGGTGCGACCTTGAACGCACCGGTGCTCAAGGCAGACGACATGGCACTGCTGCAATACACGGGCGGCACCACGGGCGTGAGCAAGGGGGCCGTGCTGCTGCACAGGAACATCATTGCCAACGTGCTGCAGTCCGAAGCCTGGAACGAGCCGGCCATGAAGAAGGTGCCGGCAGGTGAGCAGCCCACCAGCATCTGCGCGCTGCCGCTCTATCACATCTTCGCGTTCACGGTGAACATGATGCTGGCCATGCGTACCGGCGGCAAGACCGTGCTGATCCCCAATCCGCGCGATCTCAAGGCCACGCTCAAGGAGCTGTCCAGGCACCGTTTCCACAGCTTTCCGGCCGTGAACACCTTGTTCAACGGACTGGCCAACCACCCCGACTTCGGCACCGTGGATTGGAGCCATCTCAAGGTCTCGGTGGGCGGCGGCATGGCCGTGCAGAGTGCCGTGGCCGAGCTGTGGCTCAAGAAGACCGGCTGCCCCATCTGCGAGGGTTACGGCCTCTCGGAGACCAGCCCCTCGGTGACCTGCAATCCGGTCACGGCCACGGCTTACTCGGGCACCATAGGTGTGCCCCTGCCCAGCACCTATGTGAAGCTGGTCGGCAGCGACGGCCAGGACGTGAGCGAGCCGGGTCTGCCCGGTGAAGTCGCCGTGCTGGGCCCGCAGGTCATGGCCGGTTACTGGCAGCGCCCCGACGAGACCGCCAAGGTCATGACGGCCGATGGCTACTTCCTCACCGGCGACATCGGCACCATGGACGAGCGCGGCTTTGTGAAGATCGTGGATCGCAAGAAAGACATGGTCATCGTCAGCGGCTTCAATGTCTACCCCAACGAGGTCGAGGACGTGGTCTCCAACTGCCCCGGCGTGCTGGAGTGCGCGGTGGTCGGCGTACCCGACGAAAAGTCCGGCGAGGCCATCAAGCTCGTCGTCGTCAAAAAAGATCCGGCATTGACGGAGCAGGCCATCCGCGACTACTGCCATGCCAATCTGACCGGCTACAAGCGTCCGCGCCACATCGTCTTTCGCACCGATCTGCCAAAGACTCCCGTGGGCAAGATCCTGCGCAGGGAGCTGCGCGACGCCTGAGAGTTTTTCATCTTGTCCTTCAAGGCGAGTTCACAGGAGCGCTTGGCGCTCCTTTTTTTATGCCTGTTTTCAGGCCCGTGCCTGTGTGGGCGGGGAAAAACGCCACACCGATACCTGTCTCCACCGCAGCAACAAGGAAATGTGCTTGTTGATATCGGGCAAGTCTTCTTATAATTGTTTCGCCAAATGAACCTGGTTTTATTAGTAAAACAAAAAGCAGGTCGCTTTTTGTGTTCACCAACGGTTTCAGGAGAGACATATGAGCGAGATCGCACAAGACAACAGCGCCCGTACTTGGGATCGCCCCGAAGGCTCCAGCTTTGAAGACTGGATGAGCACACGCATTGCGCGCTTTGCCACGCGCAAGTACGACTTCGATGCCCTGAAGTTCCAGGCCGACTTTGATCCCAAATACCGCCGCGGCCAGATGCGTTACATCGGCACGGGCGGCACGGGCGTGGCCTCCGACAGCAACACCATTCCGTCGGAAAACTTCACCTTCTCCACCATGGTGATTCCCGCCGGCCATGAAGGCCCTTCGCATCTGCACACCGATGTGGAAGAAGTGTTCTTCGTGATGCGCGGCAAGCTCAAGCTGGTGCTGGAAAAGGACGGCGAGCGTTTCGAGACCATCCTGACCGATCGCGATGTGGTTTCGGTGCCGCCCGGCGTGTACCGCGAAGAGATCAATGTCGGTGATGAAGATGCGCTGATGTGCGTGATGCTGGGCGCCAAAAAGCCTGTCACCCCGACCTATCCGCCCGAGCACCCTCTGGCCAAGATCAAGCGCTGAGCTTTGTCATGCACGAGGATTTGCTGTCGCTGAAACAACAGCTGCTGCAGACCGGTTTTCCCGAGCGGCTGGTGAAGCTTCCGCAGAAGGCCCAGATCGCCTGGCGCGAGGCTGGCGATGCCAGCTCCGACTTTGCGGTGGTGCTGCTGCATGGCATCAGCTCCGGGGCAGCATCCTGGTTGGATGTGGCGCTGCAGCTGGCTGACAGAGTGCGCGTTCTGGCCTGGGATGCTCCCGGCTATGGTGTGTCGACGCCGCTGGCGTCAGCCGCGCCTGCCGATGCCGACTATGCACAGGCGCTGGCTCAGTCGCTGCTTGTGCTGGGCGTGCGCCGCTGCATCCTGGTCGGGCACTCGCTGGGCGCCCTGATGGCGGCCAGGCTGGCAGTCACGGCGGCCCCCGGGCTGGTCGAGCAACTGGTGCTCATCAGCCCGGCGGGCGGCTACGGCGCCCCAGCCAAGGCCGAGCAGCAGGCCAAGGTACGCGAGGGCCGCCTGGCGGCTCTGGCCGAGAAGGGCGTCGCCGGTCTGGCGGCCGTCATCGATCAGCGCCTGGTGTCCTCCGAGGCTCCTGAAGCCGTGCGTGCATGGGTGCGCTGGAATACGGCGCGCATGCAGCCGCAGGGCTATGCGCAGGCGGTCGAGCTGCTTTGCGGCAGCGATCTGGCACAGGCACGGGGCAGGCTTGGCATGCCGGTCGAGGTTTGGGTCGGCGAGCACGATGTGGTGACTACACCTGCAGCTTGCAAGTCCTGGTCCGAACTGCTGGGCGCGCACTACGGTACGCTTGCGGCTGCCGGTCATGCTTCACCCGTGGAACAACCAATGGAGGTCGCGCATAGGCTGGCATCTTTGTTGAACCAAAGCTATTGCCCCAATACCAGCTGATTGCTATGAGCGAAACCTCCGAGATTTCAACCAACGAACAAGACCGTTACACCGTGCCCGCTCTGGACCGAGGACTGCGCCTGCTGGCCTGCTTTGGCCCGGCGCAACCGGTCTGGAGCGCACCCGAGCTGGCGCGCAGCCTCGAGCTGCCGCGCTCCACGGTGTTTCGCATGTTGACCACGCTTGAAAACTCGGGGTATCTGCAGCGCAGCGGCACCGAATACCGGCTCGGTCTGGCCGTGCTGCGCCTGGGCTATGACTACCTGTCCACTCAGCCGCTGGCGCAACTGGCCGAGCCTGTGCTGCAGGCCTTGTGCGATGAGCTGGGCATGACCAGCAATCTTGCATTGCGCGACGGCACTTCCGTGGTCTATGTGGCACGCGTCACCCCGTCCGGAGCATTCCAGGGCGCTGTGCGCGTGGGTTCGCGTCTGCCGGCGCATGCGACGGTGCTGGGACGAGCCCTGTTGCATGACATGGACGGCGCGCAGCTGCGCTCGGTGTTTGGCGGCGAGGAACTGCCCCAGTTCTCCGAGAGCACGCCGCGCAATATCGACGAGCTGCTGCGCCTGCTGGCTGAGGATCGCGAGCGTGGTTATGCCATGGGCGAGGGCTTTTACGAGCCTGGCGTTTCGAGTATTGCAGCGCCGGTGCGCGCCGCAGACGGGCGGGTGGTTGCGGGGCTGGCCATGGCCATTCCGTTTACCGAGCTGGGGCCCGAAAAAACCCAGCTCTGGGTGCAGAAGGTGCAGCAGGCGGCAGAGACTCTGTCCGCTCATTTGCGCCAGCAGCACCCGGACCATTTGCGCTGACCCCGATCACGCCGGGCCAGCGCATTTTTCAGGAGGCTAGAGATGAAAAATATTGCTTTGATTGGCTGCGGCGCGATTGGCTCCAGTGTGCTGGAGCTTTTGAGCGGAGATACCCGGTTGCAGGTGGGCTGGGTACTGGTTCCCGAGATCACGCCAGCCGTGCGCGAGACGGCTGCCCGCCTGGCGCCACAGGCGCAACTGCTGCAGGCCCTGCCCGGCGATGCGGTGCCGGATCTTCTCGTGGAATGCGCGGGTCATGCAGCCATCGAGGAGCATGTGCTGCCGGCGCTTGCGCGTGGCATTCCTGCGGTCATCGCATCCATAGGTGCCTTGAGCGCACCGGGCATGGCCGATCGCGTACAGGCTGCGGCCGAGGCCGGCAAGACGCAGGCCCAGCTATTGTCGGGCGCCATCGGTGGCATTGATGCCCTGGCTGCGGCGCGTGTCGGCGGCCTGGAGACGGTGCTCTATACGGGCCGCAAACCGCCCAAGGCCTGGAGCGGCACCCCGGCCGAGCAGGTCTGCGATCTGGAGGCCTTGACCGAAGCCTTTTGCATCTTTGAAGGCACGGCCCGCGAGGCGGCCCAGCTCTATCCCAAGAATGCCAATGTGGCGGCCACGCTGTCGCTGGCGGGCCTGGGCCTGGACAAGACCATGGTGCGTCTGTTTGCCGATCCTGCCGTTCAGGAGAACGTGCACCAGGTCGAGGCGCGGGGTGCTTTCGGCGCCATGGAACTGACCATGCGCGGCAAGCCTCTGGCGGCCAATCCCAAGACCTCGGCGCTGACCGTGTACAGCGTGGTGCGCGCCGTGCTCAACAACGTGGCTTCCCTGGCCATCTAACCCGGTACTGACCCGTCCCAGCCATGTGCCGTGCCGGTGGCATCGGTCTTGCTTGCGTGTTTGCAAAAGTGCGCGCAAGCACCGCCCATCTGAGCATGGCATTCATGGTGTCATGTCTTTGCCCGCCGGTCTTTGCGCTGCATCAAGCCTGAGGCGCGTCGGCCTTTAGCCTTTTTGAAATTTCCGTTCTCCCAGGAGACAAGACCATGCAACGTTCCGCCTTCCTCAAGTCCTGCCTGGCGCTGGCCTGCACCGCTGCGCTCCCCGCCGCCATGTCCCCGGCCTTCGCTGCCAGTGCCGCCGAACAGCTGTCCAGCGGTCAGTTCACCATCATTGCGCCGTTCCCCGCCGGCGGCGCGGTGGATATCCTGTCCCGCATCCTGGCCACGGGCCTGACTGAGGAGTACAAGCAGGCCTCCATCGTCGACAACCGCCCCGGTGCCAACGGCAATATCGGCATCGACATGGTCAAGCGCGCCAAGCCCGATGGCCATACCTTGCTGGTCGTGCCTCAGGGCAATCTGACCATCAATCCCACGCTGATGCCCAAGCTGCCCTACAACGTGTTCGGCGACTTCGTGCCCGTGGCCTCCATGGGGCGTGCGGCCAATGTCATCGTCGTCAATCCCCAGGTTCCGGCCAAGACCATCCAGGAGCTGGTGGCACTGTCCAAGGCCAAGCCCAACTCCATCAGCTATGCCTCGCCCGGCGTGGGCTCCAGCCTGCACCTGGCCGGCGAGTTGTTCAAGGACAAGTCGGGTGCCGACATCATGCACGTGGCCTACAAGGGCTCGGGGCAGGGCCTGAACGATGCCCTGGGCGGTACCATCCCCATGCTGATCGCCAACATGCCCACCGTGCTGCCCCATGTGCAGTCGGGCAAGCTGCGCGCCCTGGCCGTGACCGATGCCACGCGCTCGAGCTTCCTGCCCAATGTGCCGACACTGGCCGAGGCCGGTGTTCCGGGTATTGCCGTTTCGTCCTGGTATGGCGTGCTGGCTCCGAAGAACACACCGCCCGAAGTGGTCAAGCAGCTGGCCGAGGACATCGACAAGGTCATGAAGACCCAGGCCGCGCAGAACCAGCTCAAGGCCCAGGGCATGACCCCCTGGGTGGTCAAGGGCGATGCCTTTGGCGAGCTGATCCGCAAGGAGACCGCGCTGTGGGCGCCCGTGGTCAAGAGCCACAATATCGTGGCGCAGTAAACCGTCATGCTCTAATCGCGCCTCTTGCGCTTCCCACAAAAGCGGCCCAGTGCCGCTTTTGTGCTTTCTTTTGTGCTTTCACCAGGGCCTAGAGGCCCATGTTCGGAGTATCCCCATCCATGACGCTTGCCATTCTCAGCGCTCTTGCCGAAGAACAACACGGCCTGGTCGACGCCATGCAGGACATGCAGTGCCTGCGCCATGCCGGGCGCGACTTCTGGCTGGGCCGGCTGCACGGGCACGAGGTGGTGTGTGCGCTGTCGGGCATAGGCAAGGTGGCCGCCGCCACCACCACCGCCGCGCTGATCGAGCGCTTTGGCGTGCGCGGCATTCTGTTCACCGGAGTGGCCGGCGGCATCGGCGCGGACGTGAACGTGGGCGATGTGGTGATCGCGCGGAGTTTTTTACAGCATGACATGGATGCCTCGCCGATCTTTCCGCGCTGGCAGTTGCCCGGCTACGGCTGCAGCACCCTGGCCTGCGACGAGGCGGCGACGGATCGACTGGTGCAGGCCGCCGACTCGGCGCTGCGCTCGGGCATCGTGGCCTCGTATGCTTCGGCCCGCGTCCATGAGGGCCTGATTGCCAGCGGCGATCAGTTTGTCAGCTCGCGCCAGGCCAGCGCACAGCTCAGAGCCGATCTGGAGGCCGCCGGCCATGCCGTGCTGGCCGTGGAGATGGAGGGCGCTGCCGTGGCCCAGACCTGCCTGGATTACGGCACGCCGTTTACCGCAATGCGCACCATCTCGGACCGGGCGGACGACAGCGCCCATGTGGATTTTTCGGATTTCGTGCGCACCGTGGCAAGCCGCTACGCGCAACGCGTGGTGCTGGATTTTCTGCGCCTGACGCCCGCGAAGAAGCAGGCTGTTAGCTAATCTTTTGATAGCTGTAAACGATTGATAAATATTATTTTTAAAGTGTTTTAAGCCTGGAATTATTCATTGATGGTCGCTATAAGCTATTGATATTGATGACTTCGATCCAGCCTGCCGACAACTGCAGACTGGATACCTTCTGTTGCCCCGTTTTCCTTTCAACCGCGCTTGTCGCGGTTTTTTTACGCCCGTGTGTCGCTGCGGGGTGGGGACTACGGGTTTCTCCGGGTATTGACTCAAAAGAAGGCTCACTAAACTGCAGACTTGTTTCAAGAAAAAATTGTCATTTCATATTTGAAACAATCAAGGTTTAAGATGACCCTCAACACCATGCCTTCCACCGGTCAGCTCGCTGGGCGCCGGATCCTTGTGACCGGCGCTGCGCGCGGCCTGGGTTTTGCTTTTGCGCAGACGCTGTGCCAGCAGGGGGCGCAGCTCGTGATGGCCGATCTGCGTGCCGAATTGCTGAGCGAAGCCGTTGCCAAGCTGCGCGCCATGGGCTTCGAGGCTCACGGCGTCGCCTTTGATGCCAGCAACCCGGCTTCCATAGAACAGTGCGCACAACAGGCCGTGAAGACCCTCGGCGGCCTCGACGGCCTGGTCAACAACGCGGCCGTGACGGACTCCGGCGGCAAGGGCATGGACGACATCGCCCTGGACAAATGGGACCAGGTGATGAACGTCAATGTGCGCGGCGTCTGGTTGATGACCCGTGCCTGCCGCGCAGCTCTCAAGGACAGCGGTCGCGGTGCCATCGTCAATCTGGCTTCCGACACTGCCATGTGGGGCGCTCCCAATCTGATGGCCTATGTGGCGAGCAAGGGCGCCGTGATGGCCATGACGCGCTCCATGGCGCGCGAGCTGGGCGCGGATGCCATCACCATCAATGCCGTGGCTCCGGGTCTGGTGCTGGTCGAGGCCACCGAGTACGTGCCCGAGCATCGCCACCGCCTCTACATCGACCAGCGCGCGCTGCAGCGCGAGCAAGGTCCCGAGGATGTCTCGGGTGCCGTGTCCTATCTGCTGTCGGACGGTGCGCGCTTTGTGACGGGCCAGGTTCTGCCCGTCAACGGCGGCTTCGTCATGAACTGATATGGATTACCCCCTGAGTCGCTTCGCGCCTTCCCGTTGCACGGCGCCCCCCAAAGGGGGACGACACCCTCGGTGCGGGGCGGCCCTTCCTCGGCGTCCCCGGCTTCTGGCCACGCCTGCAACGAATTGAGGAGTTGGAGATGTCAGGTTCTTCCCCATCCGAGAGCGCGATCGACAGCGTCGTCGACGGAGGCTCCGAAAAGTACATGGTGCCTGCGCTGGAGCGCGGTCTGCGCCTGCTGCAGGAGTTCGGCCGCGGCAATGCCACGCTGGGCGCGCCTGAGCTGGCGCGCCGCCTGCAGCTGCCGCGCGCCACGGTGTTCCGCATGCTCAACACGCTGGAGAGCATGGGCTTTCTGCAGCGCGCCGAGGGCGGCAACGACTACCGGCTGGGCCTGTCCGTGCTGCGTCTGGGCTTCGAGTTCCTGTCCTCCATGGACCTGACCGAGCTGGGCCAGCCCGTGATCGCGCGGCTGTGCGAGGAAATCCGCTTCCCCTGCAACATCGTGGTGCGCGACGGGCGCTCCATCGTCTATGTGGCCAAGGTCACGCCGCCGACACCGCTGACCAGCTCGGTGCGCGTGGGCACGCGGCTGCCCGCCCATGCCACGCTGCTGGGTCGCATCCTGCTGGCCGACCTGTCGCTGCCGGAGCTGCGCGACCTCTATCCCGAAGAGCAACTGGAAGGCCATTCGCCCAATACGCCCGGGACCGTGATCGAGCTCTTCGACCTGGTTCAGTCCGATCGCGAGCGTGGCCATGTGGCCGGTGCGGGTTTCTACGAAAGCTCGATCTCCACCATCGCGGCGCCCGTGCGCGATCACAGCGGCCGAGTCATCGCAGCCCTTGGGGTGACCCTGGCCTCGGCCCAGATCGACCTCGAGCGCCAGACGGAGCTGGTGCCGCGTGTCTGTGCGGCGGCCACCGAACTGTCGGAGCTGCTCAACTACCGGCCGCAGTCCAGCGCGCAGGTTCTGTCCATCACTTCAAGGCGCGCAGGAGGCGGCCATGCATGATTTCAAACTCGACGCCACGGCCGTCGTCACCGGCGGCTCTTCGGGCATAGGCCTGGCCACCGTGGAGCTGCTGCTGGCCCAGGGAGCCCGCGTGGCCCTGTGCGGCCGCAACCCCGAGCGTCTGGAGCAGGCCGTCAAGCAGCTGCTGGAGCGCCACCCCGAGGCCGGCGCGCGCCTGTTCGCCCAGGCTTGCGACGTGCTTGATGCCGAGCAGGTGCAGCAGTTTGCGCGCGCCAGCGAAGCGGCGCTGGGCCCGGCTTCCATCCTCATCAACAACGCCGGTCAGGGCCGTGTCTCGACCTTCGAGAACACCAGCGATGAAGCCTGGACCGAGGAGCTGCATCTGAAGTTTTTCTCGGTGCTGCATCCCACGCGCGCCTTTCTGCCCCAGCTCGAGCGCGGCGAAGGCTCGGCCATTGTCTGCGTGAACTCGCTGCTGGCCTCCCAGCCGGAGCCGCACATGGTCGCCACCTCGGCCGCGCGCGCCGGCCTCAAGAACCTGGTGCGTTCCATGGCCACCGAGTTCGCCCCCAAGGGCGTGCGCGTCAACGGCATCCTGGTCGGCCTGATCGAGTCCGGCCAGTGGCGCCGCCGCTTCGAGGCCCGCGAGGACAAGAGCCAGACCTGGGAGCAGTGGAGCGGCGCGCTCGCAAGCACAAAGCACATCCCCATGGGGCGCCTTGGCAAGCCCGCCGAAGCGGCCCGCGCCATTTTCTTTCTTGCTACGCCACTGTCGTCATACACGACTGGCAGCCACATCGACGTTTCCGGAGGCCATTCTCGTCATGCCTAAGCAAAATCAAATCACCGTCGGCGCCGTCATTGCCGAGTTCCTCGAGCATTGCGACGTGAAGGCTGCCTTCGGGGTGATCTCCATTCACAACATGCCCATCCTCGACGCGATGTTTGCGCGCGGCAAGGTGCGCTTCGTGATGGCGCGCGGCGAGGCCGGCGCCGGCAATATGGCCGATGCCTGCGCGCGCTCCACCTCCAGCCTGGGCGTGTGCATCACCAGCACCGGCCCGGCGTCGGGCAATATCGCCGGCAGCCTGGTGGAAGCCTATACGGCCGGCACGCCGCTCTTGCACATCACGGGCCAGATCGAGACCCAGTATCTGGACAAGAAGCTGTCGTACATCCACGAAGCGCCGGACCAGCTGACCATGCTGAAGTCCGTCTCCAAGGCTGCCTTCCGCGTGCTGAGCGCCGAGACCTGTCTGTCCACGCTCAAGGCCGCGGTGCAGACCGCGATGACCGCCCCCACGGGCCCGGTCAGCGTGGAGATTCCTATCGACATCCAGCAGGCGCTGATAGACATGCCCGCCGACCTGTCGCCGCTGCCGGTGGCTGTGCTGGCACCCAGCGAGACCGCGCTCGACGCACTGGCCGAGCAACTGGCCAAGGCCAGGCGCCCGCTGCTGTGGCTGGGCGGCGGCGCCCGCCATGCCGGCGCTGCGGTGCAGCGCCTGAAGGCCCTGGGCTTCGGTATCGTGAGCACCGGCCAGGGCCGCGGCATCGTGCCCGAGGACGATCCCGCATCGCTGGGCGCCTACAACATCCAGAAGCCCGTCGAGGCCTTCTACCAGCGCTGTGATGCCATGCTGGCCGTGGGAACGCGGCTGCGCAGCAACGAGACGCTGAAGTACGAACTCAAGCTGCCGCGCCCGCTGCTGCGCATCGATGTGGACGCCGCCCAGCAAGGCCGCTGCTATATGGATGACGGCTTTGTCTGCGGCGACTCGGCCCTGGCCCTGAACGGCCTGGCCGACCGCCTGGAAGCGCGCGGTTACAAGGCTGATCCCGAGCTGCTGGCCGACCTGCGCCAGGTGCACGACGAAGTCGTGGCCACCATGCGCGACGGCCTGGGTCCGTACAGCGCCCTGGTGCAGCAGCTGCAGAAGGCCGTGGGCCGCAACTTCAACTGGGTGCGCGACGTGACCGTCTCCAACAGCACCTGGGGCAACCGCGAACTGCGCTTCTTCGAGTCCAATGCCGGCGTGCACGCCACGGGCGGCGGCATCGGCATGGGCATGCCGATGGCCATCGGTGCGGCCATCGGCGCGGCCGAAAGCGGCTCGGGCCGCAAGACCCTGGGCCTGGCCGGCGACGGCGGCTTCATCCTGAACCTCGGCGAGCTCGCCACCCTGGTGCAGGAAGAGTGCGACACCATGATCGTGCTGATGAACGACCAGCGCTATGGCGTGATCCAGAACATCCAGGACGCCTCCTACGGCGGCCGCCGCTGCTACGTGGAGCTGCACACGCCCGACTACGCACAGCTGTGCGCCTCCATCAAGCTGCCCCATGCCCGCGTGAGCCATCTCGACGAGCTGCCCGCGGTGCTGGAAGGTGCCTGGGGCAAGAAGGGGCCCTTCCTGCTCGAGATCGACATGCGCGCCATCGGCAGCTTCAAGACCACGTTCTCGGGCCCTCCGGTGAACAAGCTGGACCAGATCCCGGCCACCACCAAGGCTCAGTGAGGAGTTTCACCATGTCCAAGCTAGAACTGCTACCCATCAATATCGCCGGCGAATGGCGTCTTGGCGGCGGCGACGAATCCGCCACGCTCTACCCCGCGACCGGCGAAGTGGTGGGCCGCCTGCGCGCGCCCAGCCTGGCCGATGTGCAAGAGGCCATAGAGAAGGCCGATCACGCCTTCCGCACCAGCGGCTGGGCCCAGAAGAAGCCCCATGAGCGCGCCGCTGTGTTGCACCGCGTGGCCCAGCTGATCCGCGAACGCGCTGAGCCCTTGGCCCAGCTGCAGCGCCTCGATAACGGCAAGCCCATCAGCGAGACGCGCGCTCTGGTGGCCAGCGCCGCCGGCACCTTCCAGTTCTTCGCGGCGGCCTGCGAGACCATGGAAGAGACCATCACGCCCTCGCGTGGCGACTTCATGACCATGAGCGTCTACGAGCCCATGGGCGTGGTCGCGGCCATCACGCCGTGGAACTCGCCCATCGCCAGCGAGGCGCAAAAGCTCGCCCCCGCGCTGGCGGCCGGCAACGCGGTGGTCGTCAAGCCTGCCGAAGCCACGCCGCTGCTGGCGCTGGAGCTGGCGAAGATCTGCGAGGAAGCGGGTGTTCCGAAGGGCATCGTCAGCGTACTGCCCGGCCGCGGCTCGGTGATCGGCGATGCCATCACCAAGCACCCGCTGGTCAAGCGCGTATCGTTCACCGGCGGTACCTCCACCGGCAAGCACATCGCCCGCATCGCGGCCGACAAGATGATGCCCGTCTCTCTGGAGCTGGGCGGCAAGTCGGCCACCATGGTGCTGGAAGACGCCGACCTTGACCACGCCGTCAACGGCGTGCTCTACGGCATCTTCAGCTCCTCGGGCGAATCCTGCATAGCGGGCTCGCGCCTGTTCGTGGCGCGCAAGCTCTATGGCGACTTCATGGAGCGCTTGACCGCCAAGGCCGCCGCGCTTCGCGTGGGCGACCCGGCCGACGAACGCACCCAGATGGGCCCGCTGATCACCGCCAAGCACCGCGAATCCATCGAGAGCTATGTGCAGCTTGGCCTGTCCGAAGGCGGTCAGTTGCGCACCGGCGGCCATCGCCCCGAGGGAGCGCTGTACGAGCGCGGCTACTACTACCGCCCGACCATCCTCGAAGGCGTGACCAACAACGACCAGATCTGCCAGCAGGAGATCTTCGGCCCCGTGCTCGTGGCCATGCCCTTCGATGACGAAGAGGCCTTGCTCGAGCAGGCCAACGACAGCGTCTACGCGCTGGCCGCCGGCATCTGGACGCGCGACTACAAGGCCGCGTGGCGCATAGGCCGCGCGGTGCAGGCCGGCACCGTGTGGATCAACACCTACAAGCAGTTCTCCATCTCCACGCCCTTCGGTGGCTGGCGCGACAGCGGCCTGGGCCGTGAAAAAGGCCGTCTGGGCATACAGCAGTACATGGAGCAGAAAAGCATGTACTGGGGCTTGAACGAACACCCGCTGGCCTGGGCAAATTAAGGAGCGATCATGAGCGTACTGGGCATTGACGAAATCAGCTACGGCGCCGACGACCTGGCGGCCTGCCGCCAGTTCTTCCTCGACTGGGGCCTGAGCCTGGTCGACGAGCAGGCCGACCGGCTGGTGTTCGAGACACTCAACGGCTGCCGCGTGATCGTGGCTGCCACCAACCACCCCGATCTGCCGCCCGCCATCGAAGCCGGCCCCACGCTGCGCGAAGTGGTCTGGGGAGTGGAAAGTGAAGCAGACCTGGCTTTGTATGCAGATCGCATCCGCGCGCTTCCAGGCTTCGTCCAGGGCAATGGCCGCATCGGCTGCACCGACCCCAACGGCCTGGCCGTGCGCCTGCAGCTCACGCAAAAGCGCGATGTGCAGATGCAAAGTGCCGAGTACAACACCTGGGACCGCAAGGGTCGCATCAACCAGGCCAGCCCGGCCTATGAGCGCGCCCAGCCCATCGAGGTCGGCCATGTGGTGTTCTTCGTCAAGGACGTGCAGGCCTGCGAGCGCTTCTATGTGGAGAACTTCGGCTTTGCGGCCTCGGACCGCTATCCCGAGCGTGGCGCTTTTCTGCGCACCGCGCCCGATGGCGGCCACCACGACATCTTTTTGCTGCAGCGCCCCGACAAGCATGCGGGCCTGAACCATGTGGCCTTCACCGTGCGCGACATCCACGAAGTCTTCGGCGGCGGGATGCATATCTCGCGCTGCGGCTGGGACACTCAGCTCGGCCCGGGTCGCCATCCCGTGTCCTCGGCCTATTTCTGGTACTTCAAGAATCCGGCCGGCGCCCTGGTCGAGTACTACGCCGACGAGGACCAACTGACTGCCGACTGGCAGCCGCGCGAGTTCGAGCCCGGTCCGACGGTGTTTGCCGAATGGGCCATCGACGGCGGCATTGACGGCAACACCCGACGCCAGAAGGGCGCGGGCGCCGCCGACGGCAAGTTCCTGACCGACAAGAAGCATTAAGAGGCATTGGCAGCATCGGCTGGCCGGCATCCCTCCCACCACGATTCCACAACCCCACGGGCTATTCCATGAAGAACATTCGTCGCCAGGTAGTTATCTCTGCTGCATTGCTGGCTGCAGCCCAGATGTCCGGTTCCGCGCTGGCGCAAGCCTATCCGAGCAAGCCCATCACCATCGTCGTGGCCTATCCGGCCGGCGGCGATACCGATGCCATGGCGCGCCTGTATGCAGAGAAGCTGGGCCAGCGACTCGGCCAGCCCGTGGTGGTGGACAACCGGCCCGGTGCCAGCGGCACCATCGGCACCGTGCATGTGGCCAAGGCCGCGCCCGACGGCTACACCTTGCTGCTGGCGCCCAATACCTTTGCCATCGCGCAGTTCGTGCTCAAGACCAACGCGGGTTCGAGCTACGACGTGCTCGGCGGCTTCACGCCCATCGTGCAGACCAGCGTGCAGCCCATGTTCGTGGCTGCCAGCCAGGGATCGGGCATCAAGGACATCAAGACCCTGGCGAGCCAGGGCAAGCGCGACGGCCTGACCTATGCCAGCCCGGGCAGCGGCTCGCCCATGCACATCCTGGGCGAGATGTTCAACAAGGCCGCTGGCACCAAGCTGTCCCACATTCCCTACAAGGGCGTGGCGCCCGCAGTCAACGATCTGATCGGCGGCCATGTGCCCACGACCTTCATGACCTGGGGCCCCATCGCGCCCTACGCAGGCGGCAAGGTCAATGTGCTGGCCGTGGCCGATGCCCAGCGCAGCCCGTTGGCACCGAATGTGCCCACGCTGGCCGAGCAGGGCGTCAAGGATGTGGAAGTGTCGGCCTGGCAGGGCCTGTTCGGTCCCAAGGGCATGAAGCCCGAGACCGTCAAGCTGCTGAACACCCATCTCAATGAAATTCTGAGGATGCCGGACGTGGTCGCCAAGATGGCGGCCTTCGGAGCCCTGCCTGCGGGCGGCGAGCCGGCACGTCTGGAAAAGACCAACGCTGCCGACTACAACCGCTTCGGCAAGCTCATCAAGGACCTGGATATCCGGGCCGACTAAATGACCTACCCCCTGAGTCGCTTCGCGCCTTCCCATTGCACGGCGCCCCCAAGAGGGGCGACACCCTCGGTGTGGGGCGGCGCTCGGGGCAATGAAACCGAACCACGATTCAAGACAGTTTTCGAAGGAGAGAACCATGGCCGCTGATCGATATCTCGAGCCGCATCAGGCGCGCGAGCGCGCCTCCACCCTGTTTGAAGACCTGCTGGGCGACTCCATTGAGCGCGCCTTCGGCGAGGGCGTGCAGACGCTGCCCGAGCTGGTGGCCTACATCAACCGCAGCGGCCCTGCCGGCGAGAACGGCGAGCCCTGGACTGAAGACAGCTTTCAGGCGCTGATGGCCCGTCTGGGCTACTGAGACAGAACAGGAGTACTCCATGAACGTACAAACCATCACCATCGATCCGGTGGACCGTCTGCTCAACACGGGTCTGAAGAACCTCTGGTATGCGGTCTGCCCTTCCGGTTTCGTCAAGACCGAGCCCGTCTCGCTGCGCCGCTTCGGCCGCAAGATCGCGCTGTGGCGCGATGCTACCGGCCAGGTCCATGCGCTGGAAGACCATTGCCCGCACCGCGGCGCGCCGCTGTCCCAGGGCGTGATCCTGGGCGACCGCCTGGCCTGCCCCTACCACGGCGTGGAAGTGCGCTGTGACGGCACGGTGACCAAGGTGCCCGGCAGTCCCGGCTGCAAGCTCGAAGGCTCGCGCGCAGCGCTGGCCTTCCATGTGCGCGAGATGCACGGCGCGATCTTCCTCTACAACAGCGACAAGCATGTGGACGAGGCTCCCGATTTCAGCCTGCCCGAGGAGCTGAGCTCTCCCGAGTACTCGAACTTCCTGTGCTATGCCGAGTGGCGCAGCGACTACCGCTACGCGCTGGACAACGTCATGGACCCCATGCACGGCACCTTCCTGCACAAGCAGTCGCACTCCATGGCTGAGGGCGACAGCAAGGCCAGCTTCCAGGTGCGTGACACCGATCACGGCTTTGTGTTCGAGAAGGTCGGCCAGCGTGGCGTGAACTTCGACTGGACTGAATACGGCGAAACCGGCGCGCAGTGGATGCGCCTGGAGATTCCCTATCCCAAGACCGGTGGCCCTGGCGGCAACTTCGCCATCGTCGCCTGTGTCACGCCCATCAGCGCCGACCTGTGCTCCGTGTTCTTCTGGCGTGCACGCAAGGTGCAGGGCTGGATGCGCGACACCTGGCGTTTCCTCTACCGCAACCGCCTCGAGGCGCGCCACTGGGCCGTTCTCGAGCAGGACCGCATCATGATGGAGCAGATGGAGGCCGACGCCAACGAGCGCGAGAACCTCTACCAGCACGACATCGGCCTGGTGCGCCTGCGCCGCCACCTGCGTCGTCAGGCCCAGGAACAGATCGACGAAGGCATCGCATCATGAGCAACAGCTTGCAGGCCTTTGTGCACACGCTGCGCTTCGAGGCCCAGGACACCATCAGCGTGGAGCTGCGCCCGGTCGATGGCGGCGAGTTCCCTGCTTTCACGGCCGGCTCGCACATCGACCTGCACCTGCCCAACGGGCTGGTGCGCAGCTATTCCCTGTCCAACGACAGCAGCGAGCGCCACCGCTACGTGGTCGGCGTGCTGCGCGACCGCGCCAGCCGCGGCGGCTCGCGCTGCGTGCACGAGTCGCTGCGCGTGGGCATGCCCATCACCATCTCCGAGCCGCGCAATCACTTCGCGCTCGACGAGGCAGCGACGCATTCGGTGCTGGTGGCCGGCGGTATAGGCATCACGCCCATGCTGTGCATGGCACGCCGGCTCAAGGCCCTGGGGCATTCGTTCGAGATGCTGTACTTTGCGCGCGAGCGCAAGAGCGCGGCCTTTCTGGCCGAGCTGCAGGCCCTGGGCATGCCGCTGCATCTGCACTTCGATGCGGAAGCGGGCGGGCCGCCCGACCTGAAGGCATTGCTGGCGCAGCGCGCACCCGATGCGGGCCTGCACCACTATTCCTGCGGCCCGACGCCCATGCTCGATGCCTTCGAAAAGTTCTGCGCCGAGCTCGGCCATGCCAACGCCCACATCGAGCGCTTCACGCCGGTGGAAGTCAAGGCATCGTCCGATGCGCGCAGCAACTACACGGTGGAGCTCAAGCGCAGCGGCCGCTTCATCGAGATCACGCCCGAGAAATCCCTGCTGGACACGCTGCTGGACGCCGGTGTCGATGTGGACCACAGCTGCTGCGAAGGGGTCTGCGGCTCCTGCGAGACCCGCGTGCTGGAAGGTGTGCCCGACCACCGCGACTCGGTGCTCAGCCCCAAGGAGCGCGCCGGCAACAAGGTCATGATGGTCTGCGTCTCCGGCTGCAAGAGCGAGCGCCTGGTCCTGGATATCTGAGCCGCTACATCAGACCTGCGAAACACCACCACCCCTAGAGGAGACAAACCATGAAATCCATCCATACGCCGGCCCTCGGCGTGGCGCTAGCCTGCCTGGCGTCTTTGCCCGGTGCCGCTTCGGCACAGTCCAAGGTCGAGCTTTTCGGCGTCGTCGACGTCGGCGTTGCCCATCTGGGCGGCTCGGGAGCCTCCAAGACCGGTCTTTCCACAGGCGGTGCCAACATCAGCCGCCTGGGCTTTCGAGGCACAGAGGACCTGGGCGGCGGCCTGAAGGCGGGATTCTGGCTCGAGGCCGGCCTGGATGTGGACAGCGGCGCCGGCAAGGCCACGGGCGGAGGTCTGAGCTTCAACCGCCGCTCCACAGTCAGCCTGATGGGCAACTGGGGCGAGGTGCGCTTGGGACGCGATGATTCGGCCACCTTTCTGAATACGCTGATCTTCGACCCCTTCCTGACCAACGGTGTTGGCGGCACGGGTGCCTTCACCATGCTGGGCATTCCGGGCATCCCCTCGACCGGCGGTGCGCCCATACAGATCAGCAATGCCGTGAGCTATTTCCTGCCCCAGAACCTGGGCGGCTTCTACGGTCAGGCCCAGCTGGCATTCGGCGAGCAGCCCAGCGGCGCGCCCAACAAGCGCGAGGGCGACTATCGCGGCCTGCGCCTGGGTTATCGCCAGGGCGCTTTCAATGGTGCGCTGGCCACCGGCCGGCTCTACGGCAACACCAGTGACACCAATCTGACGGCGAACAATGTGGGCCTGTCCTACGACTTCGGGGTGGCCAAGCCCATGCTGCTGTGGGCCTCGGAAAAGCGTGGCTCCACCAAGATCACGGCCGTGCAGCTGGGCGTGACCGCTCCCGTGGGCAATGGCGAGGCCCGTGCCTCCTTTGGCCACTACAACCTGTCCGGCAGCAATGCGGACTGGAACAAAATCAGCGTGGGCTATGGCTACAACCTCTCCAAGCGCACACAGGTCTACGGCACTTATGCCTTCCTGAAGAACAAGGGCTCGGCAGCGAAGTCCATCGGCGTGCAGGGGCTGAGCGCTCCCGGCACCACGCCGGGCGGTAACTCCAACGGCCTGGAACTGGGCATCCGCCACTTCTTCTGATCCTGCACCGAGGGGTCGGCATCGGTCGGCCTCGGGGTGTCGGCGGCATCACTGCCGTCGTACCGCGCGCCCGCCAGGACGTGCGCCCTGGCGGGGCCGGCGGGTGCCGGTCCCGGCTTTTCTCTCTCAACGCTAGCCGGACTCCTATCATGAAAGACTCACGCTCGTTGCGCTGGTGGGGCGTGGTCACGCTGTTCGTGATCGTCGCCATTTCCTACGTGGATCGGATCAATATCTCGGTCCTCATCACCGATCACGACTTTTTGTCGCACATCGGTCTCACACCCGACGACCGAACGCGTCAGGGCCTGCTGGCCACGGCCTTCATGGTTGGTTACGGTGTTTCGTCCTTTGTGCTCACGCCGTTTTGCGCGGCGCTGTTCGGCGTGCGCCGCAGTCTGTTTGCCGGCTTGCTGCTGTGGGGCGTGGTGACCTTTCTGTCGCCGGCCATGAACAGCTACGGGCTGCTGCTGGCATCGCGGATTCTGCTGGGTGTTTCCGAGGGGCCGCTGTTCTCCCTGGCCGGCAGCTACATCAAGGCGCATTTCGAGAGCCGCGAGAACGGCAAACCCAACTCCCTGGTCAATATGGGCACCGGACTGGGCCTGGCGGTGGGCTATCCCTTCGTCGGCTACCTGGTCGTGGGCCACAACTGGGAGACCTCGTTCCATGTGCTGGGCCTGATCAACGTGCTGCTGGGCGTTCCGTTGGTCTGGGCCTTTGTGCGCATGCCCAAGGTGGAAACCGGCATGCCCAAGCCCCAGTCGATGGGCGAGGCCGTGGGCCAGGTCGGCCAGATCGTGCGCGGTGCCATGCACACGCGCTATCTGTGGCTGATCACCATTCTCACGGCGGCCTTTCTGTCGTATCTCTGGGGCAGCAGCAACTGGCTGCCCGCCTATCTCAAGGAGTCGCGAGGCTTTTCCATGCGCGAGATGGGCTGGCTGGCTTCGCTGCCGCAATATGCGAGTGTGGCGGCGGTCTTCGTCGGCGGCATGATCATCGACCGCATCGCGCGCCGCCAGGTGCCGCTGATCTTCGTCTTCGGCAGCTTGGGCGTGGCGATTGCAGTGTGGCTGGCCATCCATATGGAAGACCGCTATGCGGCAGCCTATTGCCTGATTGCCGCCAACTTCTGCTGGGGACTGATGAGCCCGGCCATCCCCAGCACCGTGCAGCACTGCGCGCGGCCCGAGCATGTGGCCAGCGCTTATGGCGTGGTCAACGGCGCGGGCAGCCTGGTCGCGGGCTTCATGCCGGCCATTATGGGTGCGGTGATCGGCGCGCTGTCGGCCCGCGGCGGCGTGGCTGCGGGATTCTTCGCAGGCTTTTCAGCGCTGATTGGCACGCAGGTGATCGTGATGCTGTGCGGTATCGTGCTCTGGGTGCGCGAGCGCAGCGCCGAAGCGCAGCTATCGTGATGCGCATGCATAAAAAGGAGCGCCTGGCGCTCCTTTTTATGGGTTTCAGCATCTTTGAAGTCTGAGATGACCGTCAGTCAGGCGTAAACAGCTCCTTTTTTGATGGAAAACGCCTTGAACCTGGTGCGGCGCATCTGAGCAGGCACCGAGCAAGGGGCGCCCCAGCAAAGGTGTCGTCCCCTCGGGGGGAAGGCGCGCAGCGCCACAGGGGGTCTACTTCAACCAGCCGCGTTTGCGAAAGTACAGCATGGGGCCGACGGCGCTCAGAATCATCAGGGCGACCACGTAGCCGTAGCCGAATTCCCACTCCAGCTCGGGCATGAACCTGAAGTTCATGCCGTAGACGCTGGCAATCAGCGTGGGAGGCAGCAGAGCCACGCTGGCCACTGAGAAGATCTTGATGATCTTGTTCTGATTGATGTTGATGAAGCCGACCGTGGCGTCCATCAGGAAGTTGATCTTGTCGAACAGAAAGGCCGTGTGACTGTCCAGCGACTCGATGTCGCGCAGAATCTGGCGTGCCTCCTCGAACTGCTCGGCGTTGAGCATCTTGGAGCGCATCAGAAAGCTCACGGCGCGGCGCGTGTCCATGACGTTGCGGCGGATGCGGCCGTTCAAGTCTTCCTGGCGGGCAATGGCACCCAGCACTTCCTTGGCCATCTCGTCGGTCACATCGCCGGACAGCACCATCTTGCTGGCTTTTTCCAGGTCGTCGTAAATGCGCTCCAGCGTGTCGGCAGAGTACTCGGCATCGGCGTCAAACAGCTTGAGCAGAACGTCCTTGGCATCGTCGATCAAGCCGGGCGCACGGCGCGCTCGCATGCGCAGCAGGCGAAAGACAGGCACATCCTCGTCGTGGATGGAGAACAGCACGCCATGGCTGCGCAGCGCTGCGTTGTGCTGGTTGACGATGAAGGCCACGCGCACCGAGCGGGGGTCTTCATCGTCGTCGATCAGAAAGTCGCTGCGGATATGCAGCTCGCCGTTGTCTTCTTCGTAAAAACGCGCCGATTCCTCGATGTCGTCGTCCATCGCATCCTCAGGGATGGACAGCTCATAGTGCTGCTTGATCCAGCGCTTTTCTTCGAGGGTTGGCGACTCCAGATCGACCCAGACGGGGCGAAAGCGTTCCAGGTCTGCCAGGGACTCGATTTCTTCCTGAACGAGTCGACCATTGGCTAGCGTAAAGATGTTGAGCATCAGCTCACTCCCGGTTGTTCTTGAGGTTCTGCAGGGATCAGGGCGCTTTCAACCCCCACAGTCTGTACCGGGAGCTGAAAGCTACCAACTAGGGTAGGTTTCCACGGATGTCTTTCAGTAATTCGAAGCCAGTGATTATGCTACGTTGCACTGCAGCATGTCGCGTGCAGCACAGTTGGGCAAGTGGGTAAGCGGGGCTTGTCGCCCGCCTGTCACAGCCCCTTGGTAAACGCGTCGGCCTGCACCAGATCGGCCCAGGCTCCGGCCTTGGCCTGCGGCGCACGCAGCAGATAGTTGGGGTCGTAGGTCACCACCGTGGGCACGCCCGCAATGTGGTGCGGCTCGGCCCGCAGTCGGCCCAGCGCATCATGGCGGCCCAGCACGGCGCGTGCACTGGCCAGGCCCAGAACCAGCACGCAGTCAGGACGCAGCTCGCGCAGCAGAGCCTCCAGGGCGGGTTGCAGCGCCTGGGCATGGCTGAGATCGGCGTCGGGCGGCGCGCGGTGCAGGGCAGCGCTGAAGACGCGCGGTTTTTCCTGCAGTCCGAGGGCGCGCAGCATATTGTCCAGCAGCTTGGCGGCATCGCCCTGCAGCGCCGTCTGGGCGCTGTCGGCCGCAGGCCTTTGCGCCGGGCTCAGCAGGGGCGGATTGGCGGCAGGCTCCAGCAGGATCAGCCAGCCGCCTTGCTCAGTGCTGTGCACATGCTGCGGAGCATGGGGGTAGACCAGTTGGGCGGGACTGATGGTCCAGCCCAGGCCTGGCTCGCCGGCCGGGCCTGCGGCGGGTTGCTGCACAAACTGACGCGGCTCGTGCACCCGGTGGCCGGACAGGTTCTGGGGCGGTGGGCCGGCGGGCCTGGCGATCTGGGTGGGTGGCTGGGCCGGCACTGCCTCGGCTGCGGGCGCGGCGGCCTGTACCACGGGTGGGCTTACGGGGGCCGGCGGCGCAACGCGCATGACCGGTGCCGCGACGGACTCCGCGACCGGTGATGGTGCGGCGGCGACGGCAGTGACAGCAGCAATTGCTGCGGGCTCCATGGGCTCGGGCAACCAGACGGTGATGCCCATGGCTTCCAGCATGGCCCGCTGGCGGGCATCCAGGTTCAGGGCCATAGTTTCAGACTCATGAGCACCGCATGTTCGCGCGGGCCGTTGGGGTTGGGATAGTAGTTCTTGCGCAGGCCGACTTCGGCAAAGCCGTGCCTGAGGTAGACCTCGCGGGCGCGGGCATTGCTTTCGCGCACTTCCAGCCAGATCCATTGGGCATTCTGCTGCCGCGACCACAAAGCCAGTGCATCGAGCAGCACGCGCGCCCAGCCCTGGCGCTGGCAGGCCGGGTTGACGGTGATATTGAGCAGATGCACTTCGTCCAGCGCCTGCATGGCGACAAAGTAGCCCAGCAACTGGTGATCTGCATCGACCAGCAGCTGTATCTGGTAGCCGGCCACCATGGCATCCTGGAAGTTGCCGCGCGTCCAGGGATGGACATAGGCCTGCTCCTCGATCGGGAGCAGGGTGTCGAGCCAGAGCGCGGACAGCGGCTCGAAATGCACCAGGGATGCAGCATCCTGGGTGCTGGCGTCGGTGGCGAGTGTGGAGCTGCTGGGCAAGGTCATGAGGTGCTTATAGGGAGGCGGCGTCGGAGGCAGCAGCAGCGGCGGCCTTCTCGGCTTCGCGCTCGGCCGTGGTTTTTGCCACTTTATCGCGGATATAGCGCGGCAGCGCCTCTTCGGCCGGTACCGCGCAGCCTTTTGCCAACAGTGCCGGTGCCAGGCGCAGCATGGCCGTGGCTGTGGGCATGGCGTGCACATGGCGGGCCTTGGGCGCCAGCAGTTCGGGGTAGACGGGCTGGGCATTGCCCGCCACGGCATGGCCGGCTGCAGCCTGCAAAGCCTCGGGGGCGCAGAGGCCGAAGTCCTCGGGCTCGATCCACTGGCCGTCCACATAGCGGAAGGGGGCGTGATAGACCTCGTGCATGCGCGCGTCGAGCACGGCCTCGACCTCGGTGCAGCCATGCAGATGACGGGCCTCTTCGGCCACTGTGAGCAGCGAGTCCACGGGCAGCACGGGAACCTTGGCGGCAAACGCCAGACCCTGGGTGATGGCGCAGGCCGTGCGCAGGCCCGTGAAGGAGCCGGGGCCGCGCCCGAAGGCAATGGCGTCCAGCTGCGCGAAACTCAGCCCCGCATCCTTCATGAGCTGGCGTATCGCCGGCAGCAACTGGGCCGACGACTGCTGGGCGCCAGGCCCGCTGTGCTGCCAGATGGCATCGCCACGCTGGACGGCAACAAACAGGGTATCGGTACTGGTGTCGATGGCGAGAAGATTCATGTTCGGCGGGGCGTCAGCCGCAGGCGGGCTGGAGCGCAATACGGGCTGCACTGGGCTGCAACAGACGGCAGCATAGCCCTGCATTATCGGACGCCCGCCGCCAGCTTGCCGCGGGCGCTGCCAATGCCCGGCATGGGCGAAGCCCGGCGTAGACTCTGGCCCCATGCTGCAGACCCCCTTCTTTCTTCGCAAGACCCTGAGCGCGCTGGGCGCATCGTTGCTGGCGCTGCTGGCCCAGCCCACGCTGGCGCAGTCTCCGCCTGCCGACACCCGCATTCCCGCCGCCGTGGACGCGGCGCTGCAACGCGCCAAGATTCCGCGCGACGCCGTATCGCTGCTGGTGATGAATGTGGATGGAAAATCGCCACCGAGCCTGGCCTGGCGCACGCACCAGGCCATGAATCCTGCCTCGGTCATGAAGCTGGTCACCACCTATGCGGCGCTAGACCAACTGGGCCCGGCCTATGTCTGGCGCACGCCCGTCTATCTGGGCGGTCCGGTGGTCGATGGCGCCTTGCGCGGCAATCTCTACATCCAGGGTCAGGGCGACCCCAAGCTGGTGCTGGAACGCCTGTGGCTGATGCTGCGCCGCCTGCAAGGCATGGGCATCAAGGTCATCGTGGGCGATATCGTGCTGGACCGCAGCGCCTTTCAGCTGCCCACGCATGATGCGGCGGTATTCGACAACGAGCCCTGGCGGCCCTATAACGCCTCGCCCGATGCGCTGCTGATCAACTACAAGGCCGTGGCGCTGAATATTGCTCCTGATGCAGGAGCGGGTATCGCTCGTATTCAATACGATCCACCGATGTTTGGTATGGAAAACCAGCAGACAGTTGCGCTAGCTGCTCCTACTTCTGATTGCGGCGACTGGCGCAGCAAGATGCAACTGGACATGAACAATCCGCAGCGCATCGCCTTCAACGGCAGCTATCCGGCAAGCTGCGGCGACAAGAGCTGGTCCATTGCACCGGCGCAGCCCGAGCGCTTTGCGGCGAAGGCCATAGAAGGCATGTGGCGCGAGCTGGGCGGCAAGCTCACCGGCGCCGTGCGCGACGGCAGCGTGCCACAGGGCCTGCTGCCGGCCTTCCAGCTGGAGTCTCCGGCGCTGTCCGAAGTGGTGCGCGACATCAACAAATACAGCAACAACATCATGGCCCAGCATGTGCTGCTCACGCTGGGCATGCAGCGCACCGGCGTGGCCAGCTTCGACTCCGCGCGCCAGTCGCTGGCACAGTGGTGGGCCGCGCGCTGGGGCAATGCCGAGCAGCCCGTGGTGGACAACGGCGCAGGCCTGAGCCGCAATGCCAGCATCACGGCCAGCGGCCTTGGGCAGATGCTGCAGAACGCCTGGGTCTCGCCCGTGATGCCCGAGTTCGTCTCCTCCATGCCCATTGTCGGCGTGGACGGCACGCTGCGGCGCAGCAAGAGCCGGTTTGCGGGCGCCGCCCACCTCAAGACCGGCAGCTTGCGCGACTCGGCCGCGTTGGCCGGCTATGTTGACGGTGCCAGCGGCCAGCGCTATGTGCTGGTGGCCATGGCCAACCATGCCAATGCGGCCGCGGCACGCACGGCCTGGGATGCACTGGTGGACTGGACGGCGGCCCAGTAGCCGCCCGGGGCGGCGCTCCATCACCGCTACATCGCCGCCCTTTGCCCGCCTCGACAAACCGGACCCTGGTCCGGTTTTTTTGTTGGGTGACAGGCTGATGACCCGCTTATTGGGCGTTGGATTTTTGTCCGACCATCGGTAATTGCCCGATAACAACGCGGGGATGAGTGTCGCTAGGATGACGCTGAGGAAAAAAGCACGACCGTGCGATTCACAACACCTCAGGAGAACATCATCTTGGCAAGCAAACTCAAACTCTTGGCGGCTGCAATGGCAACGGTGGGCCTGTTGGCGGCCTGCGGCGGCGGAGGCGGGGCCGATACCACCCCCAAGGCCAAGGTCACCTCGGTCAAGGTCATGGGCGATAGCCTCGCGGACAGCGGTACCTTCGGCTTCAAGTTCACGGTACAGGGCTCGGCGCCCACTGGTGCTGGCTCGACCATGATCTGGCCCGAGCGCATTGCCGACCAGTTCAGCCAGAGCTTGTGCGCCCACTTTCGTGCCGGTGACGAGAATCTCACGACTTATCAGGAGGTCGCCACCTGCACCAACTACGCCGTGGGTGGTGGCCGCGTGAACCCGCTGGATGCGCCGACATCGCCCAAGTCGGTACTGGTTCAGATTCAGGCCGCATCCAAGGCAGGCTTCAGCGCCGATGATCTCGTCGTCATCGATGGCGGCGCCAACGATGCCGCCGATGTGATCGGGGCGCTGATTGCCGCGGCCAAGGGCAATTCGCAGCCGCTGAACGCCATGGTGGCCTGGCTGGATTCCAAGGCTCCTGGAACGTCCACGGCCCTGATGACGCAGGCCGGAGGCGATGCCTCCAAGTTCGCCGGCCTGGCGGCGGGTGCCTATCTGCAGACCCTGGCCAAGACTCTGGCCGGCTCCATTGCGCAGAATGTGGTCGCCAAGGGCGCCACGCGTGTGGCCGTGCTGAATGTTCCCGCCATCACCAAGACACCGCGCTTCCAGATGGTCCTGGCCAGCATTGCCCAGGCCGCAGGCGGCGGGGATCAGGGGGCTGCTGCGGCCGCCAAGCAGGAAGCGTCATTCGATGCCCTGGTACAGGTCTTCAACAACCAGCTGGCTGCCAGTCTGGCAGGCCAGTCCCAGGTGGTCCTGGTCGATTTCTACACCGAGTTCAAGAGCCAGATCAGCAACCCGGCACAGTACGACTTCGACAACGTGAAGGACCCGGTCTGCCCGATCACTGGCGTGGACGAAAGCGGCCTGCCCAGCTACACCTTCCCCACCTGCACGGCAGCGGCCTTGAGTGCCACACCCGGCAAATCCAGCCCTGACTGGTGGCAGCACCATGTCTTTGCCGACAGTTTCCACCCCACGCCTTACGGCCATCAGCAAATGAGCCAGCTGGTTTCCCGCTCTCTGGCCCAGAAGGGCTGGTTGTAAATCCGTCCGCACCTCAATAACAAGGAGACAAAACCATGAAAATTTCTGTGCGGATCATTGCAGCCGCTGCTGCGCTGGCGGCCTGCGGTCTGGCCAGCGCCCAATCGGCCGGAAGCTGGATGGCGCGTGTCGGCGTGACCCATCTGTCGCCCGATGTGAGCAGCGGCAATCTGTCGGCGCCATCCTTTCCCAACACCAAGGTCGACGCCGGCAGCAATACCCAGCTGGGCGGCGGCATCACCTATATGGTGACCGACAATCTGGCGCTGGACGTGCCTCTGGCCACGCCCTTCAAGCATGATCTGTCGGGAGCCGGCTCGATTGCCGGCGTGGGCAAGCTGGGCAGCACCAAGGCGATACCGGCGACGCTGATGCTGCAGTACCGCTTCAACGAGGCCAAGGCCGCGTTCCGCCCCTATCTGGGCGTCGGTGTGACCTATGCTCATTTCTATGGCGAAAAGACCACGGCTACGCTCAACGGCCTGACAGGGGGCACCCAGGCGAATCCGACCACCGCCGAGCTCGACGACAAGTTCGGTGCGCTGGCGCAGCTGGGCTTTGTCTACAACTTCAACGAGCGCTGGTTTGTGGATGCCTCCTACTCCAAGAGCTTTCTGAAGACCAAGATCCACCTGTCTTCGGGCCAGAGCATCAGCGTCAGGCTCAATCCCGATGTGTTCTCCGTGGGCATAGGCTACCGCTTCTGAGGCGGCGCGGCCTACACGAAAAATCCGGGCAGGTCCCGGATTTTTTTGGCTGCGGCTTCAGTTGTAGTGCTGGGCCGAGGGCTCCTCGCCATGCACGGCCCAGCGGCCCAGGGCCTGGAGCTTGTAGTCCAGCGGATCGTGCAGGGTATGGGTGCGCACATTGCGCCAGAAACGGTCGAAGCCGAGATCGGCATGGGTGCCGCGCGAGCCCACCACATCGAACATTTCCTGGGTGGCGAACAAGGTGCAGCGATGCGCCATGACCTTGGCTTCGAAGACGGCGATGGCGACCTCGGCACGTTCTGCAGCGCTCAGCGCAGGGCCGCGCTGCCAGGCTTTTTGCAGCAGCTCTGCGCCGTGATCGGCCATCAGGGCGGCTCCCGAAATCTGGGCCTGCATTTCGCCCATGCGGCGTAGCAGATAGGGATCGTCGGTGGCGCGCTCCACCGCCGAGCCCAGCCAGGGCCGGCCATGTTCGCGCGCATAGTCGCGTGCCTGCCGACGCGCGCCCTGGGCCACGCCGACAAACAGATTGACCAGCACCAGCTGCGCCAGGCAATTGCGCAGCGTATGAAAGGCCGTGACCTCGGCGCTCTCGTCGCGCATTACGGCGCTGGCGGGAAGCTGGACGCGATTGAACTGAACCGAGCCGCTGTCGGTCTGGCGCTGGCCCATGGGGTTCCAGTCATCCTTGACGGCAATGCCGGGCGAGGCGGTTTCAAGCAGGCCCAGAACCGGCTGCGCATGGCCTGCCACACTGGCCGATACCGTCAGGTAGTGAGAGCCGCGCGTGCCCGAGCAAAAGCCTTTCAGGCCGTCGAGCACATAGCCGCCGGCGAGCTCCGAGCTGCGGGGCAGGGCCTGCAGACGCGTGTCGCGCGGGTTCAGCGCATTGCCCCACCAGCCGTTCTCGTCGATGGTGCGGCGCAGCCAGAGGCGCTGCTGCTGGCGCGAGCCATAGATCAGCACGGTGGCGACCTGGAGCTGGTGAAACGCCAGCACATGGGCCAGGGCGCTGTCGACGGCGGCCAGGGCGCGCACATGGCGGTAGATGTCGGGCCAGCTCAGCGCATCGCCGCCATGTTCGCGGGGGATGGCCAGGCGCAGCAGGCCGGCATCGCGCAGCAAGGCTTTTTCCGCTGCCGCATGGCCGCCCTGGCGGTCGCGTGCGACGGCGGTTTTTTCCAGGGTGCCGAGTACATCGTTGAAGTGACTGGAGAACATGGTCAAGAAGGTGGATGGCGGAAAAGAGGCGGACGGTCAGTGGCAGATGGCTCCGTCTTCCAGCAAGGAAGCTTCCAGAGCAATCGTGCTGACGCGGTTGTCCTGCGCGCGTTGCTGCAGACCGCTGCGCTGCCATTGCTGGACGGCGTGCTGCAGCCAGCGGGTGGACTGTGCATCGGCCTTGGTCAGACGGATATGGGCCTGATCCGTGGAGCGAAAGCGGTTGCCAAGACGCTCGTAGAAGCGCCAGTTGTCCTGTTGCAGCAGGCGCGTGATGACCTCGGGCGACTCGGCCAGAACATGGCATTTGCCGGCCAGGAAATCGCTGACTGCATGAATGCTGGAGGGCGCGAAAAGAGGCTCTAGGCCCTGGGCCTGCAAGGTGCTGGCAGAGGCCTGACCCGTGGCGACGCAGGCCGTGGGTCTGGGGGCGGCCTTCCGCGCCACATGCGGCAGCCAGGAGCTCCAGTGACCGGGGGCATGGCGGCTCCAGAGGGAGGCCTGCTGCTTGAGCACCAGCAGTTGCAGGCTTTGCGGCATATAGCTGCCGCCGGTCTGCCGATCGGCAGCGGCCGGGTCGTCTTGCGGCGCCATGCCTTCAAGCACCAGGTCGGCATCGCTTGCGGGGGTGATTTTGATGCTGGTGCCCAGTTGCCGGCCCAGCCAGTCCGCCAGGGCCTGGTCGTAGACATCGGGCTCTGGCGGCAAGGCTTCGCCGGGCAGGGCAGGGCGTGCATAGCTGCGCAGGGCCACATGGAGCACGCCATTGCGCTGCGCCTGCAGCAGCACCGGGCCTGCCGCCTCCGTGCCGCCGAGCTGCGGCAGGGCGGGCCAGAGCACGCCAGCGCCGGCGGCAGCGGCCGCCAGCGCGGTGCCGGCAATCGCCAGGCGGCGCCAGGATTGCGTGGCGCTACTCATGAAATTCCAGTCCGCTGCGCCAGCGCGTCAGGCGCTTTTCCAGCAAGGCCAGCCCATAGTTGAGCGCCAGGCCCAGAACGGCCAGCAGCACGATGCCGGCGTACATGCTGGGGATCTGGAAGATCTCCTGAGAGTTCAGCGTGAGAAAGCCCAGGCCGGCATGCGAGCCGATCATCTCGGCTGCGACCAGCGCGGTGATCGAATAGGCGCCCGCCAGCCGGATGCCGGTGAAGATGGACGGTGCGGCCGCCGGCAGGATGACCTTGAAGAAGATGAAGCCGCGCGAGGCCCCCATGGACAGCGCCGAATGAATCAGCAGCTTCTCTACCTGCTTGACGCCGCTGATGGTGTTGAGCAGCACCGGCCAGAAGGCCGCCCAGAAGATGATGGCGATCTTGGACGCCTCGCCGATGCCGAAGAACAGCAGAAAGACCGGAAACAAGGCCAGGGCCGAAACCTGACGGAACAGCTGCAGCAAGGGGTCGACAAAGGCCTCGAAGCGGCGTACCACGCCCATCAGCAGGCCCAGTGCCACGCCTGCCAGTATGGCCAGAATCAGCCCTGCCAAGGAGCGCTGCAGGCTGGCCGCCACATGCTTGCCTAGCTGGCCGGTCTGCGCCAGCTCGACGATGGCCGCCAGAACAGCGGATGGCGGGCTGAGAAAGGCCGAATTGACCAGTCCCGCGCGCGGCAGGAATTCCCAGATGGCAAAGAACAGCAGCACGCAGGCCGAGCGCTCCAGCCACTGGAGCCCGAGTTGCCGGGAGGAATGCAGCGACACCGGCTTGGCGGGGCGCCGGGATGGGGATGCGGCCAGTTGGCTCATATGGCAAATCCTCGCAAGGCCAGGCTGAAATCAGGGGCGGTGGGCAGCAGCGGTGCCAGCGGTTGCTGGCGGTGGCCGCTGGCAAAGGCGACTTCGTCGCGCAGCACATCCCAGGCCTGTTCGCGCAGCTGCACAAAGGCCGGGGCGTGGCGTATCTCGGCTGGGCGCGGGCGCGGCAGCGCTATGTCCAGAACGGATTTGATGCGACCGGGTCGGTGCGTCATGACGGCGATGCGGTCCGACAGATAGATGGCTTCATCGAGGCTGTGGGTGATGAAGACGATGGTGGTCTTGTGCTGCTCCCAGATGCGCAGCAGCTCGGACTGCAGGATTTCGCGTGTCTGGGCATCCAGGGCGGCAAACGGTTCGTCCATCAGCAGCAGGCTGGGCGAATAGGCCAGGGAGCGGGCGATGGCCACGCGCTGACGCATGCCGCCCGAGAGCTCGTGCGGGTAGCGCTGGCCGAAGCCGGCCAGCCCCACCAGGTGCAGAAACTGCTCGGCAGTCTCCCGGCGCTCGCGTTTGGGAATCTTGCGGATCTCCAGCCCGACCTCGATGTTCTGAAGCACGGTGCGCCACGGAAACAGCGCATAGCCCTGGAACACCACGCCCTGCTCGCGGTTGATGCCGCTGGCCGGCTGGCCGTCGATGCTGATGCTGCCGCCGCTCTTGCGTGCCAGCCCGGCCAGCACATTGAGAAACGTGGACTTGCCGCAGCCCGAGGGCCCGAGGAGGGTGAAGAACTCGCCTTCACGGATATCGAGATTGAAGTCCTGCAGGGCGGCGATCTGCTGCTTGCGGCCGCGCTCGTCGGCAATCGCGAAATCCATGCGCACATCGCGTGCGCGGATCTTGATGGCGGAGCCAGAGTCGTCGAGGGGCGTGCTCATGTCGCAGCTCCCTTGGCAAAGGGGTTGAACTCGTTGGTGTACACGTCCTTGACGGCCACCTTGCCCGGCTGCAGCTTGCCTTCGCGCTCCAGCACGTCGATGTAGTACTGGATGGGCGGCTCGGTGATGATCTGGTCGTCCACATAGGCATAGCGCTCCACATGCTTGAGCTCCATGCCGAGACGCTCGGCCGTGTAGCGGCGCGCTTCGTCGGTGTTGGCGTTGACCCAGTTGCCGGCCTTGGCGATGGCCGTGACCACATCGCGCACGGCCTGCGGGTTCTCGCGCGCAAACTTGCCGTTGACGCTATAGGGCGCCATGCCGCCCAGGCCGCGGTCCAGGTCGTAGTCGGTCCACAGGCGCTGCAGCTCGGGGTTGGCTTCGGCACCGCCGGAATGGGGTGGGTGGATGATGGCCAGATCCACATTGCGGCCGATCACGGCCTGCTCGCCCTGGTTGTCGGGAACGACCAGGAAGTTGATCTTGTTGACATCGGCGCCGTGCTCGCGGAAATAGGTCTTGGAGACAAACTCGGCGCAGGCGCCGAAGCTGTTGAAGCCTATGGTCTTGCCTTCCAGATCCCTGGGCGTGCGGATGCCCGAATCCTTGCGCACGAAGTACTTCATATGCGGTGCCTCCTGCAGCGTCTTGCTGCCGGCGGCAATCACCTTCATGTCGGCCCCGGCCGCAATGGCCGAAATCACCAGCGGCACCATGCGCGAGCCGAAATGGATGTCGCCCGTGCCGACCAGCGGAATGATCTGGGGGGCGGCAATCTTGCCCACGTAGTTGGGGCGGGTGGAGGTCCCGTCGAAGTAGCCCAGTCTGTCGGCCAGATAGATCAGGTCGAAAGAGGGGTTGTCGGGATAGTTGAAGGGAACGACCTTGCCATTTTGTGCCCTGCGGGTGGTTTCGCTGCTGGCCTGGTTGTCGGAGCGCGAGCAAGCCGCCAAGCCCAGGGATGCAGCACTGATGGACAGAAGCTTGCCAAGCGCGTCGCGACGGGTTCCCATGGTTCTAACCTTTGAAGTTGCTTTGAAGCAAGCAAGGTTAGAGAAGGTGTCTAATAAAGAAAACGAATAAAAATTTGTATCTTTACTTAAAAATCAGCTAAGAGGCCTCTCAGCCCGCAGCCGCCGCACGTTGCAGGCGGTCGCGCACGCCTTCCCAGTCGGCGGTGTCGGGCGGGGTTTCGATCCAGATCAGCTTGGCGCCCCAGTCGTCGAAATTGCGCAGCATGCCGAACAGCTCACGGGCCACGTCGCGCGGCTCGTCGGACATGCGGCGCAGCAGCAGCTGGGCCGTTGTGACATTGAGGGGGCTGCGGTGATAGATGGCAATATTCCTGCCATCCTTGCCCAGGATGCCCAGTGCCGATTGCAGCTGCCCGGCATCCATGAGCCGCACCTTGGCGTTGGGTGCGTAATGCGCCAAAAGCGTTCCCGAAGCACGCGGGGTATCCGCAGTCAGCTCTTCTTTCGAGAGCGGTCGCAGGCCGCAGGCACGCGCTATATCGTCGCGCGTGATGGCGCCGGGGCGCAGCAGCACGGGCACGCCCCGCGTGCAGTCGACGATGGTCGATTCAATGCCCACTTCGCAGGCGCCGCCATCGAGCACCAGCAGTTCTTCGCCAAACTCGGAGGCCACATGCTCGGCCGTGGTGGGGCTGACGCGGCCGAACTTGTTGGCGCTGGGGGCCGAGACGCCCCAGACCGGCGGATCGAGCTGCTGGCAGGCCTGCAGCACTGCATGGGCCACGGGGTGGGACGGGCAGCGCAGACCCACGCTGTCCTGACCGCCGGTCGATGCCTTGGCGGCATGCGGCAGGCGCGGCAGGATCAAGGTAAGTGGGCCGGGCCAGAACGCATCGATCAGTTGCTGGGCAAAGACCGGGACTTCCTTGGCATAGCGGGTGATGGCGGCGGCATCGGCCACATGCACGATCAGCGGATGGTTGGCCGGGCGCCCCTTGGCGGCAAAGATCTGCGCCACGGCGGCATCGTTGTCGCTGTCTGCGGCCAGACCGTAGACCGTCTCGGTGGGCAGACCCAGCAGCCGGCCTTGCTGCAGCGCAACCGCAGCGGCTTGCACCGAGGCTTCCAGCGTTCCATCCAAGATCATTTCAATTCCTCTTTCATGCACTGCGCCGCCGTATGTGCGGTGCTTTTGCGCTTGCAGAGCATCAGCGAAGGACGCCGAGCAAGGGCCGCCCCGCAGCGAGGGCGTCGTCCCCCTCCCGCGTAGCGAGAGAGGGGGAAGCGGCGGGGCCGCCTAGGCAAAGCCGCTCAGGGGGGGTTATCAGAACGCTTCAATGCCGAGGATTTCAGCGGCCTTCAAAGCGGTTTCACGCGCTTTTTCGGGGCTTGCCGCGGTGATGTTCAAGTGGCCCATCTTGCGGGCCGGCTTGGCATCGACCTTGCCGTACAGATGCAGGTGGGCACCGGGCAGGGCCAGGATCTGATCCCAGGCCGGAGCCTTGGCGGTTTCGCCGTGCTTGAACCACAGATCGCCCAGCAGGTTGAGCATGACGGTGGCGCTGTGCTGGCGCGGTTGCACCAGGGGCAGATTGGTCATGCAGCGCACCTGCAGCTCGAACTGCGACACATCCATCGCGTTCTGGCTGTAGTGGCCACTGTTGTGCGGGCGCGGGGCGATCTCGTTGACCACCAGCTGGCCGTTGTCCAGCACAAAGAATTCCACGCAGAGCACGCCCACGTAGTCGAGGCCGATAGCTACGGATTTCGCAGCAGCTACCGCTTGCTCTGCCTGTGCTGCGGGCACGTTGCCTTCGTAGACCTCGGTCACGGCCAGAATGCCGTCGCGGTGCAGATTGCGCTGCACGGGCAGGTTGACGATGTCGCCATTGCGGCCACGGGCCACGATGACCGAGCATTCGTGCGCCAGCGGCAGCATTTTTTCGAGCACGCAGGCCACCTGCTTGAGCTCGTCCCAGGCCTTGATTAGCTCGTCGCGGGTCTTGACGCGGATCTGACCCTTGCCGTCATAGCCCATGCGCGCGGTCTTGAGGATGCCGGGCAGCAGCGCGTCGTTGACGGCTGCCAGCTGCTCGGCCGTCTCGATCACGGCATAGGGGGCGCAGGGCACGCCGCATTTCACGAAGTGGGCTTTTTCGGCTGCGCGGTCCTGGGCGATCGCCACGGCCGAACCGGCGGGCGATACGGGCAGGCTCTCGGCCAGCTTGTTCAGCGAGCCGGCGGGCACGTTTTCGAATTCGGTGGTCACGGCCGCGCAGAGTCCGGCCAGCTCGGCCAGGCCCTTGGCATCTTCGTAGCCGGTGCGCACATGCTGGTGGCTGACCAGACCGGCGGGGCTGGTCTCGTCCTTGTCCAGCACGGCGGTGAAATAGCCCATGGCCTGAGCGGCATGGGCAAACATGCGGCCCAGCTGGCCGCCGCCCAGTACGCCGAGGGTCGCACCCGGCAGAATGGGGGCCCCCACGTTTGCCACTGCGTGTGCAGCACTGCCCCCCAAGGGGGCCTTCGCGCCTTGGGACGGCCCGGTGGCGCTCATTGCTTGCGTGTCGTGGGCGCTCATGCGTTCACCGGCAGGGTCATGTTGCGGGCCGCTTCGGTCTGCTCGGCGCGGAAGGCCTCGAGCTTTTTGCGCAGCTCGGCATCCTCGTTGGCCAGCAGGGCCACGGCAAACAGGGCCGCATTGGCAGCACCGGCATTGCCGATGGCAAAGGTGGCCACGGGCACGCCCTTGGGCATCTGCACGATGGAATGCAGCGAATCCACACCCTGCAGGTGACGGCTGGCCACGGGCACGCCGAGCACGGGCACGGTGGTCTTGGCTGCAATCATGCCGGGCAGGTGGGCAGCACCGCCGGCGCCGGCGATGATGGCCTTGAGGCCACGGTCGGCTGCGGCTTCGGCAAAGCGGAACATGTCGTCCGGCATGCGGTGGGCCGATACGACCTGCGCTTCAAAAGCGATACCGAATTGCTGGAGGATGGCAACTGCGTGTTGCATGGTGTCCCAGTCGCTGCTGGAACCCATGACCACGCCAACTTGGATGGGGTTCATGTTCTTCAGGGCGCTGCCGCCCGGCCTAGTGGAACCCCTGATTTTACGGTTTCGCCGCATTGCCGGCCGACTGTGGGGCATAGCCGTCCGGGCAAAGCAACTATGACTCCCGGATATGGGTCGCCGCGTTATCGCGTGCAAAGCCCAGCACGCGGTCCCTGAAGACATGAATGACCCAGGCCAGCGTGACCAGGATCTGCAGGCTCAGAGAAGCCCAGGGCACATAGCTGAGCCAGGCGCCGGCTTGCTCTATGCCGTCCGGCGAGCTCATCCACATGGCCACCACGGGCTGAACAAACATGGCACCTGTATAGCCGCCCATGCCATAGGCCAGCAGCGGCGCGGCGATGTTGAGGATCAGCCAGGCGATGACAAACGAGGCCAGGGGGGACTTGAGCTTGCCCGCCAGCAGGGCGAAGCCGGTCAGCAGCAGGCAGTCGCGCAGCAGATGCAGACACAGATAGAAGGTAAAGCTGTTGAGCTTGCCGCTGATGGCCGCCTCAAGTGACTGGGGGGCGAACAGCAGCAGCAAGGCCATGGCAAAGCCCAGCAGCAGGCTGACCGGCCACAGCGGCAGTGCCTCCAGCGCCTCGCGCCAGCGCTGGCGCGAGGCCGACCATTGAACCTGACGCCAGGCGCGCAGATGCTGGTCCATATGCTGCAGGGCGACATAGGCGGTGCCGATCAGCGCGATCCAGGCGGTGCTGCTGAAAAATTCGGCAATGCCCAGATTGAGCGAGCCGGCTGCGAAAAATCCAGTCAGTGCCAGGCCCAGAGGCCAGGCCCAGGGCAGGGTGCGTACATCGAGTCGGGTGCAAAGCTGGCGCCACAGGGCCAGCAGCCCCAGGCCCAGCACCAGCACACCGGCCAGATAGGCCAGGCCCAGGCCGCCCACATTCAGGCCCCACCAGAAGACCGGCTCGGCGTCGATGTCCACCATGCCCTTGTAGACATGGTCGATAAAGGGGCCGGGGGCGAAGAACAGGATCAGCAGAGGCAGCAGTGCCGCTCGCCGGCGATTGATAGGCCTGTCCCTCAGTCCCCAGCTCATGAGCACGGAATTCATGGCCCAGGTCTGCAGGCCCAGGCCCCAGATCACGGCCAGGCCAATCGTGTGTTGCAACTTCAGGGGCTCCAGCGCCCAGAAATGGGTCACACCCGCCACGGCCAGAGCAAACCACAGCACGTAGAGCCAGGCCGGCAAGGTGGCGCCCAGCAGCTTGCCCCAGGCCATCTGCCAGGGCGTGAGCACGGACAGACGTTGCCAGTCCCAGGTGTTCTGGCTGGCTTCCTCGGCCAGGCTGCGCCCGGCCAGCACGCTGCCATAGATGATGGCAGCCAGGTACAGGCCGGCAATGGCCGTCATGCTCAGCGTGCCGGGCAGTCCCTTGGCAGAGGACAGGGCGAAGGGCAGGGCCAGGATGAGCAGGCTCAGGCCCAGGCTCCAGGCCAGCAGCGAGGGGCGCCAGTTCAGCCAGAGCTGGCGCTGGAATTCGGGATTGCGTTGGCTCATGCTTGCTCCTGACTTTCGGTATCGCGGGCCTGAGCCGTGCGCGCATAGCGGTCTTGCAGCCGCTCGCGCACCGGGTACAGCGCGGCGACAGGAATGCCGGCCTGCACCAGCTGGGCCAGCCATTGGGCACGTGCGCTAGCGGCGGCCGGCAGCCAGAGCTGGATTGGGCGGCGGCCCGTGGTGTCGAAGTCCTGCACCGAAGTGTTCAGCAAGGCCTGACGCAGGCGTGCCTCCAGGCCTTCGCTTTGCTCCATGGCCACTTCCAGCGCATAGAGCTGGGGCTGCTGACCGACTGCGGCGGGCTGGCCCGGGTCGTGGGCGTTTTGCAGTGCCTCGTGGCTTTCGATGCGGCCGTCGCGGATGCTCAGGATATGGGTGCAGTACTCGTCCAGCTCGCTGAGGATGTGGCTGGAGACGATCAGCGTCATGCCCTGGGCCTGAAGCTGGCGAAACAGCGTGGAGAGGCTGCTGCGCGCATCGGGATCGAGGCCGCTGGCCGGTTCGTCGAGCAGCAGCACGCCGGGCTGGTGGACGATGGCCTGGCCGATCGCCACGCGCTGGCGCTGACCGCGCGAGAGCTCGGTCGGGTGGCGGTGCAGCAGCTCTGTCAGGCCCAACTGGGCGGCCACCTGCCGTACGCGGGCATCCACGTCACCGGGTGCAACGCCCATGGACAGGGCCGAGTACTGCAGGCAGCGCATCACGCTGAGCCGGTCGTACAGACCATAGAAGTCCGAGAGATAACCCAGATGGCGGTGCACCTCGCGCGGCTGTTCCTCGACCGACAGGCCTTTGACACGGATATGGCCGGACAGCGGCTGTTCGAGGCCGGCGATGCAGCGCATCAGCGTGGATTTGCCGGCACCGTTGGGGCCGACGAGTGCCGTCACGCTGCCCGCTGCGATGGACAGACTCACGCCGTCGAGGGCGCGGTGGCCCGGATATTCAAACACCAGTTGTGAAACTTCAATCAAGTCTGCGCTCCTTGGTTCGCAAGCAATATAGCCCAGGGGTGAGCGCGGCTGCGGGGCGGTTACTCTTGAAACCGTAGCTGCTTACGCATACCGTTCATCGATTTTCGTCATAAAACACCTTGAATCGACCTTGAAACAGGCGCGGAGTGCTCCCATCTGAGTAGCAAAGACCCGACCCGCTCTGGTCTATGGCTTGCGCTCGCGCATTTGCGTGGAGAATCGCAGCATCGCGCGGTGGGCACTCTGCTGGAGTGACCGGTTCGCAGACTTTTCAGCGCCGCTGCCCGGGTGGCAGCGCACAAGCAGCATTGGGAATCACATGATTGACGTCACCCTCGAGAATTTTGAAGCCGAAGTCGTAGCCGCCTCCATGGCCGTACCCGTGCTGGTGGACTTCTGGGCACCCTGGTGCGGCCCCTGCAAGACGCTGGGCCCGGTGCTCGAAAAGCTGGAAGTCGCCTATGAAGGCCGCTTCAAGCTGGTCAAGATCGACTCCGATCAGGAGCAGCAACTGGCTAGCATGTTCGGCATCCGCTCCATCCCTACCTGTGTTCTGATGATCGGCGGCAAGCCCGTGGATGGCTTCATGGGCGCCCAGCCCGAAGGCAAGCTGCGCGAGTTTCTGGACAAGCATCTGCCTTCCGAGGGCGAGCTGGCGGCCGAGGCCGATGCCGATGAAGCCCAGGCCCTGCTGGAGTCCGGCGACACCCAGGCCGCGCTGCAGAAGCTGGCCGATGCGCTGGCGGCCGACCCGGCCAACGACGATGCGCGCTTTGACTATGTGCGCCTGCTGATCGCCACCGGCAGCTTCGAGGAAGCTGCTGCCCTGCTGGCTGAGCCCATCAAGCGCATTCCCCAGCCGCTGCGCTTCGAAGCGCTGAACCAGTGGCTCAAGGCGCTGGAATTTGCCGTGCAGGACGACAATGCCGATGTGGCCAAGTATGACGCCGCCATCGCCGCCAACAAGCGCGACTTTGACGCCCGCTTCGGCCGTGCGCGCGCGCTGCTGGCCCACAGCCAGTGGACCGATGCCATGGACGAGTTGCTGGAAATCATCATGCGCGACAAGACCTGGAACGAGCAGGCGGCGCGCAAGCTCATCGTCGGCGTGCTGGAGCTGCTGACCCCGCCCAAGCCCAAGAAGCAGGACGCCGTGCCCGGCAAGACCAGCGGTGGCATCGAGCTGCTGGGCAAGAACAGCGCCGAGCAGGATGAGGCGACGGCCCTGGTCAACAGCTATCGCCGCAAGCTGAGCATGGCGTTGAATTAAAGGCTCCCCCTGAGGCGCTTGCACCTTCCCCCTGGCCGGGCGCCCCTCTCTCTACGCGCTTCGCGCTATGGGAGGGGGACGACAGCTTCGCTGCGCGGCGGCGCTTGCTCGCTGTCCCTTGCCTTGGGGCACGCCAGTTTTTGCTGCTTGCGTTGAATGAGACTCGCGATGGATCAGATCTTTTCAGTGGCCTTTCAGGGCCTCTTTGTTTATCTGGGACTGGCGCTGGCATTTGCGGTGCTGGCGGGACTGCTGCGCTCGCCACGCTTCAAGGGCTGGCGCGGCGAGCGGGCCGTGCAGGCAGCGATCCGCCGGCAACTCAATCCGCTGATCTATGTGGACATGCACAACGTCACCCTGCCCACGGCGGATGGTGGCAGCACGCAGATCGACCATCTGATCTTTTCGCCCTACGGCCTGTTCGTGCTGGAAACCAAGAACTACCAAGGCTGGATTTTCGGCACCGAAAAGCAGCGCGAATGGACGCAGCAGATTTTCAGAAAGCGCAGCCGCTTCCAGAACCCGCTGCGCCAGAACTACACGCACGTCAAGACCTTGCAGTCGCTGCTGGACATTGCGCCCGAGCATCTGCACTCGGTGATCGCCTTTGTGGGGGACTGCGAGTTCAAGACCGAGATGCCGGCCCATGTCACGCGCGGCCTTGGCTTTGTCGGCCATATTCAGAGCTTTGCCGAGCCCGTGTGGAGCCCCGAGCAAATGCAGGCGCTGCTGGACAAGCTCGAAGAACTGCGGCTGCAGCCCGGTCGTGCCACCGACAGGCGGCATGTGGCGCATGTCCGGCAGTTGCAGGCGGCCAGCAAGGCGCGCAAACCCAGGCAGGAGCCGGTGGCGGAAGCCGCTGCCCATCTGGTCAAGCCACCCGTGCCCGAGACCGTGGATGTTCTGCTGGAGCCTCTCATGCCGGCGCCGCCTTCGGCAGTGGCCGATAGGGATCTGTCGGCGCAGGTGTCGCCCGCCCAGCCAGTCGTTGCTGCTCCTGCCAGGTTGGCTGACACTGCGGCAGAGGCTGCAGAGCCGGTGCAGCCCGGACGGGTCGATGCTGTGCCGGTCTGCCCGCAATGCGAGTGGCCGCTGCGCAAGTTGCTGATGCAGCGCGGGCCGCTGGCGGGGCAGGCCATCTGGCGCTGTACCAATGCGGTGGCCTGCAGCTTTGTGCGCGGTGATCAGGTGCTTGCGCAAGCGTCTGAGACTCCTGAATAATGAGCTGCAAGCGCTTTGTCTGTATGCGTTGAAGGCCGCAAAGGTGTTTGTGATGACTGCTTTCTCGAAGCTGCATACCTTTCTTCGCCCGGCATTGAGCGCACTCTTGCTGTTGGGGAGCCTGGCAGTCGGCGCTGCGGATGCAGGGCCTGCAGCGTCCGAAGGCGAAGCCATGGCTGCCGTGCCGGCCCCGCTTCTCGATACCTACTGGAAACTGGTGCAGCTGGGTGACGGCCCGTATGTCAGCGCCTATGACAATCAGCCCGAGCCGCATCTGGTGCTGGAGACCGGTAGCGGCCGTTTTCATGGCGCGGGCGGCTGTAATCGCCTGCGCGGCAACTACAGCCTGGACGGGCGCTGGCTGCGTTTTTCGGCCGTGGGCGGCACCCGCATGGCCTGCGTGCAGGGCATGCGCCGGGAGCAGCTGCTGCTGGCCACTCTGGCTCAGGTCAGCAGCTATGCCGTGCAGGGGCAGAAACTGGTGCTCAGCGATGCCGAGGGGCGTGCGCTGCTACGGTTCGAGGCCGTGTATCTGCGCTGAGTCTCAGTGCGTGATTTGTGGGCTTGAGGACTTGAGTGACGAGGCATTGCCCAGCGAGCGAATCGGTATGCCCATGTCCTGTGGAATCTCGCCCGACAGCTGCAGTGCCAGATAGCGGGTGCAGCAGACGCGCAGAAAAGAGCTGAAGTTGTCCACCGCTCCGCGCTCGGCCAGCAGCTCGTCGTAGAGCTTGGTGCAGAGCTGGGGAACGGTATAGCTGTCCCGCGCGGCAATCTCTTCGAGTACCTGCCAGAACAGGTTTTCCAGCCGGATGCTGGTGGCGACTCCATGCAGCCGGATGGAGCGGGCCCGGTGGGCCCAGAGCTGCGGATCGGCGCTGATAAAGACCTGGCACATGGCGCGACTCTCCAAAACAAAAACCGGGCCATGGTGTGGCCCGGTGACTGCGGCGTCAAGAGGAGAACTCTTGAATTGATAGCTTGCTGCGCTTGATGGAAAAAGCGCTGGAGGCCGATTTCAGTGTGAAATCTTCGTGCCCAGCAGCGCGAGAAACTGTGCAATCCAGGCCGGATGGGCAGGCCAGGCCGGGGCGCTTACCAGATTGCCTTCGGTATGGGCCTGGTCGACGGGGATGTCGGCATAGCTGCCCCCGGCCAGTTCCACCTCGGCGCGGCAGGCGGGATAGGCCGAGCAGGTGCGGCCCTTGAGCACGCCGGCCCCGGCCAGCAACTGCGCGCCGTGGCAGACGGCGGCCACGGGTTTGTTGGTGTCGAAGAAGTGACGTACGGCGGCGCGCACGCTTTCATAGCCGCGCAGATACTCGGGGCCGCGGCCGCCGGGGATGACCAGGGCGTCGTACTGCTCGGGCTTTACATCGGCAAACGTGGCGTTGAGCGTGAAGTTGTGGCCGGGCTTTTCGCTATAGGTCTGTGCGCCTTCAAAGTCGTGGATGGCGGTCTTGATCTGGTCGCCGGCCTTTTTGTCGGGGCAGACCGCGTGCACGGTATGGCCCACGGCCAGCAGGGCCTGGAACGGGACCATGGTTTCATAGTCCTCGCAGTAGTCGCCGCAAATCATCAAAATCTTCTTGCCTGCCATGGTCTGTCTCCTGTTGAAGTGTCAAACCATTGTGGACAGGCAAGTGGCGCCGCGGGTATTAACGGGCTACTACATCGGGACGGGCGGGCGGATAGTGGGTGCCGTAGTCCGACGAACGCTGGTACAGCGTCAGCCCGAACTGCGGCAGCACGCCGATCAGATGGTCGAAGATTTCGCCCTGTATGCCTTCGTACTCCACCCAGATGGTGGTGTTGGTGTAGCAGAACAGCTGCAGCGGCAGTCCCGTGGGCGATGTCTCCATGGTGCGCACCATGAGGAACATGCCCGGGCCTTTGCCAATGCGCGGATGGCCCATCAGATAGGCGTAGGCATAGGCCTTGAAGGCGGCCAGATTCGTCACCTGGTGGGCGGCGATGGCCTGGGTTGGCATGGCGGCCTCGGCCGCGCCCGGCATGGCCTGCAGGCCGTCGCGCTCGCTCCAGTAGGGTTGCAGCAGCGCGATATGGCCCATGCCCGCGCGTTCCTCGGGTGAGAGCAGGTGCACGGTGTTGGCGTCCAGGTTCAGCGAGCGCATGATGCGGCGTCCGCCCGAGTCGAACATGCCGCGCCAGTTCTTGAAGCTGTCCGTCATCAGCCGCCAGGTGGGAATGGTGGTGATGGTCTTGTCCCAGTTCTGCACCTTGACGGTATTGAGCGCGATATCAGTCACAAAGCCGTCGGCGCCGACCTGGGGCATCTCTATCCAGTCGCCCACGCGCAGCATGTCGTTGCTGCCGAGCTGAACGCCGGCGACAAAGGAGAGGATGGTGTCCTTGAAGACCAGCATCAGCACGGCCGACATGGCGCCCAGGCCCGAGAGCAGCAGCAGCGGCGAGCGGTCCATCAGCGTGGCCACGATGAGCACCACGGCAAAGCTGCAGACCAGCAGCTTGCCCAGCTGCACATAGCTCTTGATGGAATGGGTCTGGACGGCGGCCTTGCGTGCCTCGTCGCGTTCATGGGCCTCGTTCGTGGCATTGAGCAGGTCGCACAGCGCGCGCGCAAGGTGGTAGAGCGTGAAGGCCACCGCCACATTGGTGATCAGCGTGGTCCAGCGCGGCTCCAGATGCGGCACGCCTTGCACGCCGAACTGCACGATCAGCGAGGGCACGACCTTGGCCAGGCGGCGCAGCACCTTGTCGTGCATGAGGATCTGGGCCCAGCCGGTCCTGAGGGTGTCGCGCATACGGCGAAAGACCTTGAGCCCCAGCCACTGGGTCAGCCAGCCGGCCACAAGAGCGGTCAGGGTCAGGACGCAGAGCGAGGCCAGCATTTGCATGGCGGGATTCCAGTCAGAAACAAAAGACCAGCGGGAAAGCAAGAGCAGCTCCTCAGAAGAATGGACCGGGGCAGGAGCGCAAGTCTGGCAACTTCGGGCAGAAGGCAGGCGATGGCGTCGGGCACGTAAACAGGCCGGTAAGACCGGCTGGCGTGCAAAAAGTTCAGCAATGTGTGAACAGCCACTAGCTTACGCAAAGCCGTATTTCCCAGCGTGGCGTGCAGGAAGGCCGCAGGGATGGCGCAGCGGGTTCTGCGGTCATGCAAGGCTAAAACGGCGCAAGCGGTCGGGGAGCCTAAAATCCCTGCTGATTTCAGATTTCTACCTTGCCGGGTCCCAAGTGGGGCTGGCGGCCACTGCACTGCACCATGCAAGAAAAATTCAACCACATCGAGGTCGAGCGCGCCGCGCAAGACCACTGGCAAGCCAAGGACGCCTACCGCGTCACCGAAGACGGCAGCAAGCCCAAGTACTACGCCTGCTCCATGCTGCCCTACCCCAGCGGCAAGCTGCACATGGGCCATGTGCGCAACTACACCATCAACGACATGCTCACGCGCCAGCTGCGCATGAAGGGTTACAACGTCCTCATGCCCATGGGCTGGGACGCCTTCGGTCTGCCAGCCGAGAACGCTGCGCTGAAGAACAAGGTGCCGCCTGCCAAGTGGACGTACGAGAACATCGCGTACATGAAGAAGCAGATGCAGGCCATGGGTCTGGCCATCGACTGGAGCCGCGAGGTCGCCACCTGCGACCCCGAGTACTACAAGTGGAACCAGTGGCTGTTCCTCAAGATGCTGGAAAAAGGCATTGCCTACCGCAAGACCCAGGTGGTGAACTGGGACCCGGTGGACCAGACCGTGCTGGCCAACGAGCAGGTCATCGACGGCCGCGGCTGGCGTACCGGCGCGCTGGTGGAAAAGCGCGAGATTCCCGGCTACTACCTGGGCATCACCAACTACGCTCAGGAACTGCTGGATCATGTGCAGGTCGGCAACGAGAAGGCCACTCTGAACGGCTGGCCCGACAAGGTGCGCCTGATGCAGGAGAACTGGATTGGCAAGTCCGCCGGCGTGCGCTTTGCGTTCACGCATGACGTCAAGGGTGCTGATGGCGCGCTGATTGGCGACGGCAAGATGTACGTCTTCACCACCCGTGCCGACACCATCATGGGCGTGACCTTCTGCGCCGTGGCGCCCGAGCACCCCCTGGCCTTGCACGCGGCAGCTGGCAAGCCCGAGCTGGCCGCCTTCATCGAGGAATGCAAAAAGGGCGGTACGACCGAGGCCGAGCTGGCCGTCAAGGAAAAGGAAGGCAAGCCCACGGGCCTGTTCGTCACCCACCCCATCACCGGCGCGCAGGTCGAGGTCTGGATCGGCAACTATGTGCTGATGAGCTATGGCGACGGCGCCGTGATGGGCGTTCCGGCCCACGACGAGCGCGACTTCGCCTTTGCCAACAAATACGGCCTGCCCATCAAGCAGGTGGTGGCCGTGGAAGGCCAGGCCGCTTATGACGACAAGCAGTGGAGCGACTGGTATGGCGACAAGGAGCGCGGCGTACTGATCAACTCCGGCGACTTCGACGGTCTGAACCACAAGGATGCGGTGCAGGCCGTGGCCAAGATTCTGGGCGACAAGGGCCTGGGCGAGCTCAAGACCACCTGGCGTCTGCGCGACTGGGGCATCAGCCGTCAGCGCTACTGGGGCACTCCCATCCCCATCATTCATTGCGCCGATTGCGGTCCTCAGCCCGTGCCCGAGAAGGACCTGCCCGTGGTCCTGCCCCAGGATCTGGTGCCCGATGGCTCCGGCAATCCCCTGGTCAAGAGCGAAGCCTTCCACGCCGGCGTGGTCTGCCCCTGCTGCGGCAAGCCTGCCCGCCGTGAAACCGACACCATGGACACCTTCGTGGACTCGTCCTGGTACTTCATGCGCTATTGCGACGCCAAGAACGGCGAGCAGATGGTGGCCGACGGCGCCGATTACTGGATGCCCATGGACCAGTACATCGGCGGTGTGGAACATGCCATCCTGCACCTGCTGTATGCGCGTTTCTGGACCAAGGTCATGCGCGACCTGGGCCTGGTCAAGATCGACGAGCCCTTCACCAAGCTGCTGACCCAGGGCATGGTGCTCAACCACATCTACAGCCGTCGCACGGCCAAGGGCGCCAAGGAATACTTCTGGCCCAAGGATGTGGAGCATGTGTTCGACGACTCCGGCAAGATCATCGGCGCCAAGCTCAAGATCGAAGTGGACAGCGCCGACGGCCTGCTGCCCGTGGGTACCGCCATCGATTACGAGGGCGTGGGCACCATGTCCAAGTCCAAGAACAACGGCGTGGACCCGCAGGATCTGATCGAGAAGTACGGTGCCGACACCGCACGTCTGTACACCATGTTCACCTCGCCTCCCGAGCTGACTCTGGAGTGGAACGACGCCGCCGTGGAAGGCAGCTATCGTTTCCTGCGCCGCGTCTACAACTTCGGCAGCAAGCTGACAGGCATGGACATGGCTTCCGCCGTGCAGGGCGTGGCCGGCGCCAAGTCGCTGGACGATGTGGAATTCGGCAAGGCGGCCAAGGCCCTGCGTCTGGAAATCCACAACGTGCTCAAGCAGGTCGAGTACGACTACTCGCGCATGCAGTACAACACCGTGGTGTCCGGCGCGATGAAGATGATCAATGCGCTGGAAGACTTCAAGGCCCTGGATGACGCCGGTGCCAAGGTGGCGTTGATCGAAGGCTTCGGCATTCTGCTGCGCGTGCTCTACCCCGCAACGCCCCATCTGGCGCATGTGCTGTGGAGCGAGCTGGGCTATGCCAACCACCTGGGCGATCTGCTCGATGCCCCCTGGCCGCAGGTCGATCCCAAGGCCCTGGTGCAGGACGAGATCTCGCTGGTGCTGCAGGTCAACGGCAAGCTGCGCGGTGCGATCCTGGTGTCCGCCACTGCCGACAAGGCTGCCATTGAGGCGGCTGCGCTGGCCAACGAGGAGTACCAGAAGTTTGCCGAAGGCCGTGCACCCAAGAAGATCATCGTGGTGCCGGGACGTCTGGTGAATATTGTGGTGTAAATGACTCCCCCTGAGGCGCTTCGCGCCTTCCCCCTCTCTCGCTTCGCGGGAGGGGGACAATACCTTCGCTGCGGGGCGGCCCTTGCTCGGTATTTCTGGAGCAAGAGTCGATGCTCGCAGCAGGGCTTGAAGATTAGAGGACAGTTGATGCAAAAACGTACGCTGCTGGCCGCCATGGCCTTGACGCCTTTGCTGGGAGCTTGCGGCTTTCGCCTGCGCGGAGCGCCTAATTTTGTGTTTCGCTCCATTTACGTGCAGGCGGGGCGCGGTGCGCCCGTGGGCACTTTGCTGCGTCGCAGTCTGGAATCGAGCAGCGATCAATTGACCGTGGTCAAGGACCCGGCATCGCCCGATACCGCCGAGGTGATCTGCCAGATCATCAGCGAGCAGGCCCAGCGCGTGATCATCGGCTCCAACGTGGCTGGCCAGGTGCGTGAAATCGAACTGCGTCTGATCGTGCGCTTCTCGTTGCGCACGCCTGGCGGCGATGAGCTGATCGAGCCGGTCGAGATTCGTCAGATCCGCAACGTGACCTATAACGAAACCAATGCCTTGTCCAAGGCAGTAGAAGAGGAAATGCTGAACAAGGACATGCGCAACGACATCGTGCAGCAGATCATTCGCCGTCTGGCTGCGGTCAAGAGCCTGCAGGTGTCATGAGCCCGTCCCCTGAGCCGCAGCGCGACGGGGACTACGGCCTTGTTGCTGGGCGGCAGGTCGCCTAGGCCCTTGCTTGACGTTTCTGAGTTACGGTCGAGAGTCTCCAGCGTTGGTTCGATAAATCTGATAGCTGCTGACGCTTGAGTTCAGTGCGTTTCAGATACTTCTTATAGAAAACTTTTCTCCATGCAGCTTGCGCTGAACCAGCTTCCCTCCCATCTGGCCAAGGGCTTGCGCTCGCTCTATGTGCTGCATGGCGACGAGCCCTTGCAGCAGCAGGAAGCGGCCGACGCGATCCGTGCGGCAGCGCGCGCTCAGGGCTATACCGAGCGCAGCAGCTACACCGTCATGGGCGCGCACTTTGACTGGAGCGGCGTGCTGGCGGCAGGCGGCAGCCTGAGCCTGTTTGCGGACAAGCAGATTCTGGAAATTCGCATTCCCAGCGGCAAACCCGGCAAGGACGGCAGTGCTGCGCTGCAGCAGCTGGCCAGCAGCGCCCAGGGCAACGACAGCACGCTGACCCTGATCAGTCTGCCGCGCCTGGACAAGGCCACCAGGACCGGGGCCTGGTTTGGGGCGCTGGACGGCAACGGCGTTTCCATCCAGATCGATCCCGTGGAGCGCGGCGCGCTGCCGCACTGGATTGCACAGCGTCTGGCGTTGCAGAACCAGCGTGTGGCTGCAGGTGAAGAGGGCCAACGCACGCTGCAGTTCTTTGCCGACCGAGTGGAAGGTAATCTGCTGGCAGCGCACCAGGAAATTCAGAAGCTGGCCCTGTTGCACCCCGAGGGTGAGCTGAGTCTGGCGCAGGTGGAGCAGGCGGTGCTCAATGTGGCGCGCTACGACGTGTTCAAACTGTCCGAGGCCGTGCTTTCAGGCCAGGTGGCGCGCAGCATGCGCATGCTGGACGGCCTGCAGGCCGAAGGCGAGGCCGAGGTGCTGGTGCATTGGGCGCTGGCCGAGGACATTCGAAACATCAAGCGGGTCAAGGACGCCATGGCGGGCGGCAAGCCCCTGCCCATGGCGCTGCGCGAGAACCGCATCTGGGGCCCCAAGGAGAGGCTGATGGAGCGGCTGCTGCCGCGTGTCAGCGATGCACGCGCGGCCGAACTGCTCCAGGCTGCCCATGCCGTGGACGGCATTGTCAAAGGTTTGCCCAGCGCGGGCTGGCCTCGCGACAGCTGGCAGGCCCTGAGGCAGCTGGCCATGCAACTGGCCCAGGCCGGGCGCTGATTTTCGGCTCAGCCGGGATTGGCGGCGAGCTGGGTTTGGGCCTTGTCGGCCCATAGGTGCAGATTGTCCAGCAGGTCCTTCTGGCTGAAGGAGCAGCTTTCCTCGGTGAACAGCGCGCTGGATTCGAGCCGGTCCAGCAGGTTGAGCAGCACCTCGCCATAGCGTGGTGGCAGTGCCTCAAGCAATGTGGTCGCGGCGCGTGCCTGCTGGCCCAGGGCGCTGGCGCTGATCTGCGAGTGGGCGAGCTGCTCGAATCCGCTGCGCAGCTGCTGGAGCTGGCGGGCGCTTTCCTGCAGCGCTGTGGTGTTGTGGCTCATAAGTCTCCTTGCGATTCAGAGGCCGAGTGTAGGTGTCCGCAGGGCCATAAACCCCCTCGTGCTCGGGCTTGTCTGCGCAACTTGCTTATCTCGGCGAAAATCACGCCATGAACGCGCTCAATACCGTCGAATACATGCACAACCTTGGTGTACAGGCAAAATCCGCCTCTGCACTGATGGCGCGTGCGTCTGCAGCTACTAAAAACAAAGCACTCAAGGCGCTGGCCCGTCTGCTGCGCGAGAACGTCGAGCCGCTGCAGATCGATAATGCCCGCGATCTGGAGCGCGCCGTGGCCAATGGCCTGTCGGCGCCCATGGTCGACAGGCTGCGTCTGACGCCCAAGGTGCTGGAGACTTGTGCCGAAGGTTGCGAGCAACTCGCTGCCATGCCAGATGTGATCGGCGAGATCAGCGGCCTCAAGCAGATGCCCAGCGGTATCCGCGTGGGTCAGATGCGTGTGCCTCTGGGCGTGTTCGGCATGATTTATGAAAGCCGCCCGAATGTGACCATCGAAGCGGCCAGCCTCTCGATCAAGAGCGGCAATGCCTGCATTTTGCGCGGTGGCTCGGAGGCGATCGACTCCAACAAGGCGCTGGCCAGGCTGGTGGCCCAGGCGCTGGCCGAGGCCGGCCTGCCTGAAGACGGCGTCAAGCTGGTGGAGACCACCGACCGCGATGCCGTGGGCCAGCTCATCGCCATGCCCGACTATGTGGACGTCATCATCCCCCGTGGAGGCAAGGGCCTGATCGAGCGCATCAGCCGCGAGGCCAAGGTGCCAGTCATCAAGCATCTGGATGGCAATTGCCACACCTATGTGGACGACCCCTGCGACATCGCCATGGCCGTGAAAGTGGCCGACAACGCCAAGACCAACAAGTACAGCCCTTGCAACGCCAGCGAAAGCCTGCTGGTGGCACGCGCCGTGGCAGCAGACTTCCTGCCCAGGATCGGTGCCGTCTATGCCGCCAAGGGCGTGGAAATGCGCTGCGATGCCGAGGCTCTGGCCATTTTGCAGACCGTTCAGGATGCCAAGCTGGCCGAGGCAGTGGAGCAGGACTGGTACGAGGAATATCTGGCCCCCATCATCAGCGTGAAGCTGGTGGACGGTGTGGACGAGGCCATTGCCCACATCAACAAGTACTCCAGCCACCATACGGAGTCGATTTTGACGACCAATCACCTGCATGCGCAGAAATTCCTGCGCGAGGTCGATTCGGCCAGTGTCATGGTCAATACCAGCACCCGCTTTGCCGATGGCTTCGAGTTTGGACTCGGTGCCGAGATCGGCATCAGCACCGACAAGTTCCATGCGCGCGGGCCGGTAGGTATCGAAGGCCTGACTTCGCTCAAATACGTGGTCCTGGGCGACGGCGAAGTCCGTTCCTGAGATCCACCCGCCGACGAGGGCTGTTTGCGGCCCTCATCGGTCTGAATTGATGCCGCAGCTTGGATCCCTTTCCATAACACCATGAAAATCATTATTCTGGGTGCCGGGCGCGTAGGCCAGAGTGTGGCCGAAAGTCTGGTGTCCGAGCAAAACGGAATCACCGTCATCGACACGGATGCGCGAGCATTGCGTGAGCTGGAATCGCGCTTCGACCTTCGTGGCGTGGTCGGCAACGGCATCGATCCCCAGGTGCTGGCCGAGGCGGGCGCCAAGGATACCGACCTGCTGATCGCCTGCGCCTCCATGGACGAGACCAACCTGGTCTGCTGCAAGATTGCCCAGGCCGTGTTCGACATTCCGACCCGCATTGCGCGGGTGCGCTCGTCCAGCTTTGCGGTGGATGATCCGGTGCTGGGCAAGGAGGGTTTTGCGGTCGATCGCATCATCTGTCCCGAGGAATCGGTCACCAATTACATCCGCAAGCTCATCGAATACCCGGAGGCCATGCAGGTGCGCGCCTTTGCGGGCGGGCGGGCCGCCCTGGCCTCGGTGCGCGCACGTGCCGGCGCGCCTGCCGTGGGGCTGCAGATTGCGCAGGTGCGAGAGCGCATGCCCGAGCTGGCCATGCGCATCGTCGCGATCTACCGCCGCTTCATGGACGAGCCAGACCGGTTTGTGCGCTGCGACGGGGCCACGCGCATAGAGCCCGGTGACGAAGTCTTCATGCTGGCCGCGACCGAGCATGTGTCCGAGGCTCTCAAGGCCATCAATCTGCCCGAAGGCCGCCCGAGCCGGCCGGTGTTCCGCATCATGATTGCGGGCGGAGGCCAGGTCAGCCTGCGGCTGGCCAGGAAGCTGGCGCAGACGCCCGGGCGCTTTCACGTCAAGATCATCGAGTCCAACGCCCAGCAATGCCTGAGCCTGTCGTCGGTGCTGCCTGCCGAAGTGCTGGTGCTGGAGGGTGATGCCACCGACGAGGCCCTGCTGGAGGAGGAGGGCATCGAGGAGGTGGATCTGTTTCTCGCGCTGACGGACGACGACGAGGACAACATCATGTCCAGCCTGCTGGCCAAGCGCATGGGCGCACGCCGTGTTCTGTCGCTGATCAATCGCCGCGCCTATGCCGATCTGATGCACGGCACGCAGATCGATATTGCGCTGTCGCCGGCGCAGGCCATGCTGGGCGAGTTCCTGGCTTACGTGCGCCGCGGCGATGTGCAAGCCGTGCACAGCCTGCGCCGCGGCGTTGCCGAGGCACTGGAGATCGTGGCGCGCGGCGACCGCAAGAGCTCGCGTGTGGTGGGGCGCAAGGTGGAAGAGCTGCGCCTGCCCGAGGAGGTGCATATCGGTCTCATCGTGCGCGGCATTCCAGAAGGCAAGACCTGCGAGGAAGTGGCGGGGGCGGCACTGGAGACCGAGGTCATCATTCCGCGCAGCCATACCGTGATCGAATCCGGCGACCATGTGGTGTTCTTCCTGCCCAACAAGCGGCTGGTGCGCAACGTGGAAAACCTGTTCCGCGTCAGCGCCACCTTTTTCTAAGCTGCGCTCATGAAAGATCTGCTCCCTGTCCTGCGTGTGCTGGGCATGCTGATGATTATGTTTGCCGGCGCCATGCTGCTGCCCTTTGGCATCTCCTGGTTCACGCAGGATGGCATCTGGCGCATCTATCCCTGGTCGATCGGACTGACGGTGGGCGTGGGGCTGTTGCTGTGGGGGGGACTGCACCGTCACAAGCAGGATCTGCAACCGCGTCATGGCGTGATTCTGGTGACCCTGGTCTGGGTGGTGCTGCCGCTGTGCGCCATGGTGCCGCTGATGATGGGGTTGAACCGGGTGGGCATCTCCATCAGTCTCACCCATGCCTACTTCGAAGCCGTATCGGGCCTGACGACGACCGGGGCCACGGTGCTCAGCGGTCTGGATCAGTTGCCGGTGTCCATCAATGTCTGGCGTACTTTCATGCAGTGGATGGGCGGCATGGGGATTCTGATTCTGGCCGTGGCTGTGTTGCCACTGCTGGGTGTCGGCGGCGCTCAGCTTTTCAGAGCGGAAGCTGCAGGTCCCGTCAAGGACACCAAGCTCACGCCGCGTATTACCGAGACGGCCAAAGGCCTGTGGGGTGTGTACGCGCTGTTCTCCATTGGCTGTTTTCTGACCTTCTGGGCCTGCGGCATGCAGCCGCTGGATGCGCTGATGCATATGTTCGCCACGGTGAGCCTGGGCGGTCTGTCGTCGCACGATGCCAGCTTCGCCTATTTCAACTCGCCGCTGCTGGAGGCCGCGGCCTTGCTGTTCATGTTGCTGGCAAGTTGCAACTTTGCGCTGTACTTCGTGGCCATGCGCAAGGGGCGCATCGATAGTTTCATGCGCGACCCCGAAATGCGCGCCACGATTGGCGTGCTGCTGGGCTCGGGCCTGCTGGTGGCGCTGCTGCTCTGGGTCAAGGGGGTCTATGGGCCGCTCGATGCCTTGCGCAACGGCATGTTCCACACGGTCTCGGTCGCCACGACCACCGGCTTTTCCACCACGGACTATCTGTCCTGGCCGGTGTTCATTCCCGTTCTGTTGTTGCTGCTGTCGGGGGTGGCTACCAGCGCGGGCTCGACCGGCGGTGGCATCAAGATGGTGCGCATGCTGATTCTGGTCAAGCAGGCCAGGCGCGAAATGACGCGTCTGGTGCACCCGCGCGCCGTGCAGCCGGTGCGGCTGGGCGATGCGGTGGTAGATAACCCGATGATTTTTTCGGTGCTGGCCTACATGCTGGTTTACGGTGCCACCGTCATTGTGCTGAGCATGGTGTTGCTGCTGACCGACCTCGACCCTCTGACCGCATTCTCTGCCGTGCTGGCCAGCGTGCACTGCATGGGACCGGGACTGGGCGCGGTTGGCCCATCATCCAACTACACGGTGTTGACGGATTTCCAGATCTGGGTGTGTACTCTGGGCATGCTGTTGGGGCGGCTCGAGATACTGAGTTTCATGGCTTTGCTGTCACCGGCGTTCTGGCGTCGTTGAAACAAAGACTGGGGAAAACACCTATCTCATGCTTCAATCTCTACAATTGCCCCCCACCATCGTCTCCTGAGGGTATTTATGGTTCCACATCTCGTCACGGCTTTGACCGGCCCCATTAACGAACTTGAGCAGCGCATTCTCGACTCCATGCCTGCCATTGAGCGTTGGTTCCGCCTGGAATGGATGGAGCACACGCCGCCGTTCTACTGTTCGGTGGATATTCGTAATGCGGGTTTCAAGCTGGCACCGGTGGATACCAACCTGTTTCCAGGCGGCTGGAACAACCTGACCGATGAAATGCTGCCACTGGCTGTCCAGGCTGCGATGGCTGCCATCGAAAAGATATGCCCCGAGGCGCGCAATCTGCTCATCATTCCCGAGAACCACACGCGCAACACCCACTATCTGGCCAGCGTGCTGCAGCTCAAGCGCATCTTCAGCATGGCGGGTCTCAATGTGCGCATCGGCTCCATCAGCCCCGAGATCAAGAAGACGCTGTCCATCACGCTGCCCCTGGGCGACGAGATCAAGCTGGAGCCGGTGATCCGCAGCAAGCGCCGTCTGGGCCTCAAGGATTTCGACCCTTGCACCATTTTGCTCAACAACGACCTCTCCACCGGCGTGCCCGGCATCATCGAGGAGCTGTACGAGCAATACCTGCTGCCGCCGCTGCATGCAGGCTGGAATGTGCGCCGCAAGAGCCGTCACTTCCAGAGCTACGAGGAAGTCGGCAAGCGCTTCGGCAAGCTGCTGGGCATCGACCCCTGGCTGATCAACCCCTTGTTCGGTCATGTGGAGAACATCGACTTTGCCGAAGGCACGGGCATGGAGGCCCTGGCCGAGCAGGTGGACGTGATCCTCTCCAAGGTGCGCCGCAAGTACAAGGAATATGGCATCAAGGAAAAGCCGTTTGCCGTGGTCAAGGCCGACAACGGCACTTATGGCATGGGTGTGATGACCGTGCGCGACGCCAAGGAGCTGGCTGCGCTGCCGCGCAAGAGCCGCAACAAGATGGGCGTCATCAAGGACGGCCAGACCGTGCATGACGTCATCGTGCAGGAGGGCGTGCTGACCTATGAGCGCATGCACAACGCCGTGGCCGAGCCCGTGGTCTACATGATGGATCGTTACGTGGTGGGAGGTTTCTACCGCATGCACCCCGAACGCGGCGAGGACGAGAACCTCAATGCCCCCGGTGCGGGCTACGTGCCCCTGGCTTTCCAGCAGAGCAACCACCTGCCTCAGGCCAGCGCGCGTCCGGGCGCCAGCGCACCCAACCGCTTCTATATGTATGGCGTGATAGCACGTTTGGCCATGTTGGCGGCCAGCTACGAGTTGGAAGCCACTAATCCCGACGCAGAAATCTACGACTGATTTCGCAGGCGCTGAGGACAGCGCACAATGCCGACAATTTGATCACTTGGTGACTGCCTTACGAGTCGCTTCCTGAATCGTGCAAAATTCGAAATCCTCGCTAGGCGCCCTGACCCTGGGCGCGATCGGTGTCGTCTACGGAGACATCGGAACCAGTGTTTTGTACTCGGTCAAGGAGGTTTTCGGCTCAGGCTATGTGCCGTTCACGCCGGACAACGTCTATGGCGTGCTCTCGGTACTGTTCTGGACGCTCACGGTCATCGTCTCCCTCAAGTACGTGACCCTGGTGCTGCGCGCCGACAACAACGGCGAGGGCGGGCTGGTGGCCATGCTGGCCCTGGCCTCCCAGACGGTCAAGGACAGGCCGCGACTGTCCGGCACGTTGTTTCTGGTGGGTATGTTCGGCACCTCGCTCTTCTATGGCGATGGCGTTATCACTCCGGCGATTTCCGTGCTCTCGGCGGTTGAGGGCCTGGAAGTCATCTCGCCGCATTTCACCAAGGCCGTGATTCCGCTGACACTGGTGATTCTGTTTCTGCTGTTCTTCGTGCAAAAGCGCGGCACCGCAGGCATAGGCAAGTTCTTTGGCCCCGTCACCGTGACCTGGTTTGTCTGTATCGCCCTGCTGGGCGTGCACCAGATCATGGGGCATCCGGAAATCCTGGCGGCACTCAGCCCGCATTACGCGGTCCGCTTCATCTGGAACAGCCCGGGCATCAGCTTCATCATTCTGGGCTCGGTCGTGCTCTGTGTGACGGGTGCCGAGGCGCTGTACGCCGATCTCGGTCACTTCGGCAAGAAGCCTATCCGTCTGGCCTGGTTCAGCGTTGCCATGCCGGCGCTGACCTTGAATTACTTCGGTCAGGGCGCTTTGCTGCTGGCCAATCCCGAGGCAGTCAAGAACCCGTTTTTCATGATGGCACCTAGCTGGGCGCTGCTGCCGCTGGTCATCATGGCCACCATGGCCACGGTGATCGCCTCGCAGGCGTTGATCACGGGAGCCTTCAGCGTGACGCGTCAGGTCATTCAACTGGGCTACTTTCCACGTTTTGAGGTACGCCACACCAGTGTGAAGGAGACCGGTCAGATCTATATGCCCCTGGTCAACTGGGGCCTGTTTGTGGCGATTGCGCTGGCTGTTCTGCTGTTTCGCAATAGCGGCAATCTGGCGGCGGCCTACGGTATTGCGGTGACGCTAGACATGCTGATCACCACCATGCTGACCTTCTTTGTCATCCGCTATCGCTGGAACTATTCGCTGGCCTTGTGCCTGCTGGCGACGGGCTTCTTCTTCGTGGTGGATCTGGCTTTCTTCGCCTCGAATCTGCTCAAGCTGTTTGAAGGCGGCTGGTTCCCGCTGCTGATCGGTGGCACGGTCTTTACCCTGATGATGACCTGGCGCCGCGGGCGTGAGCTGCTGCATCAGAAGTTGCAGGCGGATGCGCTGGATCTGCGTCAGTTTCTGGAATCCACCTGGCGTCATCCGCCCACGCGCGTGCCCGGCACGGCGGTTTTCCTCTCGGGGGAGCCCGGCACCGTGCCGCATGCGCTGCTCCATAACCTCAAGCACAACAAAGTGCTGCATGAGCGCAATCTCTTTGTGACCGTGCGCAACCACGAAGTGCCCTGGGTCGGGATGGACAAGCGGGTGGAGGCAGAGTCGCTGGGCGGCGACTGCTGGGAAGTCATCATCCACTACGGCTTCAAGAACGAGCCCGATGTGCCTGCGGCGCTGGCGCAGCTGCGTACCCAGGGCTGCAAGCTGGACTCCATGTCCACCAGCTATTTCCTGTCGCGTGATGTGATCATCCCGCGCATGAACAACTCCATGGCGCACTGGCGCGAAAAGCTGTTTGCGCAGATGCACAAGAACGCGAGCCGGGTGGCTGATTTCCTGCACCTGCCGAGCAACTCGGTGGTGGAGCTGGGCTCCAAGATCGAGCTGTAAATACTTTGAGTCAAATAGGCCTTTGGCTCTTTATTAAAAAGCGCTGATAGCTATTGATTTTGATGTGATGATGGGCTTCGTCATTCGCGCTTACGCGGAGTGCATCATTTTGGGTGGGGCTGGTGCCAGAATGCACGGATGCGCTTTTTCAAAGACTTGAGCCCTGCCGCCGTGGCCGCAGGCTTTGTGGCCGTGCTTGTGGGCTTTACCAGTTCGGTGGCCCTGGTGTTTCAGGCGGCGCAGGCGTTTCATGCCACGCCTGAGCAGATTACTTCCTGGATTTGGGCGCTGGGCCTGGGCATGGGTCTGTGCTCGCTGGTCCCGTCGCTGATTCTGCGCATGCCGGTCATGGTGGCCTGGTCCACCCCAGGGGCGGCGGTGCTGGCGACCGCCGGGCTGGCGGGTGGTTTCTCCATGGGGGAGGCGATCGGTGCCTTTATTGTCAGCGCGGCACTCATCATTCTGGTGGGGGTGACCGGCTGGTTCGAGCGCATCATGAACCGCATCCCCATGGAAATTGCGTCGGCCCTGCTGGCCGGCGTGCTGGCCAAGTTCGGCATGCAGGCTTTCTCTGCGGCCGAAACCAATCTGTCCCTGGTGCTGGTCATGCTGCTTGCCTATCTGCTTTCGCGGCGTATGGCGCCTCGCTATGCGGTCATCATCACCCTGCTGGCCGGAACCGCCTGGGCGGCGCTGAGCGGGCAGATGCAGTGGTCGGCCGTGCATGGCGGGCTGGCCATGCCGGTCTATACGGCTCCCGAGTTCTCGCTGCAGGCGCTCATCAGCCTGGCGTTGCCCCTGTTTGTCGTGACCATGGCTTCGCAGAATCTGCCGGGCGTGGCAGTGATACGCGCCACGGGCTATCCGATACCGGTGTCCAAGGTCATCAGCATGACCGGCGTGGCGACCTTGCTGCTGGCACCGTTTGGCGGCTATGCCCTCAACCTCAGCGCCATCACGGCGGCGATCTGCATGGGAGACGAGGCGCATGAGGATAGGGGCAAGCGCTATACCGCCGCTGCTGTGTGCGGACTGCTATATATTTTGATAGGTGTCTTTGGTGCGGTGGTTACGGGCCTGCTGACGGCCTTTCCCAAGGAGCTGGTGGCCTGCATCGCCGGACTGGCCCTGCTGGGCTCCATAGGCGGCGGCATGGCGACGGCCTTCAAGGAGGAAAAGCACCGAGAGGCAGCGCTCATCACCTTTCTGGTCACGCTCAGCGGCGTCGTCATCGCAGGGGTGGGCTCAGCCTTCTGGGGCGTGGTCGCTGGCAGCCTGGCCTTGCTTGTCCAGAGCCTGCGTGCGCGCAGGGCCTGAGTATCTGCCGTCATATTGTGGTGTTTTGCCCGGCTGGGCATGATGCCGGTATCTACCTCTACCGCTAGAGTTTTTCACCATGCAAATACTGTTTGTTGCCGATCCGCTGGAATCCTTTGTCATCTACAAGGACTCCACCTTTGCCATGATGCGTGAGGCTCAACGCCGAGGACACCAGATCGTGGCCTGCGAGCCCCGCCATGTCTCCTGGCAAAGCGGCGGCAAGGTCATGGCGCAGGTGCGCCATATCAGCCTGACCGGGGAGCAAGACCGCTGGTTCGAGGAGACGCGAAGCGCTTTGACGGCACTGGCAGATTTTGATGCCATCGTCATGCGCAAGGATCCGCCCTTCGATTCCGAGTTCTTCTACGCCACGCACATGCTCGGTCAGGCCGAGCGTGAGGGCGCCAAGGTCTTCAACAAACCCAGCGCACTGCGCGAGCATCCCGAAAAGCTCGCCATCATGGAGTTTGCACAGTTCATCTCGCCCACCCTGGTCACGCGCAGCGCCCAGGACATCCGTGCTTTTCATGCAGAGCACAAGGACATCATCCTCAAGCCGCTGGACGGCATGGGCGGCATGGGCATCTTCCGGGTCGGCGAAGACGGCCGCAATTTAGGCAGCATCATCGAAACCCTGAATCAGGGCGGCTCCACCAGCGTCATGGTGCAGAAGTTCCTGCCCGACATCGTTCATGGCGACAAGCGGGTGCTCATCATCGGCGGCAAGCCCGTGCCGTTCTGCCTGGCACGCATTCCGCAGGGCAATGAGGTGCGCGGCAATCTGGCGGCCGGCGGCAAGGGAGTGGCCCAGCCGTTGGCAGAGCAGGACAAGGCAATTGCCGAGTTCATTGGGGAGCGTTTGGTGCAGCGTGGCCTGCTATTGATCGGACTGGATGTGATTGGTCACAACGTCACCGAGATCAATGTGACCAGTCCCACCTGCTTCCAGGAGATCTTTGATCAGACCGGCTGCGATGTGGCGGCACTGTTTGTTGATGCACTGGAGCAGGCAGCTAGCGCCTGAGAAGCGACAAAGAACCCGGCAGGCAAGGCCTGCCGGGTTCTTTGTCTGGATGTCCGTGTGGATGTTGCCTGGCCTGCCAAAATCTGTGTACAATGCAAGGCTTCACTGAGCGAAATGCAAATTTTTGCTAGCCGATCTGAAAGAAATAAGGCGGCAAAGTTGTGATAGAATTCAAGGCTTCGCTGATCGCAGCAAGCAACGAGATTCAAGATCGGGTTTTTCGGTTTTGCACTCGGTTCCTTAAAAAATACAGCCGATAAGCGTGGGCGTTTGAGGGCAAGCAGCCAGTTCTTCGGAACAAACTCTTCGGAGTTATCAAGCGCTCACAAAAACAGTAATGAGGAAGAATTAATTCTTCTTGATTCCGTC
>NZ_RSDT01000011.1:0-213374 GCF_004522605.1 Comamonas sp. A23
GCTCTCTGGTGGTCAGCGATGCGGGGAGCAATATCGGCGACATTGTCTCCCAGGCGCGCAGCGTGGCGGACTTCATTGCCGAGATCAGCAAGGCCACGCGCGAACAAAGCGAGGAGATCAGCCAGGTCGGGAAGTCGGTGGCGGACATGGACTATCTGACGCAGCAGAACGCGCAGTTGGTGACCCAAGGGGCGCAGGCTTCCAGCAGCATGCAATGGCAGGTGAAAAATCTCGTGGAAGCGATTGGCGTGTTTCGGTGAGCGGCCACGCCAGCGAAAAATCCTGACGACTGCTTCTGGCCGGCAGGCGACCGTCTCGGAGCGCCCCCTAAGAGCCGCTAACGCCACCCAGCAAACCGTAGGTTTGCGATTGAGACGAGACGTGAAGCCGCAGGCAGTACAAAAGTACGACAAGGCGAAACAACGACGTATCAAGGGTGGTGTTGGCGGGTCTAAGAGGACTGCTAAGGTACTAGTGACTCCAGGCGGAGCTTGGGTTCTTCATAGACCGAGTCCTCGGCGGGATAGCGCAGGCCAGAAATGCCGCGAGCTTTCGCGCTTGCCCATACGACGCTTTCGCCAGCAGGCAATGTGTCTGGCTGCGAAGAGTAGATGGGATCTTTGAATGCGGTTGTTGCTGATACGAACGTCCAGCCTCGCTTGCGAAAAGCCGAAACGATATCAGGCAAGGCTGCCGCATTGATCTCATTGGTGTGCAGCAGCATCACATGCGCAGGGCTTCGACCAAGTACCTGCTTGGCCAGGCCTTCATAGTAAGCAGCCCGGTCAAGCAGGTGTTCAATGTAGGCCAACTTGACCCGGACAGCCTTGTCGTGTGAACCAGATCGTAGAAGCGAGGAGTAGATCTGGTTGTAGTACCAATCACTGGCATCGATGGAGACTGGAGCGGGTCTATATCCATTTGATTTCATCCAGGACCGGATGCCGTCACGCTTTTCCTCCGTGTCACCTTCTTTCAGGTAAGGAAAACGAAGCATCGGCACCCAAGTCGGAATGTGACGCAGAGCTGCATCGGCCTTTTTCACGTCCGCAATGAATTCGTTCAGTGTCGTCTCGGTGGAGGCAAGACTGCGGTGTGTCGCCGTATGGTTGCCTACGGCATGACCTGCCTTGGCCCAATCCATGATGAGCCCCATTCCTCGATCACCGCCTATGCGAATGAGTGAGGGGAACACCATCGCTGTGATGCCAGAGTCTTTGAGGCTGGTGATGATCTGCTGATTCCAAACCTGCGCATGGGCCTGCCTGTCGGGGTTCAGTCCATCATCAAAGGTCAAACTCAACGTCTGGGCAAAGCCCGGAGATGAAAAAAGCAGAGCGGCCAGGGATGCAATAGCGCGAAGAATGGTTGTCATGAGAGCTTATGAAACACGCGTGCAGTGAACCTGCAAGTCGTTGACTGTGAATCGACCCATTGCAGACGTTCGAGGATGTCTGCTGCTTGACCCTAGGCGTTATCACTGCCGGAGCGCACGAAAGAATACCGGCGAATGTCCGTCCTCAGCTCCCATCCTCTGCCTTCCCAATAAGCGTGGGCAGAATGGTTCTCCTGAAGAACATCAATGTGACTCTTATGAATGCCGAGTCTTTCAAGTCCTTCCAGGCAGAGCTCCACCAAGCGGGAGGCAATGCCGCGTTTTCGGTGTGTAGGCAGGACTACAAGGTGCTGCAAGTAGCCGCGGCGACCATCGTGGCCTGACATGATGCATCCGACGATATGCTCGCCTTCTAACGCAACGAAGCTCAAACCAGGGTTGCGCAACAAGTAGCGCTGGGTAGCTTCCCGTGAATCGGCATCCCGAAAAGTAACCCCATCTGTTTTCTTCATCATTGCGGTGACGCTGTCGTAGTCCCCAATGCTCATTGGTCGGATAGATATCTGATTCACGGCGCTAGGGCAGTAGGGTGTTCTCACTGCTGTCTCCAATTTCTGACAGTCCAACGGCGAGAGCACATTCTGCTTGAAACACGTGGACTGCTTGTGGCCGGGAGCCGCTGTCTCTGTTCGACCCATACCGGGTCTTCCCATTTCGGGTCATATGAGTGAGAAGCTATTCGCCAGAAGAAATCATGCGGCGAATCTTTGTCGCTTTTTCAAAGTGATCAAGCTTGTGTTGCTTGATCCACCATTCAGCCGCCTCCATCAGCAGGTCTGGATCATCATTTTTATTGGCGAAGAAAGCGTAAAACGAAAGGCCTACAGTTTCCCCTTTCTTCATGATTTTCTCATCGCAGATAGCAATAGCCTTGGCTCTTAAGCTCGATCTCATACTAATTTTTATTCTCAAATTTTCAAAAAAGAATTGTCATCTAGGCTAGAGACTTCAACATAAATTTCTCTGCCTCCGTCTATCTTGGAGATCTGCATCACCGTATTACACAGGATCTCAAAGTCGGCTGCTGGCCGGTTGCCGCCGTCGCTGTTCAGCCTATGCAGACGCGGATGAGCACTGGAGCCCTTGCATCCAATCGACAAAGAACACCAGCCTCTGATTGAAAACGTCGCTCGTTGCCGAGGGCGTTCTGGCATGTTCAAGAAAGAACTCCATTTGTTCGGCCATTTCTGGAAATCGACCCGAGAAAAACCTGGCGTATTCCTCCAGAGATTCAGGCCATAGACGGTCTGCCTCAAGGCGCAGGACGTTGGTTGCGCGAACCAGCTTTTTTGCAGCCTCTTTTTTCAGCCGTCTCGTTGCGTCTTCGTCATGTGCTTGAGAGATACGGGTCATGTAGTCACGGAGAATCTGGACATAGTCTCCATTGACTGCTTTCGCAATTGCGGGTGAGGGCTGAAATGCCTGAAACCGAAGTGCCAGATCTGAACCATGAATACAGCGGCACTCATGCTTGAGCCAGTAGCCCCAGCTATGCAAATTGGCAGGGTTCAGCACATCCTCAAGTACACCTATATCCAAATCGATCTTGGTGACTTCAGGATGACCAGCTTCCAGATTGGAACGGACGCGCTCAAGAGATTCAGCCTCTGGTGTGGAAAGCGGCCTCGACAGCACCAACGTCAAATCCAAGTCCGACTTTCCGGGTTGGGCCATCGCTCTGGGCACGCTGCCGTACAGATACAGACTGTCGAGGACTGCCCCGAGCTCCTGCACTAGACTGTCACGCGCCTCGTCAATCAGGTTGACGAACTCGGGTTGTAGAGGTCTGACCGGGAGAGTCTTGATGAAGGTGGGGGCGGCGTCACGACAGCTTTTCATCAGCTCAAGAATAGCGCAGTGGTTCATTCGAATGCCGCCCGGTCGGCAGTAGCCGGCCACTGAGGGCTGCTTGCAGCTGTCCCAAATGGTCGATGTCGCGCGAAGCAGCGATAAATCGACAAGTCTCGGCCTTCGTCGGAGGCCTCATAATGCGCAACCATGCAAGCGCTGCGTAACTCCCTGTCACTGACCCGCCTGGTTCTGGCGTGGTTCATGCTGACGTTGAGTATTGCAATGGCTTCGCCCATAGTGCATCCAAAAGCCATCGAGGTGGTCTGTACCTCAAATGGCAGCATGCAGGTGATCATGCTTGATGAGGACGGCCAGGCCGCGCCGGGGCTTCATCATTCGTTGGACTGTCCCTTGTGTCTGACCATCACGACACCGCCGAGCTATTCATCACCGCATCTTGAGCAGCCACAGCCGCTCGGCTTGGCGCTACAGCCTGTAGTTTCAGCGCGCATTGCCGCGCTGGTGGGGGCACCTCTGCCCCCGCGAGGGCCGCCAACGCTCGTGTAAGTCCACTGTGCCGCCAATCGATGGCGGATACAGCCTATCGCCGTCGGGCCCAGTCCTGCCCGGCCGATCTCACTTGCACGCAGATAGTTCATGACCCATCCCTTTTATGGCGCGATGCCCAATGGCAACGCGAGTTCTCTTTCGCTCGCCTTTTTTCAACGCAACAGCGTGGCCCTGGCTGTGGCCCATCTGTCATTGGCTGTTCCTCTTGCAGTAGCGAGCTCTGCCAGTTGGGCGCAAACCGACGTCACCCTGGACACGGTTACCGTACGTTCATCGGGGGACACCCCTTTGGAGCGTTCAGTGGGCACCGGCAGCCGGCTCGACCTCAATGCACGCGACACTCCGGCCAGTGTCGAGGTGACCACGCGCGAGCAACTGGAAGCTCGCGGCGACACTTCTCTGGTTGACGCAATCACGCGATCTACCGGCATCACCAGCCTGGGACATCCGGGCAACAGTGGCAGCGCACTCTCGGCACGAGGTTTCACGGACTCCACCTCGGTCATGCGTCTATACGACGGTACGCGCCAATACGGGGGAGTCGGTGTGAGTTTTCCCTTCGACACCTGGTCTATCGACCGCATAGAAGTGCTGCGCGGACCCGCATCCGTGATCTACGGTGACGGCGCTATTGGTGGCGTGGTCAATGTGATCCCCAAAAAGCCCACGCGCGGACCTGTTCAAAATGAAGTCCAGGCCACGGTGGGAAGCAGAGGCAAACGTGCATTGGCCTTTGGCAGCGCAGGCGCGATCAATGAGCAATGGTCCTACCGACTCGATGTCAGTGGCGACCAATCGGATGGCTGGGTGGATCGTGGCGATTCCAGCAATCGGACGATCTCCGGCGCTCTGCGCTGGGATGTGACACCTGACTTCAACTTGCAACTCTCGCACGCACAAGGCCGGCAAAAGCCCATGCGCTACTTCGGTACACCGCTGATCAACGGAGTACAAGACCCGGCGCTCCGAGAGCGCAACTACAACGTTGCCGACAGCCGCATCCAGTTCAAGGATCGCTGGACCGAATTGGCTGCTCAGTGGGCCCCCGGCAGCAATATCGTCGTACGAAGCAAGCTCTATCACATTGGCAGCGACCGCTATTGGCGCAATGCCGAAGCGTATCGGTACAACGCCACTACGGGATTGATTGACCGCTCGGACAACACCGAGATCGGTCACGACCAGACGCAGACAGGCAACACCACGGATGTGAGCTTCCATGGCAGCTTGCTCGGACGTCCAAACCAGCTCTCCGTGGGCTTCGACGTGAACCGCGCATCGTTTCAGCACACCAACAACACTTACACCGGCAGCTCCGGTCCGGTCGATCCCTACAACCCCGTCCCGGGCTACTACAGCAGCTCCGTACCCTTCATTCCCCGCTATCAAAACAAGGCCGAGCAATATGCGCTGTTTGCGGAAGACCGGCTTGAACTGACGGATCGCTGGTCTGTCGTGGCGGGCACGCGCTTCGACCATGCGGACCTGTCGCGCCAGGATCTGGTGGCGGGCAATCAGGCTTTCAAACGCAGCTACTCCAATACCGGTTGGCGACTTGGCTCGGTCTACAAGCTAAGTCCTCAACTGTCCCTGTATGCGCAGGCATCCAAGGCCGCAGATCCGGTGAGCGGCCTGCTGATGTTGTCGGCGGCTAATTCCGCCTTCGACGTATCGAGCGGTAAACAGTTTGAGGTCGGTATCAAGCAATCCTTCTGGGACGGCAAGGGTGACTGGACGCTTGCGGCGTACTCCATCACCAAAAACAACTTATTGACGCGAGACCCTGCAAACCCCGCTCTGCGCATACAGGTTGGCGAACGCTCCTCCAAGGGCATCGAGGGGACCCTGTCGATGCAAGTCAGCAAGGCCGTGCAGATTGATGCCAACTTTGCGCTGCTCAAGGCTCGCTATGACGATTTCAGCGAGTCCGTGGGCGGCATCGCTGTTTCACGCAATGGCAATATTCCTACCGACGTGCCGGAGCGTGTTGCCAATGTCTGGGTGAGCTGGAAAGTCGTGCCTGACTGGACGCTGTCCGGCGGCCTTCGCCATGTGGGAAAGCGCTATTCAGACAATGCGAACACCTTGAAGCTGCCTGCCTACACCACGGCAGATCTGGCGCTGCAATGGAAGGCTACCAAGGCCACCACGTTCACGCTGCGCGGCTTCAACATCTTCGACAAGCACTACTTCACGACCTCCTACTACACCAACACGCAGTGGCTCGTCGGGGAAGGGCGACGTGTTGAGCTGACACTGAACCATCGTTTCTGAGCGGGCCGCCGATGTGGACTTCTGCTTATGCCAAACGGCTTGTGTTTCTGGTGCATCGATGGACCGGGGTGGCTGCATGCGTGCTGATGGCGCTCTGGCTCTTCAGCGGAGTGATGATGCTCTTTGTCGGTTACCCCAAGCTGTTGCCGACGGAGCGCCTGCAGGCATTGCCTTTCCTGAGCACTGGCCAGAGCTACCTGCCTGTTGAGGCAGCTCTGAAGCAAAGCCAGTCTGCCGACAGAGTGCAGCAGATCGTGCTCACCACCATTGCGGGCCGCCCCAGCTACCGGCTCAAGGAGGCGGATGGCACGCTGCGGGTGGTTGATGCCGGCACGGGCATTGTTGCGCAGCCGCCCGACGACGCAGCGACCTTGCGCAGCGCCAAGGCCTTCCTGTCCGGAGCAAATGGGGCGCTGCAAGGTTGCACGCAAGACGACCGTTGGACACATTCCGCCTCGCTCGATCCCCATCGGCCTCTCATCAAGGTCCTGATGGACGATTCCGCATCAAGCCTGTTGTACATCTCGTCGACCACTGCCGAGGTGGTCATGGATGTACCGCGCCATCAACGTTACTGGAACTACGTGGGTGCCTGGCTTCACTGGGTGTATATGGTGCGTGAAGGCTCCAAAGACCCTGTATGGAGCTGGCTGGTGATCGGGCTCTCGGCATTGGGAACCGTCTCCACCATTGCCGGTGCCTTGGTGGGCATCTGGCGATGGCGCTTCAACGGTCGCTACAAATCTGGAGCCAGGACGCCGTATCGGGAGTTCCAGATGCGCTGGCATCACATCACCGGCCTCGTATTTGGAGCGATGATGATCTGCTGGATCTTCAGCGGCCTGATGTCCATGAATCCGCTGGGGATTTTCAGCCCGCAAGGACCTCGTCCCGATCTGCATGCCTACCAGCATGCAGGTCCAGGAAGCAATCCCTTCAGGCTCACCACGCACGAAGCGCTGACACTGCTCAGCGCCGAGGGGTTTGACACGCGCGAGGTCGAATGGAAAGTACTGGATGGGCAGCCCTATCTGCTGGCCTTCAATGGAGTGGGGCAGACCCGCATCGTGTCCGCAAGCCTTGCTGCGCCCCAGGTAGAGCGGGAACTTGACCGTTCGAAACTAGAGCAGGCGGCGCAGAAGCTGTTCCCTTTTGCCATTCGCTCGACCACGTTGCTGAACGAGTACGACGCCTACTATTACCGTCGGGGTGAGGCCTCGATGTATTCAGCAGCGGCGCGTGATCTACCCGTGCTCCGGATGCAGTTTGAAGATCCGGGAAACACCATCGTATACATCAGCCCGTACTCTGGTGATGTTGTGCTGAGCCTGGACCAAAGCCAGCGTACAGGGCGGTGGCTGTTCAATTTCCTGCACAGTTGGGATCTGCCGTGGATGCTGCGCCACGCCTGGCCGCGTGATGCCATTCTCGTTTTGCTGAGCATTGGTACGTTGGCTCTGGCACTGACCGGCATCGTGCTGGGCTACAGGAGACTGAAGGTATTCATCGGGCACAGGCGCCGATTTTGATCTTGGGGATGGTGCAATCGAAGAGCGTCGCTTTACGGCCTGCTGCAAGACCCGAGCGAGCTTGCCTCGCGTAGCATCGGACGCAAGCCAGGCAGGAAATTGCCTCATCCGGCTTCCATCCGATGCCTTGTCTCGCAGTCTGCAATGAGGCCGACTGCGGGAAAAATCCACCTCAGAGCAGCGGACTACGTCACGCGGATAACTTGCTTGCGATGTATTTCAGCGCACCTTGAAACACCTGGTGCCATCGCTCATCTGGCGGCTGTGCAAGCGGATGCCAGAAGAACTTGAAGTCATGACCGCCATCATCGCCGGTCCGATATGTCCAGGATTCGGGTGAACTTTCCACAGCACACAGATGGAATGCCCAGATCTGGTCCTCGTAGCCAGATGCCCATACTCCCAGATCCAGCAAGACTTCAGATGCTTCAAGTCCACTTTCTTCGCGCAATTCGCGCAATGCCGCTTCTCTGGAGTTCTCGCCCGGTTCAATCGTGCCTTTGACAAGTTGCAGACCTGCCAGCGGGTGCTCAAATGCCAATATTTCGATGGCGCCTCGGTTCCGAATGACCACTGGACAGGCCTTGCTTGGGCGCAATGGAGTTTCCGATTTCATCAAACTATTTTCATGCCATAGCCTTGGCTGCTCTCGTGAGTACCACGCACTGAAGCCAGCCAAGGCCGGTTGTACCTAAAGCCCAACCTTCATGCGGTGCGCCGCGAGCCGCCACAGAGATAGCCAATCAGTATCTCCACGATGGCCTGCTCGGTCTTCTGGATCGGGTGAGGTGTTCCGGGAGGAATGACAGCGGCATGAATCAATGACTCCATGGTCCGCAACACAATCCAGGTGGCGAGATTCAGGTCTTCCTGGACGACTTCATCCCGGTGCTCCTCCAGCAGCTGACGAATGCGGCAATGAATGCTTTGATCGGCCTCGCTCTGATCCGATGGTGCATCAAAGAACGGAAACTCTTTCTCCAGCACCTGGTGCAGCTCGGGAGCAACCTGATGCGCCGCCAGCCATGCATGCACGATAGCTGCCAGCCGCTCCAGCAAGCCTGGCGACGTGGTGCCCGCCAGGACGGTTTCCATGGCCGCGTGCATTTCTACCGCGTGTCGTTCATGCAGGGCCGTGATCAGGGAATCCTTGTTGGGAAAGTACTGGTAGACGGAGCCGACGCTGACCCCAGCGCGTTCGGCAACCAGATTGGTATTGGTTCCTGCATAGCCGCGCTCGCTTAAAACGCGAGCCGTAGCTTCAAGAATTGCATCGACCAAGGCCCGTGAGCGGTTCTGGCGAGGGATTCGTCGTGGTTGAGGCAGGGGCGGCATAGGTCTGTCCGAACGCGAGTTTTCAATGCGAGCAATGGCTCATATTCTTTCACATATCGAGCAAATGCTCATATTTGGAGTGATCGATGTCCATTCGTTCTCATGAAGCGTTGGCAGCAGCGGCCTGTCAGCCGCCCGCCGTCAATGCATTAATCAAGCTGCTGCCAGTCACACAGGCAGTGTTCATCGGATTCCCGATCATCGGGACGCAGTCTGTGGCGGCCTTGCTGTCTCGGGCATGGTTCGGCATCTTTGTCGCCCCATCCCTGCTGGTCGCAGTGCGGCTGCTGAGCTTCTTGCCCCAAGGAGTGCGCCATGCATGAAATCGACCATAAGCCGCGCACAGCAAGAGCCGTGGGAGTCGTGCAGGCAGTTCATTCCATCACTCCACATATGCGGCGAATCACGGTGGGCGGTGACGAGATCGCAGCATTTCTTCAAGTGCCGGGAGTCGATGAACCAGCCGCCTGGGTCAAAGTCTTTCTTCCCACCGGGGAAGGGCGTGCCTACACGATACGAAGTGTCGACTTCAAGGCAGGAACGCTGGATCTGGACTTTGTTCTGCATGGAATAGGATCCGACTCCGGTCCGGCCTCTGAGTGGGCATCTCGGGCTTTGATTGGCGAACACATCGGAATCGCAGGGCCTCGCAGCGGCGGTTTCCTGCTCCCCGGCAATACACAGTGGGTCATGCTGGCAGGCGATGCAACCGCTTTGCCCGGCATCCAGAGCATTGCCAGCCGTTTGCCCGCCGACATCAATGCCAAGGTCTATGCGGAAGTGCTGTCGCCAAGTGAGCATCAGCCTATAGACAGCCTGGCCAAGCTGCGCGTCCAATGGATCAATGCCCAGCCGGAACCCGGCCTGAGCCTGTGTCAGGCACTGCTGCACCGCCCCTTGCCGACAGGGCCTGGCTACATCTGGATTGCGGGAGAGTCTGCGGCCATCCGTAGCCTGAAGCATCATTACTTTCAAGAGCGAGAGCTGCCCAGGCACGGCGTGAGCGCGAAGGGATACTGGAAGTCCGGGGCGGCCGACCACCGGGAAGCGTGATGTGTTTCTCGAGTACCTGCTGTCAGCGGGGCTGATGACGGGTAGCCGCGCTTACATCCCAGATGCGCATCCGACGGCCTGCAATCCTGTCTATCGGTTGTCTGCTATTTGCGCCGACAGCAGCGGTTGCAGCGGACCCAGGCCGGGCATTGGCGGCATTGCTAGCTTGTGCGTTTCCGGGCCCGCTCCATCGCATCGATCGAGGGTACAAATCCAAGTTTCGAAAAAAATGCAGGCGCTTGAGAGCGAGAGGCTCGCAGCATCCAGGTGATGCCTTCGTCGTCGCTCACAATCTCTTCGACCAGGCTTCTGCCAATTCCCTTGCCTCTCCATTCCGGAGCCACCACAACCATCGATAGATAGCCATTGGACAGTCCGTCAGTGATTGCGCGCGCAAACCCGACCACCCGGTCCTGAGAGACGGCCACGACCACTCGTTGAGATGCTGAGACAAGGCGCTCAAGAAATTGGCGGTCCGGGATACGGTGAGACCATCCATTGGTTGCCAGAAGCTGAAATGCGCTGCCCAGATCGGCAGTTGAATATCTGCGAATATGTGATGTGTTGACTTCCATGCTGGAGCATTCCTTCAAGGGAGAATTCTTGACCGCAGCAGAGCTAGAGCATGGCCTATTTCAGTCATTCAGCGACAGTGCAATGCGCTTCAGCGCAAACAGGGCTGCGAGTGGCAGTATCTGCCTGGCAATGATGCTTGCCCTGAAGAGCTTTCTTCAGACCCACAGGGAAGAGTGCTGGCCCTTCAGGCAGGTCGAGTTCGGCCAAATCAAACCATCTGGCGGTGCATTGCGTTCCACTGTCTTCATGAAACTCAATACTGCTTTGATTTTCAAAATTCGCGATGCTGAACAGTACCTCGCAAATGAACAGCACTTCGTGGCCGGGTTCCCCTTCATGGGTATAGATGTTCTCCATCACGAGTGGAGTACCCACTATTTCAGCGTCGACGCCCAGCTCCTCCTTGAACTCACGTATCAGCGCTGATTGCCAGTGCTCGCCGAATTCGATACTGCCTCCCAGGGGGCGAACACCTTTCAGGTGGCCCTGGTCATCCAATACCTCGACAGCCAGCAACTTGCCTTCTCGCCAGTGAAGTCCAAGCGCTTTGACTTTTATGGATGCGGCAGGCCTCCATTTGCTTGTGTACATACTTTGTCTCTGAATAAGCCGAATCTGGTTGCGTGCATTGTGCATGCCTGAACGAAGGACTGCTTCTGGCCGGCAGCTACCGGCACCGGCGGTCGATTCAAATGGAATACGCGGCTGTTTGGAAAGGGCTGGAGAGCGATGCGGACCGCGCCGCATTCTCTTTGCTGCTCGGCAGGCTGCGGCATGTGGCGATGGCCGAGGGCCGAGGGCCAAGTGAGAACCCCTTATTTCGGGGGATCAGGAATCGCCGCGGCGGATCAAGCCGCAATTTTGTCCGACTGCCGGGGGCTTTCGATCGGTATATCCGGATAGTCCACTCCAGACACATGTACCCGATCACGCCCGGCATTCTTTGCCTGGTAGAGGAGCTGATCCGCCTCCTTAAGGGCCCGCTCAAATTGAAAAGCCTGGGTGATCGATGAAAGCCCAAAGCTCATGGTCATTCTGGTGCCGGATGGAAGAATGTCATTGCTTGAGCCGATGTCGCGCTGGACTTGCCTGGCAATGGCTTCGGCATCCTTCAGTGCAATGTTCGTCAGCAAAATCACAAACTCTTCACCGCCAAACCGGGCGACAAGGTCGTGTTCTCGCATATTGCTTTGCAGGATCGCCGAGACAAGCTGCAGCACCTTGTCGCCGCGCTCGTGGCCCCAGGCGTCGTTGATGCGTTTGAAGTGATCTATATCGCAGGCCAGCACTGCCATGGGATAGAGCCTCAGGTCGGCAAGACGTCCCTGGGCATATTCCTGAAAGGAGCGGCGATTCAGTATCTGCGTCAAAGCATCAATGTCACGTTCCTTGCGCAGCTTGCCGACGGTTTCCTTCACGGCAATCGCGGTCATCACCACGGTGAAGAGCAGCGAGAAGTTCAGAATGCTCAGCAGCGTCAGGATCCAATAGGGCGAGCTTGGCAGGGAACGGAGATCGGAATATCCCAGCAGCCAGATCAAGACGGGTCGAGTGAAGGTGTAGGCGGTGAAGAGGATGCTCAGCCAGAGCAGCGATTGATCGAGCCAGTCGAATGAGTTCCTCCTTGAGCGGATCTGCAAAATAGGCAGCAGTAAAACAAGACCGGAACCGACACTGAAAGAGCTCACCCGAGCCCAGACATTCGGCTCGACCCGGCTGAATTGGTAAAGCGCAGCCAGGGTGACTATGGCGATGAGCAATGCTGCATGCGGTTGGGTGGAGACACGCCAGCGCTCTGCCCAGCTTCTGGCAAGACACCACGCACTCAGCAGGTAGAAGCTGCCGATGAGCAGGGCGTAGCGGTTGAGTTCTTCGAGAGGGAGCAGGCTTTGCGCCCCGAGAGGCAATGCTGTGAGTGAATAGGCGCAAGCTTGCCAAAGCAGAAAGCGCTGTGATCGCTGGACAAGCCAGGCAACGATCAATATGGCAGCCAGGACCAGTATCGCCAGCGACGGCGTCAGAACCAAGATGAAGTCATTGTTCGAGAACATCTGACCAGAGCCTCCTCGATCAAAGATCGAAACGGAGCAGCATTGCCTGTTCCTGGATTGCAAAGCGACAACCAGCAGCCAGCATTCATACATCCTGGTGTGTGATCTCACAAGTCCTTGCCATGCCTTGTGTCTGGTCCACGTCATCCGGATTCGAATGTGAGCAAGCCGGCAAGTCCGCTCAGGCGATGGCCGCGTTTGAACTCATGTCCTTGGAGTCGTCGGCTGCCATCGGGCCTGGGAAGATGATTTGGCGCCGTGATCCACCCAGCCGGCATCATGCAAGCCACCAAAGAAAAAGCCCGCGTCATGGCGGGCAGGTCTTTGTTGCGCAACAAGTCAAGGGCGCAAGTTGACGGTCGTTGAATATCTGTCCAGGTGCTCCAGCAGACGCTCGTAGAGCTCATCTGTCGCCATCGAGTTCAAGACCTCCGCCTTGATTTCTTCGGCGCGCTGGCTGAAGTTGTGTTGCAGATTGCTTTTTTTGTTGTCATCCAGCGTTTCGATCAGGGCAATGAGAAGTGCTTCTTGCGCCAAGATCTGGCCGTTCATCATCCTCAGCTGGGCGCTTTGATTGCCTAGGAACTCCATCCAACCCTTCCTCTTTCATGATGTGTGTCAAGTTTGAGGAATTATGGTGACGGTAGCTGTCGCGGAAATTTCACCTCCCTCGTTCTCCGAGCCACAGAAAGTGACTGGAAGTGTGCAATTGATGCACAGAGGCCGTGGTGTGGCTTGATTCCTGAATCCGGACCTCAGGCCCGCTGTTTTGGCGACCGGGGCTTGGCTCTTCAAGACACCTCGTGAAATTGATGGCGCCTGCTGCGCCCAGCCGCGTTCTTCCAGTCTGCCGGGCTGAATCTCCGATCCTCCGGTACAGGGCCGGCACCGGCAGCAAGGCGGGGCTATCTCCATCAAGACAGCAGTTGCTTGGTCACGGGCGGATGACATGGAAAAATACCGGGGTTGGTCTATCTACGAGGTTGTGATGCCCTTGTTTCACACCACTGTGTTGACTGGTCTGGCGATGCTGGCCTTTGCCGGCAACTCGCTGCTGTGCCGCCTTGCACTCCAATCCCACTCCATTGATGCTGCGAGCTTTACGGCAGTGCGCCTGGCTTCGGGCGCGGCCATGCTGGCGCTGGTCGTGAGCCTGAAACGCGCTCCCTCTACTGGCGTTGGCAACTGGACGTCGGCGGGCTTGTTGTTCGCTTATGCGGCGTTGTTTTCCTTTGCCTACGGGAGTCTGTCGGCCGGTGTCGGTGCCTTGCTGCTTTTCGGCGCGGTGCAGGCGACCATGGTGGGCGTGGGCCTTTGTCGCGGCGAGGCACTTTCGACCCGGCAATGGGGCGGATTGGCGCTGGCTTTCGGCGGCCTGGTGGTGTTGCTGCGACCCGGACTCTCGGCACCGCCCCTGGGGGCGGCTTTGCTCATGCTCCTGGCAGGGGTTGCCTGGGGGCTGTATTCCTTGCTTGGCAAGGGCGCAACCGATCCGGTTGGCGTGACGGCAGGAAATTTCATACGGACGGTGCCGCTTTCGCTGCTGATGCTCGTGATGGTGCAGGGGCAGGCCTCACTGAGCACTGCAGGATTGATGTATGCGCTGTGCTCAGGAATGCTGACTTCCGGGTTGGGCTACGTCGCATGGTATGCGGCGCTACCCCAGCTGAAGGCGGGGGCTGCTGCATCCATACAGCTGAGCGTTCCCTTGCTGGCCGCCATCGGTGCCGTTTCCCTGTTGGGAGAGCCCTGGACCATGCGGCTGACTCTGGCTGGCGCCGCCATACTGGGCGGTATCTCATTGGTTGTGGTGACCCGGTCTGGCGGCAGGCCTGCCGTGGCAAAAGAGTAGTCGCGCGATCTTTTTCCGGGAGCCTTCCAGGAGCCGGGAGAACAATGCTTCCAGCATCTTTGCACTGCTGCGAATGTCACGAGTCTGAATGCAGGGGCAGGTCGATGCAGGACCTGTTCGATGCAGAGGCTCCCATGCGCGAGCCTGCCGCCGTGCCGAAGAACATCGCTTTACATGGGTATCTGTCGGCAGGAATAGGCTGGCAGTGCCACTTGTAGAAAGGGCTGCCATGAAAGAGCTAGTTGCACTGACTGCGTTCGCCTTGATATTGACTGGATGCGTGATGCAGAGGCCGGTCAATGGGCAAGGAGTGGATCCAGGTTCCCACCAGGTCGAGAAGAATGCGGATCAGGATCTTCGAAACAACGATATTCAACAGCGGGATCGCTCGATCGACTTTGAAAACGACTGGGACCGGGATCACTTTCGTGACCGCGGAAACGAGGGCCATGAAAATCAAGGCAGCCTGTGGCCGTGGCCAGGCTCCGGATTGAGTGGCGGGCGCACCTATCCGGGAGGCCAAAGCTGGGGCTATTAGCGCAGCGTCACGCGTCAACCATCACGCAGTGCCGCAGTGCTGCAACCCGGCAGCCGGGCATGCATGTCTGGTCGGGCGACCCCATTGCGCGGCGCCTTGGCCGGAACGGAGGAGGGCGCAGCTGCCATCCCACACAGCTGCGGCGCCCAGGCAAAAGCTGCAAAAGCAGGCCGGCTTGCCGTCAAGCGGCCATTTGGCCATTTGCATGCGTTCCCCGGATGCAACCGGTGCGCCTACGCCAGCTGGCGGACGTTGTGGGGCATGTCAGAAGAAAATCCCTCAAGATGCCGGCAGTTGTTTGCACAAATCCGGGCTTACACATTGAAAAACCGCGCGAATTCGGTCCGTCTAAACTTCGCACATGAAGAAACTGTTTGGAGTCTCTGCGCTCGTCTTGCTTTTGTCGGGCTGCTACGCGGCAGGCCCAGGATACAGCTACGGGTATAGCGATACCTACATCTATCAGCCTTATGGCGGCTCGTACTACTACGGGCGGCCTGCATATGGGCCTGGCTACTACCACCATCATCACGCGCATCGCCCACCGAACCACAGGCCGCATCCAGGCCACGGAGGGCATGGAAATCACCGTCCACCGCATGGAGGCCATCGCCCGGGTGGCGGTCATGGTCACGGCCATCGCTGAATGACGGGCCTCGACTGGCGCGGTCGAGCGAAGGCTGAGAAACAGATAACGCCGAGGTTTGCCAGGTCAGGGGGCAGCAAGCCAACACGTCCGGGCTGACGCAAAGCGCCGTGTCACCTGGCGTGACTACCAGAGGGCTGGCCGAAAGGGCTGGCCGTGGTTGGGCGGCTGTGCCCGGTTAGAGGTTGCCGCCCGAAATCTCGATCAGGCTACCTGTGGTGTATGGCGACTCGTCCGAGATGAGCCATACGATTGCATTGGCAACCTCCAGAGCCGTTCCTCCGCGCTTCATGGGAACGCCGGCGGCCAGGCGCTGAACCCGGTCCGGCTGCCCCCCGCTGGCATGAATATCCGTTTCAATGAGGCCGGGACGGACAGCGTTGACACGGATGCCTTCCGCAGCCACTTCCTTGGCCAGTCCCAGAGTCATCACATCCACAGCACCCTTGGATGCCGCGTAGTCGACATACTGGCGTGGCGCGCCAAGTCTTGCCGCAATGCTGGACACATTCACGATGGCTCCACCATGGCCGCCATTGGCAGTGCTCATGCGATGCACCGCTTCGCGAGCGCAAAGAAAAGCGCCTATGGTGTTGATGCGAAACATTCGCTCAAGGCGCTGCAAACTGAACTCGGCCAGCGTCTGTGCCGTGTCCACAATACCTGCGTTGTTGACCAGGGCGTCCAGGCGCCCGAACTGTACATCTGCCACGGCAAAAAGACGGCGAATCTGCTCTTCGCAGCCCATATCCGCCTGAATGGCCATGGCGTGCCTGCCCATTTCCGTGATTTGCGAGACAACCGCATCGGCTGCCGTCTGGTCTGTATTGAAGCTGAGCAGTACATCCCAGCCTGCCGCTGCTGCTTGCAGGGCGGTGGCTGCGCCAATGCCTCGGCTGCCTCCGGTGATGAGCACAACTTTGTTTTTCATGGGGCTCCTTGGTGATCCATTTGATTCTGCCGCGAGTCTCGTCTCCAGCTTCACGGTTCTCGATTCATCTTATCGCCGCATTTCCTCTGCGGCCTAGGCTTGATCCGGTCCAAGTGCTCATGCTTTTGTATCTCAAGGCAACAAAAAACCACCTGTAGAGGTGGTTGAAAACCAATCGCAAGGCTGGATTCAAGAGACAGGGCTACCAGTATCGGTAGTTGTGGCGCATGCGCAGCAGTCTCTCTTCCTCCTGCTTTTTTTCCATGTCTGTGGGCTCTTGCGGGTCTAGTTGGGGCGGCGCAGGGAAATCCTTGTCCATGGAGAACAGCTCCTTGGTGGTTTCCCAGAACTTCTGGATTGGCGGGGGAATACGGCTATCTGGCATATAGACCTCCAGTCCTGGATGACGAATCAAGATTGATCGCCGAGCTCCACAGTACTCTTTTTAATAACCTTGAAGCCCTATCCATTAAGTAAAACGTCAGCTTTGGTGCATAAACAGGATGGGGGCGAACGCCAGGAAAAGCAGCGATGCCTCGTTTCCATCGGCTCTGACAAGGCTTCGGGCTGATGGCTCTTGATGCACGGGTTCGGCAATTCAGGTGCCACAGGCTGTCCGAGACTGGCGAGCAGATGCGGCTAGCATGCAAGGCTCAACAGTGGAGCAGAAATGGAAAAGTACCGATTCAATGTGTTTGGCGACATCCTGGCCATAGAGCGCAGCAACTCGGGATGGCGCTGCTTTGCGGTGGGACTCGATGGAAAGCTTGGCCCGGTGGATCTGGTCGTTCCTCCCGAGATCACTCATGAGGAGCTGCCTCAGTACCTCTATGACATCTACCATGAGAGTGCTGCATTGTCGGATGGCGACATCTTCGAGATATCCTGAGTCTCATCCGGATGCTGCCCGCAGCTCGTCAGAGATTTATGGTCCTGCTGCCCATTGTGTCTGCGACCCATTCGCCAATCTGTTCGGCACCGGCTTCATCATTGCAAGGAGATGGCCGCCATGACTCTTCAGAAGAACCCGCTCAAAGAACCGGAGCCCAAGCCGGATCCGATTGATCCGCCCAATGATCAGCCGCCTGAAGAGCTGCCGGGCGATCCGATAGAGCAGCCCAATGTGTAGCTGCTAAAGCCCGCGAAGTGCAAGCTGTCTTCATTTGCTGGCGAGCATCCGAAGTGGGACCATGACTGCATCGATGCACTCAAGGAGAGCGGCGATGTCTACTCTCATGATTCAACTGATTGGTCTGCAACTGGTCGTCTTGCTGGTGGCCTGGGTCATTTACGAAGTCAGAGACGATTGGACGTAAAAAACCGGCGGCAGAGAGCCTCTGCCGCTCGATCAAGTCACTTGCTGGTGATCGAGCGCGAAGAGTCCGGTGGGCAAGTGGCCTATGTGCTCCGCTGATCTGTCCGTGGCAAGCATGGATGCCCTGCAATCTCTGGATGACCGGGCTGAATGGAGTTCTGGGCCGCGCCAGCATCGATACAGCCAATGAGCTTGCCTGACCTTGTCTATCTGCTTGCAAGGCAGCGGTGCATGGCGCCGGATGCGCAGTCAATACCAGCCGGCGTGGCCCGGGCCGGCTCAAATCCTTCTATAGCCAGCGTCGTACCTGCCGACAATAGGCCACGAACAAGGCACCAAATTTCGCCTGCAGCGCTCTTTCCTCTGGTCGTATCTGGAAGTGCTGAAGATAGGCCATGAACAGCGGCACAAGCAGCAATCCTGATAGCTTGCCCAAATACATGGCGAGTGCCAGCAATAAAAGCGCAAAGCCCAGATACATCGGATTGCGTGTCACCCGATAGATCCCGCTGACCACCAGCGCCGTCGATGCTGCCGGGTTGATGGGGTTCACCGTGGTCCGGGCACGCTGAAATGCCCGAACACCGGCGAGGCAGAACGCTCCGCCCAAGGCGGCGAGCATGAGGGCCGCCATCCATGAAGCAGTGAATCTGACCGGCAGGATATCGGGCAGAAGCCACATTGCCACGGCAAACACAGCGACCAGCGCCATCGGCGGCACCCGCAGCATGAGTAAAGAGGATTTGTTCTGCGGTGGGGATTGAGATGTCATGCATTCAAGCCTAAAGCTTAAAGTGACTTCATGGTCAATCATGTGCTGCTGCATGCCCTGGCTGTATGAACTGGCTGTGCGTCACGCCATTGAATGCAAGCGGGGCTATGACTTCTGATGCTAAAAAAATCCCGCAATATTGCGGGCTTGCATTACCCAGATGTTGGCAGATCAGGACGATAAGCACGGATGCATCAAACCTGGCATTCAGTTTTTCGTAGCGTATGAACGGTATTGCTGAGTTTACGGCTCCGAAAAATAAGAATTTTCTTATCCCTGTCATTGACTGCTTTGATTAGCATGTTGTCAATCGTCTGATGCTTTCTTGAGTCCACCTTCATATTCCGTCGTTGATCGCCGAGAGCGCCTTCTTATTTTTGCTTGCTTGATAACCGGGAGGCGGTAAATACCCCATTTTCATATCCAGGCCAAAGTGCATTGACTGGCATGACATCGTTGGCGTGGGCGGGAATCGAGGCAGCTGCGTGTTTCAGTCCGAAACCCCGGCTTTCAAGGAATTTGGCAGCAGGTGGATAAATCTGGATTTCTCCCTTGGCGAAGCTACGTCTCGATCAACTCAAAAAGTTACAGGGGCAAAATAAATTTCCCACATGGCCTGATCGCGGAAACAGTGAAATCTCTTTCTACTGCCTTGGAGGTAATTCTCTGCAGAGAACTTTTTATTCGTTAAATATGCTGCTGTTGTGATTTTTTATGGTGGTCATCAGCCATAAACGTGGCTGCTTTCATGCGAGAAATAATGACACAAGAAATAAATAGGTCTTTTATGAGGGAGACAACGCCTGGCAAGCGTTTTCAATTGACCTCACTATTTGTTGTCGTACTGAGCTTTGCAGCTCCTGCCATGGCGCAACTGTCCGGTTCAGCCATTGAACAGCAGCAGTTGCAACGACAGCAAGAGCGCGAACGGGAACTGCGTGAGCGCATGGCTCCCAATGCCGATGCCTTGCAACCGCGGACCAAGACAATTGCGCTGGAGATGCCGACAAGCGAGATTCCCTGCTTTGCGCTGCACTCCCTTGAATTGACTGGAGAAAAACTTGATCAAGTGCCGTGGCTCAAGGCGGCAGCGGGTATTGATCTGAGTGCCAGGCCTTGCGTTGGGGCCAAGGGTGTCGAAGTCATCCTGGCTCGGCTGCAGCAGGCAGTGCTTGAGCATGGCTACGTGACCTCCCGGGTCATGGTGGCTCCGCAAAACCTCCAAAGCGGGGTGCTGACCGTTGTATTTATTCCCGGCACTCTCAGGTCCATCCGATTTACCCCGGACAGCACAGGAGACACTTCACTGATTGCAGCGCTGCCGTCCAAACCTGGCGAGCTGCTGCAACTGCGTGATATTGAGCAAGGCTTGGAAAACCTCAAGCGTGTTCCAACGGCAGATGCCGATATTCAAATCACTCCCGCCGAAGGCCAGGATGTAGAACCCGGCCAAAGTGATTTGATGATTACTTATCAAAAAATAAACCCGCTGCGCTTTAACGTCGCCTTGGATAATGGCGGCACCAAATCCACAGGCAAAGTCCAAGGCACGGGCACCGTGTCCTGGGACAACCCGCTGGGCCTGAATGATCTGATGTATTTCAGCTTCGGCGGTGGTATCGGTAATGGTGGCAACCGTGGCACCGAGACCCGTGCAGCGCAGTATTCCGTGCCTTTGGGGTACTGGCTGGCAGCCCTGTCCGGCTCCTATAACAAGTACCACCAAGGCGTGGCCGGTGCCTATCAAAACTACACCTACAGCGGCGAATCCAGCAACCTGGACCTCAAGCTAAGCCGCGTAGTGTTTCGCAATGCCTCATCGAAGACAACGGTTGGCATCAAGGCGTTCCAGCGGACCTCCAACAACTACATCGACGATGTGGAAATCGATGTCCAGCGCAGGCGCACCTCGGGTTTTGAGCTGAGCCTGAACCAGCGCAGCTATCTGGGCAATGCCATCCTGGATGCCAATCTGGCCTACAAGCGAGGCACAGGTGCTTTTGCGGCCTTGCACGCGCCAGAGGAGCCCTTTGGTGAAGGCACTTCGCGCATGAAGCTCTTCATTGCCGATCTGGCATTGTCCAAGCCCTTCGAGCTGGGCGGCACCAGACTCAGATTCAGCAGCAACTGGCATGGCCAGTGGAACAAGACGCCGCTGACGCCACAGGACCGCATTGGCATTGGCGGCCGTTACACCGTACGGGGCTTCGATGGAGAAAGCACCTTGCTGGCAGAGCGAGGCTGGTACTGGCGCAACGAACTCAGCACCCCCTTGAATCTGGGCGCTGCGGGCAATACCGAGGCCTTTGTGGGCCTGGACACCGGCCATGTCAGCGGGCCTTCTGCGAAGTACCTGGTGGGCCAGTCATTGACCGGCGCGGCCATCGGCCTGCGCGGGGCCTGGCGCAAGCTCTCCTATGAAGTCTTTGTGGCAACGCCTGTCAAAAAGCCGGAGCACTTCCGAACCTCCCACACCAACCTGGCTCTGAGCCTGGCCTACAGCTTCTGAGGCGTCGTCATGAACAAGAATCTTCATCGCGTTATCTTCAACAAAGCGCGTGGCATCCGGATGGTGGTGCAGGAAACAGCTTCCAGCGAAGGCAAGGCCGGCAATGGCAGCACACAGACAGGAGCTGCCGACACAGGTGCCTCGTCGGCAGGCAGTTTGCGCACTGCCAAGTCCTTCCTCAGCGATTTCCCGTTCTCTGCTGCAGCCAAAGCAGCAGGCATGCTGGCCCTGGCTCTGGGGGCTCCGGCCGGTTTTGCGCAAATCATTGCCGATCCCTCGGCCCCCAACCGTCAGCGCCCCACGGTTCTGGAATCAGCCAACGGCACGCCCACGGTCAACATCCTGACCCCTTCTGCGGGTGGCGTGAGCCGCAACACCTATCAGCAGTTCGACATCGGGCAAAAAGGCGCCATCCTCAACAACAGCCGTAGCAATGTGCAAACCCAGATTGGTGGCTGGGTGCAAGGCAATCCATGGCTTGCCAACGGCGGCGCCAGAGTCATCGTCAACGAAGTCAATTCAGCTGCCCAATCCCGCCTGATGGGACCGCTGGAAGTGGCAGGCCAGCGGGCCGACGTCATCATCGCCAACCCTTCGGGTCTGGTGGTCGATGGCCTGTCCTTCATCAATGCAGCAGGCGTGACCCTGACGACGGGCAGACCGCTGTACGGAGCCAATGGAGCGGTTGACGGCCTGAACGTGCAAGGCGGTCTCATCAGCATCCAGGGCAAAGGGCTTGATGCCACCAAGGCAGATTACGCCAACATCCTTGCAAGAGCCATCTCGCTGAACGCCGGGCTGTGGGCTCAAGACCTCAAGGTCGTCACAGGCGTCAACCAGATTGCCGCCGATGGCAATGTCCAGCAAAGCAAGCCCAGTGCGACAGGTGCAGAGCCTGCGAAACCCCAGTTCGCCCTGGACGTCGCTCAATTGGGCGGCATGTATGCGGGCAAGATCTTTATCGTAGGCACCGAGTCTGGACTGGGTGTCCGCAATTCTGGTTTGCTTCAGGCCAGCAGTGGATCACTCACATTGAACAGCGAAGGCTGGCTCAACAACAGCGGCTCCATCCAATCCACCAGCTCCGATGTTGTCGTGAACACGCGTGGCGCGGTAGAGCAAAGCGGTGCCATCTATGGCGGCGGCAATGTCCAATTGAGTTCGCAGGCGAGCCAGGCACACAGCGGCACAGTGGCTGCATTGGGTGATGTGGTCATTCAGGCTACAGGGGCTGGAGCGCAGATTCAAGCCCGAGATGCAACAGTCTGGGCGGCTGGCTTGCAAACGGATGGCCGGTTGCTCGGGGATAGAAATCTGAGCGTGCATGCAGATGCACAGCTGCAGACCTCAGGCCAGGCGCTGGCCACCCGCAATGTGCAGATGCGAGCTGCAAGCCTTGACCTGTCTTCGTCTCGTCAGCAGGCTAAAACCTTGCAACTGCAAGCCACAACAGGTGACTTGCAAGCCCAAGGCAGTCAGTTGTTGGCAACCGAGACAATGAATCTGCAAACGGGCCAGACACTCACGACAGATGGCGCGCGAGTGCAGGCATCCGGTCTCGGCATCCATGCCAATGCTCTGAGCAATGTCGGTGGACAGATCATCCAAAGCGGCGGCAGTGACCAGACAATCGCTTTGCAAGAGGATCTGGACAACAGAGCTGGCCTGATTCAAACAGCAGCCGATAACCTGAACATTGCGGCCCGGAACATCGATAACACGGCAGGCCAGCTGCTGCATGCCGGTGGCGGAGGCTTCAACTTGAGCAGCCAAGGCCAGCTCCTCAATGACTCCCGAAGCAGCAATCAACCGGCTGTCGCGGATGGTGCGCGCATTGTGAGCAATGGCTCCCTGCATGCGCAAGCCCAGGCCTTGAGCAACAGCGGCAGCGTCCATGCGGCGCAGGCACTTGAGACACATGCCTCGACCCTGAACAACAGCGGAGTCATGTATTCGGCAGGCAGCCAGGCACTGACAGTTGATGGCGGCATGACCAGCAGCGCAACGATTGGCGCAGCCCAGAACCTGACGGTGAAAACAGGCAGCTTCCATGGCGCAGCCACCCATGTACTGGCTGCGGGCATGGCTGCTGATGGCAAGCTTGCCGGAGCCGGTGTCCTGACCGCAACTGCATCCGCACATTTGCAGAGCGCCGGGCAAATTCTGGCAGCAGGCAACGTCAGTCTTGATGCCGCAAGCCTGGACCTCAGGCAGAGCAGCGCGGCAAGCACAGCAGGCAATATGAGCCTGACGGCTCAAAGCGGCGACATCCAGACGGGCGGCGCCCGCATCAGCAGCGCAGGTCTTTTGGCCATCCGAGCCGACGGCTCGAGCAGCCAGCGCCTGGACAACACCCTTGGACAGATCAGCGCAACGCAGCTCAGCATCAAGACGGGCAAGCTCGACAACACAGATGGATTGATCTCTGCGGTCGAGCAACTCGACATTACCAGTGCTCAATTGATCAATGGCGCCACCCCTGCGGCAAGCACGGCCAAAGGCATTCAAAGCCAGGCAGGCGATGTTCACCTGAACGTTCAGCAACTCGATAACAGCGGCAGTATCCAGGCCGCCAGGAACCTGATTGCGGCAACTTCAAGTCTGAGCAATAGTGGGACCCTCTACGCAGGACGCGCGCAGACGCTGAATGCGAGCGGTGCAATCACGAGCAGCGGGACGATTGCCGCTGCCCAGGACCTGAACGTGACAGCCGCCTCGTTTGCAGGCGCTGGCAGCAATGTGCTGGCTGCAGGCATGGCGGCCGACGGAAAACTCGTCAATCCCGGGACTTTGAACCTCACCACCTCGGGTGGATTGCAGACAGCCGGCCAGGCATTGGCTGCAAACAATGTCAACCTCGGCGGCGCCAGCCTGGATCTGGGAAGTGCAACGGCAGGCAGTGCCAATGCAGATGTGAATCTGAGTGCCGCCCAGGGCAGCATTGTCACGGCGGGTTCCAAAGTCAGCACGCCAGGCAAGCTGTCCATTACCGCCAACACGGTTGCCGGCCAAACGCTGGACAACACCGCAGGCCGCCTGGCTGGCCAGCAATTGCAAATCCAGGTTGGGCAGCTAAACAACCATCAAGGAAGCATTGAGCAGTCCGGGGGCGCTGATCTGGACATCAATCTGAGGGGCGGCGCACTGAACAACAACGCCGGGCGCATTGTTGTTAACGCTGCAAATCTCAAGCTTCAATCCGGTGCGCTGGACAATACAGATGGACTGATCAGCCATGCCGGCTCAGGGCACGGAGCACTGCATGCGTCCAGCCTTGACAACACCCGTGGACAGATCCTTGGCAACGGAACCCTGTCTTTGGCCAGCAGCGGCAATGTCACCAACAGCGATGGGCTGATCTCCTCCAATGGCGACCTGCAGCTGACAAGCGCAGACCTGGGCAACACCCGTACAGGCACCTCAGGAAGCGCCACAGGCATTCAAAGCCAAGGCGGCAACCTCACGGTCAATGCCCAAGCCCTCACCAACAGCAGCAACCTCTATGCTGCCAAGGATCTCAAAACCACGGCCACCAGCTTGGACAACAGCGCAACGCTGTACGCGGCTGGTGAACAGACCTTGGATGTGGCCGGCGCGGTTGGCAATCAAGGCACCATTGCTGCGGCCAAAAATCTGTCGCTCACTGCAGACAGCTTTGCTGGCGGTGCTGCCAATGTTCTGGCAGCCGGCATGGCCGCCAGTGGACAACTGAGTGGCAGCGGCGCATTGACGGCAGTGGCATCCAGCAGCCTGCAAACCAATGGGCAGGCACTGGCGACGGGCTCATTGAACCTGAAAGCCGCCAGCCTCGATCTTCAAGGCAGCACCACCGGAAGCACCGGTGCAGACGTGACGTTGAGCGCGAAGAGGGGAGATATTCAAGCTGCTCAGGCCAGGATCAGCACACCCGGATTGCTGAGTATTTCCAGCACCGCCGGACAAAAACTCGACAGCTCCAAGGCGCAGCTCAGTGGTGGGCAGCTCAGCATCGATGTCGGCGAGATAGACAATACCGAAGGCGTCATCCAGCAGGCGGATACGGCTTCAGGAGCCGCCAACCCCGTTGCAGGCATTCACAGCGCTGGTGCCATCAACAATAACGCGGGGCGCATCATTGCCAATGCGCAGGACTTCGCTGTGGTCTCCAGTGGGGTGCTTGACAACACGGATGGGATGATCGGTCATGCCGGCTCCGGCCAGCTGCGCGTGGATACGGCTGGACTCCACAACACACGCGGAAAAATCATCGGCAACGGGGCAACCGCGCTCACCAGCTCTGCAGATGTCGACAACACCGGCGGCATGGTCGCAGGGCAGCAGAGCGTGACGGCAACGGCCACGGCTTGGGACAACAGCCAGGGCACCTTGGTTGCAGCTCAGGGCGACCTCAATCTTCACACCACAACGAATGCCGTCAAAAACGCTGCAGGCCTGATCCAGGCAGAAAACGATATTCGTCTCACACTGGACGGTGCAGGCAATCAACTGCACAACGGCCAAGGCAAGATCGTGTCGGGACGAGACGCCATCCTGTCAACCGGCCAGATGGACAACGATGCAGGCCTGGTGGCTGCAGGTCGCAATCTCGGCATTGACACCCACCAGCAATCGCTGAGCAACCAGGCAAGCCGCAGCAGCACAGGTGCTCTGGGCCTGGTCGCCGGCGCACAACTGGACATTCACAGCAGCACCTTGAACAACCAGGGCGGTCTGATCAGTGCTCAGACCGACCTGAACATCACAAGCAGCGGCGCGATCGACAGCACCGAGAAGAATGCGCTGGCTGCACAGATCTACAGCGGTGCACAGCTCAATCTGCAATCAACAGGCATCGACAACTCGGGCAGTCAGATTCTTGCGGTGCAAGGAGCAGGTATCAACCTCGGTAGCGGCACTCTGACCAATCAGGCAGGGCTGATCCGGGTAGGGCAGGCATTGACGGTTCAGGCCGCAAATATCGATAACCAGAACACCCTGGCTTTGAACGGCGATGGGAGCGCACAAGCGCTAGGCCTGGAAGCCAGCACGATTTCCGTGACAGCTGCCAAGCTGGACAACAGCCAGGGGGCTGTGCGTGCAGGCCAGGACTTGACGATTCTGAGCGACGGCCAACTGATCAATGATCGTGGCGAGCTCAGTGCCGGCAAGCAACTGAAGATTGCCGCCGACCAGGCTGCCACCCCCACACTGAACATCAGCAACAACGCGGGTCAAATCGTTGCCGATCAGAATGTGGACCTTCGCACAGGCAGCCTGAATGGCGCAGGAGAGATTGCCTCGCGCAGTGACGTAAGCCTGCATTTGCAAGGCAACCATACCCTGGCGGGCACCTTGCAGGCTGGCGGCAACTTGCAACTGCAAACCACGGGCACATTGACAAACCCTGTCACCGTCCAGGCCGGAAAGAATCTGACCGTCAACGCCAGCAACCTGGACAACCAGGCCACGGGCGAGCTGCTGAGTGGGCAAACAACGCAGCTCACCATCTCCGACACCTTGACCAACCGCGGGCTGATCGACGGTGCCGACACCCGCATTCAGGCTGGCAATGTCCACAACGTTGGCACCGGCCGCATCTATGGTGACCGGGTAGCGATTGCAGCCAACGCGCTGACCAACCAGGAAGAAACCCTTGCAGGCATCACCCAGGCTGCCACGATTGCTGCGCGAGAGCGCATGGACCTGGGCGTTCAAAACATCACCAGCCGAGAAAACGCACTGATCTATAGCGCAGGAAATCTCTTCACGGGTGGGGCGCTCGATTCAAATTGGCATGCCACAGGCGCAGGGCAGACGCTCAACAACAACAGCGCCACGCTGGAGTCTGGCGGCAGCATGGTGCTGGGACATGACCAGGTTCGCAATACCAATGAGCATCTGCAGTGGACATTGGTCGACGGCCAGCCTCAAAAGATTGTTGAATTTCAAGCACCTAACGGTCAGCGCTACAAGGGCAGCGACGTTCTGCTGATCTCCAATGGCAATGTGGGAGGCTCTGGGTTGAAGGACATTAGTTTCGTGGTCAGCGGCAACGACTGGCGTTGCAGCATGGGCGGAGAAACCTGCTCATTCACTACCGGTGAAACCACAGCCTTCGATCAGTATTACAAAGGCTTGCTCTTGCCTTCTGAGCGATATCCGTTCGAAAAATATGCGCCTTACTACAACCCCAGCTATGTCGATGACAACGGCCAGCGGGTTCAGGGCTATATGCAATACAGCGGCGACCGAATCATTGGATTCATGAACGTCGAGCCTCGGATCATCAAAGGAGCGCACTACGCAGCCGACCATCGAATCTGGAGCGACTTTGGCGTGCAGCCCTATACCGGGCCTGCGCCTGTTTTAAGCAGCACCAATCCCTGCGCCGCTCTGGCACGCTGCACAGTGGGCTATCACACCATCGAAAGCTGGGATAGCGGGGGCCGGTATGTCCAGGTCACCCAGGCTCACGTAGACGAATACAACGTCTACAAACCGCTGCTGGACGCGCGCAATGCAGCGGATGCAGCCTTGGACGCGAAGCTGGATGCCTTCTACCAGGATATTCGCAATCGCTGGATTGGCGAGTTTGTCTTCTACGACTACAGCCGCACCGAGCAAAGTGCGCAAGTGACGCAATCCTCCCCCGGAAAAATCCTGGCAGGCGGCAATCTGCAATGGAATGGATCGAATCCATCCAGCAAGCTCCTGAATCAGGACAGCACCATCCTGGCGGGTGGATCGATCAATGCGACGGGCGGCTCACTCGACAACCGAGCTACGACCGTGGATGTCAAATCCGTCGACCAAGGCTATGTCTACAGCACATGGAAGGGCGGCTCCAGCACTCCAAACCGCAAGTACAGCGGCTCGGACTATGCACCTGCAGGCGCAATCAAGACGCAGGCACTGGCCTCCTACACATATACGGAGCACGCTGCGAACCCCTCGACCGGCGCAGCGCCGGGAGCCAGCGCCATTTCAGCGGTGCAGGCACAGGCATCTGCTGCGGGTGCCGTGGATGCCATCCATCATTCCGTGGCTCCTGGAGCCGTTCAGGGAACGCAGGCAGGCCCGGCAGCCGGTGCCGCCACTGCAACGCAGACCCAGGGGCAGATCACAAGCTATACGCTAGCGGGCGTGGCGGCGCAAGGGGGCGGCGCTCAAGCGCAGGCCGCTGCCAAGGTTGGTGCAGCCGCGACCCCCGAGAGTACGGCGGCGGATGCATCCAATGCCAAATCAGCGTCCTCTCAGGTCAATATTCGCACCACGCCGCCCAATACCCAGATACCTGGGACTTCCCTGTATCGCCAGCGCCCTGAAGCAGGCGCGCTATACCTGGTCGAGACAGACCCCAGGTTCACGCAATATAAAAACTGGCTGTCTTCGGACTACATGCTCCAGGCTCTGCAGATGGACCCCGGCACCGTTCAAAAGCGACTGGGCGACGGGTTCTATGAGCAGCAACTGGTGCAGCAGCAAATCGGGCAACTCACGGGCCGCCGGTTCCTGGGCAACTACACCAGCAACGACGAGCAATACAAAGACTTGCTGCAAAACGGCGCAACCTTCGCCCAGGCGCAAGGCTTGCGCCCAGGTATAGAGCTCAGTGCGGCACAGGTGGCGCAACTGACCAGCGACATCGTCTGGCTGGTCACCAAGGAAGTGACGCTACCCGATGGCTCCAAGCAAAGCGTTCTGGTGCCGCAAGTGTATGTAAGGGTCAAGCCCGGCGACCTGGACGGCACAGGCACCTTGCTGGCTGGCTCGGATGTGAACCTGAACCTCTCTGGCAATGTCGTCAACAGCGGCAGCATTGCGGGCCGCAACACCTTGAACATCACCGCCGAGAACATCCAGAATCTGGGCGGCCAGATGTCCGGCAACGACGTCAAGCTTGCCGCCCGGCAGGACTTTGACAATCTCGCAGGCATGATCAAGGGCGTGGACTCGGCCACGGTGTCCGCAGGGCGTGACCTGAACCTCACAACCACCACGCAAAGCAGTGCAAACCAGGCGGGCGGCAACCGCTTTACCCAGACAGGGATCGATCGTGTCGCGGGCATCTATGTATCCGGGCCGGCCGGCGTGCTTGTCGCCAGTGCGGGCAACAACCTCAATCTCACGGCGGCGCAGATACAGAATGCGGGTACCGGCGCCACCGTGCTCACCGCTGGCAACAAGCTGAACCTCAACACGGTTGCGGTCGGCAGCAGCCAGGATATCAACTGGGACAGCAAGAACTACTTGCGCCAGTCGAGCACGCTGGATGTGGGCACCCAGATCACCGGCGCTGGCCGCGTGACCCTGAGCGCAGGTCAGGATATCAATGCCAGGGCAGCCACCATCGATGCAGGCAAGGCCTTGAGCCTGTCCGCCGGCAACGACATCCGGATCAGTGCAGGCCAGGCAAGCCAGAGTCTGGACGAGGCGCATCAGCACACCAACAAAGGCTTCCTCTCCAGCAAGACCGTCACCACGCGGGAGCAACTGCACAGCACCACGGCAGTTGGAAGCAATCTGGGGGGAGATACGGTTGCTATCAACGCCGGCCGCGATATCGCGGTTACCGGCAGCAATGTTGTCTCCGACGCCGGAACCAGCTTGCTGGCGGGCCGAGACGTCACCATCGCCGCTGCCCAGGAAACCTCCAGCGAACAGCACTACCGCAAGGAAACCAAGAGCGGCATCTTTGGCGGCGGCGGAGGCATCGGCTTCACTATCGGCAGCCGTATGCAAAGTGCCGATCAGACGGGCACCCGCACCACGGCCGCTGCATCTACGGTCGGCAGCGTGGGCGGCGATGTCAACATCGTTGCTGGCAATGCTTACAAGCAGGTCGGCAGCGATGTCATGGCCCCGGGCGGTGATGTCAATGTCGTGGCCAAAGAGGTTCAGATCGTCGAGGCCCGCGAAACCGGCAACTCCGCCACCGAGCAACGCTTCAAGCAAAGCGGCTTGAGCGTCAGCATCGGCAGCCCCGTCATCAGCGCCATACAGACAGCCGACAGCATGGCGGATGCCGCCCGCAACACCAGCAGCGGCCGCATGCAGGCCCTGGCTGCAGCGGCGACGGCGTTGAACGTCAAGAACTCTGCGGGCGAGCTGCAGGGCGCTGCCCAGGCGCTGGCTGGCGGCGATCCCTCTAAGGCAGCCTCCATCTCCATCAGCCTGGGCTCCAGCAAAAGCCAGAGCAACACGGCACAAACCAGCGACGGCACACGTGGCAGCACCGTCAAAGCCGGTGGCAATGTCAACATCCTTGCCCAGGGGGCGGGGGCGGACAGCTCCATCCTGGTTCGCGGCTCGGATATCACTGCCGGCCAGGACGCCACCTTGGCCGCAGAAGGCGATATCCGTCTGCAGGCTGCTCAGAATACGGCCAGTCTCAGCGGCCGCAGCAGCTCAAGCTCCGGCAGCATCGGCGTGAGCGTGGGGCAGCAGACCGGTATTACCGTCAGTGCCAGCAAAGGCCGTGGCAATCAGGCCGGTGACGACCTCACCCACACCAACACCCATATAGCGGCAGACAACAGCGTCACACTCCAGTCCGGTGGCGACTCCAGCCTCAAGGGTGCCATGGTCAACGGCAAGCAGGTCGTGGCCGATGTGGGTGGCAATCTCAATATCGAAAGCCTGCAGGACAGCAGCAGCTACGCCAGCCGCAACCAGTCGGCGGGCGGCAGCCTGACCATCAGCCCCGCAGGCGTGCCCATTGGCGGCGGATTGAATGCCGGCCGGAGCAAGGTCAACAGCAACTACCAAAGCGTCACGGAGCAAAGCGGCATAAAGGCAGGGGACGGCGGCTTCCAGGTCAGCGTCAAGGGCGACACCGACCTCAAGGGCGGTGTCATCGCCAGCACCCAGACTGCGGTGGAGCAGGACAAGAACCGCTTCAGCACCGGCGGGGCACTCACCACCAGCGACCTGCAGAACCAAGCTAGCTATGAAGGCCAGGCCGTGGGGGTCAATGCCAGCGTGGGCAACGATGCGGGCAAGTTCGGCGTCAAGGGCGTGGGAGCCGGCGTAGGCCAGGACAGCGGCAGTGCCCAAGGCACTACCACGGCGGGTATCTCCGGCATCGCCGGCGACCAGAGCGTGCGCACGGGCGATGCCACGGGTATCGAGCGGATATTTGATCAGAACAAGGTGCAGCGCGAGATCGATGCGCAGGTGGCGATCACCGCGGAGTTTGGCAAGCAGGCCAGCAAAGCCGTGGGGGACTATGCAGGCCGGAAGTACAACGAACTCAAGGACTCGGACCCCGTAGAAGCGGAGAAGTGGAGCGAGGGGGGAGCCTACCGTGTCGCCATGCATGCTGTGGTAGGAGGGCTGTCAGGAGGAGTACAGGGCTTAATGGGCGCCACTGCGGCCAGTACAGCGGCTCCTTTTATTGACCAACTGCAGGAGGGATTCCAGAGCGCGCTTCAAAATGCAGGATTGGGAGAGGGCGCCGCTAAGGTGCTTGCTAGCTTGGCGGGCGGCGCAACAGCCACGACGATTGGTGCAGTAGTGAGCGGTGGGGCTGCGGCAGGTGCGGCCACGGCCTTTAATTCGGACATGAACAATCGGCAGTTGCATCCAAGTGAACGTCTGTTGGCTCGTACTCTCGCCGCAAGAAGCAATGGGAAATACACAGTGACACAAATAGAAGATGCCTTGCGAGTCGCGGGAAATACTGAAACTGGGGAAAGTATCGTGGCGGGTATGGTTGTTGATCCCAGTGAGCGCGATGCGATTTATGACAGTGGGGCTGTATGGACCATTGGTAGCACAGGCCACATGGTTCAAGTCGTACCGAAGCAACCTGCAGTTGATTTATTGCAATTTATCCAAAGCAGTACTGCAGGTCAATATGACTGGTATACGCCATCGTCAAATGGTAATGAACTTGCCTCGACGCCAAGAGATCGGCTGACCGGAGCTCCATTGGATGAGCAGGGCCGCTATAGTCAAATCTTCATTTTAGATGGAAAAAAATACCAACCAAAATATTTTCCATGCGCGAAACCAGAGTGCTTGGGGTCTAATTTGGATAGTTCCGACCCTGGAACTAAGGCGTATATCAAGGCTATGGATGCACAGATATTTAAAGACATTAGTACAGGCGCTAACTATGCAACTCTGATGACTCCCGCTGGGGCTTCAGGTCAAACACTTGCGGCTGTTGGGCTAGCTGCATCGGCGGGGAGCGCGTTTACTGATAGCAATGCTCTTGATGAGTTGCTGAAATATGGATCGCAGAAAGGAGGGGAAAAATTATTTGTGGATATTCTTGGGCATACTCCTGCAAATGCAGCAAGAGCAATTGCCATTATTGATCTATCTGGAGGATGGAGTGCATTCGTCGAGAGATTTAAAGTTGATATTTTAGGAATGAGAAAGAAAAGTGAAAATTAAAAAAAATATTCATATAATTGTTATATTCTCTGGTCTATTTATTTCTGTATATTTCTTTAAAGGGTGGGAGAATTTTATTGGATATTTGGGTTTTTTATTTCTGTTTTCATGGAATATATATGCATTTCTAAATGGGAGAAGTATGATTTCCATTCCGAAGATGATAGAGAATGTGAGAATTAATGGAAGTCACGAGGCTAGATATTTCTTGTACGTGGTGTCATGGGGTATTATTGCCATTTTTAGTGCTGGATATATCTACAAAAGTGTTCTTGCTTAAAAGGACGTCATTGTATAAATCGATGTGCAGCAAGCGTTAGTCTTGATCAGCTTGGGGTAGGCGTTGTTGTGGACCTTCCAGTGCCTCAGGAAGGTTTGGCAAACGCGCTTGTGGACTGTGTGGATCGGGATCCATCGGTCATCACGCGATTGTCTCAGAGGAGGGTGCAGCTCCGGTGCGTATGACTGGGAACGGCCAAGAACTGCCATCCAATGCCTGGCCGCGAAAGACAAGTACAGACCGGTTACAGTCATTCACCACCGAAACATCAATGCTTAAGGTCTCCCAAAGCAGTCATTGATTTGACTGCAGCCACCTCAACAATGGCTGGTCATGGCAGCGTAGTTCTATTTCTAGAGAACTCGATTCTTGTGAGATTACCAAGTAGCCTCACCCCTTCCGATAAAAAGGGGAAATCCATTTTTCTACATCCGTTTGGTCTAAGGTAATGCCTTCACATCTACGTAAAGACTTCTAAGGTGGGCAGAACCCATATCAAGTATAGGTTCATACATAAAAGAGTTTAGATGGATATTCTCTGGCGTGATGAGGTTCACTTGCTCTAATTTTTCAATCTCTTCTGCGCTGCCCAGGGCTGCGCGCTTGTACTCCTTAAGAAGCTCAACCGTCTGATTCGTGGTTATTGCATCCACAAATACCTGGTTATTGATTCGCTTGATCATATGACGCTCTGCTAGCAAGCGAATCGCAATGGAAATGACGATCTTTTTTTCCAACTCTATGTGATCATCGGTTCCCGCGGCAATAGTCTCTGCTTCCTGAGTAAGTACATCTATCACTGTGCGATGGGTAGGTGTAAGTGCTAGTGCCGCCTTATCAACCAAGATGCGCTTATATATCCCACACAGATCATCTAGCGTAATGGTGTCCGTGTTCGCTTTAACATGAAGCAGCGCAGTTAGTGTCGAGTAGTCAGCTTGATGACCGCAGTACTCAGCAAGGTTTCTGACAAAAGGAATTGCTGAAATACAATAAGCGGGCCCTGTAAGATTGTTTTTCCAAAACAAAAATGGATTATTCTGATAAAGCTCTTTACTGAGAGTAAGCTTGCGCCCACTCTTTGACGCCATTAATTTGAAATCGCGTTTCAAATTAAGTCTTCCGCTTATGCTTCGATAAAAATCAAAGTTATGAGAAAGGAAGATGCAATAGAATTTTCCAGAGTGAATTATGTCTTTAAGATACTCAATGATGGCATACTTATTTTTGTAGTCAAAAGAGTCTGCTATGTCGTCCACAATAAGTATTGTTACACCACCTTGCTTTTGTCTGGATTGAATTTCAAAAAGAATATTCAGTATATAGAGCGCCCTTTTCTCTCCTTGACTGAGCACCTTGAGCAACGAGTCACGCGGCACTTCGCCCTCTCGCTCGCCGTCTGAGAATTTGAAGGTAATGGAGGGTTTCACTCCTTTCAAAATAACATCGTCTTGGTTGGAAACAGACATATTGAAGGGAACAAAGAATCGCTTGTTAAATGTCTCAACGACTTTCTCCCAATCTGTTTGCTCTTCTTTGGCCTGCTTTACTGCATCTTCAATCGTCACCTTTCCTTCCTTGAATTCAGCTAGGAAATCGTCATAAAGAGTCTTTTGACTAACCAGATATGCGATCCAGACATCCTTCTGAAGCTGTTTGTAATTCTTTAGCTCTGGCAGTATGTCTTGATTTTCAAATAAATAATCCCTGAACTTCCTAAGCTCAATGTTCTGAATTTTCTTGTCAATCGCATCGAACTTTGCTGTGAGCTCTTTGTCTGCAAAAATTCTTTGACGCTCATCTTCAATCGTCTGTGTCAGATCCGCAGCAGAAGTGATCTCTTTCTTTCCGTCTTTTGTTTGAAGATTAATGCTATGTTTTGCGGCAAAAAATCCGTTGATGGAAAGTTCTTTATTGACAGCGCCTGCACTGTAGTGATTGAACTGCTTGCTCAACACATCCGACTTGGATACCAAGTCGTTATATCGCTTAATGTATTCCTCAATTTGATCTTTGATCGTCCCAGACTCAAGCAGGGCAAGGGCTTTATCATTAAAAATTTCACCATAGACAAGATCCGCAAGTTTGCTAGGTTGGGTCTGTCCAACCGCTTGCTCCAATGACTCAAGGAGGTCGGCTACACCTTTAGATCCAAATACCTTTAAAATCTCAGTCTCTGGCGTGATCGTTCGACCTGTGAGTCCAGAGAGTTGCTTTAACTTACCAAGCAATGTTCCGAGTTTCTCCGAAATCTTTTTTAGAGCATCGTCATACTGTTTTTTGATAGCCGCGTTCACCAACAGGAGTGAAGTACGCTCTGAAGAAAATTCTTGGTTGTATGGCTCTATGACGAAGATCGAATCTGCCGAGATCGCAGTTCCAGCGCCATCAGTGAGTGTTCTTGTCGTCACACGATCTGGGAAAATCAGATCTCCAGAATCTTGACCTTTTGCATAGTCATCAAAGGTTTTTGACATTGAGGTTTTCATGAAGCCGTTGGGTGCATAGATTGCGTACCCGCTGCTACTCGTAAAGTCAAAACAGTGATTCAACTCACTTATGCCATAGCAGTTCTTCAAATCTACGTTCAGCTTCATTTCCCCTCCTAGGAATTTTCTAATGTATATGTTGTCAACTTTTTTCAGCTAGTTGGCGCACCTAGATGTACAGCCGCCTCACATACTCTCACTATCATCATAGATTCCATCTGCTATGTCTATATTTGGGTGACATCAGCCCCACTCTGATTAGATTTCTGTGCTTTCGTATCTGTATCGTTCTGATTCTCTATAGCCTTTCTGGTTCTACTGCAAGAGTTTGGATTTGGGGCGGCGTTAGCCCACCGCAGATAACTACCAATTCCATGCAACTGTGAACTGCACAACTGCTGCTTGGCATCAAGCCGTCATCGCACGGCCAATGACGAGCGACTGTAATCCGCTGCGTAGCAGGCGTTGGCCATCGAGGCTCGAACGGCAGCAGCGGTTCGGTCGGCGACAGTCACAGATCGGCCAGAAGCAGTCATTCCATCATTGGTCTTTGGACTCCTTGCAACAATCTGGAAATTTTTAGGTTTGCCTAAAAAGTTTGCTTGCGATTGCTCACTCTCAAAATTGCAGATAGATTCATTTTTATTAGAACGACGCTCCTACTTTGCTGGCGTCTAAATCTAGTTGAGTTTCAGAAACACAGACCCTGCTACTAGCCATGTCAAAGAACAACCTGGTTGTCATCAACCCAAATAGCGAACTTGTTGAGGCTGCAGGCGTGTCTACGTGGATGCAGCGCATCCGCCCGCATTGGAAGGGAAAGCAACTTGTTCACCGCGTTGAAAGGCTGCTCGCTACCGATCCGAGCAGTGCGTGTCAGCGGATCTTCAATGCGAGCATTCACGATCTTCGAGAAAAGGTCATAGTTGCTGGGGTTGACTTAGCGTCCGAGGCTGCAAAGCAGCACAAGCTACCGCCCATAACGAAGGCAGAAGACGTTGAGGATTACTCTGTACTTCGGCTTATCGATCTCACGTACCGCATGGGCATCCTTTCCAGACCGGAGTACAAAAGGCTGCTTCGGGCGTACGACATCCGAAAAGATCTGGAGCACGAAGACGACGAATACGAGGCTGGAATAGAGGACTGTGTTTACATCTTCGCCACATGCATCGATGTGGTTCTCTCAAAAGACCCGCTCCATCTAATCAAGCTCACAGATGTCAAACAGATCATCGAGCAGCCGTCTCCTGCTGCGCTGAACGAGAGCCTTACCGAAGAATACAAACATGCACCACAGCCGCGGCAGCACGAAATATTCAAGTTTCTTATCAGTACTGCTCTAAACAAAGCGCAACCCGACATCGTTCAGCAAAACTCGTTCAATGCGTTGTTCACCCTGCGGCCACATACCCACACGCAGGTGCTACTCGATGCATCGAAAGAACTGGTTGATCAAATTGGTAAGAAAGCACCAGAACTACGAGTGGCGCGTGTTGCGCTTGCGGCGGGGCTTTTCCCCTACCTTCGCAAAGCGCAAGTGAAAGAGCTCTTCGCCGCGTATCTTGAACGAATGAAGCAGGTCGGATACCAATGGCGCAAGAATGCGGAACACGGAGAGTTGCTCCGCAATCTTCAAGAGTTGGGCGGCCTGGAGCACGTGCCTGACGAACTGCTCCCCGAATATTTGGAGTGGCTGCTGCTCTGCTACATCGGTGAGGCAGGTGGCTACGGCGCAGGCTACAACCGTAAAGTCTTTTACAGCAACGTAGGTGCTCCGCTTGTGCGTGACATCATCAAGGAGTCCAAACGGCCTATCGCGAAACAGATGGAGTCGCTGCGAAAGTCTGCGCGAATGAAACTGGCTCTCGCAGACGAGCACGTTGCGCGAAGATTTGAGGCTATGGTCGATGAAGCTCAGTAGCCAGAAACCTAACATTTCAATCAAGCGGACTTTCCTGCGGCAAGCCGCTTATCTCAGGTGTTAGTGGATGTCTGCTTTGGGTCTACAGGGACTTTCCGGCAAGTCAACCGTTGACCTTGCATATCTCTGCCTCCGTCGTTGTGTAACCAGCGATTGGTGGGCGCGAACCTTGAAGCATTCACCAGGTAAGGACAGACTGCACATCTACAGGCGGGCTTGTTTCGGTGGTGTTCACCGAGGCCCCAGATACGAACCGCTCAGCAGGACTCCATTCAAGAGAAGTGGTCGGGTGACTCCCGCCACGGACCCAAAGCCGAGTTCGTTAGCGGACCAGTGCTCGGAAGTCAAAAGGGTGCTGGGGAGCGCACAACGGTAGACGTTGTTGTGGGCCTTCCAGTGCCTCAGGAAGGTTTGACAAACGCGCTTGTGGACTGTGTGGATCGGTGATTCATCGGTCATCGCGCGATTGACTCAGAGGAGGGTGCTGCTTCGGTGCGTATGACTGGGGACGGCCAAAAGCGGTCTTGGTATTGATGAGAAAATCATGGCTCATCCTGAGAAGCTTCCATGAATATCAGTGAACACCTAAAGGTTTGGGCAAGGCGGATCAAGCGCGATGGAGTGACACTCTGGTTTGCAGGGAAACACCCTGGTACGCCTTGGTATGCGAAGGCTCTGGGGTTGTTTGTAGTGGCTTATGCGCTCAGTCCGATCGATTTGATTCCTGATTTCATCCCGGTTCTTGGATATGTGGACGATATCCTCTTGCTTCCAGCGCTGATTTGGCTGACGGTCAAGATGCTACCCGAATCAGTTCTGGCTGAATGCCGCGTTCAAGCCGATGCATGGATGACTGAAAATGGGTCGAAGCCGAGTAGTCGCGCAGGGGCGGTCATGATCATCGTGTTGTGGATCGCCCTAGGGATCGCGGCATGGATTTGGTTGAATCCTCAAATGCGGCCATGACTGGCAGCTAGGCGTCGTGACCAGCCCTCGGTGGCTGGCTGCTACCGGCTATTGGCGTACGGTCGTATGCAACGAGAGCGTGTTGCGCTTGCGCGGTATCGAGTGATCAATACAAAAAAAGCGCACCTCCCAATCAATCGCTGACAGGTAAGGTGCGCTCCTAGTCTTACCGTCAAACCGCTTTCCAAAAAATATAGTCGGCCTGATATTCCACGATCTGCTTGCTGCCCAGATTCGCAGCTCCGCAGGCCATGCTCGGCGCGACGCCCCCCTTGGTTGCAACACGCTGGATATAGGTCACCCCCTGCATGGCTCCCATGCCGGTGGCAGGATTTGCCTTGACCAGCTGCAGCGGGATATTGCCCGCTCCGGCAGGAGCCACGGCAAGCTGCGTGGCAGTGACCTTGGAGCCGTCGTTGTTCTCCCAAGTCGCTGGCGGACCCCAGTATTTGCCGATGACCGTACCGCTTCGCGTTTGCAGCTTGGCATCAGGGCCTACAAACACCCATTCGTGCTCGGCTGCCATGTCCTTCTTGGCCCGACACTCATAGGTGATCTGGCCAACACCCACGGTCTCCATGGCCACTTTGTGCCCTGCGGGCACTTGCACGGTAGCCGGAAGTTCGGCTTGTGAATACATGGAGTGAGAGCCCATGGATGAGCAAGCGCTCAGGCCAAGCGCGGATAGGCACAGAGCGGTCAGCGAAAGTGTGTGTCGATGCATCATGAGTATTCCCTCAAACAAGATGAAAAAATGCACCGGGCGAGACTGCCCGGTACTCGGGGCTTCGCCAAGTCAGCTGCCAAATGACAAGGCATTGCTTGGCAAGGGGCGGCCGAGAGCCGAGATCAGGGCCGTGTAGTGCATGGTTTCATCGGCGGCCAGGCGTCCTGCGACCTTGGCCAGGTCACGGTTTTCGAAAGCTGGAATGACGCCCAGGTAGGCATTGGTCGCGCCAAGCTCCAGTCTTGCGGCCAGATTGAGCACATCGGCCTGACTCTTGAGGGTTGCGGCCTTGAGAGAGTCGGCATAGGTCTGCATCGAGGCCTCGGCCACCGGCTTTCCGCCCATCTTCTGGATGGTGGCAATCAGAGCGTCACGGTGGGCCTTGTGATGGCTTTGGAACAGCAGGGCCACATCCAGCACGGGCTTTTGCAGCAGGCCGCTACCAGCACCCAACTGGTAGGCGTTGATGGCCTCATGCTCCAGCCCCAGGGCCACATTGAGGATGGATACATCCTTGGCTGGATCATTGCCCATGCCTTGGGCCAGAGCCTCGTTGCCTGCCAACATGGCGACCGCCACGGCCGACAAAGTGCCGGTGGCGCCAAGAAATCCGCGACGCGAGGCCCTGGGCGAGGCATGGCCTTCAAACAGATGGATGCTCATGATGACTCCTAATTGGATGTGGGGATCTGTCGGCCTTTGCGATGTCCGACACTTGGAATACGCATCCTTTGGCGCGGTGGATTCAAGTTTCTGAAAATTTTTTTCAGCCATTTCGCGCGTTCTCCAAATCCAGTGGCTGGGTTGCTGCGTATAGGTGATTACCAGAAACTGCAACATGCCTTGGCAGTTATCCAACAGCACAACATGAAGCAGGTCCTACTGATCAAAATGGCTGCATGAGCGCCCAAACACCGGACAACCAACTGATGGACTTGATCGACCGCGTAGCAGCCCGGGATGAGGTTGCTCTCAAGCTGCTGTACGACCAGACCGCCTCGCGTCTGTATGGCCTAGCTTTGCGCATACTCGGAAACAAGGAGTGGGCCGAGGATGTGCTGCAAGAGAGCTTTCTGGGAATCTGGCGCAGTGCGGGGGCCTACCGGGACTCACTCAGCCCACCCCTGGCCTGGATGGGCATGCTGGTGCGCAGCCGGGCCCTGGACTTTTTGCGCCGGCGCAGAGCCGAGCGCCTGCATCTCAATTTACCGATTGAGGACTTTGAGGAGTTGCCCCAGGACAAGGACGCGCAAGGACCAATGCAATTGGTGGAGGCCAGTGAACAAGCCGTGGTCTTGCATCAGTGTCTAGAAAAGCTGGAGCAGCCACAGCGCCAGGTGGTGAGCCTGGCCTATCTGAATGATTTAAGTCATAGCGAACTGGCCAGCAGTCTGAAGCTGCCGCTGGGCACCGTCAAGACTTGGATGCGCCGAAGCTTGGAACAGTTGCGCAAATGCATGGCGCGCCACGTCTGAGTGCCAGGAGTCGACATCATGAATCTGACCCAAAACCCTGAATTACTTGACCGCCTGGCTGCCTCCTATTCACTGGGAACTTTGCACGGAGGGGCACGCCGTCGGTTTGAGCAACTGGCACGCGAATATCCTCAGGTGCGTGCGGCAGCCTTGCTGTGGCAAGGCCGCTGGTCGGCCTTCTCCGAAGTCCAGACTCCGGTGCAGCCCGACGCGGTGGTCTGGACACGCATTGCCAACCTGCTGCAGGCCGAAACAGCTAAAGCCAAGTTGGCCCGACAGCGTGAAGCCGCATCGAAGTCGGCATGGCTGACACTCGCGTGGTGGCGTGGACTGGCACTGGCAGGCGGTTTGGCCACGGTGGCGGCTATCTCGGTGGGGCTTTGGTCGCATCAAGGGCTCAGGGATACCTCGCAGCAGAAATTGTCTGCGTTACAGACTCAACTCCAGATGGCGCAGGCTGAATTGCAGGCGGCCCCCCAAATTCAATATGTGGCGGTGCTCGCCGATGGCAAGGCTGATGCGTCCATGCTGGTGACCTTCGATCCCCGGCACCAGCAACTGGTATTGCAACGCGTGAGCGGCTTCAAGGAGGCTGATAACAAGTCTCTGCAATTGTGGGCCTTGCCTCAGCAGGGCGCGCCACGCTCCCTGGGGGTCATGGGTGATGGAAAGCTTGAGCAACTCACTGCGCAAGAGACCGATGTGAAAGCAATCCCGGCCCTGGCCATCAGCCTGGAGCCCAAAGGCGGTGTACCCAGTTCAACTGGGCCGACTGGCCCGGTGCTATTCAAGGGTGCACTCATTCGCAGGGATCTTTGACTCAGGCATCTGCAAACACGAAGGCAATCTACTGAGGCAGCTCGAATCTGTTGAATCTCAATGGCTGCTCTGGGTCGCTAGCAGTCCTGTGCTCTTCGCTCAGGAAGGAGTAGGGGAGCGAACCACGCTTGTCGGGCCCGGCCCGAAGTGCACAAGCCCGACTTCAAGAGCGCCGCCATCGCCAGTAACCAGACGGCGCTGGAGCAGGTTAGCACCGCAGGGGTGCTCACCACCAGCGACCTGCGCAACAGCGCCCACCATGACGGCCAGGCCGTGGGAGTCAATGTCAGTGTGGGCAACGATGCGGGCAAGTTCGGCGTCAAGGGCGGGGCGGACAGCTCCATCCTGGTTCGCGGCTCGGAGATCACTGCTGGCCAGGACGCCACCTTGGCCGCAGAAGGCGATATCCGTCTTTGCGTCTGGTGCTTGATCAGTAGCCTTCGACCAAAGGCATTTCAGTCCCATCGACCGCAATCATCACGCCCGTGGTGTTGGGGTCGACTTCTATTGGGACGCCCCAGAGTTCATCAGGCTTACCGAAGGAGTTGACGATGTTGAACTGCCGCAGCTCTTCGGGCGGCATCTTGATCAGCTTGGGGTAGGCGTTGTTATGGGCCTTCCAGTGCCTCAGGAACGTGTGGCAAACGCGCTTGTGGACTGTGTGGATCGGTGATTCATCGGTCATCGCGCGATTGTCTCAGAGGAGGGTGCAGCTCCGGCGCGTATGACTGGGAACGGCCAGCAGCAGCCCTTGAGTGCTTTGTCTCCCGCGAACGCTAAAGGCAGGATTGAGTCGTTCGCGCTTCAGGTCTTAGGCGACCGCTCCTGCCAAGAGCAGCCGTTGAGCCCCGCTGGCCTAACCGGCAGCTAGTCGTTCCACTCCAACGTCGTGGACCGACGAGCAACAATAGTTAGGATCGACTTGCGTACATGTAGAGTCGCGCCCACTACATTCAAGGGAGGCACCAAGATGGATAACCTATTTGCCAATCGGACGGCGCACAGGGACTTCCTGATCAACGAACTTACTCGGCGAGATGTTCAGGGTTGTGACGTCTTCATTGCCGTAGCGTTCTTCACTGAAACCAATGTTGTCCAACAACTTCTAGACCACGGCTGCAAGGTTTGGCTGGTGGTAAGACTGGGCTTTCCGACCTGTCCTGCTGCTGTCGAGTGGGCGATGAGCCACCCGAATGTCCAACTTCGCGTCTATACGGCGCGTTCATTCCATCCAAAACTCTATCTTTTCGGCGATGACAAGGCCTTGGTGGGATCGGCCAACCTAACAAGAGCGGCCATCACAGCGAATCAAGAAATCGTTGTGGGACTTGACGATAGTGACGAACGTTTGCCTGAGCTCGCAGCGATATTCCAAGACTACTGGGAAAGCGCCGACGTTCCCACAGGCGAAATGTTGGCACAGTACAGGATGTTGTACCGCAAGTACGAGCAGCACAGCAACGCTGCAGAATTGCTTGCTGACGAGGTCGCAGAGTTGCTCGGCAAGACCGCACCGAACAACATCGCCCGCGGACAGCCAAAGCCCAGGTCCGATTCTCTCTTTCGTTCAAGCTTTCGAAAGTCCTACCAAGAGTGCGTGTCGGCATTCAACATTGTGCGAGATGCATACGCAGCGAGCGGCTATAGGAAGGTCAGCGAGCAGGACGTTCCACTCCGTCTCGAGGTTGACTCCTTCATGAGCTTCATTCGGCAAAAACACGCCACCGGGGAGTCTTGGCAGAAGTCCCCCTACCGAACCGTCGAGGAGCAGCGAACCATCCTGCGACCACTCATTGACGAGTGGTCATCCATACCATGGCCTTACTTCGAGAACACCATCGTCGGCGAGACCTATCCACGCCTGCAGCGCGTATTCAAGTCAAAGGAGACAATTCTCGCGGCCTCGGACGATGAACTGTTTGACGCCCTATCCACTCTGCACAGTTTCGGCGACCGCCTCCGCTTCTATCGCGGCGGGAAAGAAACTTGGAGAGATGAGTTCATCAATAGCAACGACCCCGAACGCGCTAGAGAAGCGCTTGCGCATTTGGTGTTCGGGCGTGGGGACGTAGTAGACAGGATGGCTGATGCGGTCAATGGCGACGGCAAGATTAAGGCTTTCGGTAAGGCCAACGTTCAGGAACTCATCGGCTGGTGCAACAAGGAAGAACTCCCCATCCTTAATAGCCGAACGACAAAAGTGCTGCGCTACTTGGGATCCAGAGTTCGACAGATCCACTGACCTGCCGCTGCGTAGTGGTATCAGTTGTGCGACTGCCCTGATTGATTTCTAAAAGGCAAGAAGTTCGGTTCATCTTCGCTGTGCTTGTCGATCGGACCAGGCGTTTTCAAGCTGATCATGACGGCATCTGCATTCGCGAACGATGCGATTCGGGATACGGCCCGATAGTAGGGGCAGTGTCGGCTTCTGTCGCGAAAGTGGCCGCCAAACGTATTGATTACGACCGGCAGCGACCGCTGCAAAGCCGACTTAGGTGGTCAGAAGTCGGCTTCAGGCTATTTCTCATCGTTGCCGAGGAACTGCATTTCGACCGTGCTGCCAAGCGGTTGAACATGTCACAGCCGCCGCTCACTGAACATTCCAAACACTACTGCAGTGGACGTTGGACAAGCTGCAGCGAGTACAACCAACTGGCCGAGGCCCATACATGTAGCTAGGTTATCCCTATCACCGCATCGCTGGCCCCGCGTGCCAGTACCCGGGAAAATGACTGGCACATGCCGGCGAAAGTATCCGCGCTGGCGCTTAGCGGGCTGTCGCTGCGGTAGATCAGGCAGTTGTCGAAGGTTGGCGACGACTCCTCTATGGGCAGGGCCACGACATCGTTGCCCAGCAAATTGTTGTCCATCATGACCACGGGCACCATGGCCAGCCAGTCCGTGCCTCGGAGCAGGGGCGTGAGGTGGGAGAAAGACTCGCAGGTGGCGGCCACCCGCGGCATGGGCAGGCCTTGCTCGGCATGAAAGCGCAGCACTGTGCCCCCGGGGCCGCCGGGCGGGCCCAGCAGCACCCATTCCTGGCCTTGCAAGGCTTTGAGACGGCATGCCCCGGCTAGGGGGTGACCGCGCCTGGCTATCACCACCAGGGCGCTGCGAAACAGCTTGCGCACTTCAAAGCCCGCGGCCACTCCTGCATCGGGCACGGCGGTGACCGCCAGTTGTATGCGCGACTGCTGTAACTCGGGCAGCAACTGCTCATAAAAGCCGCTGAACAAGCGCAGCTGCACTGAGGGAAAGCGTCGGTGGAACTCGGGAACCACCAGATGCAGCAAAACCGCCGTAGGCGTGGGCCCCAGGCCAATGGCCAGGCTGCCGCCCTCGGAAGTGAGGGCCTGGCGCGCATCCTCCTCGGCCTTGTAGGCCTCGCGCGTAATGAGCTTGGCGCGCGGCAGCAGCCTCTCGCCCTCGGCCGTCAGCGCAACGCCCTGCACCGAACGGCGCAGCAGTTGCACGCCCAGCGTGGCTTCCAGCGCCTTGAGGCTGGTCGTGATCCCGGCCTGTGAAATATCCAACTGGCGCGAAGCCGCCCTGAAGCCGCCGCACTCCACCACGGCCAGAAAAACTCTCAACTGTTGCAGCGTCATGGCCTTTACCGATAAGAAAACCTGATCACTATAAGCCTCTCCTGGCTTATCCGGCGCAGCGCTTGTCCCTACCATCGACTACGCAAAAACACTTTTCGCCATCTCATTTAATTCAGAAGTTTCAAAGTGAAAACACAGGTTGCAATCATTGGAGGCGGACCCGCCGGATTACTTTTATCCCATTTGCTGTACCAGGCCGGCGTGGACAGCGTGGTGCTGGAGCACCGCAGTCGCGCCCAGGTTGAGGCACGCATACGCGCAGGCGTGCTCGAACAGGGAACGGTCGATCTGCTGCGCAGTTGCGGTCTGGGCGAGCGCATGGACAAAGAAGGCCATTTGCACGACGGCATGAAAATCGCCTGGGCCGGCCAGGAGAGCTTCTTCATCGATGTGCACAAGCACCTGGGCAAGCGCTTCATGGCCTACGGCCAGACCCAGATTCAGGAGGACTTGCATGCGGCCAGCGATGCGCGCTCGGCGCGCATACTGCATGAGGCCATGAATGTAAGCTTGCACGATGTGGACGGCCAGGCGCCTTTCGTCACCTTCGAGCACAAAGGCCGCGCACAACGCTTGGACTGCGAGTTCATCGCGGGCTGTGACGGCTTTCACGGCGTCTCGCGCAAGACCATCCCCGCCGATGTGCTGCGTGAGTTCGAGAAGGTCTATCCGTTTGGCTGGCTGGGCATTCTGTCGGAGACGCCGCCGCTGGACGACATCGTCTACGCAAATCACCCGCGTGGCTTTGCGCTGGCCTCCATGCGCAACCCCATGCTGAGCCGCTATTACATACAAGTGCCCCTGGACACGCGCCTGGAAGACTGGTCGGACGAGCGCTTTTGGGAAGAACTAAAGGCCCGCTATCCCAAGGAGATGGCCGAGCGCATCGTCACCGGCCCGTCCATCGAAAAATCGATTGCCCCCTTGCGCAGCTACGTGGCTGAGCCTATGCGCCATGGCAGCCTGTTCCTGGCCGGCGATGCGGCCCACATCGTGCCGCCCACGGGCGCCAAGGGGCTGAACCTCGCCGTCTCCGATGTGTTTTACCTGTCCAGGGCCCTGGCCAGCTTCTATGCCACGGGCTCGGCCGAGCTCATAGACGGCTACAGCGACATGGCGCTGCGCCGCGTCTGGGCCTCGGTGCGCACCTCCTGGTATCTGACCAATCTGCTGCACCGCTTTCCGGACAGCTCGGCCTTCGACCAGCGCGCCCAGGAGTACGAGCTCGAATACCTGCGCGCCAACCCCTCGGCCCAGTTGGCCTTGGCCGAGCAATACGCAGGCCTGCCGTTCGAGGAAACCTCAGGCGTAGCTGCAACTAAAGCGAAAGGAGAAGGCTCATGAAGGAGCAACTTATGGAGACAAAGGCTGCCCTGGCCGACATCCCTGGCACCTATGTCTTCGACGGTGCCCAACACCGCCTGGGCCTGAGGCTCAACATGTTTTGCAAGTCCCTGGACGACAAACACAACCGTGAGCGCTTTCGCCAAGATCCCGAGCAATATCTTGCAGGCCATGCCCTGTCCGATGAACAACTGACCGCCGTGCGCTCTCGCGACTGGCTGGCCATGTTGAGCCTGGGCGGCAATATCTACTACCTATTCAAGCTGGCCATCTTCGATGGATGGAGCATGCAGCACGCGGGAGCGGCCATGTCCGGCACGGGCATGAGCGTGGAGGAATTCCGCCAGATGATGCTCGGCGGAGGCCGGCGCATAGAAGGCTGGCGCAGCCGCAAGGAGGCTTGCCATGGCTGAGATCATTGGAGGCGTGGGCACATCGCATGTGCCAGCCATTGGCGCGGCCGTCGACCATGGCAAATGCCACGAGCCCTACTGGCAGCCTGTGTTTGAGGGCATGCAGGCCGCGCGCGACTGGATAGCGAAGACCCGGCCCGATGTTTGCATCATCGTCTACAACGACCATGCATCCTGCTTCGACCTGAGGCTGACGCCGACCTTTGCGCTGGGTGTGGGCGAGAAGTTCGCCCCGCATGACGAAGGCTATGGCCCCCGGCCCGTGCCCGAGGTCCAGGGCGCTCCCGAGTTGGCCTGGCATATCGCCGAGTCCCTGATCGCCCAGAACTTCGACCTCACCCTGGTCAGCGAGATGAGCGTAGACCACGGTCTGACCGTGCCCTTGTCGATTCTCTACGACCAGCCTTCGGTCTGGCCCTGCAGGGTGATTCCGTTGTGCGTGAATGTGATACAGCACCCGCTGCCCACAGCCGCGCGCTGCCATGCGCTAGGCAAGGCCTTGCGCGCCGCTATAGAAAGCCATGCCAGCGGCCTCAAGGTCGCCGTCATCGGCACAGGCGGGCTATCGCACCAATTGCAGGGAGAGCGTGCCGGCCTGATCAACGCGGCTTATGACCAGCACTGGCTGGACCTCTTCGTACACGAGCCCGAGCGGGTTGCAGAAATCGGCGTTGCCGAGATGCTGCGCGAGACGGGCTCGGAAGGGGTGGAAGCCATCATGTGGCTGGTCATGCGCGGCTGCCTCGACGCCCGAGTCAAGACCTTGCACCGCTTCTACCACGTGCCCGTCTCCAACACCGCTTATGGACTCGTGGTGCTGGAAAACGAATGACTCCCTTGAGCTGTCTGCAGGGCTGGAGGGGGACAGTCTGCTCGATGTCCCTCAGTGGGGAGCTAGTTTTGGGCACTTGGGTACTGAGTAGGTGTTCCCCTTAACAGCGAGGGCCTGCTCACACAACTCTAAGCACCGCTGCGATCACTGAATTTCAAACAACAAGGAGACAAACCATGTTCATCCACTTCAAACTCACATGCCGCCCGATTCTCGTAGCGCTTGCTGCCATGGCCGCACTGACCTCGCCGGCCATGGCATCCAACGTCGGTGCTTGGCCGCAAAAGCCTGTACGGGTTATTGTCAACTTCCCGCCGGGAAGTTCGCCCGATGTGGTCGCTAGGGCGATTACCGTGCCCCTGGCACAGGCCCTGGGCCAGCCTTTTGTGATCGACAACCGGTCGGGCGCTGGCGGTAGCCTGGGCGCCGATGCCGCAGCCAAGTCTGCCGCCGACGGCTATACGCTGCTAGCCTCTTCGGGCAGTGCTATCTCTATAAATCCCCATGTCTATCGCAAGCTTCCTTACGACACGGAAAAGGACTTGACCCCCGTTGCCGCAGCAGCGCGCATAGAGCTGTTTTTGGTTGCACGCGCCAATGCGCCCTTCAACAGTTTCGATGAGTTGGTCACTTATGCGAGAGCCAACCCAGGCCACCTGAGCTATGGCTCGCCCGGAAACGGAACGGCTCCCCATATCGCCGGCGAAATGCTTAAGGAGCAGGCCAAGATCAACCTGCTGCATGTGCCCTACCGGGGAGCTGCCAATGTGCTGCAGGACGTGCTCGCAGGACAGGTCGACGTCTTCTTTGACCCGGGCATTGCCATTAGCCATATTCAGAGCAAGAAACTCAAGCTGATCGCCGTGGGTAGCCTCAAGCGTTCCAGCCTGTTTGCCCAAACGCCAACGCTGGATGAGCTAGGTCTCAAGGGCTTTGATGCTGGCACCAGCCATGCGTTCTACCTGCCAGCAGGAACCCCTCAGCCTATCGTCCAGCGCCTGAACCAAGAAATCAATCGCATTGTGCAAACGCCTGCGGTCACTTCTCAAATCCATGCTCTAGGGGCCGAAGTTCAGGTGCTGTCTCCAGAACGGCTGCGTACCCAAATCCGGCAGGATCACCAGCGCTTTGGCGAAGTGGTCAAGCGCCAGGGCATCCGCGCAGAATAAATGTTGGCAGGCGATCTGGCTTTAAAGGCTTTGGAAAGCTGAAAAAGCCAATAAGGCCTAGCGTTGCTCTGTATAGCAGCTTCGTGTGGGATGCGTCGGTTTTTGATGTTGCATCGCTCATGCTTGCTCAAAAAAATCAATGACTTAAATGACCACTCATAGGTATAGAGCAGTCATTCATTTAAAGAGCCCGATGGACAGCAACCGCTGCATAGCAAGCATAGAGCGGCATAGTTCAAACGACAGCAATGGGTTGTTTACGGACTTAGGTTGTGCCGAGGCACGCATAAGGCTTTGCGCCAATCCCATGGCGCGATTGGCTCGGCCTCTCGCCAAAGTCCAACTTTTCGAGCCTTGGCCTCTTGCTCTGCAAACTCGTATTGCCCGCGCTCCTGCGGCGACTGTTCGCGGGCATATGCGCGAGACCACCAGCAAACAAGCGCGTTTTTGTGCGTGGTATTTTTTAAAATCAAATACTTAGGTGATTTTGATGCCATCAACTGCAGAAGGCAGGGCTGATGGTATCGACGAGGCGGATGGTATTGGCGATGCTCGGTGCCATGCAAAGTGCCATCGAAACCCGCCGACTTCGTAAGACCGGCTAGTTCCAGATAGAGCTAGATAGAAATGAAAAAAGCCCGCGATATCGCGGGCTTGCATGAGAAAAGGTCTAAAGCTTGCGTGTCAGTTCACGCCAGCGCTTTATTCCCACTCGATGGTTGCTGGTGGCTTGGTGCTCACGTCATAGGTGACGCGGTTGATGCCGCGCACTTCGTTGATGATGCGGCCGGAGACCTTCTTGAGCAGGCCGTAGGGCAGCTCGGCCCAGTCGGCAGTCATGAAGTCACTGGTGACCACGGCGCGCAGGGCCACGACGTAGTCGTAGGTGCGGCCGTCGCCCATCACGCCCACGCTCTTGACGGGCAGGAACACGGTAAAGGCCTGGCTGGTCAGGTCGTACCAGCTCTTGCCGGTCTTTTCGTCGATCCAGTTGTTCAGCTCTTCGATGAAGATGGCATCTGCGCGGCGCAGCAGGTCGGCATATTCCTTCTTCACTTCGCCCAGAATGCGTACGCCCAGGCCGGGGCCGGGGAAGGGATGGCGGTAGACCATGCCGCGGGGCAGGCCCAGGGCCACGCCCAGTTCGCGCACTTCGTCCTTGAACAGATCGCGCAGGGGCTCCAGCAGCTTCAGGCCCAGTTGCTCGGGCAGGCCGCCGACGTTGTGGTGGCTCTTGATGGTGACGGCCTTCTTGCTCTTGGCACCGCCCGACTCGATCACGTCGGGGTAGATGGTGCCCTGGGCCAGGAAAGTGGCGCCCTTGGAGCCGGCGTTGGCAGCCTTGAGCTTTTCGGCCTCTGCCTTGAATACGTCCACGAACAGGCGGCCGATGATCTTGCGCTTTTGCTCGGGCTCGGACACGCCGGCCAGCTCGCCCAGGAACAGAGCCGAGGCATCGACGCGCACGACCTTGGCGTGCAGCTTGCCTTCGAACATGTCCATGACCATATCGCCTTCGTTCAGGCGCAGCAGACCGTGATCGACGAACACGCAGGTCAGCTGGTCGCCGATGGCGCGGTGGATCAGGGCTGCAGCCACCGACGAATCAACGCCGCCGGACAGGCCCAGGATCACTTCTTCGTCGCCTACCTGCTCGCGGATCTTGGCCACGGCTTCTTCGATGTAGTCGCCCATGATCCAGTCAGCTTGCGTGCCGCAGATGTCGAGCACAAAGCGGTTGAGCAGTGCCTGGCCCTGCACGGTGTGCGTGACTTCGGGGTGGAACTGCACGGCGTAGTAGCGACGTGCTTCGTCGGCCATGCCGGCGATGGGGCAGGAGGGTGTGGAGGCCATGACCTTGAAGCCCGGAGGCAGCTCGGTGACCTTGTCGCCGTGGCTCATCCAGACCTTGAGCATGCCGTGGCCTTCGGCCGTGGCGAAGTCTTCGATGCCTTCCAGCAGCTTGGTGTGGCCATGGGCGCGCACTTCGGCGTAACCGAATTCACGGGTGTTGGAGCCTTCGACCTTGCCGCCCAGCTGGGTGGCCATGGTCTGCATGCCGTAGCAAATACCCAGCACGGGCAGGTTCAGCTCGAACACGGCGTCGGGAGCGCGGTCGTCCACTTCGTAGACGGAGGCATGGCTGCCGGACAGGATGATGCCCTTGAGCTTGCCGTCGGCGGCAAACTCGCGCACCCAGTCGCTGCTCACATCGCAGGGGTGAACTTCGCAGTAGACATTGGCTTCGCGCACGCGGCGAGCAATCAGCTGCGTGACCTGGGAGCCGAAGTCCAGAATAAGAATCTTGTCGTGTTGCATGGTGATCAAGGGCAAGAGGGTGGCAAAAAGGGATTAGAAATCTTCGGGAGCCCAGACAGTGACGCCGCTTTTGCGGGCGGCCGCGATCTGGGCTGCATCGAATGTGGCCAGTGGCAGGCGCAGCGACTGCGCCAGCCAAAGGTATGCGGCATCGTAGGTGGGCAGGCCGGTGTCCAGCGCCACATCCAGCACGGCCTTGTGCTGTGCAGGAGCCAGGTCGTGCAGCTCCACGCGGTGGCGAATGGCTTCCAGTACTCCCCACAGGCCTTCGACCGAAGTCTGCGGGATACGGCCATTATTCACGCCCGATGCAATCAGGTTGCCGCATTCCCACTGCCAGAGGTTGGGGGCTTGCGGGTCCACTTCATCGCGGCGGATACGGGTGTAGAGGCGTCTGGTGTGCTCGCTGGCGTCGTCAGGCAGCAACCAGGCAGCGGTGACGGATGCATCGAGCACAAAAGCGGTGGCGCTCATGCCTGGCTCCGTCCTGTGTGGCGCAAACCGGTGATGCTGTTCGCCGCCGGGTTTGTGGCTGCTTGAGCTTTCACTGTCTGCTGCAGGGCCGAGATCTGCTCCAGCTCGCGGGCAATCTGCTCATCGGTGATCACTGGCTTGCGGCGCATGGGCAGCATGCGCACGACCTCTTTGCCATGGCGCGTGATGCGAACTTCTTCGCCTTGCTCGACCATTTCGACCAGGGCGGAAAAGCGGCTTTTGGCTTCGTAGATACCGATAGATTGCATGGCGGAAAACAAAAAATCTGGCTAGAACCAGTAGTTCAGGCCAGATTTTAGCATTCTGACCAGATTTTTCAATCTGGTCAGATTTCAAGGGACTTGCTTAGTCAGCGCGGTAGTTGGGCGCTTCCTTGGTGATCTGCACGTCGTGCACGTGAGATTCGCGGATGCCGGCTGCGGTGATTTCCACAAACTCGGCCTTTTCGTTCATCTCGGAGATCGTGGCGCAACCGCAGTAGCCCATGGAGGCGCGCACGCCGCCAGCCATCTGATAGACGATGGAGACCATGGAGCCCTTGTAGGGGACGCGGCCTTCGATGCCTTCGGGAACCAGCTTGTCGGCATTGGGGTTGCCGGTGGAGGATTCCTGGAAGTAGCGGTCGGCAGAGCCTTGCTGCATGGCACCGATGGAGCCCATGCCGCGGTAGCTCTTGTACGAGCGGCCCTGGTACAGAATCACTTCGCCAGGAGCTTCCTCGGTGCCGGCAAACATGCCGCCCATCATGATGGTGGATGCGCCAGCGGCCAGAGCCTTGGAGATATCGCCGGAGAAGCGGATGCCGCCGTCACCGATCAGGGGCACGCCGGTGCCCTTCAGGGCGTCGGCCACATTGGAGATGGCCATGATCTGGGGCACGCCCACACCGGCCACGATACGGGTGGTGCAGATGGAGCCGGGGCCGATACCGACCTTGACCGCGTCGGCACCGGCTTCCACCAGAGCCAGGGCGGCAGCGCCGGTGGCAATATTGCCGCCGATGACGTCCACCTGGGGGTAGTTTTGCTTGACCCAGCGCACGCGATCGATCACGCCCTTGGAGTGGCCGTGAGCCGTGTCCACCACGATCGCGTCCACGCCGGCCTTGACCAGCAGTTCCACGCGCTCTTCGGTACCAGCGCCCACGCCGACAGCGGCAGCCACGCGAAGGCGGCCCGATGCGTCACGCGCGGCATTGGGGAAGGTGGTTTGCTTGTTGATGTCCTTGACAGTGATCAGGCCCTTGAGTTCAAAGGCGTCGTTCACCACCAGGATTCGTTCGAGCTTGTGCTTGTTCAGCAGTGCCTTGGCTTCGGCGGGGCTGGTGCCGTCTTTTTCATTGACGGTGATCAGCTTTTCGCGGGGCGTCATGATCTGGCTGACCTTGACGTCGTAGCGGGTCTCGAAGCGCAGATCGCGGCTGGTCACGATGCCGACCACCTTGCCGCCGTCGCACACGGGGAAGCCCGAAATGCCGCGTTCTTCCGACAGCTGCAGCACTTGCAGCACGGTGTGTTCGGGGGTGATGACCACAGGGTCGTGCACCACACCGGATTCGTGGCGCTTGACCTTGGACACTTCAGCGGCTTGTTGCTCGGCTGTCATGTTCTTGTGGATCACGCCGATACCGCCTTCTTGCGCAATGGCGATGGCCAGACGCGCTTCTGTGACCGTGTCCATGGCGGCAGACACCAGGGGCAGGTTCAGGCGGATATTGCGAGTGAATTGGGTGGCGAGGGAAACGTCCTTGGGCAGGACTTCGGAGTAGGCGGGAACGAGCAGGACGTCGTCAAAGGTCAGTGCTTTTCCGAGAAGGCGCATGTGATGGCTCCAAAAGAAAGATTGTACCTGTGACTTGCCGCACAATGTGGGCTCGTGACCCAGAATCCCCAACGCCAGTCCAAGACTTATTGACTCCATGCACGCCATCAAGTTCGCTTTGTTTGCAGCCATTGCCTGCTGCACGGTCCCCGCAATTGCACAGTGGCAATGGATTGATGGTCAGGGGCGCAAGGTGTTCAGCGACAGGGCTCCGCCGGCCGATATCCCAGCCAAGAATGTTTTGCGCAGCCCCGGCGGTGCCAGGCCCGCAGCACCTTCTGCGGTGCCGGAGGTCGGCGCGACCAAGCCCGTGGCAGACGCCGGTGTCGGTGTGGACAAAGGGCTGGAAGAGCAAAAGCGCAAGATGCAGGAGCAGGAAGCAGCCAAGGCCCAGGCCGACAAGCTGCAGAAGGAAAGGCAGCGCCAGGACAACTGCAATCGTGCCAGGCAGGCCAAGGCAACCCTGGCGTCAGGCCGCTTGCTCTCTCATGTGAATGCCAAGGGCGAGCGTGGCTTCATGGATGAGGCCGCGCGCGATGCCGAGATCAAGCGCGCCGATGCCGTGATTGCTTCCGATTGCGGGCCGATGGCCGAGCCGGCGCAATAGTCACCGGAGTCTTCGCCGGAGAATCTCGATAAGAAAAGCGCCTTCCGAAGGCGCTTTTTTTGTCCTGCTGGCTGTTGGCTACTAGTAGCCCGCCTTGGCTCCGTCTCTCTGACGCTTGAAAAGTCCGGCGCCGCGCGCGCCCTGGCGGGCAAAGCGTTCGCGTCGGGCAACCTTGGGGTCCACGGTCAGTGGTCGATAGACCTCCAGACGATCGCCATGTTTGAGAACCTGGCCCGGATTCGCGACCTTGCCCCAAATACCGACCATGCCGGTCAAGGGTTCGGGCAGTTGCAGGTCCGGCAAGGCTGTTGAAGCGGTCACTGCGTCCAGCGCTTGCTGGACGGTGCTGCCTGCGGGAAGCTGCAACAAGGCTTCCTGCACGGTGCCGGAGCAGGGCGATATGCAGACCGTGATGTCGATCACCTCGGGCAGAGCATCAGCCATAGATTTGTTCGGCTCGCTTGATGAAGGCGTCGACCATGGAGCCTGCGATGCGGTCGAAGACCGGGCCGATGATGGCGGCTACGGCACCGTTCTCGAAGCCGTAGTCCAGCTGCAGCTCGACCTTGCAGGCGCGTTGCGTGCCGTCGCCTACAGGATGAAAGCGCCAGTGGCCTTCAAGACGCGAGAAAGGTCCCTTGACCAGACGCATGCTGACCTGCTTGCCACCGTCATCCATGCTACTGTTCGTGTTGCGCGTCACGAAAGACTTGCGCAGTCCGCTGAACGCAATACCCACCTCGGCTGTCATGCCTGTGTCGTCCTGCTCCAGAATCTTGGCATGATCGCACCAGGGCAGAAAGTCGGCATAGTGGGCCACGTCCGTCACGAGGGCAAACATTTCTTCGGGGCTGTACCAGATGAGGACGGACTTGTTGACGTTTTTCATGAACAAAGAGCAATCAGCAGGGCGCAAGAGCAGGGAATTGGCCTAGGCCAATGCACCCAGAGGCGCGATGCGAAACTAAAATCATCGCTCAGAGGCGAGACGGCAATCCAGTATTGTAGGGAGAGCTTTCATCTCCGGTCCGCCTGCAACTAATATTCCATGGCCAAGAAACCAGAAACATCGTCGCGCATTGCCGACAATAAAAAAGCAGCTTTCAACTATTTCTTCGAGGAGCGCCACGAAGCCGGCATGGTGCTGCACGGCTGGGAGGTCAAGGCCCTGCGCAGCGGCAAGGTGCAGCTCACCGATGGCTATGTGCTGATCAAGGACGGCGAGCTGTTCCTGCTGGGCTGCCAGATCAACCCGCTCAAGACGGCTTCCACACACGTCAATCCCGACTCGGCACGGATCAAGAAGCTGCTCTTGAAAAAGGACGAGATCAAGCGCCTTGTCGGCAAGGTGGAGCAAAAGGGCTATACCCTGGTGCCCATCAATCTGCATTGGAAGAACGGTTACGTGAAATGCGAGATCGCCCTGGCCAAGGGCAAGGCCGAGCATGACAAGCGCGATGTGATCAAGGACCGCGAAGGCAAGCGTGAGGTGGAGCGCGCCATGAAAAACCGCAACCGTTGACCTGCCGCGCCTGGATCGATCTTCCGCACTGACACAGTTCTGACATCAAGGCCCGCTATGTTGGGCCTTGCTTTACCGACATATCGCAGCAAGGAGTTTGGTCATGGGCACTTGGTCGCACGGCAATTTCGATAACGACACCGCATTGGACTGGCTGGCCGATATCACCGGCCAGCTCATCGATGAAATTGCTGAGGCCCTGGACTCGCCCGAGGCCTTGCAGGCAGGCGAGTCTGAGTCCGATCTGGTTCCCTGCCGCATCGAGCTGCTGTGCGCCATGGCCGAGGGCGGCATGCATCCGCTGTGGCCGGATCTGCAGACGCTGGAGCAATGGAAAGCCACTTATCTGCAGGCCTGGGACCAGAGTATCGACGAGCTTGAGCCCGAGGAGGGCTACAAGCAGGACCGCCGCATCGCGATCATCGAGACCTTCGATCGCATGATCGCGCTGGCTGCAGCAGAAGAGGAAGAGGGCGCGGACGAAGACTGGGGCGAAGAGTAAGCCCCTCAGTCACCCAGGACGCCTGCTCCGGGCTTGCCGCATCGCGGCTGCCTCAAGGGTTTTCGCCGTAGCGGGTCTTGAAGTCGAACTCCAGGCGTTCGCAGTCCTGAGGGGTTTTGAACTCCTGGGTCTTGCGCTCGGCCTCGGGCTTGGCCGTCTGTTTCCAGCAGATCTTGATGGTTTCTGCTTCCGTCCAGCGCTGTTTGCTGAGCGGATCGTCCATGAACTGGCCGATGAGCATGAGCGCGCCAAAGATGATCACGGGCAGGGCGATGAGCCAGACCACCAGGCGGTTTTTGGCAGGGGCAGCGGGCTTGGAGGTCTCGGTTTGGGGTGTGTCGCTCATAGTGGTTGCCGATTATCCGCAAGCCGATGATGAAGACATTAATGCAACGCATGAAAATTCATGATCGCTGTTATCGGCACAAGGCCGCGCGGGTATGTAGCCGCAAACCTATAATGTTCGGCTGATTTGCCTGTCTGCGCAGCTCCTGAAAAAGCAGCGCCGGGCCGTACTGATCGCAGGCGTCATGCAGGCGTCTTCATACCAAACACCATGAGTACACCCACTTTTTCCGTTGCGGACATCCGCAAGACGTTCCTGGATTTCTACGCTTCCAAGGGCCACACGGTTGTCGCGTCCAGCTCGCTGGTTCCCGGCAACGATCCGACGCTGATGTTCACCAACTCCGGCATGGTGCAGTTCAAGGACGTGTTCCTGGGCACGGACAAGCGCCCCTACAACCGCGCAACTTCGGTGCAGGCCTGCCTGCGCGCCGGCGGCAAGCACAACGACCTGGAAAACGTGGGCTACACCGCGCGCCACCACACGTTCTTCGAAATGCTGGGCAACTGGTCCTTCGGCGACTACTTCAAGAAGGAGTCCATCGAGTGGGGCTGGGAGCTGCTGACCAAGGTTTTCGGCCTGCCCGCCGAGAAGCTGCTGGCCACGGTCTATCACGAAGACGACGAAGCCTATGACATCTGGAAGAACGTCATCGGCCTGCCTGCCGAGCGCATCATCCGCATCGGCGACAACAAGGGCGGCAAGTACAAGAGCGACAACTTCTGGATGATGGCCGACACAGGCCCCTGCGGCCCCTGCTCCGAAATCTTCTACGACCACGGCGAGCACATTGCCGGCGGCCCTCCCGGCAGCCCGGAAGAAGACGGCGACCGCTTCATCGAGATCTGGAACCACGTGTTCATGCAGTTCGACATGAAGGAAGACGGCTCCGTGGTGAAGCTGCCCGCACCTTGCGTGGATACCGGCATGGGCCTGGAGCGCCTGGCTGCCATCCTGCAGCATGTGCACAGCAACTACGAGATCGACCTGTTCCAGGCATTGATCAAGGCTGCCGGCCGTGAAACCCACACTGAAGATCTGAGCACTCCTTCGCTGAAGGTGATTGCCGACCATATCCGTGCCACCTCCTTCCTGGTGTCCGACGGCGTGATCCCTTCCAACGAAGGTCGCGGCTATGTGCAGCGCCGCATCATCCGCCGCGCCATCCGTCACGGCTACAAGCTGGGCCAGAAGACTCCCTTCTTCCACAAGCTGGTGGCCGACCTGGTGGTGCAGATGGGCGATGCCTATCCCAAGCTCAAGGAGCAGGAAGCGCATATCACCAGCGTGCTCAAGGCCGAGGAAGAGCGTTTCTTCGAGACCCTGGCCAACGGCATGGAAATCCTGGACAGCGCGCTGGCCGGTGACGTCAAGGTGCTGCCCGGCGATGTGGCCTTCAAGCTGCACGACACCTACGGCTTCCCGCTGGACCTGTCCAACGACGTGGCGCGCGAGCGTGGCGTGACGGTGGACGAGGCAGGCTTCAACGCCGCCATGCAACACCAGAAGGAAACTGCCCGCGCAGCCGGCAAGTTCAAGATGGACCGTGCGCTTGAATACACGGGGGACGCCAATGTGTTCACCGGCTACGACAAGCTGGCCGAGGCTGCCAAGATCGTCGCGCTGTACGCCGATGGCGTGAGCGTGAACGAGCTCCAGGCCGGCCAAAACGGTGTCGTGGTGCTGGATACGACCCCCTTCTACGCCGAATCCGGCGGCCAGGTCGGTGACCAGGGCGTGATTGCCGCAGGCGGCAACCGCTTTGCCGTGGAAGACACACTCAAGATCAAGGCCGATGTATTCGGCCACCACGGCGTGCTGGAAGCCGGCAGCCTGAAGGTGGGCGATGCGGTTGAAGCACAGGTTGATACGGCCGTGCGCGCAGCGACCATGCGCAACCACTCGGTCACACACATCATGCACAAGGCCTTGCGCGAAGTGCTGGGCGGCCATGTGCAGCAAAAGGGCTCGCTGGTCAATGCCGAGCGCACCCGCTTCGACTTTGCGCACAACGCCCCGGTGACTGCCGAGCAGATCCGCGAGATCGAAGCACGCGTCAATGCCGAGGTGCTGGCCAACACAGCCACCGACGCCCGCGTGATGGATATCGAGTCGGCTCAGAAGACCGGCGCGATGATGCTGTTCGGCGAGAAGTACGGCGAAACCGTGCGCGTGCTGGACATCGGCTCCAGCCGCGAGCTGTGCGGCGGCACTCACGTCAGCCGTACCGGCGACATCGGCCTGTTCAAGGTGGTGGGCGAATCCGGCGTGGCCGCTGGCGTGCGCCGTATCGAAGGCATTACCGGCGAGAACGCGCTGGCCTATCTGCAGTCGCTGGAGTCCACCGTGGACCAGGCCGCGGCCGCTTTCAAGGCCCCTGTGGCCGAGCTGACCAACCGCATCGGCGGTGCGCTGGATCAGATCAAGGCACTGGAAAAGGAAATCGCTGCGCTCAAGGGCAAGCTGGCTTCCAGCCAGGGCGACGAGCTGGCCACGCAGGCTGCCGACGTCAATGGCGTCAAGGTGCTGGCAGCCAAGCTCGAAGGCGCCGATGCCAAGACCTTGCGCGACACCATGGACAAGCTCAAGGACAAGCTGGGCGCAGCCGTGATCGTGCTGGCTGCCGTGGATGGCGACAAGGTGCAACTGGCTGCAGGCGTGACCAAGGCTGAAACTGCCAAGGTCAAGGCCGGCGAACTGGTGAACTTTGTGGCCCAGCAAGTGGGCGGCAAGGGTGGTGGCAAGCCCGATATGGCCATGGCTGGCGGCACCGATGCCGCAGCCGTGCCCGCAGCACTGGCCAGCGTGCAAGCCTGGGCGGCCGAGCGTCTGTAAGCGCATCGGAAAAGGCAGCTGGGGCTGCCTTGCCCAAAAACAAAACGCTCCTCAATGAGGAGCGTTTTTTATGGCTTGGAGCCAAGTCCTTGCAACTGGCGCTATCCAAATAGCTGGCGCTGACTCAAATCAGAGACAGCAAGCAAGGGCCGCCCCGCAGCGAGGCTGTCGTCCCCCTCCGCGAAGCAGAGAGGGGGAAGCGGCGGGGCCGCCTAGGCAAAGCCGCTCAGGGGGTGTTACTTTTTCCTGAACACCAGATCCCAGACGCCATGACCGAGGCGAATGCCGCGGTTCTCGAATTTGGTCAGCGGACGGTAGTCGGGCTTTTCGGCGTAGTTCTCGGCCGTGTTCTGCAGCATGGGTTCTGCGTTCAGTACTTCCAGAATCTGCACCGCATAGGGTTCCCAGTCGGTGGCGCAGTGGATGTAGCCGCCGGGCTTGATGCGAGCAGCCAGCTTGGTGATCAGCGGGCTCTGGATCAGGCGGCGCTTGTTGTGCTTTTTCTTGTGCCAGGGGTCGGGGAAGAAGATGTGCACGCCGTCGATCGAGGCTTCGGGCAGCATGTTGTCGATGACTTCCACGGCATCGTGCTGCAGGATGCGGATGTTCTCGATCTCCTGCTCGCCAATGCGCTTGAGCAGCGCGCCCACGCCGGGCTCGTGCACTTCGCAGCACAGAAAATTATCGTCGGGGCGCACGCGGGCGATATGGGCGGTGGCTTCACCCATGCCGAAGCCGATTTCCAGAATCAGCTTGCCGCCGCGGCCATAGGCGGCAGCGGCGTCCAGAGTAGCCTTCTGGTATTGCAGCAGGAAGCGCGGACCCAGTTCTTCAAAAGCCTTGGCCTGGCCCGTGGTGGTGCGGCCGGCGCGGCGTACATAGCTTTTGATGGTCTTGGGATAGGCCACGCCTTCGGGCGCCTGGCCTTGGGATGCTGCGGATGCGTCAGCGGCTGGCACGTTTTCGGCCATATCGGTGGTAGGTGTTGGATTTGAAGAAGTCACGGGGCGATATTGTAGGTTTGGCGCCAGCACCGGACCCAGAAGTCCAGCGCCAAAGGCAAGGCGCTTGCGGGGCTTTCGCTGCTGCAGGATGCGGCTGCGGGCGCTTGTGGCAGGCCGAGCTGCTGCGCGGCGCCAGAAAGCACGGTCAGCGGCTGGCTGACATCCACGGCGGGTGCGCCGTGCTGTTTGGAGAGTTTTTCTCCGTTTTCCATGCAGACCAGGGGCGTGTGCAGATAGCGCGGCTGGGTCAGGCCCAGGGCGTGTTGCAGCACGATCTGGCGAGGGGTGTTGTCGGCCAGGTCTTCGCCGCGCACCACGTCGGTGATGGCTTGCTCGGCATCGTCGACGACCACGGCCAGCTGGTAGGCCCAGAGCCCGTCCGCGCGGCGCAGTACAAAGTCGCCCACGCTGGCGAGCAGGTCTTGCTGCTGCGCGCCCAGACGCCGGTCCTGCCAGTGCAGCACGGGGCGCTTGCTTTCGAGGCAAGAGCGCCCGATTGCTATGCTTTGCGTAGCTGCTTGCGCTTGTTGGTAGGGTGTTTCGGGTTGATGCTCTTGTAAGTCATGTACCTGCTGCTCCAGCGCAAAGCGCCAGGCTCTGGCAGGCTTGCCTTGCAGGCCATGACGGCAGGTTCCGGGGTAGGGTCGCTCCACATGGCGCTCGTGAGCCAGTCCCTGTGCCAGCCAGGCGGCTTCGATGTCCTTGCGCGTGCAGCCGCAGGGGTAGGCCATTTTTTGCGCCTGTAGTTGCTGCAGCGCCTTTTCATAGAGTGCATGACGCTGCGACTGCCAGACCACGGGGGCATCGGAGTGCAGGCCGCAGGCGGCCAGCTGGCGCAGGATTTCCTGGTCGGCGCCAGCTTGGCAGCGTGGCGGATCGATGTCTTCGATGCGAATCAGCCAGCGTCCGTGGTGGGCGCGTGCATCCAGCCAGCTGGCCAGCGCCGCGACCAGAGAGCCTGCATGCAGCGGCCCGGTGGGAGAGGGCGCAAAGCGCCCGATATATGGCCCCGTGCAGGGAGCGCTGGAGGAGGAACGGGAAAGGGCCGCAGTCATGAGGGACGCCATCTTACGCCCCTTGACTGCGCGCAGTTGGCTCAGGCCAGGGCCAGCCCCATTTCCAGACCCGAGACAAAAGCGTCTTCCACCCGCATGCCTATGCACCAGTCCCCGCACAGGCCCAGGCCGACCGAGGGGTCGTGGCTGAACGGCCTGCCCAGGGGCGCCAGCGTCTGGGCATGCTGCCAGAGGTAGACGCTGGCATGGCGCGGCGCAACGCGGATGCCGGTGATCTCGCCGAAGGCCTTTTGCAGCTTGGCAAGCACGCGCGTGGCGTCGTCGTGGCGGTGCTCGTTGGACCACAGCGGGTTGGCATGAATCGTCCAGCGCTCGGTCTGGGCGCGGCCGGGTTTGGAGGACTCGCGGGCCACCCAGGTAACGCGCTCATGCGTGCTGCGTGCGGCATTCCACTGCGGGCCCAGTGTGGTCAGGCCGGCCTGAGCAGCCATGGGGTAGGACAGCGTCATGGCCCAGCAGGGGGCCATTTCCACAGGGGCCAGTGTCCTGGCCAGGGCCGCACCCTGAGGCGCGGTCTGCAGCAGCTGCGCGGCCACGGGCGCCGGCACGGCCAGCACCACGGCATCGAAGTCGGCAGCAATCTGCGGGCCGTGGTCTTCGGTATCCAGCATCAGGGACCATTGGTGGCGGCTGTGGCTGCTGCCGCTGGCAATGTGGTGGCTCATGGCGCGCAGGGACTGGCCCAGATGCAGGCGCCCGGCATCCCATAGCGGCGCTGCCCAGGCCAGTGGCAGCGATTGCATATCGGGCATGCCGACCCAGTGGGTCTCGCGCACCGGCGTGTGCTTGTCGACTCTGCGGCCCTGGGCGTTGCGGGTCTGCACGCTGTTCAGGCTCCAGGCGCGCAGATTGCCGGGCGTGGTGTCCAGCACTTGCTGAAAGCGCGGATCGCGTACGGTGAAGAACTGGGCGCCGATGTCAAAGCTGCCGTAGGGGCCGCTGACCGAGCGCATGCGTCCGCCGGCCTGGGTCAGACGCTCATAGACATGGACGTCATGCCCGGCCTGCATCAGCGTGCGGGCACAGGCCAGACCGGCAATGCCCGCGCCGATGACGGCAATGCGCTTGCCACCGGTATGCGGGGAAGGGGAAGAAGCGGAGGCAGTTGCGGACGCGCGAGTGCGGGAAGCATTCATGAAAAAGCCTTTTCGACACCGTTTGAGTTCTAGCGTAGCCAGCTATCCAAAAGATAGCAAGTGCTGCTTGTGCTGAATTGTTGCAGCGCAACTCACTCTACACCTCCCGCGTGGCGGCTGCGACGCGCAGCAGCTTATTGACGGTGATGGTTTTCCATAAGCGCCTTGCGCGTGGCGGGGCTTTCCAGTTGCGTCAGCCACCACTGAAGGGCGCGTCCAGGCGTGCGGTGGGCGGGGCCGGGCCATGCATAGTGCAGGCGCAGATTGCGACTGGCGCGCTGCACCTGTTTTGTGACCAGCAGGCCGGCATCGAGATAGGCCTGCACCATGCCACGTGGCAGAAAGCCGGCGCCAATGCCGCGTATCTGGGCCTCCAGCTTGGCCTGCATGCTGTCCACGGTGAGCACGTCCTGGCCGTTGACCAGTCCAAAGCTGGTGTTGCTGCGCACGCCCGAGTCGGCCACGGCCACCATGCGATGGCGCAGCAGCAACTCGTCGGAAAGCGGCTCATCGAGTCCGGCCAGTGGGTGGTGCGGCGCGACGGCGAAGACGAAATCCATCTCCCCGATTTCGCGCGTCTGCAGCTCGGAGACATTGCTGGTGTTGACCGCCACGCCAATGGCCAGATCGGCATGGCCGCTGGTCAGCACTTCCAGCGTGCCATTGAGAATGCCGTCACGCAGCTTGAGTGTGGTGGGCGGGGTCAGCGCATAAAAAGCTTCGACCAGCTCGAAGATGGGCGTGCGGGCCACGGCCCCGTCGATGACGATGGTCAGCTGCGGCTCCCAGCCCGTGGCCACGCGCTTGACGCGGTGCGCGACGGCATCGATCTCCTGCAGCAGGCGGGCGCCTTCGTGCAGCAGGGCCTGACCTGCCTCAGTGGCCTGGGCGTGGCGCGAGCTGCGGTCAAACAGCAGCACATCGAGCGCATCTTCGATCTGGCGCACGCGGTAGGTCAGCGCACTGGGCACCAGGCCCAGGGAGCGCGCAGCGGCGGCAAAGCTGCCGGTTTCGGCAATGGCCTGCAGCATGGCCAGGCTGTCGGGGGTGAGCACATCGCGGGAGCTGGGCATGGTGAGATTGATGATTCAAACAGTTTGAATGATGCCATCAACGCCGTTCAGCCACAGCCTGGCAGGTGACTTCTACAGTAGAGCCCATAGAGACAGTCACTTGAACGAAAGGAAGCACACCATGATGACTCTGCGCAAATCCCAGGAACGCGGCTACGCCGACCACGGCTGGCTCAAGTCCTATCACAGCTTTTCGTTTGCCGGTTATTACGACCCGCGCCATATGGGGTTCGGCAATCTGCGCGTGATCAACGAAGACCGGATTGCCCCTGGCACAGGCTTTGGCTCGCACGGCCACCGCGATATGGAAATCATCAGCTATGTGCTCGAAGGTGCGCTCTCGCACAAGGACAGCATGGGCAATGAAACCCCCATCCTGCCTGGAGAGGTGCAGCGCATGAGTGCGGGCTCGGGAGTGGTGCACAGCGAGCAGAACTACGCCAAGGAGCAGACCACGCACTTTCTGCAGATCTGGCTGCTGCCCGCACGCACAGGTATCGAGCCAGGCTATGCCCAGAAGACATTCAGCGAGGCGCAAAAGCGTGGACGTCTGTGTCTGGTGGCTTCACCTGACGGTGCCGAGGGCTCGGTTCCCATGAATGCCGATGCACGCCTGTATGCCGGTCTGTTCGATGCAGAAGAGGCTGCCGATGTGGCCCTGCCAGCCGGTCGCAAGACCTATGTGCACCTGGTGCGTGGCGAGCTGGACGTGAATGGACAAAAGCTGACAAGCGGCGACGCTGCACTTATTGAAAATGAGGAGCGCCTGCGCCTTGCCAATGGCCGGGCTGCGGAAGTTCTGGTGTTTGACCTGGAACCTTGAGTCTGACGATTTCAAGGCTTGTGCTGATATGAACCAACGCGGCCCTGGGTCGCAATGACTGGAGTTTAAATGTTGAATCAATTGCGAAATCCTTTGGACCTGGTGGGCCGTGTGCTGATTGCCCTGCTGTTTCTGCCAGCAGGCATTCAGAAAATCAGTGGCTTTGCGGGCACCGTGGGTTATGCCGCATCGGCGGGCATGCCCATGCCCCAGGTCGCGGTGGCGGTGGGCCTGGTGATCGAGATCGTGGGCGGTCTGGCCATATTGCTGGGCTGGCACACGCGCTGCGCGGCCTTGATCCTGGGATTTTTCACGCTGATCGCCAGCTTCTTCTTCCATAACTTCTGGGGCGTTCCCGCAGAGGCCGCCATGATGCAGCAGCTGCTGTTCTGGAAGAACATCGCCGTGGTCGGCGGCCTGCTTGGTTATGCGGCTCATGGAGCAGGCGCCTGGAGCATGGACGGCCGCAAAGGCTGAAGCATGAGGCAGCACAGGCTGAAAGTGCGCAAGCGGTCATAGCTTTGTTAAGCTAGCGCGCTCTCGAAAGACAAGGCCCGCCGGGTGTCAATCCGGCGGGCCTTTATTTGGCACAGATACAGGATGGTGCGGCGGATGGCCGCGCCGATGCAAGCAGGAAAGAAGAAATCATGAGCAATATCGTTGTGGTCTACCACTCAGGCTACGGCCATACCCAGCGCATGGCGCAATCCGTGGCTCAGGGCGCGGGCGCACAGTTGATGGCCATCGACGCCGATGGCAATTTGCCCGAGGGCGGCTGGGAGCAACTGGCCGCGGCCGATGCCATCGTCTTCGGCGCACCGACCTATATGGCCGCTCCGAGCTGGCAATTCAAGAAATTTGCCGACGCCTCGTCCAAGGCCTGGTTTGCCCAGGCCTGGAAGGACAAGCTGTTTGCCGGCTTCACCAACAGCGCGAGCGTGCAGGGCGACAAGCAGGTCACGCTCGATTATTTCTACCACCTGGCCATGCAGCATGGCGGCGTGTGGGTGGGACTGGGTCTGCTGCCTTCGAATACCAAGGCCGCCCAGCGCAACGATGTGAACTGGATGGGCAGTTTCTGCGGTGCCATGGCGCAGTCGCCCTCTGACTCATCGGCCGGCGAGATGGCCGGCGGTGACCTGGAAACCGCACGCCAGTTTGGCGAGCGCGTGGCCAAGGCCGCAGCACGCTGGGCCAGATAAGCGTTCAGCTAAGTTGGGTGCTATCCAATTCAAAGCGGATAGCGCTGGCCCTGCATAGGTTTCAGTGATGAATGCTTCTGAAACTTAGCCTGATTCAGCGCTAGCTGCTTAGTTTTTGATAGTGGCATTGAGCGCCATCTTGGCGCTGCTTACTCCGCGTCCTGTTCCATCAGATGCTTTTTGATGGGGCGGGGGTGAACCAGCTCGGTGCGCGACAGATCGGTGCCCAGCGAGTCGCGACCGTCAAAGACGAAGCAGCCGCCGTCGTAGAACTTGCCGTCGGTCTCCTCGAAATATTTGAGGATGCCGCCTTCGAGCTGGTAGACGTTTTCGATGCCTTCGTCCTGCATGAGGATGGCGGCCTTTTCGCAGCGGATGCCGCCAGTGCAATAGCTGACCACGGTCTTGCCGGCGAATTCGTCCTTGTGCTGGCGCAGTGCGGGCGGGAATTCGGTGAACTTGCTCAGGCGCCAGTCGATCGTGCCGGCAAACGCGCCTTCGTCCACTTCGTAGTCGTTGCGCGTGTCCAGCGTCACCACCTCGCGGCCCTCGTCGTCATGGCCTTGCTCCAGCCAGCGGCGCAGCGTGGCCGGGCTGACCGATGGCGCACGGCCATGGGCGGGTCGAATGGCGGGATGATCCATGCGGATGATCTCGTTCTTGACCTTGACCAGCATTTTGCGAAAGGGTACGGTCTCGGACCAGCTTTCCTTGGGAGCCAGGTCGGCAAAACGCGGGTCTTGCTTCAGCTGGTCCACAAAACTGCGCACGGCCTGGGCAGGGCCGGCCAGGAAAAAGTTGATGCCTTCTTCGGCCAGCAGCACCGTGCCCTTGAGGCTCAGGTCATGTGCACGCTCCAGCAGCGTCTGGCGCAGCTGGTCGGCGTCGGGCAGGGGCGTGAATTTGTAGCAGGAGATGTTGAGTATGTCGGCCACGTCGATATCCGGGGGCGGCCGCGCGGCTGCTGCATCGACGGTGATGCAGCTCAGACCGGGGCCGTCAGCTCTGCCTTGATTTTATTGGACAGCTGTGCCACTGCGAGGGATGCGGGTGCTCCGGGCATGGCCTGCAGCAGCAACTGGCGGCGCATCACGGCCTCCCGCACGGCGGAGTCGACCGGAATATCGCCCCAGTGGGTCAGCTGCAGCGGCTGGCCGGACTCGGTGGTCACGAAGCGGTTGAGCACCTGCTGCAGCTGGCCAGTGATGGCGCGGCCATCGCCGGGGCGTTGCGCCTGGTTGATGACCAGACGGATCTGCTGGCGCTTTTGCTGCAGGGCCAGCACCTTGATGGCGGCGTAGGCATCGGTCAGCGAAGTGGGCTCGGGCGTGGCCACGACCAGCACTTCGGTTGCCAGAGAGACGGAGAACAGCACCACATCCGAGATGCCGGCGCCGGTGTCGAGCAGGATGATGTCGTAGCGCGGGCGCAGCAACTCCACCGTGCGCATGAACTGGGAACGAATCTCGGGGGTGAGGCGCGAGTACTCGATCATGCCCGAGCCTGCCAGCAGCACGGAATAGCCGCCCGGCGTGGTCAGAATGGCATCTTCCAGCGTGGAGCGACCCGTGAACACATCGTGCAGCGTGACCTTGGGGTAGAGGTTGAGCACCACATCCAGATTGGCCAGGCCCAGGTCCGCGTCCAATACCAGCACGTTGAAGCCATGGCGCGTCAGCGCAGCAGCCAGATTGGCCGAGACGAAAGTCTTGCCGACACCGCCTTTGCCGCTGGTGACGGCAATGATGTGGGCCTGCTTGTTGCGGCCAGGCGCCCGCAGGGCATCTTCCATGGATATATGAGCGGGCAAAGTAGGGTGAGGGGCCAAGGTGTCCATCGTCTCAAGGCGTTATGACCTGGCTTGCGGCGTCGGTGTTTACGTCTGGTGCTGTATTGTCAGAGACATTTTCCTCTAACGAAGCGGCAGGCAAAGGGCTGAAAAGCAGGCTTTTTTCCTCGGCACTCACCGTACTGTCGGGCGGATCCTCCACGCAGACGCAGTTGCGGCCTGCCGATTTGGCCAGATAGAGCTGGCGATCGGCACGCTCGGTCCACAGTTGCGCCGTGCTGCGAATCCATTGCTGGGCGTAGACCCCGCCGATACTCACAGTGATCTTCAGCGACTGGCCCGAGGACAAAGCGATGGAGTTGCTTTCGATGGCCTGGCGCAAGCGCTCGGCGACTGCGCGGCCCTGATGCGCAGGGCACACCGGAAGCACTATGGCGAATTCTTCACCACCGAAGCGCGCAAGGGTGTCCATGGGGCGAATGATTTCGGACAGCGTCTGTGCCACGGATTGCAGCACCATATCGCCAGCAATATGACCGTGCTCGTCGTTGATCTGCTTGAAATGGTCGATGTCCAGCATCAGCAGCAGTGCGGTTTCTCCGGAGCGGGCCACGCGGTCGATTTCGCGCTCGATCACGGAGCGGAAATGGCGCCGGTTGGCCAGCCCCGTGAGGGGGTCGCGCAAAGACAGTGCGCACAAGCCATCAATGAGTGCTTGCAGGTAATGGGTGGGAGTGTCAGTGGGCAGACGGTTATCGCTACCGCCCGCGCGATTCACCAGATTGTGTGCGGTGGCAAGGCGCAGATCGCGCAAAAACACGGATTGGTGGGGGGCGGATGAAGTCACGACAAACTATCAATGATGACCGTCAGTGTAGCAGCGACCCCTAGCTTTTTGTGGATGTAGGCTTTTCGTCAGCGTTGATCCGGGTCAGTTCTGTGGGGAAATTGCCAAGCGTTCGCAGAAAGTCGGCATCCGTTCGATAGAGCCTGATGGGGCTGCCTTCCTTGTGCAGCAGTCCGGCGCGTTCCAGCCTTTGCTCGGCCGGCAACTTCAATCCCACCACGTGCAGCAGACCGCCGCGCAATGCGACCAGGCGTTCCAGTCGGGCAAATGTTTCGACTCCTGTGATGTCTATGCTGTTGATGGACTGCATCAGCAGTGCCAGGTCTTTGGCCTGGGGCGTTTGCTGCAGGGCATCGGCCGCGTAGCGCTCAAGTGCCGTGGCCGTGGCAAAGTCAAGGTCTGCATCCATGCGCAGAGCCACGACTTCAGGTGCCAGGGGCGGCAATTGCCAAAGCAGGCGGCTGCGCAGGCTGCCGTCGGGATGCTCGCCGACCTCGATGATGCGCGGGTGCAGGTGGTGATAGAGGTAGTAAGCCTGGCTGAGCATGATGCCCGCGAACACACCCCAGTACATGCGCGGGGCGGTGACGATGGTCAGCACCAGCGTGGCGACGCTGATGCTGGCTTCGACCTTGGAGATCCTGAAAAGCTTGAGAATCGCGCTGGGCTTGACCAGGTTGAGCACGGCGGTGATCACGATGGCAGCCAGCGTTGCCTGCGGCACATGGTAGAGCCAGGGAATGAACCAGAGCACGACCACGACCACCAGCAAAATGGAAAACACGTTGGCATAGCCGGTCCTGGCACCTGCGAGCAGATTGACGGCAGAGCGTGAGAAAGATGCGCTGGTGGCAAAGCTGCCGAACAGGCCGGCGCTGATCTTGGACAGGCCCTGGGCGATCAAATCCTGGTTCTCGTTCCAGCGCGTGCCGGCCTGCTGATGCTCGACCTGAGCGCTGGACGCGGTTTCCAGAAAGCTGACCAGGGAGATGACCAGCACGGGCATGACCAGGGCGCCGAACTGCTCCCAGTCCAGCATGCCGGGCCATTGGAAGCTGGGCAGCCCCGCAGGCAGGTGGCCGATCACGGCTCCGCCCGCATCGGCGAAGCCCGTGAGCCAGCTGATGAACCCGCTCAAACCGATGATGAAAATGGCCGAGGGAAAAGCAGGACGCCATTTCTTGGCCAACATCAGCAAGCCCATGCTGACCAGGCCATAGGCGATGGACTGGATGCTGAACAGATAGATGGACGGAGAATGCCAGACGGTGGACCAGTCAGCGCGCATGCCCAGCAGGGTGGGCAGCTGCGAAGCCAGAATCAGCAGTGCAGCAGCCTGGGTAAAACCTGCCAGTACAGGAGAGGTGACCAGATTGAGCAGCCAGCCCGCGCGTACCACGCCCAGACTCCATTGAACCAGGCCCGACAGAATGGCCATCCATGCAGCGAGCACCACCCACTGAGCCGAGCCCGGTTCGGCCATGCCGGTCAGAGAGGCGCCGATCAGCAAGGCGCTCAGCGCCGTTGGTCCCACGCCCAGGCGGGGCGACGGACTGAAGAGGATGGCCACCGCAGCAGGAATGATGGAGGCATAGATGCCGGTAATCAGCGGCATGCCCGCCAGCGCGGCGTAAGCCACGCCCTGGGGCAGCAACATCAGGCCCACGGTCAAGCCGGCCCAGAACTCGCCGCGCAGCAGGCCGAAAGTCGGTTTGGGCCAATTAAGAAAGGGCAGCCATCGGGCCAGTGATTGCATGGAAGTCATGATTGCGGCGAACTAAATCGTCTGCAAGCTTAGTCGGGCTTTGTTGTGCAGGGATTAAAACAGGACGAGGCTGCGACCTTGGCCGAGTGGGACGCCTTGCTCCAAAGTGACTCGAGGCGTTGTCCGAACCGGACCCGCATGGCAGCGATGGCGGCAAGGGTGTCGGCGGATGGCCGATGAGTCCGGAAGGGGTCGCCCGCCAGATCCGCGCCCTGCCATACGACCGGGTGGGTCGTTGGCTGCTTGTGAATGATGTTCACGTTGAAATCGACTCGAAGACAGAAAAAACGACGCCAGCTGCTATGGTTTTCAATGCTGGCACCGTGTTTCATCCTAGCACGCTGCCCGCGCATATGCTGGAGTGCGCTCCAGTTTCGGGGCGGCAGCGGCCATAAAAAAAGAGAGGCTCATGGCCTCTCTTTGCACCTTGCGGTGCGGTGCGCGCGGTGGCTGAGCCACCTGTTGTCTATCAGTTGCCCAGGTTGCGAATCGCCTCGGGAGTGTACTGGCTGGGCTTGAGGTTGTCCTTGCCCAGAATTGGTGCCTTGGGGCGCTCCTGGACCAGATTCATGCTCACATAGGAGCCGGCATTCAGGTCATAGTAGAACGATGTGCCCGCATGCCATTTCTTGATGTCGTAGGCATAGTAGTAATTGATTTCACCGTGCTGCCACAACTGGCCGCGTGCGTCGTAGAAGTCGCCCGAGACGGCGTGACCGGTGTCTTCGTCGATGAACATCACACGCTTGGAGTACAGGTGACGGAAGCCGGGCTTGAGCTTGCCCTCCAGCACCCAGACGCGGCGCAGTTCATAGCGGGTGTAGGCCGGGTTGGGATGACCTGGCTTGAGCAGATCGGCGTATTTCATCTGCTGGTTGATACGGAAGGTGTTCGCAGGAATGAACATCTCGCGCTTGCCGTGCATGGTCCACTCGTAGCGCTCGGAGCCGCCGTTGAACAGGCGCTCGGAGTCGATGGTCGCCTTGCCGCTGGTGCCGGGGGAGGGCTGGTCATAGCCGAACTCGGGCAGTTGGCGCACGCGGCGAGTGCCGGGATCGTAATTCCAGGCCAGACGCTTGTCCGTGCCGAAGTTCATGGGCTCGATGGACAGAATCACGCCGCCTTTTTCGCGCTCGGGCAGGATGGAGAAATTGGTCACATAGGCGTATTTGCCTTCGTTGGGCTTGCCCAGATTTTCCTTGGAGTCATAACGACTGAGCTGGATATAGCTGGTGCGGCCCCAGGCGATATCGCCGCTTGCGCCCACCAGTGCCATGTCGCGTTCCACCTCTTCGGTGCTGGCGCGGCTGGGCATGAGGTTGTTCCATAGCAGTTCCAGGCCGGTCTTGGGAATGGGGAAGGGCAGAGCACCCATGAAGCCCTTGACTCCATTGCCGTCGTTGACTACCTCGGCTTCCAGTGCATTGCGCTTGATGACGGCGCAGATGTCGTCGTCATAACGGAAGTCGCGGTGGCCCGGATAGACGGGAATGCGCATGGTGGTGGGGAACTTGGCGAGTAGCGCCTTCTGGCCGGCGCTGAGCTTGTCGCCATATTGCGCCATGTTGGCGGCCGTGATTTCGAACAGCGGCTTTTCGTTGGCGTAGATATCGGGCTGGAACTGTCCCACTGACTTGGTGAACTTCACGCCGGGAGGAACGCCCAGGATCTTGCCCGTGAATGGTGGGATGCTGCCGTCGGCATTGCCGGCTTTGATGGCGCCGGTGCAGGTCAGCTCCTTGCCCAGCTTGTCGGCTTCCGCAGCGGGAACCTTGGCACAGGCGGCTCCTGCGCTCAGCAAACCTATGCACAGCATCAGCGCTGTGCTCATCGTCTTTTGTTGCATTGCTCTTGTTTTCCTAGTGAAAAAACCTTGCAGGCCGTTGCCTGTGAGCATTTATTCTTCAGATATTTGTCATGACATGAATCGTCTGTTGGGACTAATCGACAGCATCCGAGGCAAGCCCGGGACGCAAAAAAGGCAGCGCCGTTGCCGGTGCTGCCTTGGGTGGGATCAAAAATGACTAGGTATTAACGCGAGCCGTTCAGATCCATTTCCGAGTATTTGACGATCTTGGTGCCCTTGACCCATTTGTAGCCAAACCAGATGACCAGGAAGAGAGGCAGGCCGATATAGGTGGCGATGGCACCGACCCAGTCGATCTGGTCCTTGATCAGGTTTTCATAGTTCTGGCCCAAGGTGATGATCAGGCACAGCACAAAGGCGAATATGGGGCCGAAGGGGAAGGCCGCTGCCTTGTAAGGCAGCTGGTTCATATCGTAGTTCTGCACTTCGCAGCCCTTGCGGAAACGGTAGTGGCTGATGGCAATGCCCAGCCAGGCGACGAAGCCGCACATGCCGGACAGATTCAGCAGCCAGATGTAGACCACTTCGGGGCTGAAGATATTGGTCAGAAAGCACAGGGCGGCAATCACGGTGGTGGCGATCAATGCCAGCACGGGCACGCCGCGCGTGTTGACCTGGGCAAACAGCTTGGGCGCCATGCCCTGCTTGGCCAGCGCATACAGCATACGGGTGGAGGCATACATGCCGGAGTTGCCGGCCGACAGCACGGAGGTCAGCACCACGGCGTTCATCACGGCAGCGGCACCCAGCAGGCCGGCACGTTCGAACACCAGTGTGAAGGGGCTGACAGCGATATCGCCCAGATCGTTGCGCAGCAACTTGGGATCGGTATAGGGAATCAGCAGGCCGATGATGAGGATGGCAAAGACGTAGAACAGCAAAATGCGCCAGAACACCTTGCGCACGGCCTTGGGCACATTCTTGGCGGGATCTTCAGATTCGCCGGCAGCGATGCCGATCAGCTCCGTGCCCTGGAAGGAAAAGCCCACCACCATGGCCACGCCGATCAGGGCTGCAAAACCACCCGCAAACGGCGCGTCGCCTGTGCTCAGGTTGGCAATATTGCCCCAGATACCGTCGGGCGCGCCACCTTGCAAAATACCGAAGATCATCAGCACGCCGATGGCGATGAAGACCAGCACCGTTGTGACCTTGATGGCAGCAAACCAGAACTCGGATTCGCCAAAGCCCTTGGCGGACAGTGCGTTCAGGCCGAACATCAGTGCCAGAAACAGAGCGCTCCACAGCACGCCGTTGGTGCCGGGGAACCAGTAGGCCATCACCAGCTGCGCCGCAACCAGGTCCACGGCAATGGTCACGGCCCAGTTGTACCAGTAGTTCCAGCCCAGGGCGAAGCCAAAGCCTTCATCCACGTACTTGGCGCCATAGGTGGCAAAAGAGCCGGAGACTGGCATGTGTGCAGCCATCTCGCCCAGACTGGTCATCAGGAAATAGACCATCAGGCCCACAATCATGTAGGCCAGCAATGCACCGCCGGGGCCTGCTTGCGAGATGGTTGCGCCAGAGGCGACAAAAAGGCCGGTGCCGATGGAGCCGCCGATGGCGATCATCGACATATGTCGGGCCTTGAGGGAACGGTGCAAGCCACCGTTGTCAGTTTTTGCTTGGCTATCGCTCATGAGAGATATTGGTTTTTTGCGGATCATGAAGCCTTGGCGGTCCTGGCTGGTAAAAGCCTGGGCCCCATGCCCGTTTGTTGCGCCCTGATATCAGGAGTCCCCGGGTATCAACGCGGTCAGCGTGAACGGCGATGACATGCATCGTGCTCAGTGGCTTCCGATAGGGTGCAGATTGTGAGCGATTTGCGCATGAGCCGTACAGCGTGAGCTGTGGATTAGGGCAGCCATGGCTTGAATCGATATCTAAGTGTTTGATATTTCAGAATTAATGACTGGATCAGGAATTCCAAAAAATATCCTTATATCTTCGTCAAATCGTCGATGAGAGTGGCTTCATGCTCGGCCTGCATTCGGCAGGGCTCTGTCTATTTGATTGTTTATTTGTCAATTTCGTCAAAAATAAATGCCGAAATGTCAATGTTGATTGTCGATAGTTTCTATCTTGAGATGAAAAAAGCCGCCAGCCAATGGTTATCAAGGACTGGCAGCTTCTTTTTTGATAGTGAACTGTGTGCGGTCAGGCCGTCCGGCCTCAATCAGCTCAGCAGCAAGGCGTCATCCGCGAGCTTCTCGCCACGCACCTTCTCGAACATATGCAGCAGGTCGGGGACGTCCATTTTGGAGCGCTCTTCGCCGCTGACGTCCAGCACCACATTGCCCTGGTGCAGCATGACGGTACGCGTGCCCACATCCAGCGCCTGGCGCATGCTGTGGGTCACCATCATGGTGGTCAGATTGGCTTCCTGCACGATGCGTGCCGTCAGCTGCAGCACAAAGTCCGCGGTGCGCGGGTCAAGAGCGGCAGTGTGTTCGTCCAGCAGCAGAATGCGCGAAGGCTGCAGCGCCGCCATCAGCAGGCTCACGGCCTGGCGCTGTCCGCCCGAGAGCAGACCGATGCGGTCGGTCAGGCGATTTTCCAGACCCAGGCCCAGCGTGGCCAGACGGTCGCGGTACAGCTCGCGATTGCTGGCCTTCACTGCCTTGGACAGGCCGCGGAGGTTGCCGCGCTCGTGCGCCAGCGCCATGTTCTCTTCGATGGAAAGGTCTTCACAGGTACCGGCCATGGGGTCCTGAAACACGCGGGCCACCTGCTTGGAGCGAGACCATACCGGCATGCGCGTCATGTCGATGCCGGCAATTTCGATCTTGCCCTTGTCCACACTCTGGTCGCCCGAGACGCAGTTCAGAAATGTGGACTTGCCTGCGCCGTTGGAGCCGATGACGGTCACGAACTGACCGTCGGGGATGGACAGCGACAGCCCGCGCAGGGCACGGGTTTCGATCGGCGTGCCGGGATTGAAGGTGAGTTCGAGGTTTTGTGCGTTCAGCATGGTGTTCTCCGCCGTCCTTCTTCTTACTTGCGCTTGCTCAGCTTTTTCTTGATTTGCGGAATCACCAGTGCGATGGTCACCAGCACTGCCGTCACCAGATTCAAGTCCTGTGCCTTCAGGCCAATGGCATCGATATTGAGGGCCGCTGCGATGAAGAAGCGGTAGACCACGGCGCCAAGCACCACGGCCAGCGTGGCCCAGATGATCTTGCGCGAGGGCAGGATGGTCTCGCCCACGATCACGGCGGCCAGACCGATGACGATGGTGCCGATACCCATGGAGATGTCGGAGCCGCCCTGCGTCTGCACGAACAGCGCTCCGGCCAGACCGACCAGGCCATTGGAAATTGCCATGCCCAGCAGAATCATGGCGCCGGTATTGACGCCCTGAGCGCGGGCCATGCGGGCGTTGGAGCCCGTGGAGCGGATGGCCAGACCGCGTTCGGTGGCAAAGAACCAGTCCAGAGCCAGCTTGGCCACGATGACGAAGCCCAGCATGATCAGCGGACGCATCACATAGTCGTCAATGTTCGCCGGCTGCAGCATGGTGAACAGCGTGGGTTCGTTGATCAGCGGCACATTGGGGCCGCCCATGATGCGCAGATTGACCGAGTACAGGCCGATCATCATCAGGATGGAGGCCAGCAGGTCCATGATCTTGAGCTTGACGTTGAGCCAGCCCGTGATGAAGCCAGCCACGGCACCGGCTGCCGTGCCGGCCAGCGTGGCCAGCCAGGGATTGGTGCCCGTGGAAATCAGAATGGCGCAGACCGCACCGCCAAGGGGGAAGCTGCCGTCGACCGTCAGATCGGGAAAACGCAGCAAGCGAAAGGAGATGAAGACGCCCAGCGCCACCAGGCTGAAGATCAGGCCAATTTCAATGGCACCGAGGATGGAAAATAGAGACATAGAGAGAGCGACAGGCGCGGCAAACGTCTAAAAAAATCGGCAGGGCCATGTTGCCACGGCACCTGCCGCTGCGCTGGCACTGCCTGGTGGCAGTGCTGGCGACAGGGAGTGGATTACTTGACCACGGTCGCGGCGGACTTGATCAGCGCATCGGACAGCTTCACGCCTTGCTTTTCAGCGGCGCCGGGGTTCACGAACAGCTCCATCTTGGTAGAGACTTCGGGCTTGATGTCGCCGGGCTTCTCGCCCTTGAGAATGCGCACAACCATGCGGCCGGTCTGCTCGCCCAGATCGCGGTAGTTGATGCCGTAGGCGGCCACGGCGCCGCGCTTGACGGAGTCGGTGTCAGAAGCCACCAGAGGAATCTTGGCGTCCTGGCCGACCTTGACCAGCGATTCATAGGCCGACACCACGTTGTTGTCGGTGTTGGTGTAGATCACGTCCACCTTGCCTACCAGCGAGCGTGCGGCGCTGGAGACGTCCACCGAGCGGGGAGCCGCAGCCGTCACCAGAGTCCAGCCCATCTTGGGCAGCAGGGCCTGCAGTTCCTTCACGACCACGGCGGAGTTGGCTTCACCGGGGTTGTAGACCATGCCGATGCGCTTGGCATTGGGCACGACCTGCTTGACCAGATCCATCTGCTTGTCCAGGGCCAGCAGGTCGGAAACGCCGGTCACATTGTTCTTGGAGGGTTCCCAGCTGGCGACCAGCTTGGCGGCAACGGGGTCGGTCACGGCAGAGAACACGACAGGCACGCTCTTGGTCGACGCGATCACGGCCTGGGCGGAAGGCGTGGCGATGGCGACGATGGCATCGGGCTTGTCACCCACGAACTTGCGCGCGATCTGGGCAGCCGTACCGGTATTGCCCTGTGCACTCTGGTATTGCCACTTCAGGGACTTGCCTTCTTCGTAGCCGGCTGCCTTCAGGGCATCCTTGACGCCGTCGCGCACCGCATCCAGGGCGGGGTGTTCAACAATGGCGGTCACGGCCACGGACTTGGTGTCGGCGGCATAGGCACCCGACATGGCGGAAATTGCCAGGGCCAGTGCGCCCATGCGGGCCAAGGACAGCTGCTTCATGTGTATCTCCAGCGTTTGTTGTGTGTTGCAGGTGAATTAAGACGGCAGTGCGTGATGCGCGTCGCCTCGCGGCAAAGTCTACTGCACCGATCTGGCTGTCTTCGCGATTGAGATAACCTTGTTTATCCCTATACGATGATCGCGAAAAAATGGCATGAAAGCTGCGCAAAGCGCTAATTGGCAGGAGTTAGTGTGTGTAGAAGCAGTGCTATGGCGCGCAATATTGCGTTGAGCGGGGCCTGATTTCGGTTTTGTGCCGCATTTTTCCTGCGCCTGATGCGATATGGGCAGGCATATTGATGCAACTGCCTGTTTTTTGAACATTGTTCTTTCTGCGCCGGCAAGCGATCTTCAATGAGTGATTCGCGGCGATTGCGGTGGCATGTGTTTTTTCTGTGATGCTGCAAATTTGTGGGCATTTGGCGGCCTGCGTTGCTAAAAACATTCAGCCCATGAAAAAAGCCTGCCCAGCAATGGCTGGCGCAGGCTTTGTGGCACAGCATCCGGAGCAACTGCTGCCGAATGCAATCGCGGACGTGTTACATGCCTGAGTAGTTGGGGCCGCCGCCGCCTTCGGGTGTCACCCAGACGATGTTCTGTGTCGGGTCCTTGATGTCGCAGGTCTTGCAGTGCACGCAGTTCTGTGCATTGATCTGCAGGCGCTGCTTGCCGGCATTGGCTTCGTCCTCGACGAATTCATAGACGCCTGCGGGGCAGTAGCGCTGCTCGGGACCGGCGAACTTGGTCAGGTTCACGTCGACAGGAACGCTGGCGTCTTTGAGTGTCAGATGAGCTGGTTGGTTCTCTGCATGATTGGTGCTGCTGATGAACACGCTGGAGAGACGGTCGAAGGTCAGCTTGCCATCGGGCTTGGGATATTCGATGGGCGTGCAATCGGCTGCAGGCTTCAGATAGGCATGGTCGGGCTTGTTGCGATGCAGCGTCCAGGGGATGTTGCCGCGCAGAACGAACTGCTCCAGGCCGTTCATGATCGAGGCGGTGGTCAGGCCCTTCTTGAACCATGCCTTGAAGTTGCGTGCCTTCCACAGCTCCTCATACAGCCAGCTGTTCTCGAACGCATAGGTGTAGGCGGTCAGTTCGTCGCTCTGGCGACCTGCGACGATGGCGGCGTAGGCAGCTTCTGCGGCCAGCATGCCGGTCTTGATCGCGGCATGGCTGCCCTTGATGCGGCTGACGTTGAGGAAGCCGGCTTCGCAGCCCACCAGCGCGCCGCCGGGGAAGACAAAGCGGGGCAGGCTGGAGATGCCGCCGGCCGTGATGGCACGGGCACCGTAGGAGATACGCTTGCCGGGCTTGATGCCATTGGCTTCGTCGCCTTCCAGGTAGTAGCGGATATTGGGATGGGTCTTCCAGCGCTGCATCTCCTCGAATGGAGACAGATAGGGGTTGGAGTAATCCAGGCCGGTGATGAAGCCCAGTGTGACCAGATTGTCTTCCAGGTGATAGAGGAAGGCACCGCCGTAGGTGTCGCTCTTCATGGGCCAGCCTGCGGTGTGCAGCACCATGCCGGGCTTGTGACGCTGGGGGTCGATTTCCCAGAGTTCCTTGATGCCCAGACCGTAAGTCTGCGGGTCGCGGTTGGCGTCCAGGGAGTACTTGGCGATGATCTGCTTGCCGAGGTGGCCGCGCGCACCTTCGGCAAAGATGGTGTACTTGCCGTGCAACTCCATGCCCAGCTGGAAGTCGCCCGTGGGCTCGCCTTCCTTGCTGATGCCCATATTGCCGGTGGCCACGCCCTTGACGGAGCCGTCTTCGTTGTAGAGCACTTCGGCTGCGGTGAAGCCGGGGAAGATTTCCACGCCCAGGGCTTCGGCCTGCTCTGCCAGCCACTTGGTGACAAAGCCCAGGCGAACGATGTAGTTGCCTTCGTTATGGAAGCACTTGGGCAGCAGCCAGTTGGGCGTGCGCAAGGAGCTCTTCTCGCCGAGGAAGACCATGGCGTCTTCGGTCACCGGCTGGTTCAGGGGGGCACCCTTTTCCTTCCAGTCGGGGATCAGCTCGGTCAGCGCGCGAGGATCCATGATGGCGCCAGACAGCGTGTGTGCGCCGGGCTCGGAGCCTTTTTCCAGCACGACTACGGAGACATCCTGACCTTTTTCGGCCGCCAGTTGCTTGAGGCGAATGGCAGTGGCCAGGCCACCGGGGCCACCGCCCACCACCACCACGTCATATTCCATGGCCTCTCGCGGGCCGTACTGGGCCAGGATCTCTTCGTTTGTCATCGGGAAAGTCTCGCTTGATATTGGATTGGGAAAACTGGCGTGCGCGGCCTTGGCAGGTGCGTCTGCAAAAACCGCGATGCGGGCGATTCTATGCTGACAGCCCGGCACGACCGTGCAGATTTGGCGACAGCGCATCAATCGGTGTTGCGGCAAAGTCCATAGGCTAGTGATCGCCCCAGGGCGTGCCATCCCTCAAAGAAACTAGAACAAGGTGGTGATGCAGTTGCAAATCTCGTTCAATCAGGAGACATACCGGCATGAAAATCGAGCTGCCAGAGCTGAAGAAGCAGGTCTATGAAACGCGCTTTCCCGTACGCTGGGGCGATATGGACGCCATGGGGCATGTGAACAACGCCCAGTACTTTCGCTATCTGGAAACTGCGCGTATCGACTGGATGCGCGGCATGGGCCTGAATCCGGACCCCGCAGGGCAGGGGCCGGTCATCGTCAACGCCTTTTGCAATTTCTATCAGCAGCTTGCCTATCCCGACGAGGTGCTGCTCAAGATGTTTGTCAGCGATCCCGCACGCACCACCTTTGAGACCTGGGCCACCATGGAGCGTGTGGCACAGCCGGGAGTCATCTGCGCCGCTGGCGGAGGCACGGTGATCTGGGTGGATTTCCCCCGGCAGAAAGCCGCTGCGCTGCCGGACTGGATACGTGCAGCAGTAACGGCCTGATTCCCGTTCGGAATTCCGTACATTAATCCGGATACCGTCCGGAAATCCGATTGTTGTTATGCAAAAAAGTATTTTGAATATAAGCAAATCAAAGACTTGGACGTGATTTTTTGGCTGGCACGGTATGTGCTTGAAGGACGGCACGCCGCTTCACTGCGGCTGACCAAGTGAGACTGGGGCTGGACCTTGCTGACGAAACCTCGGTTCCGTCGGCGGTCCGTCTCGGTTTGTTGTCGCAGCCGGAACCCGGTGCCTGCATGGCCCGGATTCAGGCAGCGGCTCAAACAACGCATACCAAGATTCCAAGAAATGAAATCCAACCGCCTGACCATCATGGTTCTGCTGGCCATGGTTCTGGGTGTGGTTGTGGGCTATCTCGTCCACGCCAACGCCGCGACACCGGAGACAGCCAAAGACATCGCCGGCTATTTCGGCATTCTCACCGACGTATTTCTGCGCATGATCAAGATGATCATCGCGCCCCTGGTGTTTGCCACGCTGGTGGCGGGGCTGGCCAATATGGGCGATGCCGGCTCTGTGGGCCGAGTGGGTGGTCGTGCGCTGGGCTGGTTTATCGCGGCATCGTTCTGCTCGCTGTTTCTGGGTCTGGTTTTTGCCAATGTGTTGCAGCCCGGCCATGGCCTGACGGTGGAGCTTCCCACGAATGCCGAGAGCCTGGGTCTGAAGACCGGTGCGCTGAATTTCAAGGATTTCATCACCCACGTCTTCCCCAAGAACATCTTCGAGGCCATGGCCACCAATGAGGTGTTGCAGATCCTTGTGTTTGCGCTGTTCTTCGGTATCGCCCTGGGCTACCTGAACCACCAGAAAAAGCACATGATGGTCGATCTGATGGAAGAGACCTCGCATGTCATGCTGCGCGTGACCGAGTACGTGATGCGCTTTGCGCCCGTGGGCGTGTTCGGCTCTGTCGCCGGCACCATTGCCACCCACGGACTGGGCATGCTGCTGGTGTTCGGCAAATTCCTGCTGGGCTTCTATATTGCGCTGGCCGCGCTGTGGGTGCTGCTCATCGGTGCCGGCTATCTGGTGCTGGGCAAGGATGTCTTCCGTCTGCTGTCGCTGATTCGCGGCCCGGTGCTGGTGGGCTTTTTCACGGCCAGCAGCGAATCCACGCTGCCCAAGCTCATGGAGCAGCTGGAAAAATTCGGCATCAAGCCGCGTATCACAGGCTTTGTGCTGCCTCTGGGTTACTCGTTCAACCTCGATGGCTCCATGATCTACACCACCTTCCTGGCCATCTTCATCTCTCAGGCCTATGGCATCGAGATGTCGCTGACCGCGCAGCTGACCATGCTGCTGGTGCTGATGATCTCCAGCAAGGGCATTGCCGGCGTGCCTCGTGCCTCGCTGGTGGTGGTTGCCGCCGTGCTGCCCATGTTCGGTTTGCCGGAAGCGGGCATTCTGCTGATTCTGGGCATCGACCACTTCCTGGACATGGGCCGTACATTGACCAATGTGCTGGGCAATGCCATTGCCACGGCCGTGGTTGCCAAATGGGAAGGCAACGAAGAGCAGGAGTCGTGCGCAGATCCGGCTGTCGAGCCACAGCTGATGCCCGAGCCCATTCGCATCCGAGCCTGATCTTCTCCTTGCCCGGATTCCTGTCCCCTGCAGTGCCGGGCGCTGCTACCATGGTTCGCACCATGTTAGCTTTCCTGCCCCCGCGCCTGCGTGCTGCTTTGCTGATCCTGCTCTGGCTGGCTGCAAGCAGCATGGGCGGCTGGCTGGGCTATCAGGGCTTCGTCAAGATCGGTCTCGAGACCGTGGTGGCTGCTGGCAACAACCGCCTCGATCTCTATGCTGCCAGCCTGCGGCGCGAGATCGACAAATTTGCCTTTCTGCCCGATGTAGTGGCCCTGCAGCCCGAGATCCTGTCGCTGCTGCAATCGCCGGGCGACAAAAGTCTGCAGTTTCGCGCCAATCTCTATCTGGAGGAGTTGAGCCGTCGTGCGGGCACCCTCAGCGTCTACATGCTCGATCACGACGGTCATGTGCTGGCTGCCAGCAATTGGCGCCGCGCCGACAGTTTTGTGGGCGAGAACCTCGGTTTCAGGCCCTATGTCCAGCAGGCATTGCGAGAAGGGCGGGGGCGCTACTTCGGTGTGGGCACCACGCGCGGCGAGCCCGGCTATTACCTGACCACCACCTTGGGGCAGGGCGAGATGCATGGCGTGGTGGTGGTCAAGGTCGGGCTGGCGCAGCTCGAGCAATCCTGGGCCAGCGCAGAGTCTCCGGTATTGGTCAGCGATGAAAATACCGTGGTCATTCTCAGCAACATGCCGGCCTGGCGCTTTGCCACCTTGCTGCCGCTGGATGAGGCAAGGCGTGCCGAGCTGGAAGCTTCGCAGAAATACAACCGCCTGAACCTGCGGCCTCTGGGCTGGCGTGGCATGAGCAGTGTCACGGGCGTCAGGCAGGTGAGCATTCCCGATGTCAAGGACGCTGCGGCAGACCAGAGCGCAGGCCGCTTTCTGGCCCAGTCCAGACCCATGGCCGGCACGCCCTGGCAGATTACCGTGCTCTCCCCCCTGAGCGTTGCCTTGCAGTTGGCGGCCAGTCGCGCCTGGGTGACGGGGGCGTTGATTGCGTTGATGCTTTTGCTGGGAGCTTTGCTGTACCAGCGGCGCAGACATGTGCGTGAGCAACTGGCGGCTCAGCAAGCTCTGAAACAGGCCAACGAGGTGCTGGAAAACAAGGTGCAGCAGCGCACAGCCGATCTGCAGAGTGCCAATGTGGCGCTGCAGCAGGAGGTGATGGAGCGCATGCAGGCCGAGACCACGCTGCGCGCGGCGCAGGACGAGTTGGTACAGGCAGGCAAACTGGCCGTCATCGGTCAGCTCTCCACGGAAGTGGCCCATGAGCTGAATCAGCCCCTGGCGGCCTTGCGGGCGCTGGCCGGCAACAGTCAGCGCTTTCTGGAACGCGGTCAGAGCGAGATGGTGCAAAGCAATCTGCAGCGCATGGCCGAGCTGACCGAGCGCATGGGGCGTATTACCGGACAGTTGCGCAACTTTGCCCGCAAGTCCGCAGGCCAGCCCGAGCAGGTTGAACTGGCCAAGGTGGTCGATGGCGCCCTGTCCCTCATGGAGCCGCGCATTGCCCAAAGCGGCGTCATGATCGTGCGACAGCCCTCGGATCTTGAGCTGAGCGCCTGGTGCGATGCCAATCGCGTACAGCAGGTGTTGATCAATCTCTTGAGCAATGCGCTGGACGCCGTGCAGGGCGGCAATACGCGGTGCGTGGAAATTGCCTGCAACCGTTGCGGTGCCTGGGCGCAGATCACGGTGCGCGATCATGGCCCCGGACTCAGTGATCAGGCGCAAGCGCGACTGTTCGAGCCTTTCTTCACGACCAAGCCCGAGGGACTGGGCCTGGGTCTGGGCCTGCCTTTGTCGGCCGAGATCGCCCAGGCCGCAGGCGGCAGCCTGACGGGCGGCAACCATCCGGAAGGCGGGGCCATCTTCACGCTGAGCCTGCCCTTGGTGGATACTCGGCCGCTGTCCTGATTGCCTGCAGCCCATGAACCCTTCCCTCAAAGTCCTGATCGTTGAAGACGATGCCGATGTTGCCATGGCCTGCGAGCAGACCATGCGCCTCGAAGGTCTGGACTGCATCTGCGTGAGCAGTGCCGAGCAGGCGCAAAAGCACCTGTCCCCGGATTTTGCCGGCATCGTGGTCAGCGACATCCGCTTGCCGCAGATGAGCGGCCTTGGGCTGCTGGCCGCCACGCGCGTGCTGGACGCCGAACTGCCTGTGATTCTCATTACCGGGCACGGCGATATCTCCATGGCCGTGCAAGCCATGAAGGATGGCGCCGCCGATTTTCTGGAAAAGCCGTTTGCGCCCGAGCGCCTTGTGGAAGCCGTGCGCCGAGCGCTGGAGCGCCGTCGCCTGGTGCTGGAGGTGCGCAGCCTGCGCCAGCAGCTACAAAGTCGGGATGTGTTGCAGCACCAGTTGCTGGGGCGCTCGCTTCCCATGCAGCAGCTGCGCAGCACATTGCAAAGCCTTGCGGCCAGCGAGGCTGATGTGCTGATCTGGGGGGAAACCGGCACCGGCAAGGAAAGAGTCGCGCGCAGCCTGCATGAATCCAGCCGGCGCAAGAGCGGCAATTTTGTCGCCGTCAACTGCGGCGGCCTGCCGGAGACGCTGTTTGACAGCGAAATGTTCGGCAGCGAGGCCGGGGCCTTTACCGGCGCGGGCAAAAAGCGCATCGGCAAGATCGAACATGCCAGCGGCGGTACCTTGTTTCTCGACGAGATCGAAAGCATGCCCTTGCCCATGCAGGCCAAGCTGCTGCGCGTGCTGCAGGAAAGAGTGCTGGAGCGCCTGGGCTCGAATACGCTCATTCCCGTCGACTGCCGTGTGATTGCCGCAACCAAGGTCGATTTGCTGGAACTCAGCCGTCAGGGCCTGTTTCGCTCCGATCTTTACTACCGTCTCAATGTGGTCACCGTGAACCTGCCCCCGCTGCGCGAGCGCCGCGAGGATGTTGCGCTGCTGTTCGAGCATTTCGCGTTGCAGGCTGCCGCCCGCCACCAGCGCCCCGTGGCAGAGCTGACGCCGCCGCGCCTGCAGGCGCTGCTTGCCCACGACTGGCCAGGCAATGTGCGCGAGCTGCGCAACACGGCCGAGCGCATCACGCTGGGGCTGGATGCAGGCCTGTCCCCGTCCGGTAAGGCGCCCGAGGCAGCGGCTTCGTTGGCGGCAACCATGGAGTCCATAGAGCGTTCCCTGATTTCCGAAGCCTTGCGCAACAACGAAGGCAGCCTGACACGCACGGCCCAGGCGCTGCACACCCCCAAGACAACGCTGCACGACAAGATTCGTAAGTACGGGCTGTGACCGGGCTGTGACCGGGCTGTGACCGGGCTGTGACCGGGCTGTGACCGGGCTGTGACCGAGCCATGAGCGCGGCAGAGCAGGCTCGCCGTTGCCAGGCTTGCGCTCCGGAGCGAAACCCGCGTCCCGCTACACTGAGGCATGCGTGAATTCAAGGTCATGGTCGTCGGTGCTTATGGCTTCTTTGGCAGCCGGCTGGTTGCCAGGCTGGCCAGGCAAAGCGGTTTGCGCATCGTGTTAGCAGGGCGCTCGGCCTCTGCGGCGCAGGCGCTGGTTGAAAGTCTGGCCCCGGGCGCTTACTCAAGCCTGAGCCACGCAGTTCTGGACGTGATGGCGCAGGGTCTGGAGGACAGGCTCAAGATGCTGGAGGTGGATGCGCTCATTCACACTTCGGGTCCGTTTCAGGGGCAGGACTACCGCGTGGCGCTAGCCTGCGCCCGTGCCGGCGTCCACTATGTGGATCTGGCCGATGGGCGTGACTTTGTCTGCGGCATCGATGTGCTCGATCCGCAGGCCAAAGCTGCGGGCGTGCTGTTGCTCAGCGGTGCCAGCTCGGTGCCTGCGCTGTCCTCGGCGGTCGTGGATGAGCTGGCTTCGGCCATGGCTCGCGTCAGCCGTATCGACATAGGCATCAGCCCAGGCAATCGTACGGATAGAGGCCTGTCCACCGTCGCTGCCATCCTCAGCTATTGTGGCAAGCCGCTGCCTGGCTCCGGGCAGCAAGCCGTGATTGGCTGGCTGCGCAGCTATGGGTATGACTATCCGGCCCCTGTTGGGCGGCGGCTGCTGTCGGCCTGCGATGTGCCGGATCTCGCACTGCTACCGCTTCGCTATGAAGGCAGTCCGTCCATCAGCTTCGGTGCCGGGCTTGAGCTGTCGTTCTTGCAGCGCGGGATGAATGCCATGGCCTGGCTGGCTCACAGAGGGCTGGTGCAGGACTGGTCTGCACATGCGCGCAGGCTCAAGCGCATGGCGGATTGGTTCAGGAACTGGGGCAGCGATGCAGGGGCCATGCATGTCACAGTCAGTGGCCTGGATGCAAAGGCGCAAGCCTGCCAGCGCTGCTGGGTGCTTATGGCGGGCTCGGGCGACGGGCCTTATGTTCCCACGCTGGCCGCCAGTGCACTGGTACGCAAGCTGGCTGCGGGCGTACCGCTGGAGCCCGGCGCCAGGTCTTGCATGGGGCTGCTGACGCTGCAGGACTTTGCAGCCGAAGCGCAGGGACTGGATATTCAGATGCGGGAGCTTGCCTGATGATGCAGAGTGCTTCTTTGTTTCAGCAGGCCATGGGCGATGAGTTCTGCAAGCTCGATGTCGCCCTGCAGCGCTTTCACGGCCTGCAGGGTGAGCATGAGCTTCAGGGCAGGGTGCAGACCGGCGCCCCCCGGACTCTGGCGGCCAAGCTGCTGGCGCTGGCGCTGGGCACGCCACGCGCGGCCAGCGAGGGGACGATTCATTTCGAACTGCAGGCCAGTCCCGAGGTGGAAACCTGGATTCGCATCTTCCCCTCTCAGCTCATGCGCTCAACCATGCAGTTGCACAATGGTCGCCTGATCGAGCGCCTTGGCCTGGCGCGATTGTGCTTTGCCTTGCAGGCGGTGGATGGACGGCTTCTCATGCGACTGCAGCGTCTGTATTTTCTGGGCTTCCCATGCCCGGGCTGGCTGGCTCCGCGCATCGTGGCCGAAGAAACCGGAGCCGGAAAGCATATGCAATTTCATGTCGAAGCGGCCGTCCCCCTGATTGGCGTGGTGGCCAGTTATCGTGGCTATCTATTGCTGCCCGAGGAAAAAGCATGATTGTGGTCTTTGATGCGCAATGTCTGTTGTGCAACGGCTGGGTGCAGTTCTTGCTCAAGCACGACAAGCAGGGCATTTTTCTGTTCGCTGCCATACAGGGCGAGGTCGGCGGCAAGCTGTTGGCCGATGCAGGCTTGCGCATGGAAGGTCTGCAGACCCTGCTGCTGGTGGACGGCCAGAGCTCCTGGCAGCACACGGAGGCCATCCTGCGCGTGCTGCACGCACTGGGCTGGCCGTGGCGACTGACGGCAGTGATCAGGTTGATACCCGCTGCATTGCGCGATGCGCTCTACCGCATGATTGCCAGAAACCGCTATCACTGGTTTGGCAAAAGCGAGCAGTGCATGATGCCGGACCCTGCTGTGGCAGCCCGCTTTCTGGACTGAATTTCGGATGAAAACCGGTATCGCTCAGCGAATATGGAGATCAATGCGATTGATGGATACGCAATCAGGCATGCTCTGGCGGCATGGGCGGAATATTCAATAGGGCTTGGTACTTTTGCTGCAGCTCGCCAAAGCGTTGCAGCGTCGGCAGCACAGCCTGCATATTCAATGCATCGTGCAGTAGCGGCAACTGCTGCATGCCGAGCTTGTTCAACGACTGGCTTGCCTCGTGAAAGCAGGCTTCGCCTTTTTCATCTTCGTAATACAACTGCTCCAGTTCGCGCCAGCCCACGTAGTAGCCGTAGTCAAAGAACTCCTGAAAGTTCTCGGCAATCACCCAGCTCAATTCGTTCACGCAGGGCAGTGTCATGACGATGGGGCTGACGTTACCGGGCAGGCGCTCATCGACCAGATAGCTGTAATGAACGCTGTCGCAGCCCGTGGTCGCAAACGTCATCACATTGCGCGGCGTGCACCAACCGATGTAGCTGGGTACGGGGGGTATCTCCAGCCACAGGCCGCAGTCCCCAAAAACGGCGTCGGGCGACAGGCCGAACTGCGGGCCTATGGCCGCGGCTGCGTCATACAAAGTCTGCAGCGGTGCGGGAATCTGAAAGGACCGAATTGCATTGCGCATTGCAGCATATTAGCAACGCCGGTTAGGCGGCCCGGCGCTTACTCATTAGAATAGACCGCTTATCAGTCCTTCTTGATGCTGCTGCTCGAAGGTGCGTTGCATCTCCCAGATTCGGAGATGTGCTGTTGCGTACCTGTTTTTCTCAGCATCATGTCGCACTCTTCCGGGAAGCTTTCCCGACTGCAAAAAGCTCTGTCACGTCAGGGCATCCAGGTCTCCTACCGAGACAATATCTATCAAATCCATAACGAGCAGGCAGCAGCCACCATTTTGCTGCCCGACAGCCTGCCGCTGGAGCACAAAGCCGTCAGTCAATTGCTGGACTTCGCCTCGGTTGCCGACCCGCAAGGCCATGGCGCGGTCTGCAAAGCCTGTGCCACGCCGGACTTTCACCCCGGCAGCATTGCTCCTGTGGGGGCGGTGGTGGCCACGTCGCCAGACTTCGTGATTCCTGCTGCCATCGGCACGGACATCAACTGCGGCATACGCCTGCTGAGCACGGGCCTGACGCAGGCGCAGGCCGAGCTGCACAAAAGCACCATCGTGCAGCGGTTGACCCGCGTCATCTTGCAGAACGGGCGCGATGTACCCGTGCGCAGCGCAGGCTTCAAGGCACTGTTTGATGAGGGCCCCCAGGCCTTTATTGAACAGTTGCCTGACGTGGGTCTATGGCAGGGCGTGAACCGCGACCGGCTGCAGGCCGAACTGGCCGAGTGCGTGGGCCTGCAAGGCTTTGCGGGCCGGAGTCGCTACGCGCCTGAAGCCCTGTTGCAGGCGCGCGAGCTGCTGCGCCCGCCATCTGCTGCCGATCTGGGAAGCGGCAACCACTTTCTGGAGTTCTGCGTGGTCGAGGAAGTCTACGATCGTCATGCCGCCTATGCCGCGGGGCTCAAGAAGGGCGATGTCACGGTGATGATCCACACCGGCTCGCGCGATGTCGGTTTTTATGTCGGTCGCCGCTGGATGGAGCTGGCCAGGCAGCAATGGCCGCAAGGCATCAAACACCCTCAGCATGGTCTGTATGGCCTGAGCGGCGTGCTGGCGCAGGACTATCTGCAAGCCATGGGCGTGGCTGCGCGCTATGCGTGGTTCAACCGCATGGCGCTGGCGGAGCTGGTGCGCAAAGAGCTGGCAGGCATTGCCGCGCCCGATGCATCGCGCCTGATTGTGGATGTGCCCCACAACGTGGTGATGACCGAGGGCGAGTTCAATGTGCACCGCAAGGGCTCCACTCCCGCGCATGACGGCCAGTGGGCGCTGATTCCGGGCTCGATGGGTGATTACTCCTTTCTCGTCAAAGGTCTGGGCCATGAAGACTGGCTGCGGTCCTGCAGCCACGGAGCGGGCCGTCAGGTGCGCAGGCAGGACACGCGGCGCATGAAGCAGCCGCTGGTCGAATCCGTCTGGCAATGCATCACCTTGCGTGAAGAGCGACTGATCGAAGAAGCTCCCAGCGCCTACAAACCCGTAGGGCCGGTGCTGCAGGCGCAGGAAGAGGCGGGGCTGATCCGTGCGAGTGTGCGGTTGAAGCCTTGGCTGACTTTCAAGGCTTGAGGTTGAAGTTGCTGCCAGCGCCTGAGGGCCAAGTGCTGGCAGCAAGACTGTTTGACTATTCGCGAGTTCGAGGAAGGTGGAGCGAAATTGATGGGGGGAGACAATCAGATCAATGCATCGAGCCCGTCACGCCATTGCAACGGCTGTCTCGATTTGCTGCAATCTCACATCTTGCGGGCTGCATGGGTCGGGCTTGCATCGCATGCACAGGTCTGATCGCACCCTGTAATGCCCTGTGCGCCGGCTTATAGTGCAGGCTGCAGTGCCGGTAATGAAATCGTTCACGAACCAGAGCCAGCGACCGTGTGAGATGCCGCAGTCACCTTTCGATCAATACTCGCTGCTGCAGGTCGCTCATACCTGTTGCCACATGAGCCAACCATGAACATGACCGCCAGCTTTACTCTCATTCCCGCCGACTTCGTTCGCCTGCAGAAAATGGTTGCGCGGCGCTGGCATCAGAAGGCAGGGATGCTTTCCTGGCCGTTCCTCTTGCGGGTTGTGGTGTGGCTCTGCATTGGCCTCGCTGGCGCAGCCTACGCGCGACTGATGCGTGAGTTCCCCGAGATCTCCCGCCCGCTGGGAGTGGTTGCCTGCCTTTTGGTCGTCGCTTTGATCGCCGTCGTGACGATGCCATACCTGTCACAGGCATCCATGCGCAAGCTCATGCTCCTGCCGGATGGAGCGTTTCTGTCGCCACAAACGGTCACGCTCTCGTCGGACGCCATCAGGGTAGCCTCGGTTCGAGGTGACACGATACTGCCGTGGTCAGGAGTGCTGGCGCTTGCCGAAGATGACGTGAACTACTATCTGTTCATCGACGCTATGCAGGCTCTGGTACTGCCCAGGGCAGCCATTGCCCCCATGGCTGCAGAGTTCGAGCAGTTCACGCGCCGTCTCAGGTCCTCTGCGATTTAAGTCTTTGTTCTTGCAGATGCTTGCGCAGTCATGACGGCAACCCGAGGCACAGGGGCCGGGCTTGCATGCGTCCAATGCCATCTTGCCCTTGTAATGGCCTGCTGCTAATTTCCTGGTGTCTGCTTCTGCTCTTGAAGCGTCAGGGCTTCGCGTCGCTGGATTTCATCCACCAGTGCCTTGAACTGGCGTTTCAACAACTGGCGCAGCACTGGCTTCCCGACCAGCGGCGGGATGGCGAAAGCCGGGACCAGGCGAGCGCTGTAAGCCAAGCGTACCCGGCCGTCGGCTTGGGTTTCCAGGGTATAGCTGCCGTCCATTTGCTTGAGATTGCCGCCTATTGCATGCGCGGCAATGCGCTGCTGTGGCCATTCGGTCACAGCCAGTCTGACCTCGATTGCCTGGCGAAAAAACAGAAACCCCAGACTGCCTTTTTGCTCCAGCAGCACCTGGTTGCCATCGCGTTGCAGCACGCGCGAACTTTGCATATCCGGCACAAAGTCGGCCAGATGCTCGTAGTCGGAAATCACGCTCCAGGCCGTAGCCAGCCTGACTTGCATGACGGCCGAGGCGTTCACCGTCATGGCCTCATTGTGCTCGGCAGTCTCTATGCGCAGCTCTTGTGCCGAAACCTGCAAACCGCCGCAGAACAGGGTCAGAACTGCGCCGCAGGCAGCGACAAGCCCTGTTCTCATGACAGGGATTCCTGCTTCAAAGGTGGAGCGGCGCGTACTTCGAAGTTCAACTCGAGCCTGTCGCGGACCTGGATTGCACCGCCCAGGATGGACAAAGGCGTGATGCCAAAACTCGATTGATCGATACTCAGCGAGCCGCTGATATGGAATTCGCTCGGCGTCCTCCTGATTCGGGCCGGTACGCTCAGGCTGCGTGTGACTCCGTGAAGAGTGAGTTCCAGGGCCAGCAATACATCGCCGTCCGCTTCGGGGGATGCATGTGCCTGGATCAGTGCAAATGGATGGAGCGAGGTTTGCAGCAGCTTGTTCAGCATATTGGCACGGGTCGCTTCAATATCGGCTGCGCTGGGCTGGGTGTCCAGAGCCGCCTTGGCGCGCAGAGCGGGTTCGTCGACCGATAGCTTGTCCAGCGCCACATAGAGATCGGCCCGGCCAAGCCGGGGGGCCACATAGCCTTGCAGCTCATGGCTGGCAATCACATGGTCGTGCCCCAGTCTGGCCAGAGCGCCAGCGCGTCGAACGGTGATCGAGACCAGGGAATGCGATGAATCGATCTGAAGCACCGACTGGCCCCGTGCAGCAGCATCGGCATAGAAGGCCGCAGGAAAGTCCGCAGGCCTTGCCGTCGGGCCGGGAGGCTGGGCTGGCTCGATGCCTGGTTGCGAGCAGCCTGTGATCAGAGCCAGCAGGACTGCAATCAGCTGTCTGCGCAATGTCATGGCAACTCGCGCAGCTGGATGCGAAATTTCACTGTCACGGCGTCTCCCACGGCATTGCTGCTCTTCCACTCTCCTGTGCCGATATCAAATATCGAGCGATGGGTAACGAATTCGCCTTCCATGCGGCGCTCCTCGGGCTTCCAGCTGAACGGCAGCACAAGCGGCTGCCTGCGGCCTTTCAGCAGCAGGGTGCCGCGTGCCCGATGACCGGCTGCGCCGGGGGCGTCAAGAATCTCCCTGGCATCAAAGACTGCCTCGGGATAACGCACAAAGTCAAACCAGTCCTTGCCGGCAATGGCCTGGTTGATGTCCGGGTTGGCCATGTCGGCGCTGCTGATGCGAATGCTGACATTGAGCCTGTTGCTGTCTGGCTTTTGCGGGTCGAAGTCAAAGCGAACCCGGAAGTCTTTGAACACGCCGGTGACCGGCGTTTGCTCGAAAGTGGCGGTGAATTCCAGTCGGTTATCACCACCGGGCTTGAGCTCCCACGAGGTGGCATGAGCTGCAGTGGCGCAGAGCGTGGCGAGCAGGGCGGCGAGGCAGCAAACGGTATTGCGCATCTGGATGACCTCCGGCAAACAGCGTTTTGCCGGGTTGGCCGCTGCTCTGTGAGGGATGATGCGTCATTCCCGTGGAAGCTGCATCGATTGCAGCCCACGAGTTACTGCTTGTTGCTTCAGGCTTTTTTCTCGCGCGGCACCCGGCCCATCAGATAGAACTCGGGATTGGGCTGCATGCCCGCGAAGCTGGCCATCCGGTTGGACAGTCCGAAGAAGGCGGTAATGGCCGCAATGTCCCAGATATCCTCGTCGTCAAAACCGTGAGGGTACAAGGTTTCGTAGTCGGCATCGTCGATTTCGGCGCTGTGCAGACAGACCTTCATGGCAAAGTCCAGCATGGCCCGCTCGCGCGGGCTGATGTCGGCCTTGCGGTAATTGACCGCCACCTGGTCGGCAATCAGCGGCTTTTTCTCATAGATGCGCAAGATTGCGCCATGAGCCACCACGCAATACAGGCACTGATTGGCAGCGCTGGTGGCGGTGACGATCATTTCGCGCTCGCCCTTGCTGAGACTGCCGTCCTCCTTGAGCATCAGCGCATCGTGGTAGGCAAAGAAGGCGCGCCACTCGGCTGGCCGGCGAGCAAAGGCCAGAAAAACATTGGGAATAAAGCCCGACTTTTGCTGTACCTCGGCGATGCGCTGCCTGATGTCTTCAGGCAGGCTGTTCAGATCGGGAAAGGGGTAGCGGCTTTTCATGGTGCCTGTCTCCTTTGGAGTTTTGCTGATATGTACCAACCATGACAAGCATGGCACGGGTGGGCGCTCCAAAGCTGTCGTTTGCGTTGCAGATGCTGCTATTGCGGCATTGGGCCTGTCAGGCTTTTCCTGTCAGATGCTGGCATCCATCAGATTCGACGTGGCCGGTGTGCCGGTGGCGATCAGCAGCAGGCCCAGGACAAGCAGCACGCAGCCCAGACTGCGATCTACCCAGGGACGTATGGCTTGAACCTTGGGCTGGAGCACCGGGGCCGAGAAGAAACAGGCTACCAGCGCAAACCACAGCACGTGGGCCATGGCGACGAAAAGGCCGTAGGCCAACTGGGTGGGCATGGGCACGGCAGGGCCGACGATTTGCATGAACAGGCTGAGGATGAAGAGCGCTGTCTTGGGATTGAGTGCATTGGTCAGAAAGCCCAGGACAAAAAGCGAGCGGCCTGGCGCATGGCCTTTGCGTGCATTGCGCTGGCCGGGTTCGGCGCTGGACCGGGAATCTGGCAGATCGTCATTTGTACGGCTGGTGCCACGCCAGAGACAAATTCCGAGCCATACCAGATAGGCTGCACCCGCATATTTGAGCAGATTGAAAAGCCAGGGCAGTCCTTGCAGGACCATACCCAGTCCCAGCAGGGTGTAGGCCACATGGATCAGAACGCCACAGCCGATGCCCAGCGCCACCCAGAGACCCGCACGGCGCGATTCCATCAGGCTGGTGCGGGTGACCATGGCGAAATCGGCGCCGGGGCTGATGACGGCGAGAGAGGTAACGAGAATCACGGTGGGCCAGGCGTTCATACTGTGTATTGCTTGAGTTTAAATATCTGTTTGTGAGATGGCTCTGTTGCACGAGAATGGCAAGCAGTGCTCTACAGCTGTGAACTCTAGGGCGGTCAAAGTTTTTTGAATAACGATGATTTCTCAAGAAAATAGTGATTCAAACTCACATATTTCTGCTGGCGGTCCACCACGAATGCCTTCGCTGGTCGCTTTACGCTGTTTTGAAGCGGCAGCGCGGCTGGAGAGCTTCAGCCGCGCTGCCGATGAGCTGCACCTGACCCATGGAGCCATCAGCCGCGCGGTGCGCTCGGTGGAGGAAGATTTGGGGGCGCAGCTGTTTGAGCGCCGCAATCGCCGTGTCTTTCTCAATGCTGCGGGGAGGCTGTTGTTCGACGGGGTGCATGCCGGACTGGGCCAGATGGCGCGTGCTGCCGAGGCGGTGCGGCAGCAGGTGGCAGGCAGGCCGCTGCTGCTGTCCTGCGAGCCCACGTTGCTGATGCGCTGGCTGATTCCGCGCTGGGGCGACTTCCAGGCGCGCTACCCGCAGCACACCGTGCATCTGGTTGCGGGCGGTGGCAGCGTGGAATGGGGGCGCGGCATCGATCTGGCCATTCGGCGCAACGACTTTGACTGGGGGCCCAATGTCCAAATGCAGCCCTTGTGCGCAGAGCACATGGGGCCGGTCTGCCATCCGGACAGTCTGGTGCAGTTCTTTGCGTTGCAGTCCGATGGCGGCCTTGCGCTTCGTGGCGATGCAACGCTCTTGCATAGCAAGACGCGTCCCAAGGCCTGGGAGGATTGGTGGAAAACCCAGCCAGATCAGCCTCCCACCCAGATCCGGCAGGCGCAAGCAGGCGGTGATCTGGTGCTTGAGCATTTCTACCTGAGCTTGCAGGCCGCAGCTGCGGGCCTGGGTGTAGCCATGGGCCCGCAACTGCTGGTGGAGGACGATATCGCCGCCGGCCGGCTGGTGGCGCCGCTGGGCTTTGTACCCGATGGCTCGCAATACTGTCTGCTGGCCGTACAGAGTTGGGAGGCGGGCTCGGTGCAGCAGCTTCTGGTCGACTGGATTCAGCAGCAGATGAAGAGCTGAACGCAGGCCGACGGGGGCATAGGATTTCGGGCCCGGGCATGCCCGCTTCTTGCCTGACAATGCGGTCTGTTGAAAAGCAATGGATACGCGATGAGCAACGACGCACAAACCACCGACTGGGCTGCCTGGAGCCGTGAGGCCGTTGAAATGATGCAGGCCCGCAATGCAGAGTGGCCCAAGGAATTTGGCTTGCAGGGCAGCCCCAGCTACCGCTGGGATCTGGAGCGCGCCCTGCTGGCGCTGGAAGCTCCGCTGCATGAGGTGATCGCTACGGTCTGCCTTGTGGGCACCAGCAGCGAGCAGGACGGCAGCTTTGTCTGGAGCTGGGCCAACGAAGCCATTCCCAAGCAGCATGGCCAAGCGCTGGAAGTGGTGCATGAGTTCGGCCGACATAACCAGCTGGCATTGCTGACCACGGCCCGGATTCCCGGCGGCCGTCCAGAGGCCATGGAGTGCATGTGCATTGCTGCCCGCCTGCAGCGCGCCGTAGGCACCTTCATCGACCAGCAGGGCGATGTAACCCTGTATTTCACCTTGCTGCACCTGCAGGTGGCGGTCGAGCAGCAGCAGCCGGCCAATTGAAAGCCGCGTACAGGATTGTTGACAGAGTGCGGGCGGGGTCGCCTATAGACTGACGCCCTCAAAAATCTGAAAAGGTCACCCCATGAAAACGATGTTTGCTTTGGCCGCAGCCATGTTTGTGCTGAGCGGCTGCGCTGTCTATGACAGCCGTGGCGGATACTACGACGATGGCTACAAAAAGCCTCACCCCCACGGCTGCCCACCGGGCCAGGCCAAGAAAGGCAATTGCTGAAATTGCCCGCTCGGAAACCCGCCAAAAGCGGGTTTTTCTTTGCGTTCTACAGCTCGTCCGGCTTGAGCCAGCCAATGCGGCCCTGACCGTTTTCATTGAGTGCGCTGACAAATTCGGCGGCGTCGGGCTCAGGCATCTGCAGCTTGAAGCTCACCAGACTGCCGTGATCGACCTCCAGCAGTTCGGCACCCGCCGCATCGGCCATGCGCCGCACCAGGCCCTCCAGCGGATAGGGAGCCGTGCATTGCAGGATCTGCATGCGCTGAATGGCGACTTTTTCGGCCTGCAGCAAGGCCTGTGCCACGGCGTCGGTATAGGCGCGCACCAGTCCGCCTGCACCGAGCTTGACGCCACCAAAATAGCGCACCACGGTGGCCAGCACGCCCTCCAGGTCCTGATGGCGCAGCACGTCCAGCATGGGGCGACCGGCCGTGCCACTGGGCTCGCCATCATCCACGGCCGCCGATTGACCGCCCGCCAGCAAGGCCCAGCAGACATGGGCGGCGCCCGGGTGCTCGCGCCAGAGTGCATCCACCACGGCCTGCGCGCTGGAGCGGTCCGTCATCGGCTGAACGCAGCCGATGAAGCGGCTTTTCTTGATGATCAGTTCACTGGAGACGGGAGCACGAAGAGTCTGAGGCATAGCGGCGGCAGCATAACCGCAAAGTCGGGGCCGAGCAGCGTTGCGGTACATGGGCCGGGTAGCGGCAGCTGTGACCTATCCATGACATGACGACGCGGCTTGTGGGGATTGCTCGACAGTGTCCTTAAGCCAATTCCTACAATTTCGGCAAGCCTCGAGCCTTAAGCTTTACGCAAAGGAGGCCGTCATGAACAATCCGCATCCACAGTCCCTGAGCGAACATACTTTTGGCCGCGAGCATTTCACGCCGCCTCCGCTGGCGCAGGAGCTGGCAGAGCCCCAGGCCCTGCAGGCTGCGGCACCCGAAGATGAATGGGAGTTGCTGCAGCGCATACGCAATGTGGGCGAGTGGTAGGCCCGGCCGCACTTTCTGTCTCAAGCCAGACCGGCTGCTCCTGAAAGGGAGAGCCGGTTTTTCCTGTCCGCGGACACGATACAGCGGCGAGAATCGCAGCCCATGACTGCTAGCTCTGCGCCGTTTCCCGATTCTTCGCACTGGATGCTGCTGCCGGCTGCCGCACAGGCAGCACAGCTGCCCGTGGCCCTGGCCGATGTGACGGCCATGATGGAAAGAGTGGGGCGCAGCAGCAGCGACGCCGTGGCCGAGCAGATCCTGCAACTGCTGGGGCGCCATGTGCCGCTGGCCCAATGCACGATCTTCTCCTTCCAGGGCATGGCCAGGCCTCGTGTGGTGGGCATGGGCGACAGGGCGCGCACGGGGGCGCTGCCCATGATTTCCCAGGATTACAGCGAGCGCTTCTATCCGCTCGATGGTTCGCAGCGCGTGATGCAGGCTGAGCTGGCGCGCCTTGCCAGGGACCCACATGCCAGGCCGCGCGTCTGGCTGCATCGCCAGGGACCGCACGATGTGCAGCACCCCGAGTACCGCCATGTCTGCTATGAGCTGCCGCGCATTGCCGAGCGGCTATCGCTGCTGATGCTGCAGGAAAACGCGCGCTGGCTTTCCGTGAACCTCTACCGGGGCGAGGAGCATGGCTGCTTCGACGCCGCAGCCATTGCCCGGATCGAGGCCTTTGCGCCCCTGGTCATGCAGGCCATGCGTCTGCATTACGCGGGGCAGACGCTGCAGGACGACCTGGTCGGGTTGGTGCTGGCGCGACTGGCAAGGCGCTTCGAGCAGCTGACGCCGCGCGACCTCGACGTGGTGCGGGCACTGGCCCAGGGCCTGGATGCCGATGCGCTGGCGCAGCGCCTGGGCATTACCGTCAGCAGCGCGCGCACCTATGTCAAACGCGTCTGCGCCAAGCTGGGCGTGCAGGGGCAGCGCGAGCTGTTTGCGTTGCTGATGGAGCCCGCTGAAGCTGTCGATGGTCAACTTTGATAGCTGCTTGGGGTTGATCTGTAAAGGCTGGAGGCTGATTCGACTTGAATATCGGTTGCCGGCCGGCATTGTCTCCATCTGGTGACATCGGCCTCGAGCTGCTTTTCTACACTGCATCTCAAGCCAGACCGAAAGGGGATGAAAGCGCACCGGTTTGACCACGACAGCGCCCCCAGGAGACAAGAACATGCACCAGCCATTTGCCGAGCCACGGCGCTCCATCTACTACCAGTACCAGGTTCATCAGCCCTGGCTTGCGTCCCGGAAGCCGGGCGAGCAAAGCCACCCAATCGTCATCGTCGGCACCGGCCCCGTGGGCCTGACCACGGCGCTGGAGATTGCCCGCCACGGCCAGCGTTGCGTGGTGCTCGAATCCGAATTGCAGGTGTCCGAAGGCAGCCGTGCCATTGTGTTCACGCGGCGCTCCATGGAAATCCTGCAGCAGGTGGGCGTGGCCCAGCGCGTGACGGAGATCGGACTGCCCTGGTGCTACGGCAACAGCATTTACCGCGGCCAGCGCGTGTTTCGCATGGAGAACGCGCGGGCCGACGACGATCGCTTCTTTCCCATGATCAATCTGCAGCAGCAGTACCTGGAGGAATACCTGGTCGATGCAGTGCAGGCCAACCCGCTGATCGAGCTGCGCTGGGGCAACCGCGTGAACAAGGTCGAGCAAAAGGGCGAGCAGGTTTTGGTGGAGGTGGATACCCCGGAAGGCAGCTACGAGCTGCGGGCCGACTGGCTGGTGGCCTGCGACGGCGCGCGTTCGGGGATTCGCACGGCCATGAATCTGTTGATGGAAGGCGCTTCCTACGAAGGCCGCTTCGTGATTGCCGATATCCGCATCGACCTGCCTCTGCCCACCGAACGTCTCGCATTCTTCGATCCCACATGGAACCCGGGCAACACCATCCTCATGCACCGCGAGCCGCACGGCATCTGGCGTGTGGACTACCAGCTGCCTGCTGGCGAAGATCCCGAGGATGCGCTCAGGCCCGAGTCGCTGAAGGCGCGCATCGATGCGCAGCTGGAGATGATAGGCTTTGGCGGCACGCCCTGGGAGATGGACTGGAGCTCCGTCTACTCGGCCCGCGCGCTGACCCTGCCCGACTATGTGCATGGCCATGTGATCTTTGCGGGTGATGCAGCCCATATGCTGCCCATCTTCGGCGTGCGCGGCGCCAACACCGGTTTTCAGGATGCTCAGGGCCTGGGCTGGCGTCTGGCACTCGTCGCCAAGGGCGCGGCCAGCGCAGCGCTGCTGCAAAGCTATAGCAGCGAGCGAGTGGGCGCGGCCCGCGAGATTGTGGAAGAGGCCGGCAAGAGCACACGTTTCATGGCGCCGCCGAGCAGAGGCTTCAGGCTGCTGCGCGATGCCGTGCTGTCCCTGTCGCTGAGCCAGCCCTTTGTCGGCCCGCTCTACCACTGGCGCACCTCGCGCCCGCATGAGTACGGCAACTCGCCACTCAACAGCGTGGGTGACGACAACCTGCTGTTCAAGGCCGGCCCCGCCCACGGCGCGCCGCCTCTGAACGTGCGCTTTGCGCCGGACAGCTATCTGCTAGACCACCTGGGTGGCGGCTTCGATCTGCTGTATTTCACGAGCGGCCAGGCGATTCCCGCCGAACTGCAGGCGGTCGTGGCCGGGGTCAGAGCTCGCGGTGTTGCTGTGCGCCTGATCGCCGTCAGCAGCCACGCTGCAAGCGCTATCGAAGGTTCCGATCTGGTACTTGATGACACCGAAGGCCGTTGCCGCGCACGCTATGGCGTGATGGCCGACGGCGCTGCCTATCTGCTGCGTCCCGATCAACATGTCTGTGCGCGCTGGATGGCGCTGGACGCCAATCGTTTGCAAGCCGCATTCAAAGCTGCCTTGCCAGCCTGAGGAGAGATTCAAATGATCCAAACCACTCTTGATATCGCCGGTCTGGAGACCGTGTACGACCAGCTGGCTGTCGCCATCGATGCCGTGGGCGCCGAAAAGTCCGAGCTGCTGCTGGTCAAGCTGGCGCTGCTGGCCGCCAATCAGCTCGGTGATGCCCGCCAGTTTGGCGAAATGATTGCGGCGGCCCAGCAAGATCTGTAAGCAAAAGGCTTGTCCGTGGCGGTCAGCCCGACCCGCCCAGGCTCGTTCTTGGCGGGTTCTCGGCGTGCTGACTCTCGGATTTCATAGCGGATAATCATTGTCTATCAATAGTTTGAGATGGATTTTCCACAAATCGATATGGCTTGATATCCGACAAGGCCGTGCCACGAAATCCAGGCAGACTGGAGCCATTGCCACTGTAGGAGGATTGGTCCATGAGATTGCGTCCCAGCACCTTGCTGCTATCTGCAGCCCTGAGCCTGAGTGGATTGAGTGCGGCTCCGGCCCTGGCCAAGTCGGCTGCCGAATGGCTGGCCTTGACAGGTGCCGTGCAGATCGGCTTGAGCCAGGCCGTCGAAAAAGCCCAGGCCGTTGCTCCCGGAAAAGCGATCGATGTCGAGCTGGAAGAGGGTAAGAAAGGCGCTGTGCCTTATTACTCGGTCACCCTGATCTCGCCCGTGAATGAGGAAATCAAGCTGCGCGTGAATGCCAACACGGGCGATGCCGCAGTGGAGGAGAACAAGGGGCGAGCCGAGGGCAAGCATGCCAAGCGCCTGGCCGATGCCCGGATCACGCTGGTACAGGCCGTCGATGCAGCTATTGCCACCTTGCCCGGCAAGCCGCTGGAGGCCCAGCTGGATTCGGACTGGGGCAAGACCAGCTACAAGGTCAAGATGCTGCGCGCCGATCAGACGGTCATGAAGCTCAGGCTTGATCCTGCCACCGGCGCTGTGACGAGGCAGGAAAAGGACTGAGTCGACGCGTTATCTGGATTCTGGTGCTATTAAGAAGTGAGTGACTGGCGCTTGTATTTCAATGATTTAAGGTGTGTTATGCATCGAATTTCAATGAAGGAAAGCGCTGGGTGCTATGAAGTTCAGAGTTCAACCCTGTTTCTGCAAGACCCTGCTCGTGCAAGGCTGAGGGCGGAAAAGTACACTGACGGGTTGTTTCTCCGAATAGGCCATGAGGCCATATAAAGCCCATCCACATGAACGCCCCGGTTGATGTTTCCTTTTTCCACCGCGATGCCAAGCCGCTGACCAGCTACAAGCCGTACTGGGCCAAGCGCTTCGGTCCGGCGCCGTTCCTGCCCATGAGCCGTGCGGAGATGGATCAGCTCGGCTGGGACAGCTGCGACATCATTCTGGTCACGGGCGATGCCTATGTGGATCACCCCAGCTTCGGCATGGCCGTCATCGGCCGTGTGCTGGAGGCGCAAGGCTTTCGCGTGGGCATCATCGCCCAGCCCGACTGGACCAGCGCCGAGGCCTTCAAGGCCCTGGGCAAGCCCAATCTGTTCTGGGGCGTGACGGCCGGCAACATGGACTCGATGATCAACCGTTACACGGCTGATCGCAAGATCCGCAGCGACGATGCCTATACCCCGGGCGATGTGGCCGGCAAGCGCCCCGACCGCGCGGCCATCGTTTACAGCCAGCGCTGCCGCGAGGCCTACAAGGATGTGCCCATCGTGCTGGGCGGCATCGAGGGCTCGCTGCGTCGCATTGCCCACTACGACTACTGGAGCGACAAGGTGCGTCGCTCCATCGTGGTGGACAGCAAGTGCGACATCCTGCTTTACGGCAATGCAGAACGTGCCCTGGTCGAAGTGGCGCACCGCATCGCGGCGCGCGAGCCGGTGGAGCAGATCACCGATGTGCGCGGCACTTCGTTTTTTCGCCGCGCTTCGGAGGAGGGCTGGTTCGAGGTCGATTCCACCACGGTGGACGAGCCCGGCGAGGTCGAGCCCCATATCAACCCCTATATGACGACCAGCGAGCAGGCCGAGGCCCAGGGCCAGAGCTGCTCCAAGGAAGATGCTGCGAAAGCTGAAGCGGACGGCCCTAATGACGGCGCATCGGTAGCCAAGGTCCAGCCCATCCAGTTCGTGCCCAATCTCTCGCTGCGCAGCAAGTCCAAGCTGCCTGCGCGCGAGCGCACCGTGCTGCGTCTGCCCAGCTACGAAGAGGTCAAGAGCGATCCGATTCTCTATGCCCACGCCAATCGCGTGCTGCACCTGGAAACCAACCCCGGCAATGCCCGTGCGCTGGTACAGGCTCACGGCGAGGGGACCACGGCCCGCGATGTGTGGATGAACCCGCCGCCCATTCCTCTCACAACGGCCGAGATGGACTGGGTCTTCGGCCTGCCGTACGCGCGCAGCCCGCATCCTGTCTATGCCGACGAAAGCGGCAGCCACGAGGGCGCCACCAAGATTCCGGCCTGGGAGATGATTCGCACCTCGGTGAACATCATGCGCGGCTGTTTCGGCGGCTGCACCTTCTGCTCCATCACCGAGCACGAGGGTCGCATCATCCAGAGCCGTTCCGAAGACTCCATCATCCAGGAGCTCGAAGAGATCCGCGACAAGGTCAAGGGCTTTACCGGCACGATCTCCGACCTGGGCGGGCCCACGGCCAATATGTACCGCCTGGGCTGCAAGAGCCCGCAGATCGAAGCGGCCTGCCGCAAGCCCAGCTGTGTCTTCCCCGGCATCTGCCAGAACCTGCACACCGACCACGGTCCGCTGATCAAGATCTACCGCCGCGCGCGCAAGCTGCCCGGCATCAAGAAGATTCTGATCGGCTCCGGCCTGCGCTACGACCTGGCGGTGAAGTCGCCAGAGTACGTCAAGGAGCTGGTTCAGCACCATGTGGGCGGTTATCTCAAGATCGCGCCCGAGCACACCGAGCAAGGTCCGCTGACCAAGATGATGAAGCCGGGCATCGGCAGCTATGACAAGTTCAAGCAGCTGTTCGAGAAGTTCAGCGAAGAGGCCGGCAAGAAGCAGTTTCTGATTCCTTATTTCATCGCCGCCCACCCGGGCACCAGCGATGAGGACATGATGAATCTGGCCATCTGGCTCAAGAAGAACGGCTTCCGTGCCGATCAGGTACAGACCTTCTACCCGAGCCCCATGGCCACGGCCACGGCCATGTACCACAGCGGCCGCAACACGCTGACCAAGGTGCGCCGCCAGATGCGCGACGAGGCCGAGGAGCGCGTGGACATCGTGCGCGGTGAAAAGCGCCGCCGTCTGCACAAGGCTTTCCTGCGCTATCACGACCCGAACAACTGGCCGCTGCTGCGCGAGGCGCTCAAGACCATGGGGCGCGCCGATCTGATCGGCAACGGCAAGCAGCACCTGATCCCGACCTTCCAGCCCCTGGTCGACGGCAGCTATCAGAGTGCACGAAAGAAGAACAGCACCTCGTCCAAGGCGGGTGGCGGAATTGGTTACACCACCAACAAGGACGGCAAGGCCGTGGCCGTGCGACGCCGCAGCGAAGAGGCGAGCCTGGAGCCCAAGGGCGATGTGCGCTTCCGCAGCAGCCAGCCTCAACCGGGCAAGCTGCTGACCCAGCATACCGGCCTGCCGCCGCGCGCGGGTGTGACTGGCAAGGTCAAGCCCGGTTTCAAAACTGCGGCAAAGCCCGCCAAGCCAGCGGGCCAGGGTTCGCGCAAGCCGCGCTGATGGCTGAAGCCTGACTGCCGCCGACAAAAAAACGACGCTTGATGCGTCGTTTTTTGTATTGGCGTGCGCTGCTGTCAGCCCATGGCCAGAGCCCCGCACCACTGCGGCAGCTGGTTTTCCTGCGTGGGGGCAAAGTATTCGCTGGTCATGGGTTTGGGGCGGGCGATGGCGTAGCCCTGCACATAATCCACGCCCATGGTCATGAGTTCCTCGGCAATCTCGCGGCTCTCGACAAACTCGGCAATGGTCTTTTTGCCCAGTGTCTGGCCGATGCGATTGATCATCTCCACCATGGCGTGGTCTCCCTTGTCCTTGAGCATGTCACGCACAAAGCCGCCGTCGATCTTGAGATAGTCGACGGGCAACTGCTTCAGATAGGTCAGCGACGACATGCCGACGCCGAAGTCGTCCAGGGCAAAACGGCAACCCAGGGCGCGCAGCGACTGAATCAGCCGTGTGGCATTGCTGAGGTTGCCAATGGCGCTGGTTTCGATGATTTCGAAACATAGCTTTTGCGGCGCAATTGCGTGCTGCTGCAACTGCTCCTTCACAAATTCCAGCAGGCCGTCGTCATCTAGGCTGGGACCGGAGAGGTTGATGGCGCAGGTTTCCACCAGCTTGGCGTGTCCGGGCTGCTGCGCCAGTGTCTGCAGGGCCCTGGTGATCACCCAGCGGTCAAGCGATGGCATCAGGCCGTAGCGCTCGGCTGCGGGTATGAAATGTCCGGGGGCCAGGATCTGGCCGCTTTCATCGCGCAGGCGCAGCAGGACTTCGAAGTGCATGCCGCTGTGGCGGCTGTGCTTGCGGGCCTGTAGCGGTGCGATGCTCTGGGCATAGAGGCAGAAGCGGTCTTCGTCCAGTGCGGTACGAATGCGTGTGGCCCATTCCATCTCGCTGACATAGCGGCTGTAGATTCCGTCCTCGGCCTTGTAGAAAAAGACCTTGTTGCGCCCGCGCTCCTTGGCCTGATAGCAGGCCATATCGACCATGCGCAGCAGATCGGAGGCATTGACCGCATCACCGGGAACATGCACGGCACCGATGGAAAAACCGGTGCGCAATATCTTCTCTCCCCAGGTGGTTTGCAGTTGCTGGGCTGCCAGGCGCAGCTTCTCGGCAATGCTCGCGACATTGGAAGGAGGGCAGTTCTCCAGCAGCACGGCAAACTCGTCACCGCCCATGCGCGCCAGGCAATCGGTTTCGCGCAGATTGGCCTGCAACATGCGAGAGACTTCACACAGCACCTCATCGCCAGCGGCATGGCCGCTGGTTTCGTTGATGAGCTTGAACTGGTCCAGGTCGATGTAGAGAAGAGCGTAGGGCTTGACCTGGTGCAGACCCTGGGTCAGCATTTTTTGCAGCCGTCGCTCGAATTCCCCGCGATTTTCCAGCCCCGTCAGCGTGTCATGGCGTGCATTCCAGGAGATCTGGTCCATGTACTGCTGCTCGCGCGACACATCGCGTAGCACGAAGACCGCCCCTGATGCCTGGCCATCGCGCTGCATGGCGGAGCCCAGCACCTTGACTGGCACGATGCTGTGGTCGGTGCGGCGAACCCAGTGCGTTTGCTCGTCACGCACGACGGTGGTCTCCCTGGTGTCATTGACAAGCTGAGCGAGCAGGCCTTCGCTGGTGATGGAGGCGTCCATGGTATAGAACTGCAACACCTGCTTGATGGGCTTGTCCAGATAGCTTTGCTTTTGCAGACCCAGCAGGCCTATGGCGGCGGGGTTGACATAGTTGACCATGCCCTTGGCATTGGTGGTGATGACCGCATCGCTGAGCGCTGCCAGCGTGGTCTCTGCGCGCTCTTTTTCGCTGTTGAGGCCGTCTTGAACCTGCTCTCGCAGCAGGATCAGGCGCCAGGTATTCCAGACCCACAGGCTCACCAGGCCAATGGCCAGGGCGCCGTTGAGGGCGAGCAGTAGCCAGACGATGTTGCGCGAGCTCTGGCCCAGAGAGTCGCTGAAGGCTCTGGTCAGGGCCGTCACGCCCTGGTTGATCAGGTCGATCTCGCGCTTCCAGGTGGCAATGTTTTCGCGGCCGATGTTGCCGACCTCGTATCCTTGCCGGATTTCCTGAGCCAGTGTGTCGAGCTGATTCAGGTATTCGTCACCCATCTTCCAGTACGCGACGGGTTCCTGCACCCAGCTGAAATAGCGGAATGTGCGCAGCAGCCAGATGAGGGAGCTGACATCATCGGGGTGGTTTTGGCCTTGCTCTATGCCTTTGCGCGCCAGGTCCAGGCGCAGAGGCTTGTCGTAGAGGGCAATACGTGCCTCGGCATCGCCACGCGGCACCTGCAAGGCCCGCTGATAGTGGGCGAAGTCGATCGGGTTGCCTTCATCCGCGTAGCGGGAAAGCGAGTAAATCGCATCTTTCTGGGCCTTGGACCAGAGACTTTCTCCGTTGACAAAAGCTCGCACGGCGGAGAGCAGATAGAGGCTGCAGCTGGCGCTGAGCATCAGGATCAGTGCCAGGAGCGCAAAAGCCCAGACGCGCTGCAGCAATTGTTGAGACTTCAGTGTGGGGCTCAAAGATGCCTTCATGACGCCTCATCCAGTAAATTGACTGTAAATGCATGAGTCAGGGCATCGACAAGGCAGACTGGTATGAAACAGCCAGAAGGCAATGTGCCTGCTGACGATCAGAACGCCGTCACGATGCCCGCTCTCATGGCTTGACCTTTCACGGTATTGCGTAGGAGGTATGTCAGATCACACGCAATTTGTATTCATTGGTAATTTTTGGCCTGTAGAAGTGAGCCTGGCGTCGGACAACTTCCTCTGTACCCCCAAGACAGAGCGGTGTTTTCTGTGAGAAAGTGGGTAACCAATCTGGCCGATTCAGAGCAGGTCTATGCAGTGCACCTGCGGCTGCTCCAGCACGCCGGCCCTGCGGTCGGCAAAGAAGCGTTCCAGGGTGAGCTTGACGGTGCGAAACGCGATTTCTTCCCAGGGGATGTCTGCCTCGGCGAACAACTGGGCCTCCATGGTCTCGGGCCCGGGGTAGAACTGCGTACTTCTGAGGCGGGCCAGATAGAAGAGATGGACCTGTCCTACCTGGGGCACGTTGATGAGACTGAACAGCCTGCCCAGCTCGATGTCGGCTCCGGCTTCCTCGTCGGTTTCGCGCTGGGCTCCGCGGCTGGTGGTTTCGGCCAGCTCCATGAAGCCTGCAGGCAGCGTCCATTTGCCGCGGCGCGGCTCGATATTGCGCTTGCACAGCAGCACGCGCCCGTCGTCCATCACGGGCAGGGTGCCGACCACATTGAGCGGGTTTTCATAGTGAATGGTGTGGCAGGCCGGGCAAACGGCACGCTCGCGCGTATCCCCATCGTCAGGAACGCGGTAGGTGACTGCGGTGCCGCAATTGCGGCAGAACTTGATGGGGCTGCGAAAAATCATCCCGCAACTATAAGCAAATCAGGCCGCTAGCGCAGGTACAACATGCGCAAACAGCTATGAAAAAGGGAGTCACACCTTGCGGAGCGACTCCCGGAGTACCTGGCCGGCGCAAACTGCCTGTGCGCCAGGGATTCTTAGGCGATCTGGATCTTGATGGACTCAAGTCCGGTGACTGCGCCTTCCAGCACATCACCCTTGACCACGGCGGCCACGCCCTCGGGGGTGCCGGTCATGATCAGGTCGCCGGGCTGCAGCTCCCAGGCGCTGGAGAGATGCTCAATGGTTTCGGCGATATTCCAGATCAGCTTGTGGATGTGGCTGCGCTGGCGATAGTCACCATTGACCTGCAGCGAAATCTCGGCGTTGACGATGTCTCCCGCCTGATCGGCTGGTGTGATGGGGCCTATGGGGGCGGATTGCTCGAAAGCCTTGCCGATACACCAGGGGCGGCCTTGCTTCTTCATGTCGTTTTGCAGGTCGCGACGTGTCATGTCCAGACCCACGGCATAGCCGTAGATGTACTGCAGTGCATCGGCTGCCTTGATGTTCTTGCCGGCCTTGCCGATGGCAACGACCAGCTCGATTTCATGGTGCAGATTCTGGGTCAGCGTGGGATAGGCCACGGTGGTGGTGCTGCCGGCTTCCACTGTCACGGTCGCGTCCGCAGGCTTCATGAAGAAGAACGGCGGCTCGCGGCCGGTAAAGCCCATTTCCTTGGCGTGATCCTCATAGTTGCGGCCCACGCAGTAGATGCGGTGAATGGGAAAGCGCTCGCCGCGGCCCACAACAGGCAGGCTGGCAACGGCAGGGGGATTGAACACGTAACTCATGAAGTCCTCGGCAGGAACACGCGCTGAAATCAGCAATGGTTGATGTGGCAAGCAGTGTGCCACGATGCAGGCCCGGAGACGGCGTGGCTGATGACGGCTTTTACGTATTCCGGCCCTAGGGAAAATGCCAGTCCGCGCGGCTCGCGCTATGCTGCTCACATCATGAAGCTGCATACCTATTTCCGTTCTTCCGCCTCTTATCGTGTGCGCATTGCGCTGCAACTCAAGGGGCTGTCCTATGACTCCGTGCCCGTGCATCTGGTGCGCGGCGAACAAAAGGCTGCGGCCTATGCCTCCCATGTGGGTGACGCGCTGGTGCCCGCACTGGTGACGGACGAGGGGCACTGGCTCACGCAGTCCATGGCCATCATCGAATATCTCGATGAGACCCATGCTGAAACACCATTGCTGCCCAGGGATGCACTGGGCCGTGCCCATGTGCGCGCATTGGCGCAGATGGTGGCTTGCGAGATCCATCCGCTCAACAACCTGCGCGTGCTCAAGTACCTGGTGCACCAAATGGGGGCCAGCGACGAGGCCAAGAATGGCTGGTATGCGCACTGGGTGCGCTCCGGCCTGGAAGCCTTCGAGCGTCAGCTGGCGCTGCTGGATGCCGAACGCAAGGCCATGGGCCTGGCGCCGTCGGCGTTTTGCTGGGGTGACGCGCCCACGCTGGCCGAATGCTGCCTGGTCCCGCAGATCTACAACGCCCAGCGCTTCAATGTGAATCTCGAGGCTCTACCGCGCCTGATGGACGTGGTCGAGCGATGCAACGCCTTGCCGGCTTTCCAGCAGGCCCATCCTTCGGCCTGTCCGGATGCTGAGTGAAGAGGGCGTCATGAGCGAGACCTATAGGCCGGGTCCACCGGACCTCTGGCCTGACTCCTGGCTGGTCCCCGACTGGCCGGCTCTGCCCGGGGTGCATGCCATCTGCACCTCGCGCGAGGGGGGCGTCAGCCAGGCACCCTGGGGCAGCATGAACCTGGGCGACCACGTGAGCGACAACCCCGCTCACGTGCGCCAAAACCGTGAACTGTTCAATGCGGCGCTGCAGGCCCGCACCCCTGGTGCCTGCACGGCGTTCTTGCAGCAGGTACATGGTGTGGAGGTGCTGACGCTGGACGCAGGCAATGTGGCCGAGTCCAATGGTGCAGCCTTCGATGCCTGCGTGACCGACGATGCAGGCGTGGTCTGTACCGTCATGGTGGCAGACTGTCTGCCCGTGTTGCTGGCCCATGATTCGGGGCTGGTCGTGGGCGCGGCCCATGCGGGCTGGCGCGGTCTGGCCGGCATGCCGCCCGGTAGAAAGCTGTCTGACGGGCCCTTGCCCGGCGGTGTGCTGGAGACACTTTTCGAGGCTTTCTGTCGCAAGGTGCAGATGCAGCCATCGCTTTCAGGGGGCGAAACATTGCGCTCCCGGATTGCCGCGCACACCCAGGCCTGGCTGGGCCCATGTATAGGCCCCGATTCCTTCGAGGTGGGGGCCGAGGTACGCGATATCTTTGTGGCCCATGACCCTGATGCTGCGCGGCATTTTGTGCCGGTAGCGGGCAGTGAGGGCAAATATCTGGCCGATCTGGCTCAGCTGGCACGCCAGAGGCTTGCTGCATTGGGCATTGCTGCAATCTTCGGCAACGATGGCAGTCTGCCCTGGTGCACGGTCAGCAATGCATCACGTTTCTTCTCGCACCGGCGCGACGCCGCCCGTCTGGGCGGCAGCGGGCGGCTGGCTGCCAGCATCTGGCGCGACGCCTGAGCCGGGGCTGGGGAGCGCGTGTTCTGCAGCTAGCGCTTCCTGTACCTGCCGGGCTTTGAGGCGGCGCTTTCTGGCCGGCGTGCCCAGTATGTAGAGCACGATGGAAAGCGGCAGCAGACCATAGAACACAAAGGTGAAAAATGCACCCAGCAGGGTGCCGCCGGGGCTGGCAGCCTCGGCGATCGTCATCATCACGACAACGTACATCCAGGCGATGGCAATGAGGTACATGGTGTTTCTGTAATGAGCCAGAAAGCATGCTGGCTCCGGGTTGTTTTGTGTCAAAACAGCTTCATAACGGCAAAATGAGGCCGCTTCTTGTCGGAACTGCCTGGCACATAGGTGACAATGCCGCCGTGTGAGCCGTATTGCAGATTCCGCAAGCGTCCCCAGACCCTGAGATCGCCGGTCGCTTGCCTTGACTAGGATGTAAGCATGAATTTTGACCCGAGCTGGGGCCAGGCTGGCCAATCCATTCAACAATTCTGGCAGGAGCAGTGGAGCAAGAGCCTCCAGACGCTTCAGCAGATGCAGTCCGGTGCTCCCATGGGGCTCAGCGCCATGCCAGGTCTGGGGGCCGCACCCAACCCTTGGGCAGGAATCATGGATGCCATGCAATCGGCAATGCCCCAGATGGCTACGGGTTCGGCTCAAGCGGTGCAGTTCGATGCGGCCAAACTGCAGGGGCTGCAGCAGGAATACCTGCAGTCGGTGCAGTCGTTGGCAGATGGAAAACAGATTCAGGCCCTGCTGTCCAGGGACAAGCGCTTTGCCAAGCCAGAGTGGAGCGCCAATCCCGTTGCATCGATGGCCGCAGCCAACTACCTGCTGGGCAGTCGCATGCTGACCGGTATGGCCGAGGCGGTGCAGGGCGATGAGAAAACACGCAATCGCGTGCGCTTTGCGGTCGAGCAATGGGTGGCAGCCATGGCGCCCAGCAATTTTCTGGCGCTGAACGCCGATGCGCTCAACAAGGTTGTTGAAACCAAGGGCGAGAGCTTGGCTCAGGGCATTGCCAATCTGCTGGCCGACATGCGCCAGGGTCATGTCTCCATGACCGACGAAAGCTTGTTCACCGTGGGCAAGAACGTGGCGACCACCGAAGGCGCGGTGGTTTTCGAGAACGAGCTGTTCCAGCTCATCGAATACAAGCCGCTGACTGCCAAGGTATTCGAGAAACCTTTTCTGATGGTGCCACCCTGCATCAACAAGTTCTACATTCTGGACTTGCAGCCGGACAATTCCGTGATTCGCTATGCCGTCAGCCAGGGGCACCGCACCTTCGTGGTCAGTTGGCGCAATCCCGATGAAAGCCAGGCGCACAAGAGCTGGGATGACTACATCGAAGATGGCGTGCTCAAGGCTGTGAGCACGGTTCAGGATATCTGCGAGGCGCCGCAGATCAATGTGCTGGGTTTCTGCGTGGGCGGCACCATGCTCTCCACTGCGATGGCAGTGCTGGCTGCGCGCCATGCCCGCGAGCATGGACAGCCGCAAGCTGCCAAGCCCCGCAGCCGCGCTGCGGCTGCAAAGACAGGCAGCAAAACTGCTGCGGCCAAGGTGGAGGCCCACGCTTTTCCCGTAGCCAGCATGACGCTGCTGACCACGCTGATCGACTTCCGCGACACAGGCATTCTGGACATCTTCATCGATGAAAACATGGTGCGCCTGCGCGAGATGCAAATGGGCAAAGGCGGGCTGATGAAGGGCCAGGACATGGCATCTACCTTCAGTTTTCTGCGCCCGAACGATCTGGTCTGGAACTATGTGGTGGGCAACTACCTCAAGGGCGAGACACCTCCGCCATTCGATCTGCTTTACTGGAACAGCGACTCCACCAATCTTCCCGGCCCGTTCTACGCCTGGTATCTGCGCAATCTCTACCTCGAGAACAATCTGATCAAGCCCGGCGTGCTGACCGTGTGCGGCGAGAAGATCGACATGAGCCAGCTCAAGATGCCGGTCTATATCTACGGCTCGCGCGAGGACCACATCGTTCCTGTCGCTGCGGCCTATGCCTCGTCGCAGGTACTGGGCGGCGAGCGTCGTTTCGTGATGGGTGCCTCCGGCCATATCGCCGGCGTCATCAACCCGCCGGCCAAGAACAAACGCAGCCACTGGCTGCGTGAGGATGGCGAGTTTCCCGAGGCGTTCAACGATTGGCTGGCCGAGGCCACGGAGTATCCGGGCAGTTGGTGGACGGACTGGAGTGCCTGGCTGGGCAGCCATGCAGGCAAGCAGTTCGCGGCTCCCAAGAGCTATGGCCGTGCACGTGCCTATGAAGCCATCGAAGATGCTCCGGGTCGCTACGTTCTGTCAAAAGCCTGAGCGAGGCCTGAGGCACAATCAGTTCCATATTGCGGTGCAGCAAACAAGGCTCGCACCGTGATAGGAAGCGGCGGGTGGCACGATGAACAGGATGCAACCCGCACGCATGCATCACTTGTAAGAAACCTAGAAAGGTTCGTCAGCAATGGAAGACATCGTTATCGTTTCCGCCGTGCGTACGGCGGTCGGCAAGTTCGGCGGCTCTCTGGCCAAGATTCCTGCAACCCAGCTGGGGGCGACCGTGATTTCCGAGGCTCTGGCTCGTGCCAAGGTGGGCAAGGACCAGGTCGGTGAAGTCATCATGGGTCAGGTGTTGACGGCGGCGGCCGGGCAGAATCCTGCGCGTCAGGCCATGATGGCGGCCGGCATTGCCAAGGAGACCCCTGCGCTGACGATCAATGCCGTCTGCGGCTCCGGCCTTAAGGCCGTTATGCTGGCAGCTCAGGCCGTGGCAACCGGAGACAGCGAAATCGTGGTTGCCGGAGGCCAGGAAAACATGAGCCTGTCGCCCCATGCCGTGCCCAATTCGCGTGACGGCCAGCGCATGGGTGACTGGAAGATGGTGGACACCATGATCGTGGACGGTCTGTGGGATGTCTACAACCAATACCACATGGGCATCACTGCCGAGAACGTGGCCAAGGAAAAGAACGTCAGCCGCGCGCAGCAGGATGCGCTGGCGCTGGCCAGCCAGCAAAAGGCTGCGGCCGCGCAGGATGCTGGCAAGTTCAAGGACGAAATCGTTCCCGTGAGCATTCCCCAGCGCAAGGGTGACCCCATCGTGTTCGACAGTGACGAATACGTCAACCGCAAGACCAATGCCGATGTGCTGGCCACCCTCAAGCCCGCTTTCGACAAGGCAGGTTCGGTCACGGCCGGCAATGCCTCGGGTCTGAACGACGGCGCCGCCGCCGTGGTGGTGATGACGGCGGCCAAGGCCAAGGCACTGGGCCTCAAGCCTTTGGCCAAGATCGTGTCTTACGCCACCAGCGGCCTGGCCCCAGAGGTCATGGGTCTGGGTCCTGTCTATGCCACGCGCAAGGCGCTGGATCGCGCCGGCTGGAAGGCTGCCGATGTGGATCTGTTCGAACTCAACGAAGCCTTTGCTGCACAGGCCTGCGCGGTGAATCAGGATCTGGGCATTGACACCGCCAAGGTCAACGTCAACGGTGGTGCCATCGCCATCGGTCACCCCATTGGTGCATCGGGCTGCCGCATTCTGGTGACGCTGCTGCATGAAATGCAGCGCAGCGGTGCCAAGAAGGGCCTGGCCGGCCTGTGCATTGGCGGTGGCATGGGTGTTGCTATGGCTGTGGAAGCCTGCTGAGGCTTCAGGATTGCAGACTGCTCCGGTGCTCCTGAAGATCGGCGCAGTCTGGGAAGCCCGCTGATGCCAGCCTCCCGTCGACCCTAGGGAAGATCACGAGGTAAACCACGGCGAAAGCGGGCTCATTCGGACCTACTCGATTGCATACTGGCATGGCCAGCGTGCAGGGTGTGTGGCGTTCAAAACGATAAGCAATTCCTAAGAATTCTTATCGTTGATAGTGTGATCGTGAAATAACCATTGATTGACAGGAGAGATGAATGGGTCAGAAAGTAGCGTACGTCACGGGGGGCATGGGCGGTATCGGTACCGCAATCTGCCAGCGTTTGCATAAGGATGGCTTCAAGGTGATCGCGGGTTGCGGACCATCGCGCGACTACCGCAAGTGGCTGGACGAGCAGGCGCAATTGGGTTACACGTTTTATGCCTCGGTTGGCAATGTGGGGGATTGGGAATCCACCGTCGAAGCCTTCAACCAGACCAAGGCAGAGCACGGCAACATCGATGTGCTGGTGAACAACGCGGGTATCACCCGCGACCGCATGTTCGTCAAGATGACGCCGGACGACTGGAAGTCGGTCATCGAAACCAACCTCAACTCCATGTTCAACGTTACCAAGCAGGTGGTGGCAGACATGGTGGAAAAGGGCTGGGGCCGCATCATCAACATCAGCTCGGTCAACGGCGCCAAAGGACAGGCCGGGCAGACCAACTACTCGGCCGCCAAGGCCGGCATGCATGGTTTCACCATGGCGCTGGCTCAAGAGCTGGCTGCCAAGGGTGTGACCGTGAATACAGTCAGCCCTGGTTACATCGGTACCGATATGGTCAAGGCCATTCGTCCCGATGTGCTCGAAAAGATCGTGGCGGGCGTGCCCGTCAAGCGTCTGGGCGAGCCTGCGGAGATCGCTTCCATCATCTCCTGGCTGGCTTCGGAAGAGGGCAGCTATTCCACAGGTGCGGACTTTGCGGTCAACGGCGGCCTGCATATGCACTAAGCCTTTTCAGGCATTCAGCAAAAAAGGAGCTCAGGCTCCTTTTTTTCATGCCCTTCGTTTTGCACTGTGCGCTGCGACCGGAAAACTCGGTTAAGCAAATGACAAAACCCGCAGAGATCATTCATGCGGGTTTTGAGGAATGGGGGGCCACTTCAGAGAGTGGCACGGGGCAGTAAGGCTTGTGGGTTCTTTGGCCTAGCAGTGCCGACTGCCCGGGCACCTGGCTGCAACACACTTAGCTTTGGTCTGCACAGTGTTGCGCGGCGAGCGCTTAGCGCTTGCGATCGCGTTCGTCTTCGGGCCAGATGGACATGATGTTCGTGGTTTGCATGGGAATCTCTCCTGTATGTCTGTTTAACGTCTGACGGATTCAGCTCGTTGACAGCTTTTTGGAAATTTTTACCTGTTCTTTTATCCAGTGATAATCAGGCTGCAAATGCGGGGGCACGCTTGCGATCACGTTCGTCCCAGGGCCAAGCCATCAGAGACATAGCTGCTGCCGCCTGTGCGGGCTGGGCTTTGGCGGTGTCGGTAACAGTGGTGGTCATTGCAGTTCACTCCTTTGAGTGGTTCAACGCCTGGCCTGAACTGCAGGTTGACAAGAAGCTGAATCAACAGCGCAAGAAAATGCAACTCACGTTTACTGATGTTGTCAGCAGCTGCGGCAACTGTTCAAAATGAATAGCGCCCTGCCAAAGCTGGTCAATGGCAGGGCTTTTCCTGGGCTTAGCAGGTTTCGGTGGCCAGGGCTTCGATCTGCTCCGATAGCTCCAGCCAGCGCTCTTCCAGTTGATCGATTTCAGCGTTGACGGCACTCAGCTGCTTGCCCGCTTCCACGATATCGCCACCGGACAGGCCAGGCGTGGCCAGCTTTTCTTCCAGCGCGCCGCGCTGGGCATTGAGCTTGGGCAGCGTCTTGTCGATCTGTTCCAGCTCTTTCTTGAAAGGCTTGGTCTTTTCGGCCAGTTGCTGGCGAGCTGCAGCAGCCAGGCGACGGGCTTCCTTGGGGTCACCCACGTCAGTGAATGATTCTGTTTTCAGAGCGTCCAGCGCTTTTGTAGAAGGGGCTTCAGGCGTATTTGGCTTGAGCTCTACCGGAGTTTGCACCGCTGGCGCGCTGTTGGCCTGCTGTTCGGCATTACGTGCTTCTTCGCGCAAGCGCTTGGACTCTTCGAGCAGATAACGCTGGTAGTCGTCCAGGTCGCCGTCGAACGGGCCGACAACGCCGCGGCCAACCATCCAGAAGTCTTCACATACGGCGCGAAGCAGGTGACGGTCGTGGGAGACCAGCATCACGGTGCCGTCGAAGTCGTTGAGCGCCATGGCCAGCGCTTCGCGCGTGGCCAGATCCAGGTGGTTGGTAGGCTCGTCCAGCAGCAGCAGATTGGGGCGTTGCCAGACGATCATGGCCAGTACCAGACGGGCTTTTTCGCCACCGCTCATGCTGCCCACAGACTGCTTGACCATGTCGCCGCTGAAGTTGAAGGTGCCCAGCCAGTTGCGCAAGTCCTGTTCACGGCTGGCGGCGGGTGCGGCAGCGCCGAGTTCCCTGGCCAGACGGGTCATATGCTCCAGCGGGTTCTCGCCGGGACGCAGCACGTCGAGTTCCTGTTGGGCAAAGTAGCCGATATTGAGACCCTTGCCTTCGGTGACGGTGCCGGCCAGCGCCTTCATCTCGCGGGCGATGGTCTTGACCAGGGTCGACTTGCCCTGGCCGTTGGCCCCGAGAATACCGATGCGCTGGCCTGCCAGCACGGAGCGGTTGACGCCCCGCAGGATGGTGGTCTGCCTGCCGTCTTCGTCCTCATAGCCGAAGCTGGCATCGGTAATCGCCAGCATGGGGTTGGGCAGATTGGCGGGTTCCTTGAATTCAAAGGTGAACTCGGCTTCGGCCAGTACCGGCCCGACCTTTTCCATGCGCTCGAGCTGCTTGACCCGGCTTTGTGCCTGCTTGGCCTTGCTGGCCTTGGCCTTGAAGCGGTCAATGAACTTCTGCAGATGGGCCATTTTTTCCTGCTGCTTGGCAAAGCTGGCCGCCTGCAGCTCCAGCTGCTGGGCACGCAGTTCTTCAAAGCGCGAGTAATTGCCGCCGTAGCGGTTGATCTGCCCGCCCTGAATCTGCAGTGTGACGTTGGTGATGGCGTCCAGGAATTCGCGGTCGTGGCTGATGACGATCATCGTGCCGCTATAGCGCTTGAGCCAGGCTTCCAGCCAGACCAGGGCATCCAGGTCCAGGTGGTTGGTGGGTTCGTCCAGCAGCAGCAGGTCGCTGGGGGCCATCAGTGCACGGGCCAGCTGCAGACGCATGCGCCAGCCGCCCGAGAAGCTGTTGACCGGGTGATCCAGCTCGGAGACCTTGAAGCCAAGACCCAGAATCAGGGCTTGCGCGCGTGATTCAGCATCATGTGCACCGGCATCGGCCAGATCCACATAGGCCTGGGCGATCTCCATACCATCGCCGGAGGCTTCGGCGGCAGCCAACTGGGCGTTCAGCTCGGCCAGGCGCGTGTCGCCATCCAGAACAAACCGGGTGGCTGATTCGTCGGTTTCCGGCATGTGCTGGGCTACCTGTGCCATGCGCCACTGAGGAGGGATGAAAAAATCACCGCCGTCTTCGCTGATGCTGCCATTGAGCAGGGCGAACAGGCTGGACTTGCCTGCACCGTTACGGCCGACAAGGCCGACGGACTCTCCCGGGTTGATGGTGGTGCTGACTTGGTCGAGCAGGACTTTGGTGCCGCGGCGCAGCGTGATGTTCTTGAGACTGATCATGACTGGGGCCGATTATCCGCGAATGCCCGCAGACCCAGGAGCTTGCGGGATTGAGCAGGCGGCAGCGTGCTCCGTTCATGTCGGCTCTGTCGGAATTCTCACACCGCTTGAAGGCCTATGCGCTTCATCATGGTTTCGGTGAATTTCAGCTCATGCTCGAACGCCTGGGTGTAGGCAGCGGAGTCCAGAATCTGCACCTTGCCGCCGTCCATCTCCAGCATCTGGCGCACCTTGGGCTGGCTCAGCACGGCAGCCATGGCATTGCGCAGCCTGGTAGTGACGGCTTGTGGTGTGTCCCTGGGCACGGACAGGCCGCCCCAGGAGCTCAGATGCACGTTCTTCACGCCGGTTTCCTCGAGCGTGGGGACCTGGGGCAGCTTGTCATTGCGTTGCTCGCCGGCGACTGCCAGCGGGATCAGCCTGCCGGCCTGCACATGGGGGTAGGCGACGGAAAAGATAGGTGCCGCAAACACCACCTGCTGGCCGAGCACTGCGTTAACCAGATCGGATGCCCCCTTGTAAGGCACATGCGTGGCCTGGATCTGCAGCGCCGAGAGCAGCAGCTCCACGCCCAGGTGCGACGGCGTGCCCACGCCGCCAGAGGCGTAGTCGATATCGCGGGATTTGCTGGCGGCGATCAGGTCGGCCAGGCTGCGCAGTCCGGAGCCGGGGTGGACCACGAGCAGAATGTCCGAGCGGGACATGCCCATTACATGCCTGAAATCCTTGAATACCTCAAAGCCCGGGTTTTTGTACATGCGCATGGCGGCTGCCATGGGCGAGCCTGAATACAGCAGGGTGTAGCCGTCTGCAGCAGCGCGAGCGACCTGGCGCGCACCGATATTGCCGCCTGCGCCGGGCCGGTTTTCGATCACCACGGGCTGGCCCAGTTGCTGGCCCAACGCCTCGGAGACGATACGCGCGGCATTGTCCGGACCGGTACCTGCCATATAGGGAACCACCCATTTGATGGGGCGGATGGGCCAGCTCTGGGCCTGGGCGGGCAGGCCCACAGCACCCAGGCCTGCGGCGCCCAGACTGGCGCCAGCCATGCGCAGCCACTGGCGGCGCTCGCTGTTGCTGACAGAGGGGTTCAAGGATTGCTTGCTCATTTTGTCTCCTGCTTTTATAGCTGCCTGGTTATGTCCCGTCAGGGCGTGAGCAGTTCCTTGGCAATGGTGTTGCGCTGGATCTCGCTGGTGCCGGTGAGCACACGGTACATGCGCAGCATGCGGAACAGAAACTCGACGCGGCGGCCCTGGACAATGCCTTCGCCGCCGTGGATCTGCACGGCGCGATCGGCGATGGCAAAGGCTTTTTCCGAGCAAAACAGCTTGCTCATCGAGGCCTGGGCGCGTGCATCAATGCCCGCATCCAGCGCGCGGGCGGTATGGATCATCAGCGCGCGGGCGGCCATCCAGTCGGTGGCCATATCGGCAAGCATGTGCTGTATGGACTGGAACTGGGCAATGCTGCGGCCAAACTGCTGGCGGCTCAGCGCATAGTCGCGCGCATCGCGTAGCGCGCACTGCGCCAGGCCCAGCATGGCGGGGCAGTGCAGCAGGCGGTTGACGGTAATGCGCCCCAGCGCAAGGCCCAGGCCGCGGCCTGGCTCGCCAATCAGCTGCGCCACGGGCACGCGCACGGAGTTCAGATGAATATCGCCGGTGTGCGACTGCCCGGCCATGGTCTTGTAGCCACTGACCACTTCCACGCCGGGTGCGGCCAGGTCGACAAAGAAGGCGCTGATCTCCCGTTCGACGCTACCCTCGGGGGCGGTGGAGGCCATGAGCACGGCAAAGTCGGCAAACGGCGATCCGGAGATAAAGCGCTTGCGGCCGGTCAGCACATAGTGCTCTCCTTCGCACACAGCCCTGGTTTGCACAGCGCCTGCATCGGATCCCGCCTGGGATTCGGTCAGGGCAAAGCAGATGGCTTTTTCGGCGCGCGCCACGGGCAAGATGAATTGCTCCATCTGAAAAGGAGTGGCCTTGCGCACCAGGGAGCCGATACGCGGCGGGCCGCTGAGCTCGCCCAGTACATGGGGGGCGAACGCTGAGCCGCTGGCATAGATGGCTTCCTTGATCAGCACCTGGTCCAGCACCGAGAGCTCTTCGCCGCCCATGGCGCTGGGCAGCGTCATGCCGTAGAAGCCCAGCTCGCGCGAACGCTTCCAGACCTGTCGTAGCAACTCCTTGCTGGCGCTGTTGTCATGGCTGATGCTGTGTTTTTGGGCCAGCTCTGCCAGCTCGCCTTGCAGGAAATCCAGCAGGGCTGCAATCAGCTCGGCCGCGCGCGGCGAGCCCTCGAACGGCATGGCAAGCAAGGCAGGGCTCGGGGATACGGCCTGCATCGGATCTTTGGCATTCATCTCAGTTCACCTTTCGGCTGTGATTGGACCAGTAGGGCGCTTGCACGGTCTTGCGCATGACCTTGCCATTCGGGTTCTTGGGCAGCTGCTGCACAAACTCGATATGGCGCGGGCGCTTGAAACCGCCCAGGCGCTCGGCGCAGAAGCGGTCGATGGCCTCGTTGATGCCCGCGTCACCAGGTGTCTGCCCCTGCCTGAGCACGATGTGGGCAGCCACGACTTCGCCCCATTTGTCGTCGGGTATGGCAAACACACAGGCGTCTTGCACCGCCGCATGCTCATGGAGCACGGCCTCCACTTCGGACGGATAGACGTTGAAGCCACCTGAAATCACCATGTCTTTCTTGCGGTCCACGATGTAGACAAAGCCTTGCTCGTCCACACGCGCCAGGTCGCCGGTGTGATAGCGGCCGTGCTTGAGCACCTCGGCCGTCAGCTCGGGGGCCCGCCAGTAACCGGCAAACACGTCGGCGCCGCTGACCACGATCTCGCCCACCTCACCCAGGGGCAGGCGCTGGCCTTCGTCATCCACCACTTCCACGCATGACTCGAGAAAAGGCCGTCCGCAGGAGGACAGCAGCTCGGGCCTGGCAGCGCGGGCATAAAGATGGTCCTGCACGGTGAGCGCGCAGACGCCCGAAGTGGTTTCGCCCGCGCCATAGCCCTGGCTGAGAACAGGCCCGAACACATCCATGGCCTGCAGAATGCGGGCCGGTGCCATGGGGGCGGCGCCATAGCCCAGGCGCAGCAGATCGGGTAGGGGACGGTAGCAGCCTGCGGTTTCTGCCAGCAGCATATTGATCATGGTCGGCACCATGAAGGTGTGTGTCACGCGCAGGCTGCGCATGTCCTGCAGAAAGCGCGCAGGCTCGAAGCCGCTGAACAGATGGATGGTGGCGCCTGTGCAAAGAGCGGGCATCAGCTGCATGCCTGAGGCATGGGTGACAGGGCCCACCAGACCCAGGGTATGACCAGGCTGCATCCCTTCGCCGCGCATCAGGAACTTGCGTAGCTGGGCCAGGCGGTTGCCGAAGGTCTGCATGGCGGCCTTGAGCGTGCCCGAAGAGCCAGAGGTGTAATGCAACACGGCCACTTCGTGTTCATGCACGGATACTGCTGAAAACTGATCTGAAGCCTTTTCCAGCAATCGCTCATAGCTATTGTTTTCATTGTCGCCGAGCAGCATCAAGCGAACCTGCGGGTTGCGTAGCTGTGCGCGGAAGCTCTCGGCACGTTCCGCCGTTGTGACGATGAGGGCTGCATCGCTGTTGTCGGCTATCTCGATCACCTCACGGGGCGACAGGCGGGCGTTGAACGGCGCCTTGATCAGACCGGCCTTGTAGCAGGCCAGCTCGATTTCGACGATTTCGGTGCAATTGGGCAGATAGATGCCCACACGGTCGCCACGCTGCAGACCCTGAGCCAGCAAGGCATTGGCAAGGCGGTTGCTGCGCTGCTCCAGCGCGGCATAGCTGAGGTTCTTGCTGGCGCTGGTCACCGCAAGGTGGTCGGCGTACAGATGGCAGCAGCGCGCAACGAGTGCACCGACATTGGATATAGGGGCACTCGGCATATGGGCCGCGGGCAAAGCAGTGGTCATGGGCAAGTCCTTGATGAAGCTGCGCCGCACCGATGTGCGGCATCTGCTCGGACTGTCCCAAAACGAAGGAGATCAAGGAAATACCGTTTGTTTATCCATTGGCATCAATATTTTTGATGGCTTGGAAAATCAACGACTTGTGCGCTACATGCCTGGTTGCAGGGTGCTGCGCTGCGGGTTTGTCCCGTACCAGGGGCACAGCTGACAGTTGGCAGCTGCATTTGCCGTGTTCACCCTGCTTGGCTGTGCTCTATGCCTCAGCGTAGTCCCAGCGGGCTGGCCAGCGGCCCTCGCCGATCATGGCCTGTACCTGCATCAGAAGGGCGTCCTGAACCACCTGTATCGCAGCATCGTGGGCGCGGCCGGGTTGGCGCGCCAGGTAGTAGCGTCGTTGCAGATCGGGGTTGCAGACTCTGGCGACGATCCAGGCGCTGCCGGCGTTCTGGGACTGCGGGTTCTCGGCCACCGAGCAGGCGGGGCTGAAGGTAAAGCCCCCGCCGCATTGATAGAGCGAGCGAATGACACGGGCCGAGTCATGTTCGTGCACGATGTTCAGACCGAGCTGCAGATCGCTGGCGGCCTGCTCCACTGTCTGGCGTATTGAAAAGCGCCGTGACTGCAGCACCAGTGGCTGTGCTGCGGCATGGGCAAAGTCCAGGCAGGGAGTGTTTTCCGCCGTGCTGTGCCTATAGAGCAGGGGCGCGACCTCGCCCTGTGCGTCATGGCCGCAGAAATAGATGGGCTCGGTGGCCATGGTCTGCACCTTCAGGCCTTGCAGACTGGCAGTGTCTACCAGAACGCCCAGATCGGCGCGACGCTCAAGCATGGCTTTTTGCACCATCAGACTGGAGTCATCGAGCACAAACACCCGTATGCGCGGGTGGCTCCGGCGCAAACCGGCAATCACCGGCCCCATAAGCAGTCCGGTCAGCAAGAACGGCATGGCAATGCTGACCGAGCCTTCCGGCCCCATGGGCAGGCGCTGCAGGCGTTCGCACATGGCGTCGGCATCGCAGAGCAGGCGGCGTGCATCCTCATATAGCTGGGTACCTGCGGGCGTGGCCGTGACTCCCGCATGGGTACGCTCCAGCAACTGGACACCGAGCTCTGACTCCAGCTTCTTGATCTGCGCCGTCAGTGCCGGCTGTGCCACATAGAGCGAATGGGCCGCCCGCGAGATCGAGCCGGCCTCCAGCACGGTGATGAAGTAGCGAAGCGCACGCAGATCCATGATTGCAACTCGAAAAATCAGCTTGAAAGCCGGTATGAAAGCCTGTAGAAGGCTATTTGAAGAATTGTTAGTCTCCTGTAATGTCGGTGTAATCTGACATGGCGTAAGGGCCAAATGTCGACAAGATGGCATATCTCTAAGTCTGAAGTCCGACAGATTAAGTATGTCGGTCCTACAACTGATGCAGCAAAACCTGTCCCTCTCTTCACATTCAACCACCCCGAGCAGAAATGGCTCTGCCCACTGGCGCATTGAAGACATTGACTTCTCTGCCATCGATCGCAGTGCCATAGAGCACAACCAGGATCTGTTCTTCTTGCTGATGAGCGCCTCGTTCATCGAAACCGGCTCGGATACCTATGCGGCCAACCTGGCCGAGCATTACGCTGCCTGGCCCGAGATCGCGGTCTGGCTCAAGGATCAATGGGAGTCCGAAGAACTGCAGCACGGACGCGCACTACGGGCCTATGTGGAAGCCGTGTGGCCGGAGTTTCCCTGGCAGCAAGCCTACGACAGCTTTTTCGCCGAATATTCGCAGCTGTGCACCATGGAGGAGCTCTACTCCGACCCTCGCCTGGAAATGGTGGCGCGCTGCGTGGTGGAGACCGGCACCACGGCCTACTATCACACCTTGCGCGAACTCAGCGACGAGCCGGTTCTGAGCGAGTTGCTGGGCAATATCCGCAACGATGAGGTCAACCACTTCAAGCATTTCCTCAAGTACTTCAAGGAGCTACAGCGGCAGTCGCCTGTGGGCCGCACGCGCATTGCCAAGGCACTGTATGGCCGCCTCAAGGAGTTGCGAGAGAGCGATTCGGATATCGCGCTGCGTCATGTCTGGGCGCACAAGGGTCCTTATTTCTCCGATAGCAGCACTCGCTTCGAAGACATGGCCCAGCGCATTTACGAGCTGGTCAGCCGTCGCCTGCCTGCCGATCTGGCCGTGCGCATGCTGCTCAAGCCCATGCTGCTGCCAGCACGCGTGGAGGGCATGGTGCGCACACCCATCTCCAAGCTGGCAACACGCATGATGTCGTACTGAGTCTTGCATGCATCCAGCACGCCGCAGCGCAAGGCGGAACTGCTGGGCACGGCGGGCTTCGAGATGGAAGAGGATCCGGGGCCTGCGCAGTTCAATGCCCGCTTCTTTGCAGGCAGGCGCGATGGCCTGCAGATTGCGGGTGGCGGTTCTCGCTATCCGAGTGCGGTAAAGCGTGCTTGAGCGCTTGTTCAAAGGCCTGCATAGAGAAAAAGGCACAAGGCTTTGAGAAGCCTGTGCCTTGGATGCGGGACGAAGAACTTACAGCTGCAAGGCGGCGGTATTGCCCTCGGACCAGTGGCGCAGCGCCTCTTCGGTAATCAGCAGCACCTGCTCGTCACCCGAGCTGGTGTCGAGCCAGAACACGGGCAGGTCGGGGAAGGCGGCATCAAAATACGGCTTTTCATTGCCGATCTCCAGCACCACCACGGCGTCCTTGTTCAGGCGCGCGGGCAGGTCCTCGAGCAGTCGGCGGATGAAGTCCATGCCGTCGGCGCCGCCGGCCAGGGCCAGCTCGGGCTCGGCCTGGTACTCGGCAGGCAGCTTGCCCATGCTGTCGGAGTTCACGTAGGGCGGGTTGCACAGCACCAGATCCCAGGGGCCGGGCACCTGGCTTATACCGTTGCTTTCCAGCAGCGTCACGCGATCTTGCAGCCCATGCTTGTCCACATTGATACGGGCGACGGCCAGGGCATCGGTCGATATATCGGCACCGGTCACCCGGACTTCAGGATAGGCCATGGCGGCAAGGCAGGCCAGGGAGCCGTTGCCGGTGCATAGGTCGAGCACCTGCACGGTCTTGTCGGACAGCCAGCCGTCGATGCTGCCATCGGCCAGCAGCTCGGCGATGAAGCTGCGCGGCACGATGGAGCGCTCGTCGATGTAGAAGGGCACGCCCACAAGCCAGGCCTCGTTCGTCAGATAGGCTGCGGGCTTGCGGCTGCGTATGCGCTCTTCAAAAAGAGTAGCTATCTGCGCTTGTGCGTCAAGAGATACAGGATGATGTGCTACAGATTCCGGAGCGCCGGGTGTGAGTTCGCTGTCCAGTGGCAGGCCCAGCTTCCAGAGCACCAGCCAGGCCGCTTCGTCCTCGGCCGTGGCCGTGCCATGGCCAAAAGCCACGCCGGCAGCTGTGAGAGCCCGAGCGCCGCTGGCAATCAGTTCGGCAACGGTGTTGCCCGAGATCAGGAGGATGCTGGTGTTGCTCATGCGGTCTGGGGTGTGGTCTGCTGGCGCTGGAGTTGTTCCAGAGTCTTGCGGTAGATGTTCTTCAGCGGCTCGATATCGGCCACGGCGATGTGTTCGTCGATCTTGTGGATGCTGGCATTGGGCGGGCCCATTTCTATGACCTGAGGGCAGATCTGGGCAATGAAGCGGCCATCGCTGGTGCCGCCTGTGGTGGACAGCTCGGTATCCAGTCCGGTTTCATCCTTGATGGCGGCCTGCACGGCCTGCACCAGGGTGCCCGGTGTGGTCAGAAAAGGCTGTCCGCCCACGGTCCAGACCAGCGAGTATTCGACGCCATGGCGGTCCAGGATTTCATGCACGCGCTTTTGCAGGGAGTCGGAACTGGACTCGGTGCAGAACCGGAAATTGAAGTCGATCACCACATGGCCGGGAATGACGTTGCTGGCGCCCGTACCGCCATGAATATTGCTGATCTGCCAGCTTGTGGGCGGGAAGAACGCATTGCCGCGGTCCCAGACCGTGGCCGCGAGCTCTGCGAGTGCGGGCAAGGCCTCGTGAATGGGGTTGCGTGCCAGTTGCGGGTAGGCGATATGGCCTTGCACACCGTTGACGGTGAGCTTGCCGCTCATGGTGCCGCGGCGGCCGTTCTTGATCATGTCGCCGGTCTGCTTGACCGAGGTGGGCTCGCCCACGATGCACCAGTCCAGGCGCTCGCCGCGCTGGCGCAGCTCTTCAACCACGACCTTGGTGCCGTCGACCGAGGGACCTTCCTCGTCGCTGGTCAGCAGCAGGGCGATGTCGAAGGCAGGCTCGGGTGTGGTCTGCAAAAACTCTTCCAGCGCCACGACAAAGGCGGCGATGGAGGTCTTCATATCGCTGGCACCACGGCCGTAGAGCTTGCCGTCGCGGTGCATGGGTACGAAAGGCGGGCTGGTCCATTCCTTGAGCGGTCCCGGTGGCACCACATCGGTATGGCCGGCAAAGACCAGCACACTCCTATCTGAATTGATAGCGCCTTGCGTAGACTGAGCAATCGCAGGAGCGCGCTTTGCCCACAGGTTTTGTACGCGGAAGTCTGCGGGGCCGCTATCCAGGCGTTCGCAGGTAAAACCCATGGGTGTCAGGGCATCGGCGAGCAGCTCAAGGCAGCCAGCATCTTCGGGGGTGACGGAGGGCAGGCTGATGAGCTGCTCGGTCAATTGCAGTGTCCGGGACATGGAGGGGGCTTCAAACTAAAACAATGCCTATGCCGCCTTGGCTGGCGGCTTCAGGCGGTTCTGACATCCAGGGTGATTTCCGTGAAAGACGGCATATCGTCATCGCCGGGCAGAATCACATCGGTGACGGCCGGGGCGTTGGCAGCAGTGGCCGCGTGGCTGACGTCATTATCCATGCGCCACATCAGATTGGTGGGCGAGTCGGCATAGGCCAGCGCTTCACTGCGCTCAATTGTGCCACTGCGCACCAGGGCCGCCAGTGCGTCCTCGAAGGTCTGCGAGCCTTCGGCCATGGATTTTTCCATGGCCTCCTTCACGCCACCGAAGTCGCCCTTGACGATCATGTCGCTGATGAGCTTGGTGTTGAGCATGACTTCCACGGCCGGCACGCGCGTGCCGGTAACGGTACGGACCAGGCGCTGAGAGATCACGGCCTTGAGCGAGGCGGCCAGCTCGCCCAACATGCTGGGGCGTACCTCCTCGGGGAAGAAGGACAGGATGCGGTTGAGCGTGTGATAGCTGTTGTTGGCATGCAGGGTTGCCAGGCACAGATGGCCGGACTGGGCATAGGCCAGTGCGGCCGACATGGTCTCGCGGTCGCGGATTTCGCCGATCAGAATCACATCGGGTGCCTGACGTAGCGCATTCTTGAGTGCGGTTGCAAGGGTACTGGTATCGGTGCCGACCTCACGCTGGTTGACGATGGATTTCTTGTTGCGAAACTGGTATTCGACGGGGTCTTCCACCGTGAGGATATGGCCAGTGAGCGTTTCGTTGCGCTCGTCGATCATGGTCGCCAGTGTCGTGCTCTTGCCCGAGCCCGTGGCGCCAACGACAAGCACCAGGCCGCGCTTTTCCATGACTAGTTCGCTGACAATGGACGGCAGGTTAAGGCTGTCACGCGAGGGCACCTGCTGCGAGATGAAGCGCACGACAACTGCGTAGGAGCCACGCTGGCGCATGGCGCTGATACGAAAACGCCCTATGCCGCTCATGGGAATGGCCATGTTCAGCTCGCCCGTCTGCTTGAGCTCCTCTATGGCTTCCGGCTTGACGACTTCGGAGAGCAAGGCCAGCGGAGCTTCGACCGGCAACTCCTGATTGTTGATGGGGATGCAGATACCGTTGATCTTGATCAGCGCCGGCGCACGGGCGGAGAGATAGACGTCCGAGGCCTTTTTCTCGGACATCAGACGCAGAATTTTTTCCATGGTGCTCATTTTTTCTTCATCCTTTTTCGCTCAGCCTCTCTATGCACGCATGTTAGCGTGTGTCAACTCGGTGCAGGTCGCGCGTGATGCGCAAAGCTGATTTCCAGCATGAAAAAAGCCTGCACGCTTGGGAGCGGGCAGGCTTGTGAGCGGGGGCGGCCATGGCGGTGTCTGCATCAAGGCAGAGCAGGCGTGGCCAGGCTCCCATCAGTCGCGCAGCAGGTCGTTGATGCTGGTCTTGGAGCGGGTCTGTGCATCCACGCGCTTGACGATGATGGCGGCATACATGGAGTAGTCCTTGCCATCCTTGGTCTGCTTGGGGATGTTGCCGCTGACCACCACCGATCCGCTGGGCACGCGGCCGTAGGTGATTTCGCCGGTTTCGCGGTTGAACAGAGGGGTGGACTGGCCGATGTACACGCCCATGCCGAGAACGGAGTTTTCTTCCACGATCACGCCTTCGACGACTTCGGAGCGGGCGCCGATGAAGCAGTTGTCTTCGATGATGGTGGGGTTGGCTTGCAGGGGCTCGAGCACGCCGCCCAGGCCCACGCCGCCGGACAGGTGCACGTTCTTGCCGACTTGAGCGCAGGAGCCCACGGTGGCCCAGGTGTCGACCATGGTGCCTTCGTCCACATAGGCGCCGATGTTCACATAGGAAGGCATCAGGATGGCGCCCTTGGCGATGAAGGAGCCGCGACGAGCCACGGCAGGAGGCACCACGCGCACGCCGGTGGCGGCGATCTCAGCCTCGCTCATGCCTTCGAACTTGGTGGGTACCTTGTCGAAGAAGTTCAGGGCGCCGCCGTTGATCAGCGCATTGTCCTTGAGACGGAAGGACAGCAGCACGGCCTTCTTGATCCACTGGTGCACGGTCCACTGGCCCACGCCTTCGCGGCTGGCCACGCGCAGCTTGCCGTCATTGAGTTCGGCAATCACGTGCTCCACGGCATCCACCACTTCCTTGGGGGCGGCGGAAGGCGAAATAGTGGCACGGTTGTCCCAGGCGTTGTCGATGATGGATTGCAGTTGTTGCGTCATGATGTTTTCGGTCAAAGATCGAAAGTTGAGGTGAATCGTTGAGTCATAAAGGCCTGCACCGGGCAGGCCCTGGGGTGGAAATCAGCGTATGCGCGACTCGATGAACCGGGCAATGCGCTGAGCGGCTTCAAGGCATTCTGCCGTCTCGGCCACCAGAGCCATGCGAATGCGGTTGGCTCCGGGGTTGAAGCCATGGGCCTCACGTGCCAGATAGCTTCCCGGTAAAACCGTCACGCCTGTATGAATATACAGCTCTCTGGCGAATTGTGCATCATCCATACCCAGTTGCGGCGGAATGCCGGCCCAGAGATAGAAGCTGGCATCGGGCAGCTTCACATCCATGACCCTGGACAGCACGGGCGTGACCTGGGCAAACTTCTCGCGGTAGAGACGGCGATTTTCCTGCACATGGGCCTCGTCACCCCAGGCGGCAATCGATGCCGTCTGGACCACGGGGCTCATGGCGCCGCCGTGATAGGTGCGGTAGAGCAGGAAGGACTTGAGCAGGGCCGCGTCGCCTGCCACAAAGCCGCTGCGCAGTCCGGGCACATTGCTGCGCTTGGACAGGCTGGTGAACATCACCAGATTCTTGAAATCATGGCGACCGAGCTTTTGTGCCGCTTCCAGGCCGCCCAGCGGAGCTTCCTCCTGGAAGTAGATCTCGCTGTAGCACTCGTCGCTGGCAATCACAAAGCCATGCTTGTCGGACAGGGCGAACAGCTTCTCCCATTCGCCCAGTGGCATCACGGCGCCCGTGGGGTTGCCGGGAGAGCAGACAAAAATCATCTGCGTGTTCTGCCATACCTCCTCGGGCACGGCATCCCAGTTCACGGCGAAGTTGCGCGCGGCATCACTGGCGGCGTAATAGGGTGTGGCCCCGGCTAGCAGCGTTGCACCTTCGTAGATTTGATAGAAGGGATTGGGGCAGATGACGCGCGCACCGGCTCGGGTGCTGTCCACCACCACCTGGGTAAAGGCAAACAGGGCTTCACGCGAGCCATTGACGGGCAGAACCTGGGTCGCTGCATCGAGTTCTACGCCATAGCGCCGGTTGGCCCATTGCGCACAGGCCTGGCGCAGCGCTGGCAGACCGGCGGTGGCGGGGTAAACGGACAGGCCCTGGAGTTCGCTGCTCAGTGCTTTTTCAATGAACGCCGGCGTGGCGTGGCGCGGCTCTCCGATGCCCAGGCTGATGGGGCGCAGGCCCTCTGGCGGCTGGGCAGAGGCAAACAGTTGGCGAAGGCGTTCAAACGGATAAGGCTGTAAGCGCGAGAGCAGGGGATTCATAGTGAGACATTATGGGCTGATGCCATTTTCGCATGAGAAAACAGTGCTCATGGTTTCGATTTTGCGGGTTTGCAGGCACCGTAAATTGCAATTTGTTACGTAAGCTGGATGACAGAGCAAAGGGCTACCGTGAGCAGGCTGCAAGCTCAGCAAACGAAGTCGACCACAAAAAACGAATGGAGACAGGCAATGCAAAAGCGCATCTTGCCCGACAAAAAAAACCGCGTACGAATGAGGAATTCCGGATGGCTGTGCTTGGGGTTGCCATGGCTGCTGGCCGGGCCTGTTTTGCCCGTGCTGGGCCTGAGCGGAACATGGCAGCTGGGCTGGTTGCTGCTGTGGATCATGGGAGTGCTGTTGTGGGTCGGTGCTCTTCACAAGAGCTGGCAGCAGCAGTGGCAGGACATGCAGCTGGCGCTGGAAAAAGTCGCCCATGGCGACCTGAGTATGAGCGCAGCCAAAGGGGCGCAAGCGGCTGCGGCGACATCGGGCCTGACCGAGTCCATGGTGCATGCGTTGTCGGCCATGGTGGCCGATGTGCGCAGCAACGCGGCCCTGGTGGCCCAGGCTGGACAGGGCATGGTCAAGGACCATCAGGCCCTGTCTGAACGAACCGAGATGCAGGCGAGCAATCTCGCGCAGACGGTGGTCAGTGTCGAGCAGCTCAGCGCAGCGGTTCAGCACAGCGCCGAGGTGAGCAAGGCAGCCCATGGTCGTGCCGACGGCGTGCGCTCGGCCGCCGATCAGGGCGCCCAAGCCATGCAGCATGCTGTGCAGTCGGTGGAGCTGATCGAGCGCAATGCCGGGCGCATGCGGGAAATCATTGGGGTGATAGACGGCATTGCCTTTCAGACCAATATTCTGGCCCTCAATGCGGCCGTGGAGGCCGCCAGGGCCGGTGAGCAGGGGCGCGGCTTTGCCGTCGTGGCCAGCGAGGTGCGTACGCTGGCGCAGCGCAGCGCCGAAGCTGCCAAGGAGATACGCCAGCTGATCGGCGAGACAGTGCAGCAGGTGAGCCAGAGCACGCAGCTGCTGCGCAACGCCGTCGAGCAGACTCAAGGGGTGACGAGGGCCATCCATGATGTGGTCAGTCATATGGGGACGCTCTCGGACTCGGCCAGCAGCCAGAGCACGGGGCTTCAGGAAATCAGCAATGCCGTGCACCAGATCGATGAAATCACCCAGCACAATGCCCAGATGGTCGGTCAGGCGCTGCAGCAGGCCCGCGAGCTGCAGCTGCGTGCCCAGCACCTGTCGGACGCCGTGTCGCGCTTCAGATTGCAGCAGGGAACGGCCGAGGAGGCCGTGGCCCTGGTGCAGGCAACCATGCGGCAAGCCAAAAGCTCGTCCAGTGTCGCCAGCCTGCTGCAGACCGTGACCGATCCTGAGCAGCCATTCCACGACCGCGACATGTATGTGTTCGCTCTGTCCTCGGAAGGGGAGTACCGTGCCTTCGGCGGCAATCCCGCCAAGGTGGGGCTGCGCGTGCAGGATGTGCCCGGCATCGACGGCGACAGCCTGATGGCTGACATCATGGCTCAGGCCGAGTTGCGCCCGGGTTGGGTCGAGTATGACTACATCAACCCCAGCAACCAGCAGGTGCAGACCAAGATGTCCTATGTCTGCAAGCATGCAGGCCTGTACTGGGGCTGCGGCGTCTACAAAAGCCTGGTCAGCGCCTAGTGAGACCCCGAGAGAGCTTTGCAGCCCAAGAGATGCTATTGAATCAAGAGCTGCTGGCGCTTTTTGCATGAGCGATAGCGGCTTATTCGGTATCAATTCTGGGCGCGCTGAGCCTTGGCCTTGGCCAGAATAGCGGCAATCGCAGCCTTTTTGTCGGGTGCTGGCGCTGCCGTCGTGACGGCCTGAGCACCGGCTTCTGCCGCGGGAGGCTGTGCCGTGGTGCGCACCGGCGCATTGGCCTTGCGACCCGTGCGCTGCAGATGCACGCCATAGCGGTGGCGGGCATGCTCGGCCTGGGCAGCGCTCCAGGCTGACCAGCCCGTGGCCTCCGCACTGGCATTGACCAGTTCTATGCAATCGACCGGACAGACGGGAATGCACAGCTCGCAGCCCGTGCAATGCTCGGCAATCACGGAGTGCATGCGCTTGTTGGCACCCAGAATCGCGTCGGTGGGACAGGCCTTGATGCACAACGTGCAGCCTATGCACCAGGCTTCGTCGATCAGGGCCAGGGTGCGCGGGGTTTCGATGCCATTTGCGGCGTTGAGCGGCAACTCCGGCCTGTCGGTGATGGACGCCAGGCGGCGCACGCCTTCCTGGCCACCGGGTGGGCATTGATTGATGGCGGCTTCTCCGCTAGCAATGGCCTTGGCATAGGACGCGCAATCGGGATAACCGCAGCGCGTGCACTGTGTCTGGGGCAGGGCTGCATCGATGTTCGCAGCCAGTGCTTGAAGCGAAGAGGCTGCGGACATGGATGAGTTCATTCTGGTCTGGCGAGCCTTTACGCCCTGGCGCGGTGGGGGCCGCGTCCTTTCTGGGCAGGGGCGCTATTTTGACCTGTTTTCAGGGTCTTGGCAGACTTGTCGGCATGGGCCTCGTTGCTTTCCAGCTCGGCTCCGTCGTCACTGACGCTGCTCAGATGGCCTGCTGCGCTGGCGGCTGTCGCGCTTGCGGGCTGGTGGGACAGGATGAAGTCGCGCACCTGCGGGTAGACGGTCTTGCGCCAGCGGCTGCCGCTGAAGATGCCGTAATGGCCTGCACCTTGGACTTCGATATGCTGGCGCGCCTCGGCAGCGATGCCGGCACACAGATCATGGGCGGCGCGGGTCTGGCCTGCGCCCGAGATATCGTCGAGCTCGCCTTCCACGGTCAGCAAGGCTGTGTGGCGGATATCCTGAGGACGCACCAGCTCGGGCTGGCCCTGCTCGTTTTTGACTTCCCAGGTGCCCTTGACCAGCTTGTACTCCTGAAACACGGTGGCGATGGTCTCCAGATAGTAGTCGGCATCCATGTCCAGCACGGCGTTGTACTCGTCATAGAACTTGCGGTGGTGCTCGGCGCTGGCCTCGTCACCTTTGATCAGATCCTTGAAATAGTCGTAATGGCTGTTGGCATGGCGGTCAGGATTCATGGCCACAAAGCCCGAGTACTGCAAAAAGCCGGGATAGACGCGGCGGCCGGCACCGGGGTAATTGTTCGGTACCTCGTAGATGACGTTGTTCTCGAACCATTCGTAGCTGCGGGTTTCGGCCAGGTTGTTGACGGCCGTCGGTGAGCGGCGCGCATCAATGGGGCCGCCCATCATGGTCATGGACAGCGGCGTCACCTCGCCACGGCTGGCCATCAGCGAGACGGCCGCCAGCACGGGCACCGTGGGCTGGCAGACGCTGACCACATGACACTGACCATAGCGCCCTTGCAGATAGCGAATGAACTCTTGCACATAGTTCACATAGTCGTCCAGATGGAACTCGCCCTCGGACAGCGGCACGGTACGGGCATTTTTCCAGTCGGTGATATAGACCTTGTGGCCTCCGAGCATGCTTTGCACGGTGTCGCGCAGCAAGGTGGCATAGTGGCCCGAGAGGGGGGCAACGATCAGCACCACGGGCTGGCTGAGCATGAGATCCAGTGTTTCTGGATCGTCGGAAAAGCGCTTGAAGCGGCGCAGCTCACAAAACGGCTTGTCGACCTCCACCCGCTCGCGGATGGTGACATCCACGCCGTTGACTTCGACGTTATGCAGATCGAATTCGGGCTTTTCGTAGTCCTTGCCCAAGCGGTACATGAGGTTGAAGCCCGCTGCCATGCGCTGGGCCAGTGGCACCTGGCTGAAGACCGAGTGGGGGTTGTTGTAGAACTTGGAGGCGGCCTGGGCAAAGTCTGCAAAGGGCTCAACCATTGCGCGTTGCATTTCGTAGATCTGATAGAGCATGGGACGCACTTCTGCGGGTTATGTTGCAGTGCAATATAACAGCAGAGTTTGACATGCGAAGTAGTGAATTCCCTTCAAACCGCGCAACTGCGGGGATTGCGCAACGCATGCCGGACTTGACCGCGCTTGAAAGTAAAAAAGCTGACCGAAGCCAGCTTTTTCATGCAGCGTCAAAGCATCTGCTCTGCGGGTTCCGGCAGGATCTCGTTCGGCTTGGTGCGGGCCAGCTTCATGACCTCGTGCGCAGGCAGGGTCTTGAGACGGTGATCGCTCCAGACCTGGCGCCAGCGGCGCGCACCGGCGAGGCCGTTGCGCAGCCCCAGCATATGCCGGGCAATCGAATACCAGTGCGTGCCATGCTCGCGTGCTTCGCGTTCCATATACAGCACCATCTGCTCTTCGATCTGCTCGCGCGTACGCTCCCTGCTCTCATCCTGATAGTAAAGAGCATCCCAGGACGCCATCCACCAGGGGTTGTGGTAGGCCTCGCGGCCCACCATGACGCCATCGACCTGCTGCAATTGCTGCTGTACCACGTCATCGGTCTTGATGCCGCCGTTGACAGCGATGGTCAGGCCCGGAAAGTCACGCTTGAGTTGTGCGACGACTTCGTAGCGCAGCGGCGGGATTTCACGGTTTTCCTTGGGGGAGAGGCCTTTGAGCCAGGCGTTGCGGGCATGAACCACAAACACCTGGCAGCCTGCATCGGCAACGGTGCCGACGAAGTCGCGCACAAAATCGTAGCTTTCGATCTTGTCGATGCCGATTCGGTGCTTGACAGTGACGGGCACGGACACCACATCGGCCATGGCCTTGACGCAATCGGCTACCAGTGCGGCCTCGTTCATCAGGCAGGCGCCGAAAGCCCCACGCTGAACGCGCTCGCTGGGGCAGCCGCAGTTGAGATTGATCTCGTCATAGCCCCATTGCTCGCCCAGGCGTGCACTGTGCGCCAGATCTGCTGGCTCCGAGCCACCCAATTGCAATGCCACGGGGTGCTCTTCGGCCTCAAACCGCAGATGACGAGCCACGTCGCCATGCACCAGAGCTCCGGTCGTCACCATTTCGGTGTAGAGCAGGGTGTGCTGGCTGAGCAGGCGGTGGAAGTAGCGGCAATGCTTGTCTGTCCAGTCCATCATTGGCGCCACCGACATGCGCCACATGCTGCTATCTAGTTGTTTTTTAATGGTTTGTTCGGTGCTCATACTATGAAAAGTGCCTTGTGGTGCACTGAAAATTGACCCTGTCTTACCCCGTTTTTCCGGGTTTTTTGATGCTGAATGCTACATTGGTGCACCACGAATTTCATGGAGCACTGATGGGAACCATCACCCAACGAAAGAGTGCCAAGGGTGTCATATCGTTCCAGCTCATATCCGTCTGAAGGAAGGCGGATAGCTGACTCTTTCCGAGTCCAAGGCGCTCACCCGGCGTGCTCTTGCCCAGAAATGGTTGCGGAGACGTGAAGCAGAAATCGAGGAGGCCCAAGCGACAGGCCTGCCTGTTCAAGGTCTCGTCACCCTCAAGCAGATACTGCAGGATTATGTCAGCGATGCAAAAGGCATCCTGGCATGGGGGCGGTCCAAGACGGCCGACATCACCCGGCTGCAGAAGGCCAAGCCCCGGCACCTGCGAGCCGTCGACTTCATCGAGTACGCCAGGTGGCGGGCCCGGCCACAGTGCTCAACGATATCGTCTGGTTGCGCCAGGCCTGCCTGGGCGCCGTGGCGCGCTAGGGCATGCACAAGCTGGTGCAGGAGCTGGACGCTCTGCTGCGGCTCAAGATCATCTCCAAGCACGGCACGCGAGCTATTTTTGCTGGACTTGGAAGAAAAGAAGGAAGCTGCAGGCAGTTGACTGACCACTGCGCCAGCAGGGTGCAGTGCCTACAGGTCTGCTTGATGGGTAACAAGATCTAGTTGCTGTTTAAGGGGGCTTGACCGCGCCGGCTATCTCATAGCGGAGTGCAGTTCAAGAAAGACCTGCACTCCCACTAAGCCGGCTGCATTTCTCCAGTCTCTGATTGACTATAGACAGCCACACGGTTTCTTCCTTCACGCTTGGCCTTGTAGAGCATCTCGTCGGCGTATTTGATAACCGTTGGGATGTCGGAAGAGCTGTTCGGCCAGCTTGCCACACCTAGGGAAATGGTGATGTGGCCAACGCCTTCAAACACTGCTGCTTCCACTTGCTTGCGCAAGCGCTCTGCGACTTGAACTGCGGTCGTTTCGCTGGTTCGAGGCAAGACGATTAAGAATTCTTCACCGCCAACACGGCAAGGTAAGTCATCTGCGCGTGAGACAGATTTCATCTGCTTGGCCAGGTCACGCAAGACGATGTCACCTGCATCATGCCCAAAGGTGTCGTTGACCTTCTTGAAGTGGTCGATGTCGATAGATACCACTGAGAAAATCTGGCTGGAAGCTTCGAGCTTTTGCAATGCAGCTTCCAGGCTTCGACGATTGCCAAGCTTGGTCAAAGGATCAGTCTTAACATCATCCTGAAGTTTTTGTATGTTTCTATTGAGCAAGGAAATGCCAATTAACATGGCTTTTTTCAACTCATAGGACTCTATATACCACGATTTTACTTTCTGTATGTTCTTCTCTGTTTCCGGGTGGTCTATGTTTTTTGCACCTTCAGACAGTAATTGCAGCGGTTTTGCAATTCTGTTAGCGCACCAACAGATCAGAAATACAGAAATTACCGCTATAGGTAGCGTCTTAAGAATTACTTGCTTCATCAGCGAGTCCAATGGAGCAAGGGTTGCCGACAGGGGTCTTTGTGCAACGACTCCCCAGTTCGTAGTGGGAATGATTGCATAGCCTGAAATCATCTCAACCCCACGAGTATTCTTAACGATCTGGCTGCCAGACTCACCATTATGAATTTTCTCGGTGACTTCATTGCCGCTCACGAGTGTTCCTACTCGATTTTGGTCAGGATGATAGACAAGCTTTTTGTTCTGATCGACAATATACAGGTATGAGCCATCTTTGTGATAGTGCGTGCCAAGCAGATGGTTGAGGATGCTCTGTTGGTTGAGGTAGATCGTTCCTCCAACCATGCCTAAATAGTTGCCAGATGGGTCGTGGATGGGATGAGAGATGAATACCAGCAAATTTCCGATGGTGGAGATATATGAGTCACTAATTAGCGGTTTCTGCGTTTTTATCGATTCAACGATGCCTGGTGTTGCGAGAGTTCTTCCCGTGAGTTTCAGCGTTTCAGGTGAAGAAGCTAGCACACTATAGCGAGCATCAACTATAAGAATAGAGTTGAAGCTTTCTGTCTGAGTTTTCAGTCTTTCTGACTCTGATTTTAATACTTCGATGTCATTGAAGTTTTTTGATAAATAGACCGAGCTTGCCGCGAGCTGTTGTTGAGCAGCCCTAAGAAAGTCATCGGTGCTCTTTGCCAGTTTTGTTGCGTAGACGAAATTCCCGTTCAGATTTTCATCTATGAGTTGCTGGCGTTGAACTGTATAGGCTGCGTAGAATGTATTAACTAAAGAGATAAATGCGCTGGCAACCGTGAGCAATAGGATCAAACGCCTAATATCCATTTTGCAAAAAATCTTGCTTATATTGAATTTCACAGAGTTCCTAAAAAATAAATTCTAATAAAAACTATCGATCTTCATCAATTAATTTGTTTATTTTACTTTTGCATGAGAATTTCCTGGGGTTAGTACCTGTGTAAAAAGTGCAGGCACTATTGACAGGCCCATTTCCCGGCAGCTGCAGGCAACGTTGGCAAGTTGCTATACGGCTTCGCTGCCGCCATGCGTGATTGCTTAGATCAATCTGCGGTGTTTGTAGCTGCTCAAGAATGCGAGGCTTCGAAGTCAACACCGAACAGCTCGCCGCTGCTGTTCTGCCTGAACCTTCTTTTGATCGAGGTAGGTAGCCAGCTTGCTCGCATCCATAGATCATTGGCTCTTGTTGGACCCCAGCCGATAAGCAGACACAGGCAATGCCTGCTTGGCCGGTGCCTGACCGGTGTGCTGGGCGGCCTCGGCCTTCATTTCGACCTGCACCTGGTTCCGGATGCCTGCCAGGTGCAGGTCGGCCAGGTTCTGCAGCTCTTGCAGGTAGCGGAACTCTTCGGGCGAGTCTGTCGACAGATCCTGGGTGCAGACCATCTGCATCATGGCAATGAGGAAGGCGGGCATCGACACCAAGAAGCTCGGGAGCATCGTCAGACCTTGCCATCGAGTGACTGGAAACCGGCGCGACTTGGTCGAGGGTGCCGGCTGGGAGAGGTTGTTTGTGGCCATCGACGACCACGCGCGCATCGACTTCACCGCCATGCATAGCGAGGAGAAGAAGCACGAAGCCGTCCACAACGCGGTGGCGTACTACGCGGGGCTGGGCGTACGCATCACGCCTGCTGACTGACAACGGTGTACCCTTCCGGTCCAGGGAGTTTGCTGCTGCCCGCAAAGCCTTGGGCGTGCAGCACAAATTCACCAGACCGTACCGGCCGCAGACCAACGGCAAGGCCGAGCGGTTCATCCAGTCAGCGCTACGCGAGTGGACCTATGACTGGACGTACCAGAACTCAGCTGAGCGGCCCCATGCTCTGGCGAGCTGGCAGCACTACGACAACTGGCACAGGCCGCACAGCGGCATCGGTCACATCGCTCCGATGTCCAGGCTCAAATCTACAAATAACCTCTTGACGGATCACAGCTAGCGGACCGAAGAGGGGACAGGCTTGTCCAAGGTACTCAATGACATTGTCTGGTTGCGCCAGGCCTGCCTGGGGGCGTGGCACGCTATGGCATGCACAAGCTGGTGCAGGAGCTGCAGAGGCTGTAGATCATTTGCCGTTTGAGAGGTGATCTTGCAAGGTGAGACGACGAATTAGAGCTGCTTAGATTGATTTCTCGAGGGCTGCTCAGTTCAAGAGCTGTAGAAGACTCCTGGCGGTCATGTAAGCTGGCTTTTGGAGGACAGTAGTGAACCTCTATTGATGACTTCCAAGAGTATGCGAGCGGGTTCAATTCTCTCAAGTTAACGCTATTGAAGCGCAAGTCCGTCACTCCAGAGCTAATTCTTACCAAGGGAGTATCTGTGATGTCAGTGCTCAAATCACTCATATGGGTTTTCAGCTGCGTCTTGGCGACGCCGGTTGCGGCGCAGATGCCCCAAGGTGAGTATCTTGACGGAAAGGACTCCAAGGTGGGAGTTGTCCTGGCTCACGGTAGAGGGAACTCTCCAGACGGTAACGTAGTCGGGCCATTGAGGCGTGCTATTCACAAAGACTTGGGCTTTCATACCTTCTCTTTGCGGATGCCGGATCCTGGCGCAGACTCGCCTGATTCGCCCGAGCTTGCCGCCTCGTTTCCGGAGGCCTATCAGCGAATTCAATCTGCAATTGAATATCTGAAAATGCAGAAAGGAGTGGAGCGCGTCTACTTGATGGGGCCCAGCATGGGAGGGCGCATGACAACTGGCTTTCTGGCAAACAATCCCACTGCGCCGGTTGTAGGTTTCATCGGGGTCGGATTGACTGCGGGAGGCAAGGAACCTGTTAACACCAATCTAAATCTGCGAAAAGTGAAGCTTCCAGTTATCGATGTGTATGGTGACAACGAAATGGATGCTAGAGCAGCATCTTTTCGCAAGTCCCTCGTTTCCGAGAACTTTGTGCAAGTGGAGGTTCCTGGAGCAAAGCATGATTACCGTGGCTATGAGAAGCCAGTGTCAGACATCGTTATCGAATGGCTGAAGAAGAGAGAAGGTCGGTGAGTATGAAGTTAGCAACCGAATTTGAATTGACTAACCATATTTAATGTAACTTACATGAGTTTTACAAGGGCTCCTTAAACCCTTCTCGATCGATTAATGAGTCTTTGTCTTCCAGCTGTCAATGGGCTTGACGTACATCTGCTCGATAGCGTCTTGGTAGTGGGTCATCAGGTTCTTTCGCTTGAGCTTGAGGGTAGGGGTCATCAGGCCGTTGTCAATGTTCCAACTATCCCTGACCAGGTGGATGGCTCTGGGCACCGCATAACGGGCGAAGCTGCGTGTCTGCCTCTCTATTCGGGCCAGCGCTTCTCTCTCTGCCGCTGCATGCTGCAGACTGGATCCGTCATTCGGGTTCAGTCCAACACTTCTGGCAAGCATTTCCCATTCCACTTGGCCAACAACCGCGATACAGGCGATGAACGGACGATCCTCGCCAACTACAAACACTTGCTCAAACAGGGGATCGACGAGGATGGCCTGCTCCACATCATTGGGAGGCACTTTCTCACCCGTCGATGTAACAATGATTTCCTTGATGCGACCTTTGATTCGGATACGGCCATTTTCGATTGAAGCCTGGTCACCGGTTCTCAGCCAGCCATCGGCGGTAAAGGCTTTGGCGGTGTCTTCCGGACGATTCCAGTAACCGCGCATCACTACCGGGCCAGACACCTGCAACTCCTGATCATCACCAATTCGGACCTCAATTCCCGGTAGTACATGGCCAACGGTATCCGGCCAGTTATCGTCGAGTCCGTTGGCGCTGACCACAGGAGCGGTTTCGGTCATGCCATAGCCTTGCACCATGGGCAGGCCCAGGCCCAGAAAAGTGCGCGCAATTGTCGGAGACAGCGGGGCTCCGCCACTCACAGCGACGCGAAGTCGGCCTCCAAACTGCGCAAGTAGAGGCTGGGCGACAAGTTTGCGCAAAAGCCAGCCGGGCAAGGCAGAAGCCCAGCTCGCCTTGGCTTCCGGTTGCTCGCCCAAGGGCATGCCTTGATGAGCGCAGAAGCTCTTCCAGCCTTTGTTGACTGCCGCGTCGAACAGCTTGTGCTTGAAAGGGCTGGAAGCAAGCGACTCTTGGACCTTGGCATAAACACGTTCATAGATGCGAGGCACCGAGATCAGTACGGTCGGCTTGACCTGCTTCATATCCTGTGCGAGTTGTGCAACAGAGCGTGCGTATGCCACGCAGGAACCGGTAGCAACGGCCAGGTAGTAGCCCGCAGTTCGCTCGAAAGTGTGTGAGAGCGGCAGAAACGAGAGAAAGACGTCCTCTGGGAAGGCCTTCACACGCTGCATCACCGCGTGTAAATCACTGACCACGTTGTCGTGAGTGAGCATGACGCCCTTGGGCTTTCCCGTCGTTCCGGAGGTGTAGACAATGCCCGCCAACTCCGTTTTATTTGGTGGCAGGGGGAGGGCAGAGGTATGCCGCTGACCAGCCTGAAGCCAGGCAGACAAAACAATGACCGGCTTACGCTGCAAGACCTTGACTGAGTCCTGCTCTGCTTGCTCGACAGGTACGACGTAAGCGTTCGACGAATCGATCGGACGGCCTTGCTGTGCGTGAATAACGGCCTGGAGTCCCGGCAGGTCCTGACCTGTAGCACAGATTCTCTGCCAGGCCTTGGCGTCGGCCACGACCAGCAAGGAAGCACCCGAGTCGGCCAGGATGTATGCAATGCTTCCGGCATTGTCGATGGCATGCAGAGGAACTGGCACGTAACCACAACGCAGACAGGCCTGGTCGATGGTCATTGCATCAAAGCCATTGGGCAGCAAGATTGCAACCCTTGCACCGACAGGAAGATTCGAGGCGCACAGGGCGCGGCTCCACAGAGCGACACGTTTGGCAGTTTCGGCCCAGCTCAGGCTTTTCCAGGCATTTGTGCTCTCATCAAACTCTCTGTAAGCCTCGGCCGATGGCGTGCAGCGAACGCGCATGGCCAGAAGCTCTGGCAAGGTTTGCACTTGCTCGATAGTCAAATGCTGTTTCTCTGCTTGGAGGCCCAGTACATCGGTTTCACTTGCTTGGTTCATGCGCTTGCCTTCAGGAAGCGGGAAATTTCCCGCTACGTGAATGATAGCGCTAGAGAGATTCAGGCCGGTATAGGACTCAGATTGTGGCTCCGAGCGGGATATCGATGCTTTGATAGCAGACGGCGATGTAATGGTGCAGGCGCTGCTGCTCGTCGCGTACTGCCGTCAGGGAAATCTGATGGCGGTTCCCGTCATGGTGCATCACGCGAAGGCCTTGCCAGTGCCCTTTTTTACCGATTTCCGTCCAGATCTGCGACCACTGGACCACCGTGTTGTCATCGTCGTGAATGAAAAGACTGGAGAACTCCTTGTTCTTCGCTGCCTGGCGGTTCAAGCCGCTGATACGTGCAAAGGCCGGGTTGATGTCTACAATTTTCCGGTTCGCATCAAGGACCACCATGCCTTCGAAGGAATGATTGAATACCGTGGCAGCTATATGTAGTTGTCGTTCGGTTCGCTTGCGGTCTGAGAGATCGGTCAGAAGGCCTATATACATGCGCTGACCCCGGGCCTCGGCTTGGCTCAAGGCCAGGCGCATGGGAATCAGCGTACCGTCCTTGTGCTGGCCAAGCACCTCTGAAATTTTGTTCTTCAGAGGTGGCGCGTTGTTTCGCTGGCCGGCTTCATGCTGCTCCAGATAATGATCATGCTGGTTGAACAGCGCTGCGGGCATGAGCATTTTCACGTTCTGGCCCAATACTTCATCTGGACTCCAGCCGAATATGACCTCAGCTGCTGGGTTGTAATCCGTTACGCATCCCCGATTATCGATGCAGATAATTCCATCTGCTGCCATATTCACCAAAGCTTGCAGTCGGGCTTCATTCATATCCACTTTCTGCCAGCGACTGCGGTACTGAATCAAGGCATTGGCCTGTGCAATCAGTCCGCCAAATAGCAGAGTAATCACGGCAATGGTCAGCGCCAGAATCAAACGATCGTTCGATGATGCCGCGTCATACGTTTCATGCTCGGCCGTGACTCGCAGCGCCAGCATGGCTGTGTAATGCATGCCTGAGATCGCGGCGCCCATGATGATGGCCGCCAGTGTTTTGCGCCAGTGGTCTTGTTTGAGGTTGAAGCGTGCCAGCCCGAAACGAATCCAGAGCGCCAAAGTGGCCAGCGCTACGCCAACAATGAGAGAAATGGCAAACCAGAGTGGTGAATACTGGTGCGTGGCAGGCATGCGCATTGCTGCCATGCCGCTGTAATGCATTGCAGCAATGCCGATACCAACCGTCAAGCCACCTAATGCCAATTGCCTGAGATTGAGTTCATTGTGAGCCAGCAAGGCAAGGGCCACTGCTGATGCCGCGATACCTGGAATGATGGAGAAGACGGTGACCGGCAAATCATACTGAACTGCAGCATGCATCGAATAAGCAAGCATGCCGATGAAATGCATGGCCCAGATGCCTATGCCCAGTGCCAGCGACCCGCTCACAATGGACCAGTTGCGCAACTGCCTTGATGTGGCCAGTCTGGCAAAAGCAGCATGGCGCAAAGCTTGACCAGAGGCAATCCAGCAAACTGCCAGTGATAAGGTCACAAGGAAGGGGTCATATTCACCCTTTAGCACGTGAGCGTCGGCAGACGGGCTCCAGAAAAATTGCGCCAGCATGAATCATGGTCCTGTAACACTGAAAGCACATTCAGTTACCTGGCAAGCATCGCATGAAATGGGTAATCCAATATTTCAAATTTGTAGGATAAATACTAGAACGGATCGAACATGGATCTTTTAGATCGCAGCGTCGAGTCCATTTGAGAAATGCTGCTGCACTGCGCTCATGGCAATTTTCGGATCGCGCTTCAGCAGTGCTTGCATGATGGCTTCGTGCTCTGCCAGGGAGTCTTCAATACGGCCTTGTTTGAACAGCGATTTGTGACGGTTCAGCTTCATGACCTTGCGCAAATCGGCCACAAGCTGGTTACGCCAGCGGTTATCGGCAATATCGAGAATCTGCATGTGAAAGCTCTCGTTGAGCGCAAAAAACCGCTCGGCGTCGGCTGTGTTCCGCTTCAACTCCTCGTGGGTTTGCTGCAGACGCTGCAATTGCTCGTCCGTGGCCTTGCCGGCAACCTCGGCCGCAGCATCTGCCTCCAGCAGACTCAGCAATCGATAGACGTCGGAGATGTCCTTGCGCGATACCTCGGTCACGTAAGCGCCTCGACGCAGCTTCATCGTCACCAGGCCTTCAGCGGCCAGTACTTTCAGTGCCTCGCGCAGGGGAGTGCGGCTGATGCCGTATTCCTCGGCAATCTTGAGTTCGTCGATCCAGGCTCCTGGCTCAAGCTCTCGCCGGAAGATGCGTTGACGCAACTGCTCGGCGACCTGCTCATATAGCGCAAGAGGAGTAAGTGTTTTGCTTGTCATTACGCGAGATTATATGCTGCAAGTATTTTGAATTCATAATTATGAATCATGTACACTAGACGCATCTAGGTAGTTCACCGCAATTCCAAACTTCACTGCGCGCACCGCATACGAGAGACAACATGAGCCAAGAGAATCCGGCACAGGACCCACAAGAATTTGCACCCGCTGATCTGCAAGCCTGGAACAAGGCCGCCAACAAGGCGGCCCCCGGTGGCGACATCAACAACCTGAACTGGGTCACGCCGGACGGCATTACCGTCAAGCCGCTTTATACGGCCGAAGACACTGCCGATCTGCCTTTTACCAACACGCTGCCGGGATTTGCACCTTATATCCGCGGCCCCCAGGCCACCATGTATGCAGGCCGGCCCTGGACCATTCGCCAGTACGCCGGATTCTCCACCGCCGAAGAATCCAATGCCTTCTATCGCAAGGCCCTGGCTGCCGGCGGTCAAGGCGTCTCCGTCGCTTTTGACCTGGCTACGCACCGTGGCTACGACTCTGACCATCCACGCGTGACGGGGGATGTGGGCAAGGCCGGTGTGGCGATTGACTCCGTCGAGGACATGAAGATCCTCTTCAACGAGATCCCCCTGGACAAGGTGTCCGTTTCCATGACCATGAACGGCGCCGTGCTGCCCGTGCTGGCCGGCTATGTGGTAGCCGCCGAAGAGCAGGGTGTCTCGCAGGATCAACTCGCCGGAACGATTCAGAACGATATTCTGAAAGAGTTCATGGTGCGCAACACCTATATCTATCCGCCCAAGCCGTCGATGAAGATCATTGGCGACATCATCGAGTACACGAGCCAGAACATGCCAAAGTTCAACTCGATCTCGATCTCGGGCTACCACATGCAGGAAGCCGGCGCCAACCAGGCGCTGGAAATGGCTTTCACGCTGGCCGACGGCAAGGAATATGTGAAGACAGCCATTGCCAAGGGCATGGACGTGGACGCTTTTGCGGGCCGTCTGTCCTTCTTCTGGGCCGTGGGCATGAATTTCTACCTGGAAGTGGCCAAAATGCGTGCCGCGCGCCTGCTGTGGTGCCGCATCATGAAGGGCTTTGACGCCAAGAACCCCAAGAGCCTGATGCTGCGCACCCATAGCCAGACTTCGGGCTGGTCGCTGACCGAGCAGGACCCTTACAACAACGTGGTTCGCACCACCATCGAAGCCATGGCGGCCGTGTTTGGCGGCACCCAGTCCCTGCACACCAATGCGCTGGACGAGGCCATTGCTCTGCCCACGGAGTTCTCTGCCCGTATTGCCCGCAACACGCAGCTGATCATTCAGGAAGAGACCCATATCACCAATGTGATCGACCCCTGGGCCGGCTCCTACATGATGGAAAAACTGACCCAGGAAATGGCCGACAAGGCCTGGGCCATCATCGAGGAGGTCGATGCCATGGGCGGCATGACTGCAGCGGTGGATAGCGGCTGGGCCAAGCTCAAGATCGAGGCTGCCGCCGCCGAGAAGCAGGCGCGTATCGACTCGGGCAAGGAAGTCATCGTCGGCGTCAACAAGTACAAGCTGGCCAAGGAAGACCCGGTCGACATTCTGGAAGTGGACAATGTCAAGGTGCGTGACAGCCAGATTGCGCGGCTCAAGAATATCAAGACTAAGCGCGATGCTGCCCAAGTGGAAGCTGCGCTGGCCGCCATCACGGCAGCGGCAGAGTCCGGCGAGGGCAATCTGCTGGATCTGTCCATCAAGGCCGTGCGCCTGCGTGCCACTGTAGGTGAAGTTTCCGACGCGATGGAAAAGGCGTTTGGCCGCCACCGCGCCGATACCCAGAAGGTGACCGGTGTGTATGCTGCCGCTTATGACTCGGCCGAAGGCTGGGACAAGCTCAAGGAAGAAATCAACACCGCTTCGCAGGCCATGGGGCGCCGTCCCCGCGTGATGATTGCCAAGCTGGGTCAGGACGGTCACGACCGCGGGGCCAAGGTGGTCGCAACCGCTTTTGCCGACCTGGGTTTCGACGTGGACATGGGGCCGCTGTTCCAGACACCCGAAGAATGCGCTCGCCAGGCCATCGAGAACGATGTGCACGCCGTGGGTGTCTCCACTCTGGCCGCCGGGCACAAGACCTTGGTGCCGGCCATCATTGCCGAGCTCAAGAAGCAGGGTGCGGACGACATCATCGTCTTCGTGGGCGGCGTTATTCCCGCTCAGGACTATGATTTCCTCTACAACGCGGGCGTCAAGGGCGTATACGGCCCCGGCACCCCCATTCCTGCCAGCGCCAAGGATGTGCTGGAGCAGATCAAGAAGGCCAACGGTCTCTGATCGGCCGGCAAGCATCGATAGCAAAGGCGATCGCAACGTGACCCCTGAGCAAATGCAAGACGGCATCCTGCACGGCAATCCCGCCGTGCAGCGCCGGGCCATGGCCAAGGCCATTACCTTGCTTGAATCCTCCCGGGCCGACCACCGTGAACAGGCTGACGGTCTGCTCACCGCTCTGTTGCCGCACACGGGCAAGGCATTTCGCCTTGGCATCAGTGGCGTGCCGGGCGTCGGCAAATCCACCTTCATCGAAGCCCTGGGCCTGTTCCTGATAGAGAAGGGGCTGCGTGTGGCCGTGCTGGCGATCGATCCGTCCAGCACCGTCTCGGGCGGCTCCATCCTCGGCGACAAGACCCGCATGGAGCAACTGTCCATGCGGCTGGAGGCCTATATCCGTCCCAGCCCCAGCAGCGGCACGCTGGGCGGTGTGGCCGAAAAGACGCGCGAGGCCATGCTGGTCTGCGAAGCCGCCGGTTACGACGTGGTCATCGTCGAGACCGTGGGCGTGGGCCAGAGCGAGATCGCCGTGCACGGCATGACGGACATGTTCTGCGTGCTGCAACTGCCCAATGCGGGTGACGACCTGCAGGCCATCAAAAAGGGCGTGATGGAGCTGGCCGACCTGGTGGTCATCAACAAGGCCGACATCGACCCCCATGCCGCCACACGTGCTCAGGCCCAGATCACATCGAGCCTGCGCCTGCTGGGCATGCACGGCAACCCCGATCACGCCAACACCGGCGCGCTGTGGCAGCCGCGGGTGCTGCAGATCAGTGCCTTGCTGGGGCAGGGGGTGGAGGGCTTCTGGGCTGCAGTCAGCAGCTTCAGGGAGCTGCAAACCGCCAACGGCCGCCTGGCCCTGCGCCGCGAGAAGCAGGCCCTGGCATGGATGTGGGAGCGCATCGATTTCGGCCTCAAGCAGGCGTTTCGCCAGCATCCGCAGGTCAAGGCCATGCTCCCTGTCCTTCAGGACGATGTGGCCTCGGGTCGCATCGCCGCCAGTACCGCAGCAAGAAATCTGCTTCTAGCCCAAACGCAGTAGGCGCTAGCAGCTCTTATTACCATAGCATCGCAGCATCACCATTGCGAGACAAGCAACCCAAATCACGTTAGAGGACAAGCATGCAAGACGATATCCTGAAGCAGCTGGAAGCCAAGCGAGAACTCGCTCGGTTGGGTGGGGGACAAAAGCGCATCGATGCGCAGCACAAGAAAGGCAAGCTGACGGCGCGCGAGCGTATCGAGCTGCTGCTGGACGACGGCACTTTTGAAGAATGGGACATGTTCGTGGAGCACCGCTGCACGGACTTCGGCATGGAAAACACCAAGATCCCCGGCGACGGCGTGGTCACCGGCTACGGCATGATCAACGGTCGTCTGGTCTTTGTGTTCAGCCAGGACTTCACGGTGTTCGGCGGCGCGCTGTCCGAAACCCATGCCGAGAAGATCTGCAAGGTGATGGACCAGGCCATGAAGGTCGGCGCTCCCGTCATCGGCCTCAACGACTCGGGTGGTGCGCGTATCCAGGAAGGCGTTGCCTCTCTGGGCGGCTATGCCGATGTGTTCCAGAAGAATGTGCTGGCCTCGGGCGTGGTGCCCCAGATCTCCATGATCATGGGCCCCAGCGCCGGCGGCGCCGTGTACTCGCCGGCCATGACCGACTTCATCTTCATGGTCAAGGACAGCTCCTATATGTTCGTGACCGGGCCCGAAGTCGTGAAGACCGTGACCCACGAGGAAGTCACGGCCGAAGAGCTGGGCGGAGCCATCACCCACACCACCAAGAGCGGCGTAGCCGACATGGCTTTCGACAACGACGTGGAAGCACTGATGATGCTGCGTCGCCTCTATAACTACCTGCCCTTGAACAACAAGGAAAAGGCTCCCGTGCGCGAAACCACAGACCCTGTGGGCCGCGCCGACATGTCGCTGGATACGCTGGTGCCTGAAAACGCCAACAAGCCCTACGACATGAAGGAGCTGATTCTCAAGACCGTGGACGATGGCGATTTCTTCGAGCTGCAGCCCGAGTACGCCAAGAACATCATCATCGGTTTTGCCCGCATGGCCGGCCAGACCGTGGGCGTCGTGGCCAATCAGCCCCTGGTGCTGGCTGGCTGTCTGGACATCAAATCCTCCATCAAGGCCGCGCGCTTCGTGCGCTTTTGCGATGCCTTCAACATCCCCGTCGTCACCTTTGTGGACGTGCCCGGTTTCATGCCCGGCACTTCCCAGGAGTACGGCGGCATCATCAAGCACGGCGCCAAGCTGCTGTATGCGTATGCCGAAGCCACGGTGCCGAAGATCACCGTCATCACGCGCAAGGCCTATGGCGGCGCCTACGACGTGATGGCCTCCAAGCATTTGCGCGGCGACGTGAACCTGGCCTGGCCCCATGCCGAAATCGCCGTGATGGGCGCCAAGGGCGCAGTGGAGATCATCTTCCGCGAAGACAAGAACGATCCCGTCAAGCTGGCTGCACGCGAAGCGGAGTACAAGGAGCGTTTCGCCAACCCCTTTGTGGCTGGCGCCCGTGGCTTTATCGACGATGTGATCCAGCCGCATGAAACACGCAAGCGCATCTGCCGCTCGCTGGAGATGCTCAAGAACAAGCAGCTGGACAACCCCTGGCGCAAGCACGGGAACATCCCTCTGTAAGAACAAGAAGAACCAGGAGATATATCCATGTTTACCAAGATTCTGATCGCCAACCGTGGCGAGATCGCGTGCCGAGTCATCGCCACCGCGCGCAAGATGGGCATCCAGACCGTGGCGGTCTATTCCGACGCCGACAAGGACGCGCGCCATGTCAAGCTGGCCGACGAGGCCGTTCGCCTGGGCCCCGCACCCAGCCGCGAGTCCTATCTTCTGGGCGAGAAAATCATTGAAGCCTGCAAGCAGACCGGCGCACAGGCAGTGCACCCCGGCTACGGTTTCCTGTCGGAAAACGAGGGCTTTGCCAAGCGCTGCGAAGAAGAGGGCATTGCCTTCATCGGCCCCAAGTCGCATTCCATTGCTGCCATGGGCGACAAGATCGCTTCCAAGAAGCTGGCCGGCGAAGCCCAGGTCAACACCATCCCCGGCTACAACGACGCCATCGCGGGCCCCGAGCAGGCCGTGGAAATCGCCAAGGGCATTGGCTACCCGGTGATGATCAAGGCCTCGGCCGGTGGTGGCGGCAAGGGTTTGCGCGTGGCCTTCAACGACAAGGAAGCTTTTGAAGGCTTTGCCTCTTGCCAGAACGAAGCGCGCAACAGCTTTGGCGACGACCGCATCTTCATCGAGAAGTTCGTGCAGGAGCCCCGCCATATCGAAATCCAGATTCTGGGCGACAGCCACGGCAATGTGGTTTACCTGAACGAGCGCGAATGCTCGATCCAGCGTCGTCACCAGAAGGTGATCGAGGAAGCGCCTTCGCCCTTCATCAGTGACGAAACCCGCAAGGCCATGGGCGAGCAAGCCGTGGCCCTGGCCAAGGCTGTCAAGTACCAGAGCGCCGGCACCGTGGAGTTCGTGGTCGGCAAGGACCAGGACTTCTACTTCCTGGAGATGAATACCCGTCTGCAGGTGGAGCACCCGGTGACCGAATGCATCACTGGCCTCGATCTCGTCGAGCAGATGATTCGTGTGGCCGCCGGTGAAAAACTGTCCTTTGCCCAGGCCGATGTGAAGCGCGACGGCTGGGCCATCGAGTGCCGTATCAACGCCGAAGACCCGTTCCGCAATTTCCTGCCTTCGACCGGTCGTCTGGTGCGCTTTGCACCGCCCGAGCAGACCATGTGGCAGTCCGATACCGAGCATCTGAACGGCGTGCGTGTGGACACCGGCGTCTATGACGGCGGCGAGATCCCCATGTACTACGACTCGATGATCGCCAAGCTCATCGTGCACGGCAAGGATCGCAACGACGCCATCGCCAAAGCCCGCGAAGCGCTCAACGGCTTTGCCATCCGCGGCATCAGCTCCAACATCCCGTTCCAGGCAGCTCTGCTGGCACACCCGGACTTTGTCTCGGGCAAGTTCAACACCGGCTTCATCGCCCAGCACTATGCCGACGGCTTCCATGCCGAGGACGTGCCCCACGATGACCCCGACTTCCTGGTGGCTCTGGCCCTTTTCCGCAATCGCCGCTACCGTGCGCGTGCATCGACCATCTCCGGCCAGATGCAGGGCCACCAGGTTCAGGTGGGCGAGAAGTACACCGCCGTAGTTCTGGGCGCTGAAGGCAAGAACCAGTATGTGACTGGCGAGGTGACCGACTTCGATGCCCAGGCTCGCGTCTGCAAGGTCGTGATCGACGACAAGACCTACGAATTCCGCAGCAATGCCGATATTCGCGATCTGGTGGTGCGCGGCGTCTGCAACGGCAAGGCGTTCACCTGCCAGATCGAGCGCGGCAACGGCAAGAACCCGCTGGCTCTGCGTGTCATCCACAACGGCACGCAAGCCGATGTGCTGGTGCTCTCGCCAAAGGGCGCCGAGATGCACAAGCTCATGCCTTACAAGGCCCCGCCCGACCTGTCCAAATTCCTGCTCTCGCCCATGCCCGGCCTGCTGGTCGACGTGGCAGTGCAGCCCGGCCAGAAGGTGCAAGCCGGCGAGAAGCTGGCCGTCATCGAAGCCATGAAGATGGAGAACATCCTGTTCGCAGCCCAGGATGGTGTGGTCAGCAAGATCAGCGCCGCCAAGGGCGACTCGCTGGCGGTGGATGACATCATTCTGGAATTCGAGTGATGAGAGCTTTTCGGGGCCTCTGTTCGGAACCGATATGGTCTGAGCGTAGGGCCCCGAAGCAAAAGCCCGCACGGCTTTGGCTCTGCGGGCTTTCCAATTTTCAATAAGATCGGCTCTATCCTTTATCCAGACTCAGCTAGCAGCTATGACATTGAAAGCAGATGCAACGATTTCCCGCCCTGCCAGATTGGCGCGTGCGCTGCTGGCTCTGTTGGGGATGCTGCTGCTTGTCGATGCTCTGGTACTGATGGGCATGGGGCACTTCAATGTCGGCGTGGTGTTGCCCGCCATGCTGGGTGCCGCGGCCTTGTGGCTGAGCTGGAAATGGCGCTCAGTGCAGCATTGGCGTGCGTCCAGGCCCTTGAATCAAAGGTTGTGGTCACTGGGCTGGGTCGTTCTGGCGCTGTGGCTGATCAGTCTTTTCTGGTTCTGGAGCCGCCTGTCCGGCCTTGGCCTTGCGCCGCAGCAGGTGCCGCCCGTGCAATCCATCGTGGTGCTGGGCAGCGGCACGCTCGACGGCCACCCAAGGCCGGTGCTGGCCGCGCGACTGGAACAGGCGGCGCAACTGGCCAAGCTGCAGCCCCAGGCCTTCGTCGCCGTTTGCGGCGGTGTCGATTGGGGTGAAAAAGAGTCGGAGGCCGAGGTCATGGCCCGCTATCTGCAGCAGCATCACGGTATTGCTGCGCAGCGGCTGGTGCTGGAAAAGCTCAGCACCAGCACCGAGCTGAACCTCAAGCTCAGCCGGCCCTTGCTGGCCGAGCGCGGCGTGGCTGCGGATGCACCCATGGCCATGGTAAGCAGCGACTTTCATCTGATGCGCGCCATGGACATTGCAAAGCGCCAGGATCTGCCTCAGGTGTATCCCGTGGCGGCTCCAACCCCTCTGGCCACGCGTTTCAATGCCTGGCTGCGCGAATACTTTGCCATGGCCAGCAGCTGGTTGCTGGGCGAGGTCTGATATTTCAATAAAAACCGGCTCTAGCGCTTACCAGTATTGCGCTTTAAGCTATCAATCAAGGAGTCATTCATGAGCAATCGTCCTTTCAAGGTTCTGGGCATTCAGCAAGTCGCCATCGGCGGCACCGACAAGCAGCGCATGAAAAAGCTGTGGGTGGACATGCTGGGTCTGGAGCAGACCGGCACCTTCCAGAGCGAGCGCGAAAACGTGGACGAGGACATCCTGGCCATGGGGCGGGGCGCGATGAAGGTGGAAGTGGACATCATGCAGCCCATGGATATCGAGAAAAAGCCCGCCGTGCACGCCACGCCGCTGAACCATATCGGCCTGTGGATCGACGATCTGCCCAAGGCCGTGGAATGGCTGACGGCCAATGGCGTGCGATTTGCTCCCGGCGGTATCCGCAAGGGCGCGGCAGGCTATGACATCACTTTTCTGCATCCCAAGAGCAATGACGAATTTCCGATTGCAGGTGAGGGCGTGCTGATCGAGCTGGTGCAGGCTCCGGCCGACGTGATCGCAGCGCTGGGCTGAGTGTTCCGGGCGCCGGCTGCCAGATTGCAGCAGCGTGATAGCTGCGATTGTTCTTAGAACTGATAGCCGAGCCTGATCCCGAACGCCGTGGCGGACTCGGCATCAAAATTTGCCAGAGTGGTGCCGCCGCTGGAGATGTCTACCGAGCCCAGGCGCTGGTAGCTCAGCCAGGGCGTGAGCTTGAACTGCCCTTGCTGATAGCTCACCCCCACCGTGTAGCCAAGACGGCCATTGGTGGGGCGCAATGGCGACAGCGCGGCCTTGTCGCTGCGCTTGTCATAAGCTATGGCGACAAAGCCTGACCAGTTCGCAGCCAGCCTCTGCCCAAGACCCAGCGTGTAGGTGGTGGTGTCCTCCATGTCTGCCAGGCTGTGGCCTGGGAGTACCGCCGCCAGGGTCTGCGGATACAGCCTGAATTGCGACCAGTTGGTCCAGCGAATCTGTCCAAAGAGCAGGGTACCTGGCGCGATGCCTGTCTGGATATCCAGGTTGAAACTTTGCGGTGCAGTCGATGCCGTCCTTGTTTCGCCCGGCCATAGGTTTTCACGGGTAGCGATCTTGTGCTTGATGGCTGAGTAATAGGTCGCAGCAACGCGCAAGGCCATATCCGGGCGCTCATAGCTCATGCCCAGCAAGTAGCCAGGCTCGGTGCTGGGTCTGAAATCCACTCGGTATCCATTGAGCGCTCCAAACACCATCCCCCCCAGAGCGACATGTCCTTCGGTGCGCTGCAGGCGCAGCCCACCATGAACAGCCCAGTGCTCATCCAAGCGGTAGCGCATGGCCCCCATGAGCTCATGGCTGCTCACGCGGGCCTGAGTGCCGCCAAAAAGAGGCGATTGCAGAGGGCTGTAAGCAATGTCAAGGCCAAAAGGCTTGCTCAACATGAGCAGCACCGAGATGCGTGGATTCACATCCTGCTTGTATGCAAAGCCCCATTGGGTGTAATCGTCGGCGACCTGACCGGTGGACTTTCCCAGGGCATCCATGCCCTGAATTCGAGGCTGGACCCTATAAGTTTCGACAGAAAGATAGCGACCGTTTTCAAACAAAGGTCCAAGGTCCTGGCCCGTTCTATCAAGGCCGCCGGCCTGGGCGCAGAGGCCCCACATCATGGCTGCGCAGCCAGCCCCCATTTTTGCTTTTCTCAACACCTGCTCCAACGCTCTGATTCCAGTTGCATGAATGTAATTTAATGTGTCTCAGTGACAGGCGCATAGGTCTAATTGGAGGATGCAGACTCGCAGAACTGGCGCTTTCGAGGCTCCAGAGAGCTACCAGCGTGGCTTATGCTGTGCGCTGCGAATGATCGCCGCCCGAAGCCCAAAGCCGCGCAGAAAAATGCCCTCCATCTCGACCGTCCTCACGACTGCTTACTACGACCGCCAATACAACGCCCGCGCCAGCGTGCAGGACCCGCTTGCGTATCTGGCGCGCTACACGCAGGAAAGCCAGGCTGCGTTTGCATTGCCTGGCGCAGTTCGCAATCAGCGCTACAGCCCCAGGGCTACGGATGTTCTGGATATCTATCTGCCTGCAACTCAGGCAGCGAAAGCACAAGCTGCGCCTGTTTTCATCTTCATCCACGGCGGCTACTGGAAGGCCTTGAGCAAGAATGATTCGGCATTCATGGCACCCGCGCTGACGCGAGACGGAGCTATCGTCGTTGTGCCTGACTATGATCTGGCCCCCTCCGTCACACTGGACCATATCGTCGATCAGATGCGCCAGGCCTATGCCTGGGTGGTGCGCAATATCGCCATCTACGGCGGTGATGCCCGCAATATCTGTGTCTGCGGAAGCTCGGCTGGAGGGCATCTGGCAGGCATGTTGCTGGCCAAGGGGTGGCTGCAAGACTATGACCTGCCAGCGCAGGCCGTGCCTCGATCGGTATTGACCTTGAGCGGTCTGTTCGACCTGCAGCCGCTGCTGACAACCCATATCAACGACTGGATGCAGCTGGACGATGCTGCAGCCATACGCAACAGCCCGCGCTTTCTGCTTCCCGATGCGAGTACGTATGCTCAGTGCCAGCTGCGCGTGAGTTGTGGCGAGTTTGAAAGCCATGAATTCAAGCGTCAGTCGCGCGAATATCTGGCTGCCTGGCAGGCGCGTTGTCTGCCGGGGCATTGGGTTGAGGCGCCGGCAACCAACCACTTTGATTTGCCGCTGCAACTGGCCGATCCGCAATCCGCCATTCATCAGACAGCGCTGCAGCTGATGGGGCTTGATCAGTCCTCGTCCAGCATGCGCGCGGCCTGATTGTTGAGTGCCGAGTCGGCACGGAAGTAACCGAGTACGGTGTTCACGCTATGGTGCCCGGTCAATGCCATGGTGTCAGCCAGCGGCAGATTGCGTCTGCCGGCCTCGGTCACAAATCCCGAACGCAGCGAGTGTGCCGAAAAGTCTCCTTCCACACCGGCCAGCGCACAGCGTTCTTTGACGATGTTGCGCACGGCAGCGGGAGTCAGTGGCTCTGCCACATGGCCTCCCTTGCGGATGCGCCTGAAGATAGGACCTTCGATTATGCCGGCCGCATCCAGCCATGCTCTCAAGGCAATGGCTGCACGGCCGGTAACGGGCTTGTGATTCTCGGGGGTATCGGTGCCGCTCTGGTTGGTCTTGCTATGGCTCAGGGTGTAGATGAACTCCCCATTAGCTACGGTGCGCAGGAAACGTATATCGGCGCCAGCCACTTCGGAGCGGCGACGCCCGCCACTGGCCCAGGCAAACAGCAGCAGCGCCCGGTCGCGCAGCCCGCGCAAGCTGTCGTCGCAGCTGGCCAGCAACTCCTCCAGCACATCGCGCGTCAGCGCCTCTTTTTTCTGCGGCAACTCGCCGCGCCTTGCATAGGCCTTGCGCGTGCGTGACATCAGCTCCTTCACCGCTCCGTCCTGACAGGGATTGGGCATGGCATGCACCTGATGGGCCTTGGACATCACGGCCATGCGATGCACCAGCGTGCTGTGTGAAGGCGCCCCTTTTTTGCCCTTGTAACCGGCTGCAACCAGGGCCTCATCGATTTCGGGCGGCATTTCATGGATCAAGCCCGCGCCGGTCTGCCTCTGGGCATGGTCGATGATGAATTGCAGCACCGTGGAAACCTGCAGCGGCAGTTGCATGGGCTGGCCCAGACGCAGCAGATGCCAGGCCGCCCAGTAACGCATGGCGCTTTGATAGCTGCTGCGCGTATTGCGGGATTCGCCTTCATGCATCAGTTCCTTGATGGCTTCATGCGCTTTGGGGGCAAGAGCGGACTCAGGGACATCCTGTATCTGCAGGCGGTTGGCATCAAAAGTCACGGGAGCAGGGAAGGGCGAGGGCTTGCTTGAATCCATGGCGCTATTTTCGCCCTGACTTCATCTTCCAACCGCTGTCGATTGGCGCCAGTCAAGAAGTCTGTAGAAGCCGGGCGGCTTTGAGCGGCAAGTTCCGAGAGCGGCTTACAAGACCTGGCACGGCATGCCGAAGGTGAGACGCGGGATCGTCGCAAGCAGCTGCACCAGTGACACGGCGGCGAGTGTGTAGACGAATCAAAGAAATTTCTCTCCCTCAATGGAAAACGCCCTCCTATCCACAAATTCAGATGCTGAAAACGCGGTAATGTATGTTGTCATCTGTATGAAAATTTCATACGTAATATTTAATACATAAGATGTATTGTGTATTACGTATATAAAATATAGATCGCGATAACAATCACTTATCGTTAGTTATTTGAAGAATAGATATGAATACAAGCAAAACTACGTCAAGAGGTGTTCAGGAGTCCGATGTCTGGGCTGCAGCGGATGCTTTGATAGCCCAGGGGCTGCGTCCGACCATAGAGCGGGTGCGTCAGCAGATAGGGCGAGGCTCTCCCAATACGGTCAGCCCCATGCTGGAGACTTGGTTTGCAACGCTGGGCCGTCGTCTGGGCGTGGCGGGAGAGCAGGATCCTTCCGTGTTGCAATCGGTGCCGGACCCTGTTCAGCGTCTAGCGGAGGAGCTCTGGAATGCGGCACAGGAAGAGGCGAAAGCCGCAGCCAGCAAGGCTTTGGATCTTCGCGAACAGGCTTTGAAAGCTGCAGAGCAGGCATTTGTGGCGCAACAGGAGCAACTCGCGCAGCGCCAGGCCACCATGGAAGCGCAAAAAGATGCGCTGAATCAAGCCCTGCAGGCAGCTCAAAATCACGCCCAAGACTTGGCCCGGCGTCTTGACGAAATGCAGCAGACGCTACAGGAGCGCGATCAGCGCCTGGAAGAGCTACGTGATGAGCTGAGCAATGCCGTACGCCAGCGTGAATTGCAGCAGCAAAAGCACAGCGAGGAAATTCAGTCGGCCGCCGCCGAGCGCCAGCGCATGGCCGAACAGTACGCGGGCAACGAGCGCCATATGCTCAACGAGGTCGATCGTGCGCGGCAGGAACTCACCGCAGCGCGAAAAAGCCTGCAGGATCAGGAACGCAAGGCAGAGTCCCGCTATCAAGAGCTGCAGACTCGCTTTGAACAATCCGAGCAGGAGATCCTGAATCTCCATGCCCAGTTGCAGACCACCCAGAACACGGCAGCATTGGCGCAGGAGCGTGCAGCCGATCTCAAGAGCCTGCTGGAGGCACAACAAAGACTGGCGGCAGCAGCCAATGCAGCGGATCCCAATGTGGCCCAACCCTTGACGCGTCGAAGCAATCTGGCGGCAACCCGGCGCTCCATAAACCGACGAACCTTGCGCTAACCGGTAGCCGGCGCCCAGGCTGCGATCCAGCTCAATCCAGTCTCGGCGCCAAAGGCTTGACCGCCGGTTGATGCCGGTGGCTTGTCAATATTGGCGGTCAATGCCAAGCCGTAACTGGAGAGCCATGGGTATTGTGAAAAGAATAATCGGTAACGTCCTACATTTCGGCACGCTTTTGTCTTTAATAGTGGATAGAAATAGAAGAAGACAAGAAACTACCCAGCCAATGGACGTGGCATCAGTTTTGAGATAGGCGATCTCGATCCACGCTTCCTAATAGCAAACCGCTTTCTCCTGAGTTCAAGCATTTCCAAGCCCCTGCATTTAGGGGTCTGGACGGGCTTTCCGTTGCTTGATCCTTTTATCCGGAAGTAGAGGTGGCCGTGGACTTACTCAAAAGCATCTTTCACCGATCACCAGAGGCCGCACTTTTCGCGTCTCTGGCTCTGGGGTACTGGGTCGGCAAGTTCCGCTTCGGGTCATTCCAATTAGGTGGTGTGGCTGGTTCGTTATTGGCAGTGGTCTTGATCAGCCAGATCGGCATTCAGATCGATTCAGGCATCAAGGCTGTGCTTTTCGCCTTGTTCATATACGCCGTAGGCTTTGAAAGCGGCCCGCAGTTCTTCAATTCTTTGGGGCGTCATTCGGTCAAGGAAATCATGATGGCCGTCGTGGTGGCCTTGTCCGGCTTGATCACGGTGGTGGTTATTGCCCGGGTATTTGGCCTCGACAAAGGACTGGCTGCAGGGTTGGCTACTGGCTCGATAAAACCCTGTCACGGTAGATGGGGAGGGGGCATGTACAGGCACAGAGCTGCTGGGTGACTGATTCACGGAGAGCACCAAGTCAAGTGTTTGAAGGAGGCATGTCCTGCATCAATTGATAGAGCGCTTCAGCAACCAATGAAAGGCTGCGCTCTCGCTTCCGGACCATATAGATCTGCCGGTCCATACCCGGCAGCGGCAGGTGCCGCGCCACCAGCCCGGGCTTATCAAAGTGAAATAGACTCAGCGCGGGGGCTACGGTGATGCCTAGTCCGGCTTGCACCAGCCCCATCACGGTGGCCAATTGCTCAACTTCAACGAAAGTCTGCATCTTTCGAGGGAAAAAAGCGGCATCCAGATACTGACGAACGCTGCTGTGGCGTGCCAGGTGGATGAACGGCCAGGGCGTCAGATCCTCCAGCGACAGCGCGTCCCTGTCCGCCAATGGATGGTCGCTAGGGCACACCATATAGAAGCCGTCACTGCAAAACGGCTCTGCCTTCAGGTCGGGGGTATCCACGCGTATGGCGGCCAGCGCAAAATCCGCCTCTCCATTGGCCACGGCAGCAATGCATGGCTCGGACAGCACGTCCAATACACCCAGCTGAACTCCCGGATACCGGGCCGTGTACACCTTCAGCACTTCAGGAAGCCAGCCTGCGGCAAGGGATGGCAGCAATGCAACTGAGACATGTCCCTGGGCCAGTTGTGCTGTATCACGCATCGCTCTTTCGCAGGCAGCGAACTCTGCGGCGAGGCGCTCCGCAGACTGCAGAAATCGTTCCCCTTCACGGGTAAGCACCACGTGTCTTGTGCTGCGGTCGAAAAGCTTGAGCCCTACCGTTTGCTCCAAGGAGCGGATGAGTGCACTGAAAGCCGGTTGTGACAGGTGGCACATGCTGGCGGCCTGGGTGAAGTTCTTTTGTTTGGCGAGTACAAGGAATGCCTGCACATCGCGCGACGATAGATTCATTTGAAATGCCGATTAATTAATCTCAATAATCGATTTCACAGCTTATAGCGGTTTTTCTATAGTGGGCAACAGGAGGTTTCATGACAAGAGTGCAAAACGAAACGACGTCATTGCTCATCGGATGTGCGGCAGGCTTTTCCGGCGATCGAGTTGATGCAGCGAAACCCGTCGTGCAGGAGCTGGTTCGGCAAAGCAAGCCTGCCTTTCTGATCTTTGAAACGCTTGCCGAGCGCACTCTGGCACTGGCACAGCTTGCTCGTCGTCAGAATCCCGATGCAGGCTATGAGCCTCTCATGGTGGAGTTTCTCCGGCCCGTGCTCGCCGACTGCCTCGCGCATGGCATTCGAATCGTCAGCAACTTTGGTGCGGCCAACCCACAAGGCGCAGCCCGGGCCATCGCTGTATTGGCCAAGGAACTCGGAACGCGCCCACCCCAAATAGCGGTGGTTCATGGGGATGACCTCAGCGGCCCCGCGCATTACCAGCTGCTCGAAAAAGCTCTGGGCTCGGACATGCCAGAACAGCAACTGGTGAGCGCCAATGCCTATATAGGTGCACGACCCATTGCCGAGGCCTTGCTGGCAGGTGCAGACATCGTTGTGTGCGGCCGCGTTTCCGACCCCTCACTTGTTGTGGGACCTGCCATGGCCCACTTCGGCTGGGCCTGGGATGACTGGAATCGCCTGGCCCGAGCCACGATGACCGGTCATCTGCTGGAATGTGGAACCCAGGTCTCTGGCGGCTATTTCGCAGACCCCGGGTACAAAGATGTACCGGACATGGACCGCCTGGGGTATCCCATTGCCGAAATCGACAGCGCGGGCAACAGCACGATCTTCAAGCCATCTCTGACCGGGGGCTGCATCACTGCAGCCACGGTCAAAGAGCAACTGCTCTACGAAATCCATGACCCTGCCTGCTACCTCACGCCAGACGTTGTTGCCGACATCACCCAGGCAGAAGTGATTTCGGTCGGACCTGACCGGGTGCGCCTGGAAGGTGTCATCGGCCACCCGAGGCCTGAGATGCTCAAAGTCAATGTCTGCTTTGAGTCAGGGTGGTTTGCTGAGGGAGAGATCTCCTACGCAGGTCCAAGAGCTGCTGAACGTGCGCGTTTGGCCGCCCAGACCATATCCAGGCGCCTAGCGAATATTGCGCCCCTTAGAACAGACCTGATCGGCGTAACCAGCGTCTGGGGAAACGACAGCAGCGACTGGCTGACTGAAACAAGCATTGCCGGCGAATCCCGGGATGTTCGGCTTCGCATGGCCTGGCAGCATGCCGACCATGCAGTCGCTGCGCGTCTGCCACGCGAAATAAACGCCTTGTATTGCTGCGGCCCGGCGGGAGGAGGGGGCGTTCGCACCCATATGCGCCAGCGCCTGGGAATGGTGTCGTGCCTGGTGCCCCAGCAACAGATTACGACTGGCTTCCACTGGACCAAGCCTCATCAGGAGTAAGCCATGAACTCAACCCTTACCGTTCCCCTTTACCGAGTTGCGCATGGACGCACGGGTGACAAAGGGAACCGCTCCAACATCAGCGTCATTGCATGGCATCCGGATTTGTGGGAAGTGGTCTGCGAACAAGTCACCGAACAAGCCGTGATTCGTCTGTTTGCAGACCGCAAGCCAAGCCATATCCGGCGATACCTGCTACCCAAGCTCCACGCCATGAATTTGGTGCTCGACAACGTGCTGGATGGGGGAGTCAATGACTCGCTGAACCTGGACAGCCATGGAAAAACGCTGTGCTTCAGGGTGCTTGAAATGCCTGTCGTGGTTCCATGCCATCTCGAGTCATTGCTCGTCGGCCCGAGCGCCTGAATTCTCTACAACAACCACTAGGAGACAAACCATGAAATTTCCGACACGACGCACTGTTCTTGCATGCGGTGCAAGCCTGGCGCTCAGCCCCTTGGCCTTTGCACAGGGCGAATTTCCAAACAAGCCTATTACCTTTGTTGTTCCGTTTGCCGCTGGCAGTGCCACAGACCAGCTTGCACGCGCCTTGGGACAAGCCGTTTCCGAGCAAACCAAGCAGCCGGTCGTGGTGGAAAACAAAGGCGGCGCCAGTGGCATGATTGCGGCTCAAGCGGTGGCCAAGGCCGCGCCTGATGGCTACACCGTGCTCATCACGACCAATACGACGCATGCTGCCAACGAGCATTTGTACAAGAAACTCTCCTATGACCCTGTCAAGGATTTCACCCCCATCACAGGTCTGGGCAAAGGTGGGCAGGTTCTGGTCGTTCCCGCGACTTCGCCTTATCAGTCCGTAGGCGATCTGCTGGGCTACGCCAAAGCCAATCCCGGCAAGCTGAGTTTCGGCAGCGGCAGCTCTTCAAGCAGAGTCGCTGGCGAAATGCTGAAGCAGCTCGCTGGCGTCGATATCCTTCACGTTCCCTACAAGAGCAATCCGCTTGCTCTCACGGACCTTCTTGGAGGACAAATAAATCTGATGATTACAGACGTCTCGACGGGCGTTCCTCAGATCAAGGCGGGTAAGTTGCGCCCATTGGGATATTCCACCCAGAAGCGCAGCGCACAGTTGCCTGATGTTCCGACCATCGCGGAAGCCGGTGTCAAAGGTTATGACATGGGCTACTGGTTCGCAGCCTACACGCCTGCCAATACACCAGCACCTGTCGCGACCAGGCTCAATCAACTGCTGACCAAGGCAGTGAACAGCGCTGCGGCCAAGTCCTTCTTCAATATGTCCGGCTCTGAAGCCTGGACCACCTCAGCCTCGGAGTTGGCACAATTCCAAGCCGCCGAAACCACCAAGTGGGGGCAGGTCATCAAGGCAGCAGGCATTACCCCTGAATAAAGCAGAGGCAGTGCGACAGCCCAACATCCTGGCCGCTATAACGCGCCAACCGCTTCATACGACTGAGCAGGCGCAGCAGTCTGTAGGTTGGGATGTCGTGCTTGCCGGATTCCCAGTTATCTACAGTCTTGGTCGACACATGAAGAAACTGCGCACAAGCGTGCAGATCCATGCCGATGCTTCGGTACATGGCACGAAAGTTCTGAGCAAACTGGGGGCGGGTATCACGGTCGTGACACCTCAGTCCGAGCTTCTTCTTTATATTAGATACGATGTATATTTTCTGACACTTTTTTTAGATGGAAGTCAAGGCTTTTTGCCTGATATTCAACAAAAAGTTACGAAATAACCATCGATCGAGGGTGGCTTCTGAGGGCCACTGCGGCCTAAGTTTGGGTCGCAACGGCCTACCAATGCGCGAGCGAACTTCAGCTCCCGTTGAATGGATCAACAACCATTCAACGAGGACTTTCAATGTTCATCATCACTGTTCTGGCCTCTAAGGGCGGAGTCGGCAAGACAACTACAGCTGCGAATCTGGGCGGCCTGCTGCACGACATCGGCTTTAGGACGCTGCTGATCGACGGCGATATTCAGCCGTCGCTCTCACGCTATTACCAGTTGCGCTATGCGGCACCTTTTGGGCTCACGCAGTTGGTGCAGTCTGGTGCACTGACCCCGGACTGCATCTCGCATTGCCAACTGCCACCGACTTCCTATCAAGGCAAGCTTGAGAAGGCACCTAAGAGCGAGGGCGGTTGCCTGCATATCGTTCGCTCTGACGCCAAGGACTCGTCTTTGCAGGTCTGGATGGCCAATCGCAATCCAGTGAGCATGCAGTTCAGCTTCAAGAACCCCTTGAAGCACCCTGCAATCGCTAGCGCATATGACGTGGTGATTATTGATACCCAAGGTGCTGTGGGTCATCTGCAAGATGCTGCTGTGGTTGCTGCTGATCTGCTTCTTGTGCCTGCAACGCCAGACATGATCTCTGCTCGCGAGTTCATCGCAAATGTGAAGGCACTCATTGAGCGCCACGATAGCGTGTCTAGCATGGGCTTGAAGATGCCTCAGATGAAGGCATTTCTCAATAAAAGCCAGAAGACAAGCGATAGCAAGGAAATGTCCGCAATGATTCGCGAAAGCTTTATTGAGCTGAGCGGAAAAATCACGATGCTGGATACCGATGTTCCCGATGCAACGGCTTGGAAAAAAGCAGCCAGTGCCGGAGTTCCAGTGCATTGGGTTGATCCAGTGAAAGCGTCCAACACGCTTCATTCCCTTCTTTGGGAAATTGTGCCCAGCGTGTCGGAGATGTACGCATCTAACCACCCCCAATATCTCGATCTGAACGCACCCTCCAATTAATTTTAGGAGGAAAGCATGCGTACACCTGAAACCATGACTGCTCGCGAACGGGCAGCCTCGCTAAACCTAACTACGTCCCCTGGAAATAAGCAAGGGACGTCAGCTATGACTGCACCAGATAAACCAAAGCTCACTCCAAATCAAGCACGTCTTGAGGCGGCTAAAGCAGCTCTTCAACGAGACTCTGAAAGATCAACTACCAGTTTTGATCCGATGGATGAGATTGATGGCTCCATCATCGTCTTGGATGTTTTTGATATTGATGAATATTCGCTGAATCCTCGCAAGAAAGCTAATTCCCAGCGGGCGGAAATCAAAGCGAGTATGAAGGTCGATGGCATCACCAACATGTTCTCGGTTACGCGTCGAAACCCTACGGAGAAGTATTTTCCATATGGTGGCGGAAATACTCGTGTGGAGATCGCAAAAGAGCTGGTGAATGAAGGCGTCGAGAAACTGCGGCGCATCCATGTCGTTACTCGAAAGTGGCCTGGCGAGGCTGCTGTCATTGCCGCGCACTTGAGCGAAAACGACAATCGAAGTGATATTTCGTTCTGGGAGCGAGCTCAGGGCGTGATGAATTACAAGCGTGAAATTGAGAAGGAGACTGCTAAATCATTCTCCGCCACCGAACTTAATAAAGCACTTAAAGAGGTTGGATTGAGCTATGGCGTGAGGATGGTTCAAAACTTCATCTTCGCTGTCGAAAATCTCGCGTTGATTGGTAATTGGCTTCAAACGTCTGACGTGAATATAAATATTCGTCCTACCGTTTCAGCACTTCACGAAATGGCATCTAAGTTTGATAAGCGTGATGAGGTCAAAAACTCCATCGAGGAAATCTTCTTGATGCACGCGACCGATCTTGAGGCCATGGAGCAAGCGAACTCCGAGGCCGATCCTGCAAGCCGGACAGAGGTCAAGTTGGATGTTCAATCGCTGCTCACCCAGATCCAGTCTGTATCCTCGAAGCACTTTGGCATTGCCGCCGACCATATCGAGTCAGTCGTCCAGTCCTATCTCCAGGACCCGAAGCTTTCTGTTGAGGACATGCGCTCGATAGAGAGCGAGAACAAGAAGGTGCAACAGCAAGCCAAGCAGGCGCCACTGTCGGGAATGCTTGGCGGCGTGTCGGCGGCTGCATCGCCTAGCAGTAAAAGAGCCACCACAAAGGCCGATCGGCAAGGGGCGGGTGCTGGCCCAGCAGACAAGCTGGCAGCGTTTTCCGCACGGCTATCGCAGAATCTTGTGGATCTGAATGCTGTCGTACCGTTGTCGGACTTCGTGAAGCCAATGCCGGCATTGCCATACGGGTTCTTGGTGGATATTCCAGAACGTATGTCGTATTTGGGTGATCAAAAGCTCTCCGAAGAACTCGAAACTCTGCGTGTGTATCTCTGGCCATTTCTTGCAACGCAAACCGGGCAGTGCAACGCAAACCTACTCTCGAAATGCGACCCAGAAAGCCGCTGGGTAAAGGCTATTCAGGCTGGCGTTGATACGTTCCGTCAGGAGTGCACAGATAGAGCAATTCTGTGCGGGAAGAACGGGCAGCTTTATGTCACTTCTGACCATTATGGGTATCTCTTCGGCAATGCGGCGGTTGCTAGATGCTTGTCTGCACTGATGCAAACACTCGCTGAATTTAATATCGCCGTGCAAGAGGATAGCCGCGAAGCCTATAAACCGTTATTTACGGAATAAACACGTTAGTTAAGCAATGACAGATCATATTGTTCCCGTCGATATTCACACGAATCCGCAGTTAAATTTTCTGCTGCTGACGGAGGTAATTCGTGCTATCGAAACCGAGGTTGGAATAGATCAGTTATTGCAGATGGGTTGCGATGCCGAACTGATTGACCAACTTCGGCATCGCAAGACTCGCGATATTCTGGATATTTCTACTAAGTTAACGAGGGTTAAACTCGTATTTTCTCCTGGCGAACTCCGGCAGCAATTGGAAGGCCTGGACCGACAACGGCAAGACGATGCACTTTGCGAATATTTTGTGCGTAATGGCGCATCGCGTGCACTGATTACCCGGCTTTTTAAGCGCTCCGCAGACGATATTCGTAGGATGCGTGAATTGGTTGGTGGAAGCGTCACCGGCGGTAGGGCCAAATTACCCAAGAAGTTTGATGTTCGGGATCAGATTCATCAAGCTTGGGCCGAAATTACCAGCCAATCGGCGCCTGGGAAATCTCTACGTGATTGGATTTTCGAGCTGCATTCTCGTTTTGCGGAGTACACCATCGACTCGCTTTATTCAACACTCAAAGAGTTTGAAGACGAGGATAGCCTGGCTCTTCCCAGGAGAAATGCTTTCCCGGTTGGAAAATAAATCAGCCGTAGGACGTTCTATTTACAACCATTATCGATATAGCTTGAACATGAAGAACACCAAGAATTTATCCGCCCAGCTGTCGAATAGTGATAGTGAATTTCTGAAGTCCGCACTGTTTCTGGAACTCATCGGCCAAGAGCCCATCACCATCAACCGCGCATTCGTGGATCTCACTGGTAACGTCTTGAGCGCACTCTGGCTTACCTATGCGATGGAGCGGGAACGTCGCAGCGAGTCGGAGGATTTTTTCGAAATCCTTATGTCATCGTCATGCTGCACCAAGGACACCGGCATAACGAGGGCACAGCAGCAAACCTGCCGCAAGACCCTCGTGGACTTGGGCATCCTGCATGAGCAAGCAGGTCAGGGCCGCATCATTACCTATCGGATCTCGAAGCGGCGCTTGCTTGAGCTTTTGCAGCAGCAAGCCATGCCCTTGGCCAGCGCAATGCGCAGTGCAGCGACAACCTCCGTAGCCGCAGCTGCGCACTGATGGAGCTTGTCAGTGCGCGGCTCTCTTTCACTCGCAGCAATTCCAACAGTTCGTTATGAACTGCCGGAGGATGCGCCGATCCACCAGGGTGCCGAGCAAATTTTTCTGCATCTGGACGATCGAGGTTTCGTTCCATTTCATCCGGTGCTGGCTGAAAAATTCGGCCACAAAGCCGCCATCTTCGTGGGCATGGCGCTCTACTGGACGCGCCACAGTCTCCGCAACCATCCCGAGCGCGGTGGCTGGTTCTTTATGTCCTTGCAGCAGTGGAAGTCGGCCATTGGGCTGACCCGCACCGAGCAAGCCAGTGTGCGCGAGCTGCTGATGGGCGAGGGCGTTCTCGAAGAGATGCTCGTTGGGCGTCCTGCGGTGCTGAACTACCGCCTGAACGTACCTGCACTCGCCAAGGCATTGGCCATGCGCGGCAAGGGGCAGAAACTTACGTGGGACTTGGCAAGTAGCTGGTTCAAGGGCTGCAAGGTCTACTACAAGCCCCTGGCTGATGTGGCTGGAAGCATCGCAGGCGGGCTGTACTTGGCCTATCTGCTGCAGCGGCACCGGGAGTGTCTGAAGCTAGCCCAGCTTACCGATGGCGCTATCCCGGTCAGCCAGGATGAAATCTCAACAGCGCTTGTGCTCGGTCCGAAGGTCCAGCGCAATGCTCGGGAGCGGCTGAAGAAGGCTGGACTCATTAACGAGGTCGGCATCGGCGGAGCTTTGGTCCGCATTAACTTCGACGCCATTCTGCTGTGCCTGCGTGGGCAAAGCATCAAGCCTTTGCCTCGCAAGGCTGACGCGGACAAGGCTACTCCTGCGGCGTCAACGAAGGCTGCACCGTCAAATAGCGCTCCAGCCACGAACCAGACGCTGGACCTGTCCGGGCTTTCATTCGCGTTCTCGCAAGCGACGCTCGGACTATCCGCGACCCCTCCTGCTCCCCGCCCGCGCGATCTCTTGCTGTCTTTTTTGAACGACGATCTGGTGCCTCACAAACCTGTCGAAATCCGACAAGCTGGAGCTACTTCTTCGATCAGTGAGCAGCCCGCCAAGTCGGAGCAAATCTCCAATGCCAGCAAGGAGTTAGCGAAGAGCTTTAGTGATAAGGGTAGCGAGGGTGGAGCGAAGGAATCGTTTGCCGTTTCCTGCAAACAAGAGCCTGACTCTTTGGACGAAACCTGCAGGCTTGATCTGCCGTTTCCCGCAATCAATATTCAAAGGACTTCTATTCAATCCACTACTACTTCGCCGGTGAACACCAGCAGCACGGCTGACGTTCAGGCAGGTGAGGGTGGTAAGTCTTCGAGTTCGGACAAGCTGAATGCCGGACTTGCCTCTGGCCTCATCTTCCCCACCTGGATTGAGAAGTCACTGCACGCGTCCCTCTCCAAGGTGCTGGCCAAGTTTCCCCTTGAGCAACAACAGCAAGCGTTGGACGAGATGGAAGGTGCGAACCGGCGATTTCATAAAGTGAAGTCGCCAGTGGCCTGGCTAAACAGTGTGGTGAAGAAATATAGAGCCGGCGAATGCATCTGGGCGTATGCCCCCGTCATCGCTGCAGAGCGCATTGAGTTAGCCAAACAGGCCGATGCTCAACAGGCCCAGAAAGAAGCATCGCTGAAAGCTTTTCACGAAGGATCGGCCAACGCCGTCGCCAATCCAGTGCGAGTGGCGGTCGAAGGCAATGGGCCTTTGGGCAAAGAAGCGGCGCGTGCCAAGTTGCTTGCTCTTCGCAATGAGCGGGCAGCGAAGGTCGGAATGGCGAAGAAATGAGCTGACTTCCGAATAACCCGAGATGGGCCATATGGCACTCAGTGCCAAGTAGCTCGAAATGAACCACACGGCACTTAGTGCCATGTAGCTCGAAATGAGCCACGCGGCACTTAGTGCCATGTAGCTCGAAATGAGCCACAGCAATTTTCAAGAGAAGCAATATGAGCTATCAGAAATCAGGGAACGATCTATTTATTCAGCTCGTTCAGCAATTCAGAAGCTACACGGATGCTGCGGTTCTTTGGGTCTTACTCAAAGAGCGGGGGGATATTGGAGAGATTGCCATTACGTCTGGGTCGATCACTGAAGTCGAACTGTGCAGAACCATTCCATTACCCACCGTAAAACGAACTCTCCAGCGGTTGCAAGAGACCGGATTTATTAATGTCCGCGTGCAGAAGAACACGAAAACGCTGGTGACCGTGAATCGCGATGCGGTACTCGATTTGCTAAGACAGCCCATTGCCGAGCGGCTGCCATCAGTTAGTAAGAAGCACTTTCCATTTATCGACGGTTGGAATGAAGACATCGCTAAAGAAGCTGCGCAAGTGGCAATAGAGAACGCCAGTGCCGACGAGGGCGGCAAGTCGGGAGAAGTCCCGGACGCTGGATAGACGAAGTATTTAATTTAAGGAGAAGACCTTGGCTACTGATCGAATCAAAACAGACCCCGGCTTTCAGCCAGTAATGCTGGCCGGTGTATTGGGTGCAGGTGCACCAGGCATTAAATTCGCCACCGACCCGAATTCGCCATTTCGTGACGGCTACTCAATTGCTGGTGAAGAAGCTGCTTTGGCGGCATTCATCCAGGCTGGCGCGTCTGAAGACGATCCTTTGTTTGATCGCTATGTAGAGCTGGAAGATCGCAAAGAGCAATTCCAGAAGATGCAAGCGGAGCGACGCGATCGTCGTGGTGCGGACGCGGTGGTGACGAACTCCGAAGCGCAAGGCATTGATGATCTCGGGCCGCTGACGAACGAAGGCGTGGACCAGATGACGATTCACACCATCGAGGCCCACCGACTTTTTCAGGGGCGATCTGGGGAGCCTGAAAAGCGCTTGAACGCGATCATTGGCGGCAAGCGCGTTGCTTCCTCTCTGCGGAATCTTTGGGTACTGACGAGCCGTGACAACCCATATGCAGATTGGGCACTGGTACGCCATGAGTACGGCATCTCGCGAGTTCAAGAGTCGTTGCGCGCCCAAATCGCTAAAGCCGAGGAGCTGCTGGAGAGCCAGCGCAAGCGCGGCCTGAGCCTGAGCATCGTTCAGTCCGCTCGCCCTATGACCCTGAACCTCGGATTCCGCAGCCCTTACGGCTATGCGATCTCCATGTTGATCGTGGACTACGACTACTTTGTTCGTATCCAGAAGACGCTGCAGCGCAAGAACTTGCTGAGTGATGAGCAGGCGCGTGCTGTGCTGAGCGCAATGAGCCGCGCCATCCTTGGCGTGTTCTACGGCACCGCCCGATTCGACAAATGGCTCGGTCGTCCAGAGATTCGTGAGCTGAGCCGTTCTGACTGGTTCAGTGCAGACCCGGAAGCGGCGAAGCGCATTCAGTTTGTGGTGAGCACGTTTGGTGCAGTGCCAGCTCAGATTTACAAGGCCGAGGTGAAGCCTTCGCATTCGCGCCGACTCATCAACATCAGCGAAGCCGAACGTGCGTTGCTGCAGCAAGTTGGCGACCAATTGCAGCAGGCGCAAGAGCGTGGCTCCGATGCATCCGCATCTACTGGCCCAGAAGCTACAGCCACCGCTGATTAAGACCGCGCGCAGTCGTTTGGAACTGATATTGAAAGGGATTGGTGTGAAAAGGGATCTGGAAATAAAAGGGGCTTCGCAGCACACCGGTCGTGGCCGAGTCGTCAACAACGTGCTCTGGGGTCGTCAAGCCCTGGCGGATCAGGACTGTCAAGATCGAGCTGACGTAAAGGCCCTTACGGGTAGGGGCACCCTGTCCAGATTGCGCCAGAAGCTTGACGGCATTGACGCAATCCTGAAGCAGATGCGCGATTTGTCCGAGAAGTCGAAATCTGTTCCAGGACTGAGCTTCTATCTGGTCGTGCACCAGAAAAGCACAACGGGCTATGTCTTTCTGCGCTGGCGCCAACGCATGGGCTCTAACCGCCATTTGAGCTTTGAAGAGGTGGAGGAGCTTGCGTCAGGCCTGCCCAGTGAACTCCGTCAATGGTGCATGGCAGCGTCCCAGCGCGCTGTGGCCTTGAATGAGGAGCACCAGCAGACGCGTGGCGATATCAAGCGTATTCGTGTGAGCGTGGACAAGGCTCCTGTCTTTCTTTATCCACGCTCCCCGATTTCGACCCTCTAAGTCCGTGCCTGGGCTGACCTGGTGCAGCAGCTCGGGCATTCAATCAGCACTGCAAGGAAATTGGATATGTCGCAATTGTTTATCGGCAAGGGAAACCTGGGTAGCTCTCCTAGTCTCAGGACGCTCAAGGGTGGGCCTAACGGCGAGTTTGATGTCGCCAGTATGCGTGTTCGGTTCAGCCGATACGGCCGCACCGAGGAGGGCGGAATCGAAGAGGTCGGCGGTTTTTGGCGCGAGGTGGAAATCTACGGCGCGAAGGCTCGCGATGCCGCGCGGCTCCTGCGCAAGGGAGCCAGAGTGCTAGTGATGGGGGAAGAGCTTGAGTACATGGCGCGCGATGAGGCTACTGGCGGCCAAGTGATGGTGTTCAAGATCGAGGCCCAGGATGTCGCACTTCTGCTGTCGCGTGTGAAGACCATTGAGTTCGAGGCTTCACGCCGCTCGTCCACGGAGCAGTCGGATGGCTCCTCAGGCGAAGTGCAGGAACCCTACCACGCAGGCCAGCCTGCTTAAAGACCGTTTTTAACCAAGGAGCACATCTTGACTTTACATCCCGATCAACAGGCCTCGGACGACATCACATTGCTTGTCGATGGTCGATTCACCATGGTGGTTGCGCCATCGCAAAAGGTGAATGAAGAAAATGCACCCGCATTCTTAGTCGTGCGAGATTCCAATGGCAAGGATGTATGCGTGGGATATTGCAAGCTCCAGTTTGATGCTACCTGGCACACGCGTCTCACGGTCACATACGATGAGTCGTCGCAGTCGGACTCTATGTTGATTGGCGACTTTGATAGTCGCGTTGATGCGGTGGTGCGGTTATGGCTTGTCCGTCATAACTTCAGCTACCAGATGACAGAATAAATATCGGTTTTCCTGTGGCGCATGCTCAGTCGCCAATTGAGTCCACAGGAGAATATGGTGCAAGAAAAATATCAATTTTTGGGGCTCGTTGTTCCCGATCCAGTCGATACGAATTTCGATCCTGTGGCATGGGCCAATACTTGCCAGGATGTGTTCAATAAAAATATCGCTCTGATCGGGAAGTCCTACGACACTTTTATCTTGAAGTGTTCCAGCGATTTTGATCCGCTTATATCGGGGCTGCAGGTTTCTGATTCAACGCTCACATGGGCGCTATGGATGGCCGAAGGTTGGGGTTATGAGTCACCAGCAACAAGAGTTGTTCGCGAGGGGCTTTGATGTTGCCTAGGCCCGTCACGATCCGCCCGCCGGATCTCCTTATCAAAGCCGTCTCGGATGGACGCAGGCTCGGCCTGCAGCTCCTGGCAGTTCCAGGTGTGAGCCGTCCACTTGCAAACTACGATGCTTGGTGGAGTGGAGCTCGGCGCATGTGGCTGCTTCAAACTACCGACTCCAGTTATGCCGACGATGTGATTAAGCATGCGTTTGCTGGGCACTTCGTGGATATAGAGCAGCTCGATGTGCAACTGCGCGCCGCTGTCGCAGCTCCTGATCCCGACTACTTCTCGCAGTTGCTCGATGTTCAGATCTTCCCGCTGGTGAAGGGAGACCTAACACGCGGTTCATGGGCGGTTAGCTTTACCTACGACCCGCTATGCGTGAAGGCGATGCGTTCGTTGGGCGGCTACTTCCACAAGCATGCGTCAGCGTGGCAAGTCAGAGCCGATCCTGAGCTCATCATGGAGCGGCTGGCCAGCATTGCCGGCGTGTCGTCGGAGTTCGTATTCGTCCATGAGCAGCCGGTGGTCATCGAAGAGTTGACCACAAGTGGCAACGAAGGCTCGCCTATCAGCGTGCCCGCTGCATCGCCACCGCTGGGCGGGGGCGGCGGGCCTGGTGAAGAAGAGGGCACCGGTTTCCTGTCGACTGAGCATGGCCACGTCGATGACATGCCGTATGACCGGGTGGCCCTGGCCAGCATGGTCGCCTGTGGCGTGCTGCGCGACTACCAGGCCGAAGGCGTCGCACATATGCTGCGCCAATCGGGCGCCTGCATGGGCGATGACATGGGCCTGGGCAAAAGCCGCCAGACGGTCGTGGCATCCCGGATGGCTGCTGGCAGCGGCCGGGTCCTGATCGTATGCCCTGCATCCCTACGTTTGAACTGGGAGCGAGAGATCAAGATGGTCTACCCAGACGCTCGCGTCGGGATGATCGGTGAGGACCGGATTTCGACGCTGGCTGGCTGTGACTGGGTGATCGGCAACTACGAACGCATGGGCGGCCTAGTGCGCGAGAGTGAGCTGGAGTTCGCGGTGATGGCCGTGGATGAAGCCCACTACCTGAAGGAATACAAGAGCGGCCGCACGCGCAATGTGTTCCTGCTGGCAGCACGGATAGAGCGATGCTTTGTCGTCACCGGCACGCCGTTGCTCAATCGCGAGATTGAGATGCATACGCTGCTGCGCATCACGGGCCATCGCCTCGGTAGTCTCACGCTGGCTGAGTTCCGCAAGAGCTACGCGGGTAGCCCTGAGAAGCGAGCAGCACTGGCTGCAGCGATCCAGGGCTGGATGATCCGTCGCAGCAAGGACGTGCTCAAGGATCTGGGTGACAAGGCGAGGCAGTTTGTGCCTCTGTCGCCAGAGGGGCTCGATGTCTACAAGGAGATCTATGGCGACATGACCCTGCAGGCCATGCCCAAGATCGTTCGCCTGCGTAAATGCCTTGAAGGTCTGAAGGTTCCGTACCTGGTCGAAACCGTGCAGGCAATGGGAGAGGACGACAAGCTCATCATCTTCTGCGAGTACATGAGCACCGTGGAGGCCCTTAAACAGGCCCTGGCCAGCCTTGGCGTAGGCTGTGTCTCGCTGGTCGGCTCAGATAGCTTGAAGCGTCGGCAGGCTGCGGTAGATGCGTTCCAGAGGGACGCAAGCATCAAGGTATTCATTGGCACCACCATGGCTGCGGGCGTGGGCATCACGCTGACGGCTGCCAACATCGTGGCATTTGCCTCCATGCCGTGGACGCCAGCCTTGATGCGCCAGGCAGAGGACCGGGCCTACCGCTTGGGTCAGATCCGCGATGTGCTGGTCCTGGTGCCCATCATCCAGGGCACTATCGATGAGGGCGTGCTGCAGCTGCAGGAGAACAAGCACACCACAGAAATAGAAGTGGTGGAGGCAGCCAAGAAAGCATTGCCTGTCCAACAACGAGCGGCTGTAGAAACTGTGCCAGATGAAGCTCGCGAGGAAGTGCTGGCACTTGAATATGCCTGATCTATTTTAAGTGCTCATAAAAAATGGCCACTTAGTGGCCATCTAATATCAAACCTGCTGCAATCATTTGATTTCGAATTGCGAGCGATCCTTATCTTTGATCCAGACAGGAGGCTTGCCACGGCCTGTCCAAGTTTGACCAGTCTCAGGGTCACGATACTTGGGGTCAACAGAGCCGCGAGTTGCTTTTGCTTTCGCTTGGGGGAATATATCGTCTTGGGTCAATCCATATGTCGCGATCAAACCCTTAATCTGTTGCACGGCTGTGCCGATTTCGCTTTTACGTGCTGCTTCAATCTGGGCTTCGAGTGTTGCGCGTTGGGCCAGCAGATCCTTGTACGACACCGCAGAGTTAGACATCAATATGCTCCATTAAAATGACAGAACATATTATGAGGCATTTTAAGAAATGATGGTTGCTTTGCTGGAAGCAAGGATTGCGTTGCACTCAGTTTCGGCGCTAAAATCGACGCACATTGGCTCTTCGGAGCTTTGTAGCATCTGAGTCCTTGAGAGATGCGCATCAGCTCACGCTGGCGAGGACATTCTTCAACCCCACGGGATAACACAATCCCGTCGGGGACCGTGTTGCCCAACATCTAGGAGCAACACATGCATCAATCTCAACGTTCTGCCAAGAAGCCGGCATCCTCGCCTTTTGACGTGGATCGCCAGCTGCTGGTGAAGATGATCTCTCGCGTCAACGACCCTGTCGTAGCACGCATATTTCTCAACACGTTGGATATGTACCCGGATCTGAAACTTCAGTTCCTAGGTGCCTATCTGATGGCGGAAGAGACGGTCAAGCGCTCGCAGATTCGATATGCAAAGGCTCATGACGTGGGTCAGGCTACTGCGCGAATCAAGCGAAAGTGTTTGGAGTTGCTTCGTGCCCTTTGGTCGCTTAGCGTTTGCTTTGCTCGTTGGACCCGTGTGGCTCTCAATGAGTACAAGCTGCAAAAGTCCCATAAATCGCCTAAGCCACCGGCTCCTTCTGCCAACGTCATCATGCTCCCGTTGTCTCGCAAGGCAACTGGCACAGATAACTAAGCAGAGGCTCTAACCAACCCATTACCCGAAATTCGTCGGGTAGTGGGTTTTTCTTTGTTCGAATATTTGGAGGCCGTATGAATAAGAAATCAATCCTTGAACGCTATCTCGAATTGCATCCATTGAAGGCTTCAAGGCGTGGCGCGTCATTGGATATGGAGCTCATTGAACGTTGGTACTTTGAAATTCAGCTCCGAGGCGTTGCGAAGATCAAACATCAGATTGCCCATGCGAAGCGAACCGCCACCTCATTGGTGAAAGCTCAGAGTAATTTCGAGAACCTCAATCCAACTCAATTGAAGCAATTGAAGGATGCCTCAACGATGATGCGCGATCTCGCCGAGTCGCTGGTTCCGCTAGAAAATTGGGCTAAGAGCTATAAGGAGTTCTACGATAAGACGGTTCTTGCCGATCAGAATGAAGAATGCGATGCGTTTGCGCAAGCACGCTGGCATGGCGATGAAGTGGAGTTTCAGCTAGAGCTTGAGTTATTGCTTGAGGCTGACAACTTCAAAACGCGCAGTTGCGTTGGTGATTGGTTTCATTTGAATAAGCGGTATCTCAACGTACCAGCGAATGAATTTATCCTGTCGCTATATCTGACCTTTCATGAGAAACAAAGCGTGAAGGAACGGATGCGGGCAGTAGCCTATTCATTTGTTTACGCCTCCGCTTGTCGCAGGGACCATTCTGAGTTGATGGGCAATCAAAAGTCCGTGTACGTGGGTACCAAAGACATTGATGCGTACCTGGCATACCGAAAAGCAAATGTGCAGGCTTCGGCGTCTGCGGCAATGAGCAAGTTGGGTCTCAACCTATAAATCCCTGATGGGCACTAGATGCCCTGGGGCAAGTGTCCATCTTCCTTATCTACTGGAGATGAATATGAGCCTCAAAAACACCTTTGAACGTCCAAGGAATTACAAATCCATGGTGCATACAGAGAAAAACCCGAGCATTGAATTGTTGATGGACCAGGTAATGGTGATTGCATCAATTTGGACATTAGCTTCAAACGATGCCTTGGAACCATCTGCTAAAGAGAAATATAAGGCTCGTGTTGTACTGGAACAGGATCATCTTCGCACGATGCTCCAGAAAGCGCTCACAGCGAAAGACAGGGTTCTGTAATTTGTCCCGTATTCGCTGGGTGATCTTCTTCTAACTCTCTTTTTACCCTTGGGGCACCGTCATGCCCCTGGGGGGGACGGTGCCCTTTCTGCTTTCAACGAAAGGAATCCTATGTCCAAGCACTTAATTAATCAAACGAACGTGAACGGAATTGAAATGGTTCTGGAATGCGGCTACGACCGCCCAACAGGCTCATTCTTTGCCAATATTCATTCCGAAGGCGACATTTACTACACCTCACTGGTGGAGCTCGGGTCGAAGGACTCTGGCTGGTTGCTCACCGTGACTGCAGAGCATGGCTTGGTAGTCCCTCGCCAAATGATGGATCGCCTGGCTATCGAAGCAATGTTCGATGGGAGTAATGATTTCATCCAGCACGAGCCTTACACGCAAACGGAATCCGACAGACGACTGCTACAGCTGGGCTTTCGCCAACAGATGCCGTCCGTGCTGCCAACCGATAACCCTGTGTGGGCTTGGTTCACTGACAGCGAGGAAGATCTTGGCACATATGCTTTGCTGCAATCCAAGGACTATCAAGCCTATGTGCCATCTCTGCTCTGTGATGTCTTGCCACAAGAAGGTGAATGGCCGGTACTCGATGAACAGGATGTGCTCAAGCGTCTTGACACGATGCATGCGCGGCTCTTGAAGGGCGCTTTCCAAAAGCATCCTGGCGAAGGCATAGGATCGGTTCTGAACCGCATTCTGGGCTTTGTGCCGCCAATTCTGCAGCTCGAATCCAAGTTGTTCGTTGTCTTCTCGGATCACGAATTCGTACAAGATAAGACGGGCTTTTGGGCTGGAGATAGTTGGGCTGGCTTTTCCGCGGCGAAGGTGTTCGGGCCGTGTGAAGTGACAGCAGAGGAGGGCGAGAACTGCATCCCTATTCACCAGGCATATGCCTTGGCGAGCGGTGCATTGCTCAAGGTCCAGTCATTTGGCGTCAAAAGCATCGCCGACGATGATCTTTGCGCATCTTGCGGCCACTGCAACTATCGTCCAGGTGATATGAGCAGTTGCAGTAAAGACTGGCCGGGATACCAGGATTCCGATGGGTATCTGAAGGTGTGCTTTGCGTCCGATATCGCCATCTAAAGCTCAAGCTAGTTGAACCTCGCGCTGGCCAAGGGCCTGCGATTTCTTAACCCGGACGGGCGTTGTCGCCCAGTCGGGCCGCGCCTTTCCAATTTAGAGAGTTGGAAATGAACGCAACTAACAATCAGCAGCTGTGCACAGCTGCGGATCGTCAGAGCTACGCACTGACTGCTGAACAGGTCGCCCTTGCCATCGCTGGCCACGACCTCCGCACCTTTAAGGGGTGGATAGCAGCCGCGTCATCATTACTCGCTGATGCGCCTTTGATGACCGGCATTGAGGAGAAACATAGCCTCTATGTGATCCTGAAAGCGGAGTTCAACGGAAAACCAGAGGTCGTTTTTTTCTACAATGAAACCAATGGCATCTACTCCCCAGATCTTGCGTCGGACTTCGACAGCAGTGCCTGGTGTAACGATAGTTGGGATGGCGTCGAGGCTGAAACCAACATCGTTACATTGACATGCCCACACTTCGTGACCCTGCGTCACGAGCAATTGCTTAAGCAAGTCACTAACGACTCTCTGAGTCCTGGCATGTAGTTGCCACACCCAACAAGCCCAGCTCACAAGTTCTTGTGACTGGGCTTTTTTCATTGGTGGCGCCTGGCCTGCTGTCCTAGTTTCCTTGGCCGTCCCTCGATCACGGAAAGATGCGCAGAAGGTGCGTTACCTCGATATGCTGCGTATTCCGGTCGAACTGACCGCCTGTGCTGGTTGTGGCTGACCGGGCTGGTGGTCGTGACCGACTGAGTTCGGCCAAAAGCGGACTCTGGGTATTGAATGGCGACAGCTGCATTGAGGGCTGCCTTAGCAACACCATTTGGGTTCGTGTACCCAATCTTTAAGCGTGCAAGGATAGCCCCTTGATGGCTTTATCAACGGCTTTCTTAGAACCTCGAACAGCCAAGCCAACTAAGTTCAGGCTGTCCGCATCTTCTTCCATAAACACTCGGCGATTTGCCTCATCGTTTCCGGTTGAAAACATCGCATGGACGAAAGGAATGATCGTCAGCTCACGCTCAAGGCCTTTGCGATGCGCTGCCTGCAATTCGGTCACATCGCCTTCAAACACCATCATGGGCTGCCCCAGCATGTTGCCATAGCGACGGCCTTTAGCATCGACATAGGGCTCACCCATAACCTCCGGGGCCGCTGCTGCGATGCCGCTCGCTAAGAATGCCACCACATTCAAGCGCTGCCAGACGGCGAGGTCATTTCGGACAATCAGAGCTACTTTGGTATCAAACATCAACACAGTTCCAGGTGAAAGATGCCGATAATCCAAGAACGCCCGGCCTCAAGATAGAACGTTTGTGCACTGGTGCTGATAAGACGCCGGGGACATTCGATACGCCCGCTGGAACCAGCGGCCCAGATGGCTTTGGTCGGCAAACCCGAGCTGCATTGCCACTTGCGCAGGTCTTTGCCCGGCAGCCAGCAGGGCGCGCGCCGAGCGCAGCCTAAGATTCACCAGATACGCGTGAGGCGACTGCCCGTAGGCATACTTGAACTGGCGCGTCAGCCGGAAGCGGTCTACGCCTGCATACTCGGCAAGCTCATCCAATCCGAGATCCTCCCCCAGACTGGCGTGCATATGCTCCCGCACCCGCTCCATGCGTGTCCTGCTTTCATTGGATACGACGGACTTGTCTGTTTGCAGGTGAGCGGACAACACATCCAGCAGTTGCTCTAGGGCTTGGTCTCGCGCCAGTCGCCCCTCTGATCCATGCACTGCGACAAATGCTTGCTGTATGGCATCCCGTAATTGCGGATCACCTTCGAGCGTATTTTTGAAGACTGGCTCGATACCCGCGAGCCCATTCAACCCGCGTCTGTTCAACAGCGTGCCAATGCATTGCGTGGGCAGATACAGCATTACGTAGGTGAAACCAATGTCATCGGGAGCATGACCATCGTGCACGGCCCCTGGCTCGATCAGCATGGCATTGCCTGGCACGCTGGTATGCAGGGATCGATTGCACCGGAACCGCTGCACCCCTTGTTGGGTGATCCCAACCAGAAGCTCATCATGAGCATGGGCATCGTAGGCATGCCCTTGAAAGTGGGCGTGGATGCTTTCAATGCCAGTCTCTGCGTCACGCTTCACTTCAATCCAGTCATCGCTTTTGGTGCTCATAACACTCCTTGTCGAGCTGATCCAGCCCAGCTAGTGATGCCATCAGCCTTGAGGCACGAACTTCTACGGACTAGGGAACACGCTATGTTGAGTAAATAAGATAATGATTGTAATCTAATTGATAAGGCACCAACCACCGAATCACTTTTGGAGGATGACAGATGAAAGACGCGCAGCCAGCAAAGTTGCTGTACCTGGAAGACTTGGCCGTAGGCGATGTTTTTGAGAGCTCCGAGCACGCGCTGGATACCCAGCAGATTTTGAACTTTGCCACCCAGTTCGATCCGCAGCCCTTTCACCTCGATGAGCAAGCTGCGAAAGACTCCTTTTTCCAAGGCCTGGCTGCAAGCGGCTGGCACACAGTGGCCATCACTATGCGGCTGATTGTTCAAAGCTTGCCGCTTGGCAAAGGAGTGATCGGTGCCGGTGCCGAGCTAAGTTGGTCGCAGCCCACAAGGCCTGGCGATGTGCTACATGTGACCAGCACCATCAAAGACATCGTGATCTCGCGATCCAAGCCTGACCGTGCCATCGCTGTGGTGGAGAGCGTCACCAAGAACCAGCACGATGCGCCACTGCAAAAACTGGTCAGCAAGGTGGTTGTATTCAGGAGGGAGGAGTAATCATGGGCCGCTCTACGCAAGAGAAAGCCTTAGAGAACCGTGCAAAGATTGTCGAAAACGCCAACCTGCTGTTTCGTCAACATGGCGTCGAAAACGTCTCTGTGTCAGAAGTGATGGGGGCCTGCGGTATGACCGTGGGAGGGTTCTATAAGCACTTCGAGTCCAAGGATGCCTTGGTTGCCGAGGTCTGTGACCTGGCATTCGATCAAGCGCTGACAAAATGGGACAAGGTCTACAAGAACGCAGATGCCAGCGCCAAGGGGCGAAATCTGGAGCTGGTGCGCGGCTACCTCAACAACCGCAATCCAGAGCGGCGCTGTCCCATCCTGGCGTTCGCCCCTCAGGCCACCGCCAGCACAGAAGTTACTGGCCCGACTCAGGCCTATAAGGCAGGCATCCATGAGCTGTTCGACAAGTTCCTAGAAGGAGCACCTCAGGAAGATGATGCGCTCCCCACATCGCCATCTCGCGACGCCATGGTGCTGTTTGCTGCCATGGTCGGCGCACGGGTGTTGAATCAAGCTGTGGGTAATGCAGACTGGATCAAGGACATCGAAGACGCAGTGATCGCCACCGCAGCCTTGGCTTCAATGAACAATAAACACACGTAAATGTCCATGAAGAATACTTCCGGTACTCAGCTATCGCTGCTGCAAATCCTTTTGTGCGGCGGCTTCGTGGTGACTCTTTCCATGGGGATACGACATGGTTTTGGCCTGTGGCTTCAACCTATCACCCAGGAGCATGGATGGACTCGCGAGACCTTTGCGTTTGCCATCGCGGTGCAGAACATCGCCTGGGGCGTGATAGGCGTCGTTGCAGGTATTGCAGCAGATCGTTTTGGCTCTATGCGCGTACTGTTCGTGGGCAGCGCTTTGTACGCTCTGGGCTTGGCCGGCATGGCCTGGGCTCCTACCCCCATGCTGTTTGCACTGACCACTGGCGTGCTGATCGGAGCAGCCCAGGCTGGTACGACCTATGCCGTTGTCTTCGGGGTCATCGGCCGACAGGTAGAGCCCAGCAAGCGCTCATGGGCAATGGGCATGGCCGCAGCCGCGGGGTCGTTTGGCCAGTTCCTCATGGTGCCGATCGAGGGCTTCTTGATCTCGAGCATGGGATGGCAACAAGCACTGTGGGTTCTGGCTGCCCTCTCTCTGCTGATAATCCCATTGTCATTAGGTCTACGTGAGCCGGGTTTTGAAGGCAGCCCTGTCAAAAAGACTCAATCCTTGGGTCAGGCTATGAGCGAGGCACTCTCCTATCCCAGCTTTTTGCTGCTGATGGCGGGGTATTTTGTCTGCGGCTTTCAAGTGGTATTTATCGGTGTGCACATGCCGGCCTACCTCAAGGACCACGGCCTCGCCCCTCAGGTTGCCAGCTATGCATTAGCCTTGATCGGCCTGTTCAACATCGTGGGCACCTACGTTGCGGGCACCTTGGGACAACACCTATCCAAGCGAAAAATCCTGGCTTTCATTTATCTGGCCCGCGCCGTAGGCATCTCGGTCTTCTTGATGGCGCCTATTTCACCCGCATCCGTCTACTTGTTCTCTGCGCTGATGGGACTGCTCTGGTTATCGACCGTGCCCGTGACAAATGCCGCTGTGGCACAGATTTTCGGCGTGGCCCACCTCTCTATGCTCAGCGGATTTGTTTTCTTCAGCCACCAGGTGGGATCGTTTCTTGGGGTATGGCTGGGCGGTTTGCTTTATGACCGAACGGGCAGCTATGACATCGTGTGGTACATGTCCATCGCTCTAGGGTTGCTTGCAGCAGTCCTGAATCTCCCAGTACGTGAGGCACCTATCGTAAGAAGCCCTTTGGGACGCGCTGCCTAAGTCCCACAACGTCCGCTTTGGGTCGAGCTGAGCCTGTGCAACCGGTCAGAAATGGACGTTCAACATGATGAAAATGCTTTGTCCCACCTGCCAAACACGGGGCATCTCGGAAATGGCAAAGCGATGGTCAAGCCGAGGGTGGCCCGCAAAATGTGATCAGTGCGGCGCCTTAAGCCACGCCCTCTCCAGTACATCCAATGGCATCTGGATGGGAACGCTTCTCTCAATCGCAGGGCTCTCTGTGGTTGCCGCCCTGCTGAACCTCCCGCTGGCTGTCGGGCTGGTGGCCGTAGTTGCGCTCACTGTGCCCATTAACATCGCGATGTGGAGACGGGTGGAACTTGTCCCGATTCCGCCCGAGAGTGCGGCCGCAGCGAAGCAACTCAACTGGTTTCTGGCGGGAATCTACGCTTTGTTTTCGCTATTTCACTGAAGGACTGCTCAGGGTAGTTCAGCGACAGTCGCAGATCGGCCAGAAGCGGTCACTTGGTGTTGTACTCCATAAGCGGTCATTTGCGGACTGCTGTCGTAAAACAGTGAACACAATCTGCGTATGTTTATTCATTGATTCAACACTTGATGTATTATCTAGTTATGCAAGAAGCAAACGTCATCCGCTCACTATCCGCACTGGCCCACGAGGCCCGATTGCGCGTATTTCGCGCCCTTGTTGTGGCTGGACCTGAAGGCCTGACACCTAGTGCCTTAGCTGAGCAGCTCGGCATCGCGCCGAACGCCCTGTCCTTTCATTTGAAAGAGCTGTTTCATGCCGACCTGGTCACCCAGGAGCGGCAGGGCCGAAACGTGCTCTATCGCGCGGCCTTTCCCGTGATGAACGATCTGTTGGCATATCTCACAGAGAACTGCTGCCAGGGCGCGGTTTGTACCGATGACGCCGTTGCGTCGTGCGAGTGCTGAGCGTCGCTGCAACCTTTTCCCATCCCTAAGTCCCGCTGCTAAAACCATGTCTGACAACAAAGCTCCCCTGAACGTCCTGTTCCTGTGCACTCACAATTCGGCACGCAGCATCTTGGCCGAGGCCTTGCTCAACGATATGGGCCAAGGCCGTTTTAAAGCCTATTCGGCGGGCAGCAGCCCCCGCGAGAATCAGCAACCCAATCCGCTTGGGCTGCAGGTGCTGCGAAAGGCCGGTGTCTCGGTCGATGGCTTGCGCAGCAAGAGCTGGGACGAATTTGCTGTGCCTGGTGCGCCGCACATGGATCTGATCATCACCGTATGCGACAACGCCGCTGGTGAAGTGTGTCCGTTTTGGCCTGGTCATCCCGCCACAGCACATTGGGGCTACCCGGACCCCTCGGAAGGCGAGGCCTCTGACGAAGCAAAGCTGGAAGCCTTCCGGCAGACGATGCACATGATTCGTCGTCGCCTGGAGCTATTGGTGAACCTGCCAGCGCAAAAGCTGGAGCAGGCAGTACTGCAGTCCACGGCGCGTGAACTCTCTTCGCACTAAATCCCGTTACTGCAATTGCGATCCAGACCCAGAGTCTGGATTGCAGCACCAGGCTTCACTGACGCCCGCACGCGGTGGGCGACTGATGCCGACTTATAGCTTTTTCTAGGACCTATACGTCATGTTGACGGCCATCCTGATTTTCATCTTCACTCTGACGCTGGTTATCTGGCAGCCGCGCGGCCTTGGCATTGGCTGGAGCGCCTCTATTGGGGCCGGTATCGCGCTGCTGCTGGGAGTCGTGCACTTAGCTGATATTCCAGTGGTCTGGCATATCGTCTGGAATGCCACGGCTACCTTTGTCGCCGTCATCATCATCAGCCTTTTGCTCGATGAGGCTGGTTTCTTCGAGTGGGCTGCATTGCACTTTGCCCGCTGGGGTGGCGGCAGCGGAGTCAAACTGTTTGCTTTCATCGTGCTGCTGGGTGCCGCCGTTTCGGCCCTGTTTGCGAATGACGGAGCGGCGCTGATTCTCACGCCCATCGTGATGGCCATGTTGGTGGCGCTGGGCTTCTCTCCAGCTGCAACACTGGCGTTTGTCATGGCCGCCGGGTTTATTGCCGACACGGCGAGCCTGCCGCTGATCGTCTCCAACCTGGTGAATATCGTCTCCGCCGACTTCTTCAAGATCGGCTTCAATGACTACGCATCGGTGATGGTTCCCGTCAACATTGCCTCGGTCCTGGCTAGCTTGGGTGTATTGCTGCTGTTTTTCCGACGCGATATTCCTGCCACTTACGACGTGGCCCAGCTCAAGTCGCCATCGGCTGCGATCAAGGATCTGGCCACCTTCCAGGCTGGCTGGGTAGTGCTGGTCTTGCTGCTGGTCGGCTTCTTCGCGCTGGAGCCCCTGGGCGTCCCTGTCAGCGCCGTGGCTGCCGTGGGGGCTGCGATCTTGCTGGCTGTGGCTGCGCGTGGTCATGTCATCAGCACCAGGAAAGTACTTCATGGTGCTCCGTGGCAGATCGTGGTGTTCTCACTGGGGATGTACCTGGTGGTCTATGGGCTGCGCAACGCGGGCCTTACGGATTACATCGCCATGTTGCTGAACCAGTTTGCAGCCGGTGGCGTGTGGACCGCTTCACTGGGCACAGGCGTGCTGTCTGCGGTGCTGTCTTCCATCATGAACAACATGCCCACAGTCTTGATCGGAGCCTTGTCCATCGATGCATCCACGGCCACAGGGGCAGTCAAGGAAGCCATGGTGTACGCCAATGTGATTGGCTGCGATCTGGGTCCCAAGATCACGCCGATTGGCAGCCTGGCCACGCTCTTGTGGCTGCATGTGCTCGCCAAGAAAGGCACAACGATTGGCTGGGGCTACTACTTCAAAGTCGGTGCGGTGCTGACCATGCCCGTGCTGCTCATTACCCTCGCAGCGCTGGCTTTGCGGCTCAGCGTGGCGTCATGAACCTTTGCAACGGGAATCTAGCGCTATGAGCGACATCACGATCTACCACAACCCTGCTTGCGGTACCTCCCGCAATGTTCTCGCCCTGATCCGCAACAGCGGGGAAGAGCCCAAGATCATTGAGTACCTCAAGACACCCCCTGATCGCGCCACCCTGGTGGGCCTGATCCAAGCCATGGGCATGCCAGTGCGCGATGTGTTGCGCCAAAAAGGCACGCCGTATGACGAGCTCGGCTTGGGCGAGCCCAAATGGACGGATGAGCAATTGATTGATTTCATGCTCCAGCACCCCATTCTGATCAATCGTCCGATAGTGGTCACCCCTCTGGGGACCCGCTTGTGCCGACCCTCGGAGGCCGTGCTGGACATCCTGCCGCAGCCGCAACAGGCTGCATTCTCCAAAGAAGACGGGGAAGCCGTCATTGACTCGAAAGGAAATCGAATTGGCAAGCTCTGATCTACCGAACCTCGACGAACAAGTTTTTGAAAAGCCCAGCCTGGAAGGCCTGTTGCCCGCACAACGTGCTGCGCACGCGCCGCGCATTCTGCTGCTGTATGGCTCGGTTCGTGACCGCTCCTACAGCCGACTGCTGACCGAAGAGGCGGCGCGCCTGCTGCGCAAGATGGGTGCCGAGACCAGGATTTTCGATCCGCGTGGCCTGCCGCAGCCCGATGGTGCCCCCGACGATCACCCGAAGGTCAAGGAACTGCGTGAGCTGGCTGTATGGTCCGAGGGTATGGTCTGGACGTCTCCTGAGCGTCATGGTGCGATGACTAGCATCCTCAAAGCGCAGATAGACTGGATTCCTTTGTCCGCTGGTGCCGTGCGACCGACGCAGGGCAAGACACTGGCAGTGATGCAAGTCTCGGGGGGCTCGCAGTCCTTCAATGCGGTCAACCAGATGCGTGTGCTGGGTCGCTGGATGCGCATGATCACCATCCCCAATCAGTCCTCCGTGGCCAAGGCATTTGCCGAATTCGATGAGGCTGGCCGGATGAAGCCTTCTTCATACTACGAGCGAGTGGTGGATGTGATGGAAGAGCTGGTCAAGTTCACGCTGTTGACGCGAGACTGTTCGGACTACCTGGTGGATCGCTACAGCGAGCGCCGTGAAAGCGCTGAAGAACTGTCTAAACGGGTCAATCAACGCAGCATTTAATCGATACAGATGGCACTGAACCGCACGCAAGTCACAGTCATGCTCGGGATTGCCCAGACCCTGTCCTGGGCCTCGTCGTACTACTTGCTTGCGGTGCTGGCCACGCCAATCAGTCAGTCGACAAGCACCTCGTACTCTCTGGTGTTCGGCGCGTTCTCGGCAGCCTTGCTTGTGGCTGCAGCGGTAGGACCCATCGCGGGCCGGTTGATTGATCGCTTTGGCGGAAGGTCGGTGCTTCTCGCCAGCAATCTGGTTTTTGCCTGTGGCTTGCTGATGTTGAGCCAGGCCACGCAGACACTGCATATCTTCGTGGCGTGGGCGTTCATGGGCGTGGCAATGGGTAGCGGCCTCTACGAAGCCGCGTTTGCCAGTGTGGTGCACCTGTATGGTCAGGATGCACGCCCAGCCATTACCGGAATCACGCTTTTTGCTGGCTTTGCCAGCACCGTAGGCTGGCCGCTTTCCAGCTATCTGGAAGGCCTGTACGACTGGCGCGTCGTATGCATGTTCTGGGCCGCCTTGCACCTGCTGCTGGGCCTTCCACTCAATGCCTTGTTGTCGCGTGCCAAGCCCACCCCGAGGGAAGTGATCGAAGAGCAAAAGCCGCTTGGAGCTGTGTCCCAGGGCGGAAACAACGTGGTCATCAGTCTTAAGCGCACGGCCTATCTGATGGCCTACGTTTTTGCGGCGTCCTGGTTCATCAGCACTGCCATGGCTTCTCACCTGCCTCAGATTCTTCAGGCCAGCGGTGCAACTTTGGCTGCTTCGATTGCTGCCGCTGCATTGGTCGGGCCTGCCCAGGTTGCAGGTCGGCTGGTGGAATACAGCTTTCTCAAGAAAGCACACCCGTTGCTTTCTGCTCGCTTGGCCATCCTTGCCCATCCGCTGGCTGCCGTCTGTCTGGGCCTTGCCGGTGCACCAGCAGCCAGCATTTTTGCCATCCTGCATGGTCTGGGTAACGGCATCTTGACGATTGCCATAGGCACGCTGCCACTCAAGGTGTTTGGCTCTCAAGGATATGGCCAGCGTCAAGGCTGGCTCATGGTGCCTGCACGCATCGTGCAAGCCGGGTCACCGTTTCTTTTCGGGCTGGCTGTCGCAAGCTGGGGCAGCCAGGCTCTGTGGCTGTCCTCTCTGCTGGCAATCAGTGCATTTGCGGCTCTGTGGTCCATGCGTGTGAGTCCACAGTAATAAAGGCAAAAAGGAGGTCAACAATGTCGTTTCACGATGTGATCATCGTTGGGGCAGGTCAAGCAGGCCTATCGGTGGCGTATTTCTTGCGTCGCACCAATCTGTCGGTCCTGCTGCTGGATGCCGAAGAAGCCGGAGGCGGGGCTTGGCAGCATGGATGGGACTCGTTGAGGCTTTTTTCTCCCGCCTCGTGGAGTTCCATTGCGGGATGGCCGATGCCTGCTTCAGGTGAGCAGTATCCAAGCCGTGACCATGTGGTCGACTATCTTCGCAAGTACGAAGAACGCTACGAACTCAAGATCGAGAGGCCAGTTCGCGTCACAGGCATTGAATCCACTGAGCAAGGCTTCCAGGTCAATGCTGGAGCAAGAAGCTGGCAGTCGCGTGCCGTTGTATTTGCCACGGGAACATGGCGCAACCCATTTGTTCCCAACGTTGAGGGTTTGACGTCCTTCAAGGGGCAACAGTTGCACTCAGCTCAGTACGTATCACCTGAGCCCTTTAAAGGTAAGAGGGTGATGGTGGTCGGCGGAGGAAACTCCGGCGCACAGATACTGGCAGAGGTCTCGCTTGTTGCGCAGTCCACGACCTGGGTCACGCTGGAGCCACCAGCCTTTTTACCGGACGAGGTCGATGGGCGAGTACTCTTCGAGAGGGCCACTGCACGCTGGCAGGCTCTGCAGGAGGGTAAAGATCCAGAGAACCTGCCAGGTGGCTTTGGCGATATCGTGATGGTTCCCCCCGTCCTTGACGCACGCCAGCGCGGCGTGCTGCATTCTGTCGGCTCATTTGAGAAGCTCACGGCGGACGGGGCTCAATGGGGCGACGGAAGCACCAAGCCCTTCGACGCGATCATCTGGTGTACCGGCTTCAGGCCTGCGTTGCAGCCTCTGGAGACTCTTGGCGTTGTCAACGAATCCAGAGTCGCGGTAGACGGCACCCAGGTGCGTGGCGTCCCAGGTTTATGGCTGGTGGGCTACGGGGAGTGGACCGGGCCTGCGTCGGCCACGCTCATTGGTGTCATGCGAACGGCACGTAGCACCGCCGTGGAAGTTGAGCAGTACCTCTCGTAGAAGGTTGTTTGTCCATGCTCTCTGGGGACATACTCGGGTGGGGGCAACCTTTACATGTGCAAACCTATGCACATATGATTGCCACTATGTCCTCCGAAGTTTCAATTCGTACCCAGGCGATTGAGGCCGCAATTGCCTCGCTAGACAGCAACTTTTTTCGTGCGTTGTGTGAACCTGCACGAGTCGCTGTGCTCAAGCGTGTCATGCAATTGGGCAGAGCGGATGTGACCGCGATTGCAGCTGACCTTCCTCAAGAGCGATCCGTTGTGTCTCGCCACCTGCAAGTCTTGCTGGATGCACGGATCGTGCGTGCCACTAAAGTTGGTCGCCAAATGTTCTATGAGGTGGATGGTCCAGCCATCATTGCGCGCCTGGAAGGCATTCTTAAACATACTCAAGGCATAGCGGCGCAGTGCTGTCCCGCCAACTCACTGTAGACCGTGTCCATTTTTTTTCAATGAAATGTGTATATGTGCGCACAAATGAACAATTTAAGTAAAAGGCGCGATGTAATCGTCGTTGGAGGTGGCCAAGCAGGCCTTGCATGCGGCTGGCACCTGAAGCAACGGGGCTTGGACTTTACGATATTGGACGAGCAGGATAAACCAGGGGGAAACTGGCGCCACTACTACGACAGTCTCACCCTGTTTTCTCCTGCTTCGTACTCGTCTCTTCCTGGAATGTCTTTTCCTGGGGCACCCTCAGCGTACCCTCGACGTGACGAAGTAGTGAAGTACTTGGAGCAATACAGCAAGCATTTCGAACTGCCTGTGCAGCCGAACATTCGCATCGTGCGTGTGTACCGGGACAACGGTGGATTTAGACTTCTCTCAGAAAATGGAATGGAGTTTTCTTCGAGAGCAATTGTTGTGGCGACTGGGGCATTTAGTCGCCCCTTCATTCCCAACATTGCCGGTCTACACAACTTTGAGGGAACGAAGATTCACAGTTCGTCCTATCGAAATGTGAAGCCTTTTGTCGGGAAGAAGGTTGTAGTCGTTGGAGCCGCAAACTCTGCGCTGCAAATCGCCTACGAACTTGCGCAAGTAGCCAAAGTAACATTGGCCACGCGTGAAAAGGTTCGGTTCTTTCCACAACGGATTCTGGGAGTCGACTTCCATTCTTGGCTCAAATGGACGGGCCTAGAAAGAACACGCTGGCTCAATGATCAAAGTACACCGGTACTTGATGACGGCACTTACCGAAATGCGCTCAAGTCTGGTCTGTTTGCGCACAATTCAATGTTTGAGCGAGTAACGTCCAGCGGCGTAGTCTGGCCAAGTGGAGCAGAAGATCAAATTGACAGCATCATCTTCGCGACAGGTTTTCGTCCAAATATCAAGCCGTTCGAGCCACTGGATATCCTGGACCCACAGCAAGGCGTCAAGCAACATCAAGGGGTTTCTACTTCAAACCCTGGCATCTTCTTCGTGGGTTTGCCGAAGCAGCGAAACTTCGCTTCAGCAACCCTCCGCGGTGTTGGCCCTGATTCTGAGCAAATCATGGACTCCCTACACAAGTATCTCAATATCTAAGGCACCATCGGGCTCTACCAAACACCGACCCTATGTAGAGTCGTCCCAGCAATGCTCAAAGAGCGATCATCACTTGTACGTCTAGGTGCCAAGTTCTCCAACGACATGTGAATGGCTGTGGCCCGTGGTTCGCCGCCAACTTATGAGCAATGTGCAATCGACTAAAAATGTGAATCCTCAGTTGAGCGTCCGCTTTTCATACGTATGAACGACCGCTGCGGGTCGATTGCTGCCGGTGGTCAGTACAAGCAGGCCGGTCATCACCTATCGGAATGATGGTCAATTAAGGCCACCACCCGCAAACTCGCCGCGCCAACTGTCAACACTGTTTGACGGGCAGAAATCTACCGTTTATTCTCCTGCCCGTGAACGCCTTTTGGCACACATAGACGACTGAGCTTTTGAGAGTCGTCAGCCGATCCCCCAAGGATTGGTCAAAGCATTACCTCGCAACCCGGATGGGGATCATCGCCCCATCCAGACCTTGCGGTCAGGTGCGGCTGTGCTCCGTCCAAACATTGGAAATTTGGAGTCATCATGCAGCAACAACAAGCACCTGCTCAACGTGAGTTTTTCAACCTGCACGCTAACGGCATTGGGTATTTGAACCGTGTTCGTTGGGTAACGCCCACTGGTCGTGGTCGTAAGGCTGAACCGTTTCTCGCTTGCGCCATCAGTGCGCTGCGTGGGGCAACGGATTCTCCCGACTACACATATTTCGATCTGCGCGTGTCCTCTGCCGAGGCCATTGACCTGATCGATAGTCTGCAAAAGGAAGTTGATGAGCGCCGCAAGGTGCTGATCTCTTTCCGTATTGCTGACCTCTACGCTCACTCTTACGAGCGAGATGTGCGAGATCAAGGCGGACGCCCCACCGGGCAGAAGGAACACGCCGGCCTCATCAAAGGCCGTCTGATTCTTATCAACTCGGTGAAGGTTGATGGTCAGCTCGTGTATCAACGTGCCGAGTCGAATGTGGAGGCTGGTCATCTGGGCAGTCAACCGCAAGGCGATGAGGCGTTCCACGATGATCGTGCTGGTAACTCTGAACAGGGTGGCCAGGATGAGCAACCGCACGGACCTGCATCGCAGGAACGTGCACCGGCTCCAGCTCCACGTCAGCAACCTCAGTATCGTGCTCCTGCTCCGCAGGGCCATACACCTTCGGCGCCTACGCGCCAGCCAGCTCGCTCAGGCGGGTACGGCAGTATGCCTGGCCATCAACGGCAAGGCGGATATGCTGATCGACGCGAACATGATTACGCGTAATCAGCAGTAGCCACCCACCCCTGAATTGCGAAAGCAATTCAGGGCGTGATTTGTGGCCCGAATACCCTGGAATTGCGCTATGCTCTCAGCCTTTCCAAGTGTTTGCCGGTATCACTCAAACCGGATGCTAGGCAACTAGCGAAGCAGGTGAGCCTCTGAAACTTGCGCGCCCTACGGGCCGAGGCACTTATAGACCGTACACACTTCACTCGTTGACGCACACCTCGAACCGGTGTGTTCTGTCTCATTCCCAAAGGATCGGAAGTCCTTTGGAGATTCCAAACAGCACTCCACAGGCATATGCGTGTGGAGTGTTTTTCTTTCACCCACGCGGGCCTGGCCCCGCGTTGGACTGGTGCTCCGCAATCTGATGGAGCAAAAGCTTGATAAAGCTCGAAAACGTGACGTTGCGTGTCAAACAAATTCGAGGGGGCCGCTACGGCGATTTCTGCGTCGGGGAGCTATTCCACGAGTGCTGCGAACTCAAGGTCAAGGATTCACTCCTGGATCAGTTCGAAGAAGGCGAGTATCACGGTACTGTTTGGATCAGCCGAATCTTCCTGCACCAGTACATCGCGTATGGAAAAGCAGTGACGGAGATGAGAGCAACGCTGCATGACATGCAGCTCGATAGCGCCTCCGACGCTCCTGTCGAGACAGAATTGGCCGAGCCCGACCCACTACTTGAATCGCCATCCCTGGCGTCTCAAACGCCCGTGTGGTCAGCTCAGTTGCCCGCGCCGAGTACCGAGTCGAAGACCGAGGGGTCCACACGGTTGGGTGACCAGATGCGAGAGCGCATTGAGAGATTAAAGCGGAACACTGGGCAACCAACCCAAGCAATTGCACAAACGTCCTCAGTTGAAGATGTAGGTCAGGTCGATACGCCCGATCTTCCTGAAGTGCTCCGAGAATATTGGGAACAGATCCGCGGTCTTCAACCAGTGAAGCTCGATCCCACTGTCGATCGCTCGATGTTGCGAGAGCAGACCAAGGCCATCGGCCAACTGGGCTCCTATAAATTTGTATTCCAAGATCAAACTTGGCATCCAAAGTAAAGCCCATCGCCCGCATCAGCGGGCTGATCCATATGCGTGAACGCGCGTCTATGGATCAGCCTACTGCCTGGTAGCCAGGCAGCGGGAAGGTGGAATTAGGGTGGCTGCGACCTGATGCGCAGCGGCTTTGCGATAGTGCGTGTCCGGTGAAAGCCAAGCCGGCCTCGTGACCGCGCCGTTCCTTGGCTGTCTGAGCCCGTTGTGACAGCCGGCCAGCCTATAGGCGGCCTGGGTACTGTAATCTGGCAATGCCGGGAGCCCGATGGGTTCCCAGAGTGTCTGCAGCAATCGCGGATTCTCTGGGAAACCATCTGACCATCAATATGGTTTCGCGCACTTTGAGCCCTTGAAAAGTGCAGGCAGCAATGCCCTGGGCATCATTTTTCTATAACCCTCGCGGGCACAACTGTCCGCAAGGGCCGGCGTGCCCGCTCCTTATCGGGAGGAGTCTCCATGGGCACACCTTCCAGCCTTAAGCTCATTGCTTGGTCTGAGGACCAGCGCATGCAAATGCATGACGCCTATCGCAAGTTCGTGGCGATGTGTACCGAGCAGGACTACGAAGCACTGATGCGACTGCGCGAGCAGGTTGCACCAGGGCAGGTTTGTTCGATCGTGACGCTGATCAGTTCCTGCTATCAAAAGCCGGAGCTGCTTGACGGCATGCCGTCGAGCTTGGTTCAACTATTGAAAGAGCGGAATTTGCCGCCGCCGTCTGCTGACGCATCCTCTTTCTAAGAATAGGTAGCGCATCACGCGCATCCATTTCCTCGAAAAGATGCACTAGGTCCAGAGGCTCCTCATGACGAGGAGTCCCTGTTATCACTCTCAACTGGGGACGCTTTTCAGTCATCTGGAAAGTGTCTCACGTTTTCAACCTCTCTCAACGCCGGATGGGCCGTGTCCCATTCGGGCGCGCTCGTCCTTTCCCCCCTTATCAGGAGAAAAGACATGACGCAAATCGTTCAATCGCAAGCAACTACTGGTGTGACTTACGGCGTTCTCGCTGCTCAATGTGGCGAGGTTCTGCCGATGCAGGTTCTGCGTAGTGGAGGCGGCTTCTACCTCGGTACTTGTACCGATCGTGGCCCGTTCACCCGTGAATCTCTGGAGACTTGGAATACCCAAGCCAAGGCTGAAAAGGCCTGGGCGAAGGGTCACTGGTCCCAGAAGGACCACCTTTAAACCCGTGCCAGTCCCTGAGAAATCAGGGCTGGCATTTTCTTTCCCTATGGGGCTTTGGTCCCTATGGGCTGGAGTTCCCTGAGCCTTGTTTGGAGGACTCTATGTCCATTAGTGCAAATGAAGCTGCGTTCAAAGAGCTTCTCCTGTGGACTCAGAATGAGCCCGCGCATCGCTACGAGGTCTACGACACGCATATGGAGGTCAATTACCGGCTCTATATCGCGAAGGACGCTATTGCGAAGGCAACTGAGCTGGGCTTGACAGCCTTCCAGTGTCGTCTCATGGACCGCACCGTGGAGCAGATCCGGTATGTCAATGGCATATGGATGCATGAAGGCGGCAGCATGCTGTCGACCGTGCAGAGGCTGTTCGATCATGAGGCGCTCTTTCATATCATGCGTCGCCTAGAGATGCGTGCTGAGATTGACGAGCTGCAGTCGCCAGACGTAGAAGACGTAATGGCGCTTGCCGATACCGTGGCATTTCGTCGCATTCAAGACTTACCCGCTCAGCAGTCGGCAGCGTCCGTCATCGCGGTGCATGCACGCTCTAACCCTCTCTACCGAGAAGCCCTGAAGCGCGCTTTGCCGCGCCTCGACATCTACGGAAAGGTTCAAGAGCTTACCGGCGTGGGGCTTGATCCAGACGAGATCCCGTTCTAAGCGGTACTGAAGTACCACCTCTTTAACCAAGCCAGCTCTCCAGAAGGAGACTGGCTTTTCTATTTCTGGAGCTGCCCATGGCCTTAATGTTCTCGCGCCTGGCGCACAACTATGTCAAAAACGGCTACTACCCCACGGACGAGGAATCCATACGCCGGATCTCAAACCTGCTGCAGATGCCCGACAAGGGGGGCATACGCATGTTTGACCCTTGCTGCGGCGAGGGCAGCGCGCTCGCCGATTTACGACAGCTACTGACCGTCGATCGAGGGCGAATCGGCGGTGCCGAGGCCTTCGGCATCGAGCTCGACCGTGACAGAGCGCGTCATGCAAAGGGAATCCTCGACCGTGTGATTCATTCGGACGTGCACGATGTCGTGCTCAAGCCGAGAAGCATGGGCCTGCTGTTTCTAAATCCGCCTTATGGCTTCGGCGTAGCGGATCAATCAGCCCAGCGCTCGCTGTTGGCGGAGGCTGATAAGGCCGAGCGCCTGGAGCGAACCTTTCTTCGCAAAACCGTGTCATATCTCGCCTATGGCGGAGTGCTTGTCTACATCATTCCGCACTACGCGCTCGACGACGAAATACGCAGCTACCTGGTGCGCAACTTTGAGGATCTGCGGATCTTCATGGCGCCAGTGCAGCAGTTTCGACAATGCATTGTGATTGGCAAGCGCTGCCGGGCAACCCATGCCACCAAGGCGGGCCTGCAGCCACTGACTGAGGCCCAGGCCTCGGAAGAGGGCGCCCCTGTCATTCCAGACTCCTGGGAGTTGGAGCCATATGTCATTCCTGCGCTGCAGGTCGATCAGGAGTTCGACTTCCACGCTGTGCAGATCGATGCCGAGCAGCTCGGCGACGAGCTGGACAAGTATGAATCGAGTCTGCTATGGAGCGGGCTTTCATCGCAGTTCAGCCAGGTCGGCGGCGCTTGTCGACCGCCGTTGCGCGATCTGACGCCATGGCACCTTGCGCTTGCCCTTGCGGCTGGCCAGGTGGTCGGAATGATCCACGGTGCCGGCGGCAGAACGCTCTTGATAAAGGGGGATACCTACAAACGCAAGGATCGCAAGGTGTCCGTTGACTTTGACGAGAAAGGTCAAGCGTCGCAAACCACGGTGATGCTGGACCGATTCGTCCCCGTCATCAATGCCATCGAGTTCACAGCCGACCACCGGCTGGGTCGGATCGTCAACATCGCATAGTTTTTCCTTAACCACTGCTGGCCTCGGTCAGCGAACCGCAACCCCCTGGGGACACTTTCCCAGAGAAGGTCGTCCTCGTTCATTCACTTGATTGGAGATGATCTTGAGAAATGCTGTGAAGCCAGCACAACCATCGCAGCGCTATGACACACCGCTGTTTCGACCGGGCCGATGCGTAGCAACGCTGGGCATAGACAACCTAATTTGCCAGGGGACCATCAATCCCCACGAGCTCCTGCAGCGGCACATCTGTGGCGATCCAGGCGAGCTGGCCAACACGAAGATGGTCATGCTTGCGCGCGACTTGGAAGCGGCGCGTGGCCAGCGACTATCTGCATTCCTCGTCAACAGCGAGTATGTATGGGTCCTGACAAGTGCTGACTGGTCGGTGACAAAGTTGATGCTTCCATCCGAATGGCGAGCTCAATGAATACCGTCCAGCTACTGGAACACATCCTCAGCCTCGATCAACAGGGGCTGACATTGCTGGACGCGCCTATGGCCACCGCACTCGCAGAGCTGCCCGCCAAGATCCCCCTGATCTTGGATGCGCTCAACAAGGCGTGTGATGCATCTGCAAGTCTTGAGAACGTCATGCTCCATCTCGGGGAGCGCATGACGGAATCTGACCGGACTTTTCGCAACCTGGTTGCCTTCGATCTGTCACTGGCGCTTGGCCTGCTTGCTTCCAGCAGCAAGCCATGCATCAGTGATGGATTCTGATAGGACCCATTAAACCCATGAGAACCGGCTACAGCCGGTTTTCCCCAGCCTACCTATAGGGTGAGCTGCGGAAAGCCGTTTGACCTATCAGAAACGGTTTTAAGGCGCGCTGAGCCACGAAAGCGCACCAGGTCGAGAGGCCTTGGCATTTCTTCAACCACCCGTGCGGGCCTTTCCCGCAGGGGAGGGGCTCGCTCTATCCACTTCAACCAGGAGCGATCCATGAACACATCTTTCTCTAACAACATCCGTGATGGCCACCGCGGGAACACTGAGATTGATCTCGGCGACCGGCGTGTGCTCACTGTCTTAACACGTAAGTTAAATAGCTCCCTCGTCACATCGGCCTCTGTGTCATTGGTGGAGGGAGGCTTCAAGCGCTTTGTAATGGGTTTCGGCGGCGATGGCGATTTCAGCAAGACGCTCGTGGCTTCAAAGCCTAAGCGTGTGACTGAGAAGGTTGTCCGCGAACAGCATACGCAGGCGTTGACGCAGATCGAGGACCTCAAACTGCAGGTCGAAATGCACTACGACGCCTTGGAAAAACGAAAGGCCGCTGCCCATGCATGAGCTGGAAGAAACAGCGCGGGATGTCGTTGACTGCTGGGAGTCGGGCGACCTTGCCGGTGCTGTCACGCAGCTCGGCAGGCTTCTCAACAACCAGGACCTGAATCGCGCTGAGTGCGCCGATGCGATCGCCCGTGCCAGGGAGATCCACGCCGATGACCAATGCGTCATCGATCCCTTGCCGCTGGTAGCGCCGGCGGAAGACGGTACCTACGTCGCCGCCTGGCTCTGGATACCGAATCCATAGTCTTTCATCCACCCACACGGGGCACGCCCCTTGTGGGCTGCTCCATAAAAGGAGCATTTCATGCAAAGAGCGCTTCACCGAATTGAGGGCTTCGCGGATCTATGGGCAGACGCTTGCCTGCGTAACGATGAGGGCGAGCTCATGTTTCTCTCGCTCTATGGGCGCGATGCTTCTGCCATGCAGTTCATCGCGGCTATGGAGCTGGGCAGGACTGAGCACGGAATCACGGATTTCACGTTGGTGAGCCCTGAAGGAACGCGAAACCATGTCCAGGCTGGATCTGCGGAGCGCCTGGGAAAGTTCACTGGCCGTCTGCCGCGTCAGAACCTCTTTGGACCTTTGAACCATCTGTTCGTCTACGACAAACGCTTACAGGAGATCGACAAGCCCAACCGCATTGGCTGGGTCGTGTCCAACGTCGACGCCGGCATCGAGGAGAAGGTGTGGGCCCTGGTGAAAAACTTGGCTCCCATTGCGCTGCTCGATCACTGGCAAGCACCCTTGATTGCCTGGTGTCGAGAGAAGGGCGCTGTCCACGAGCTCGGGGGTGGCCTCTATCCTCGGATCGGAAATCTTCGCGCGCTGCGTGTAAGTATTTCTGATCACTTCATTCGGCATGTGAGCGAGGGCGTACGCAACCGCGTTCTCCTTCCTTAAATCCGTCAAGGCCTCGCAAGAGGCCTTTCGTACCTTCATTCACCTAACCGTTGAGCGCGCACTCCTTTGTGGGGTGTGCGCTCATTTTTTTGGAGCAAACAATGAACGATTTCGCAATTGCTGAGCACGCTGTGACAGAGGCATCCACTACTGCGGCCGAGGCCGCGCCGGCCGTACAGGAAGTCTCTGATGAACTCGGCAAGATCGAGGGCGCAGATTTTCTGGCCGAAGTGATTGATGAAACCCTGCCCCTTGGAGATTTCATACGCGAGTTTGGCCAAGGGCTGCTCGATCAGGTTCGGTCACAGAACCCGCCTGTCTATCTACCGCAGCGCGATCAACTGTCCGAGGCCTGGCTGGCCCGCCAGCAGATCCTCGACCATTTGAAGCGTAAGCCATTCAAAGAGCAAGCCGAAGCGGTTCAGGCCATCGTAAAGCTTCTGGCTGATCGAGGCGAGCCAGCTGCGGTCTTGAACGCGGAGATGGGCACGGGCAAGACCATGATGGCCATCTGCGTGTCTGTGCTGCTTCAGCAGTTGCAGCGACGCAATCCGCGCACGCTTGTGATCTCACCTCCGCACCTTGTCTACAAGTGGCGGCGCGAGATTCTTGACACGGTACCCGGCGCTCGGGTCTGGATCTTGAATGGCCCGGACACACTGCGCAAGCTGCTGCAGATGCGTGCCCGCTTGGGCATCACAACGAGCCAGCCGGAGTTCTTCGTGCTGGGCCGTGTGCGGATGCGTATGGGGTTTCATTGGCGTCCGTCCTTTATCGAGCGCACCATCCTCGTTGGTGGCCAGCGCTTCGTGGCTGCATGCTGCCCTTGCTGCATGCGGCCGCTCGAATCGAAGGGCGATGACGACGTGACCTTGCCCATGTCCGTGCCCTTGGCCAAGCAGGTCCTCAGTGACCGCCGGCGAAAGTGCGAACACTGCAACTCGACTCTGTGGACGCTGATTCGAAATGGGCGGCCCATCGACTCCATGTCCGACCTGGTGCTCAACGCACTTCAGCAGATGCCAACCATCGGCCCGGTTTCTGCGAAGCGGCTGCTCAGCAAGTTTGGAGAGAAAACACTGGCTGCGATGCTGGAGGACAACGTCTACGAGTTCTTGAACTTGATGGACGAGAACGGGGAGCTGGTATTCAGCGACAAGCAGGCAAAGCGCATGGAGCGAAGCCTGGCCACGTTCGAGTTTTCAATCGGGCAGGGCGGCTATCAGCCCACGGAGTTCATCAAGCGCTATCTGCCGACCAACTACTTTGGTTTGCTGGTGGTCGATGAAGGACACGAGTACAAAAACGAGGGCTCGGCCCAGGGGCAGGCAATGGGCGTGTTGGCCAGCCAGTGCGAAAAAGTGCTGCTGCTGACGGGCACACTCATGGGCGGCTATGCGGATGATCTTTTTCACCTGCTCTGGCGCGTCAATCCCAGGGTGTTGATCGAGGACGGCTTCAAGCCATCCAAGACCGGCTCCATGGCTGCTGCGACCATGGGCTTCATGCGCGTGCATGGAGTGCTCAAGGACATCTACAAAGAGACCTCAACTACTTCCCACCGCACGGCCAAGGGGAAAGGCGTGACTGTTCGCACAAGCAAGGCTCCAGGGTTCGGCCCCGTGGGTATCTTGCGTTACGTGCTTCCCATTACGGTATTCCTAAAGCTGCGGGACATTGGGCAGAAGGTGCTGCCGGCGTATGACGAGTCCTTTGTTGACGTGCAAATGCGCGATGACCAAGCTGAGGCATACGCCGATATGTCGAGGAAACTGGTGCAGATCCTGAAGCAGGCCTTGGCCATGAAGGACAGCACGCTGTTGGGTGTGGTCATGAACGTGTTGCTTGCATGGCCAGAATGCTGCTTTCGTTCGGAAACGGTGAGGCATCCAAGAAGCAAGGAGCTGCTGCACATGCAGCCGGCTCTGTTCGATGATGTTGAATGCACTCCGAAAGAGGCCAAGCTCATTGAGCTCTGCATGGATGAGAAAGCCCTCGGCCGCAAGGTCCTGGTCTATTCAATCTATTCAGGCACCCGCGACACCACGGCCCGGTTGCGCATGCTGCTCGAAGCCAGGGGGTTCAAGGTAGCTGTGCTGCGTGCCAGCGTAGATGCGGCCAAGCGGGAAGACTGGGTTGCGGACCAGGTAGAGCGAGGCATCGATGTGCTCATCACCAATCCCGAGCTGGTGAAGACTGGCCTGGATTTGCTTGAGTTCCCAACGATCGCTTTCATGCAATCGGGATTCAACGTCTACACGATGCTTCAGGCTGCCAGGCGCTCCTGGCGCATTGGTCAGAAGCATGATGTTCGCGTGATCTTCCTTGGCTACGCCGGCACTTCACAAATGGAATGCCTGCGACTCATGGCCAAGAAAATCGCGGTATCGCAGTCCACCTCTGGCGATATGCCTGAAAGTGGACTGGACGTTCTCAACGACAACGAGGGCGAAAGCATTGAGATGGCTCTCGCGAGAGACCTTTTGACGATGTAGCCCATTTTGACCACAAGCTGTTTTCACAGCTTGTGGTCATTTTTTTTATTTTGGAGGCACTTGACAGACATACAATTGTAACGCAAAGTTACACAAGGCTTCGTTGGAAATCTTCGCGTCACCCCTTGTGAGAAGCCCACAAGATATGTCCCACGCGGAGTACCAATGAAATAACGCCATATCGTTACCAAGCACAGTCCATACAGACTGTCGCGTCTCTTCCAAATTTCCATTCAATTTTTCGCACTCGATTTTTCAGTCGATCGAGCGCAGCTTTCATATTTGAAATAGAGGTTCCAGATGAAGATTTCCAGCACTCTCTCGATTGTTGCAATTGCCTGCGCGCTAGTTGCTTGCGGCGGTGGTGGTGGCGGTGGTAATGACACACCATCTAACGGTGGAAGCGTCCCGGAGACTCCGAAGGAGAACTTCCCTGTAAACATCGTGCCAAGCAGCTATGCAGACAAGAACCGGGCCGACATTTACGACTTCACTAACAAGAATCGTACGATGTGCGGCTTCAACTCGGTAAAGCAGCGTGCGGAACTGGACGAGTCAGCCGGGCGGCATGCCAAATATCTTCAAGTAAATAAGACGCTAGGCCATGTTGAATACGCTGGAAATCCGGATTACTATGCTGCGACTCTTAGCGAGCGCATCGCGAAGGCGGGATTTGAAACCATGGGAGCGATTGAGATAGCTTCTGCTGTCAGCGGTGGAACTTTGTTTGCCGGGGCGGGCGGGTTTAGCGCTGACGAGCCCTCTGGCCTGGACAACATCAAACAGCTTTTTGCGACGGTCTACCACCTGCAGGGAGCTTTGGGAGAGCACAGCGACATGGGCATAGGATTCTCGATTAGCGAAAACATCTCAGCCGTGCCTGGAACGACGAACTTTTACTCTGCTGCCGTTGTGAATTTTGGAACGCCGCAGGGTTCTCAGCCTGTGGCATACGCAGGCTCTGACGTTCGCACGTTCCCTTGCGAGGGCGTAGCTGATGTTGCGCCGGCTTTCATTGGCGAGTCTCCTAGCCCATTCCCGGCCCGAGACTTCAACGCAGCGCCCATGGGCATGCCGATCTATGTCGCAGCTCCAGCCCAGCAAAAGATTGCACTTAGCAGCTATAAGGTGACCAGCAGCGGTAGCTCTGTCCAGGCGCAAACCTTGACGAGCTCCAACGACCCGCAGCGCTTGGTTAAAGAGAATGAGGTGTTCATCGTCCCGGACGCGCCTCTGCAAAGTAATACCGCCTACCAGGTTGAAATCACCGGGACAGTGAACGGCAAGCACTTCGCTAAGTCGTTTAGCTACAGAACTGGTACTCAGTATTAAAGCAAAAAAGGCCTGAATTTCAGGCCTTTTTTTATTCCTGCGGCTCAGCCCCCATCGTTGCCACCGCCATCGTGATAAACGCCTGATGCCGTAACTATCGGAATGGTGTTGGTAGGACATGAGGTGCCATTAGTTAGCGGCGGGCGTCCACCGCTAGCCCCAGCCCTGACCACGCAAGCATAGAAGGTTGTGACAGCGCCTGTCTTTGAGGAATGTATGGTAACCACTGCCCCCTCAGGAGCGCCGCCATAGCCAGGGACAGGGACAGGGACGACTGTTTGAGGTGTTGGAGGGGTTGGAACGTAAAGGCGGTTTGTCCCGGTGGAATCGTAGTTTTGGGCGATCACGCTTGACGAATAAGCCGCCAAAGTGACCAACGCGACGAGTATGCGTTTCATGTGCGCCTCTTTAGTAAATACAATAAGTCTGAGCAATTGCTTCGCCGGTAGCTGGCGAACCAAGGTTATCTACTACCGAGATTAACCACGCCCAGCCGTAGTCAGTGGCATAGTGATTCAACTTGACGGCATCAGTGCTTTGATTCTTGGGAGTGAGGATAACCATCGATCCCGCAGTTCCAGAAACGCAGGCTGGCTTAGATACCCAGGTCCCATTGCTCGCGGAGTAAGAGTCAACAAATATCTTCTTTCCAAATCGATCTGCTAGCGGTACCCATTGGTTTCCAGAGCAATAGAGGGCAATATCCTGTGCATTCCATGCAACTCCTCCATTCTGCGGACACCATCCTCCAGCTACAGCATCTTTTTGTGGGGAGATTCCTTTCCAATAGCCTCCGATGCACATGACAAGTCCCTGGCCGGTCGAATCCTGAGCAATATCGCCTTGCTGGTTTGTTCCTGCGCACCAGTTGCCCTTGATTTGAATGCTTGTTGGCTTGATGACTTGGCCGTACGTTCGACCAGAACCGTCGCTCATCGATATGCCAGCTGTAGGGATGCCAGAGCCGTTCTTAACCGTCAGGTCGCCGCTGCTGTTGATGTTGGTGCTCTCGGTTGGCCCATTGCTGATTGACAACGACTGAGACACGAGCGAACCTGCCTTCACTTTCCCCACCACACTCAAGTCGCCTTGCAGATCGGGATCTCGGTCGTCTCGGATGCGTACAAATTGAGAATAGATCGCTGCGGTCCTGGTCGTGCAAACGCCATAAGTGGCTGGGCCTGCGCCCACTGGAGCCGGATAGTCACAGCTGCTCCCACGCAGGCGGCTCGGCGCAAGCAAGGTCACCGTAGTGCCATACCCCTGGCTAGCGGATCTGATCTCTTCAGCTTGCACATGCCAAACGGAGCCCGTGGCGGCCGCGCAGCCCCCATCGGCTGCATATCCATTGCAACTGGCGGTCAGTGGTAGGTGGCTATACGAATATGCGGTCAGCGAGCATGCCGATCCGGGGCAGCCAGATCGATCTACCGTGAGAAGTTGCCGGCGTCTCATTGGGTCGATGAGAGGAAATGAGGCAGGCAAATACTTGGCAGTGCGCAGCTCGTCGATCGTGGGAGCGAGCGGATCGGAGAAGCCGGCCACAACCGATCCCATGGCAAGGGCCTGGGCATTGAGGTTCAGGAACTTGTCCATTCCATCCTTGAGCGTCGAGAGGTAGACGCCAGTAGCTTCTGCGCGGCCGCTGTTGATCTTGTCGATTGCCTCCTTGGATGCATAGACGCCGAGAACAGCGGTCAAGCCAAGCACAGCGATGAGCTCAAGCAGGAGGAAGCCAGCCTGCTGTTTACGATGAGGGCGCTTGCGCAGCATAGTGTCCTTTGGCCGTGCCAGATGCGGCACGGCGTGCGGGGAAGTTATTGGAAGGTGTATTCAATGTCGACGCCCGCCGGCACCGCGCAGCTGCTTTGCAGCGTCGCGATAGCAGGTTGGCCACCAGCGGCCTTTACGACGACTGTTCCGACCTTGATGCTCTCTGCTGCTCGCACCATCTGCGTAATCATCGGCATGCAGGCCTTCTCATGAACCTTTGAGACCGTGACCAGCAGGTTGGCGCCAGGCGTGCCGGTTACGGCAATTGCCTGGGGGTTCAATCCGGTTGCTTGTATGGAGTGGGTGGCAGTAGCGCCGGAAACGCTGAAGGCAGAGTCTTTCAGTGCGCTGGCCAGCGTGGCCGTTGTCACGCCTGTATATGGCGTCGCGGTGGCCACGGTGTTTGCTGCACCCTGGATCGACGCCACGGCCTTGGCAAGGTCTCGCGCAAAGTACGGCGCACGGTATTCTCGATATAGGCCTTGCAGTGCGGGAAACGCCAGCACTGCGAGGATCACGATAATGCCGGCAACGACCATCAATTCGATCAGCGTGAAGCCGTCTTCTTTTCCTTTACGTCGAAATGACTTGCGCAGGCGACGAGATTGATTAATAAAGCTTTGCATAGTTTTTTGCTCCTTGATAAAGCAGGTTGAAATAGACTTACAGGAAAACCATTTTTGCGGCATCTGTCATTTCTTGAATGGCAGAAAATGTGTTGAAAACAACCCAACCGACTATTGCTAACGATACAAAAAGAATGCCCCATCTGAGGATGAATGCACGCTTTTTGATGCTCTTTCCCATATCGCGTTCTGTGCGACGACCGGTTAATTGAAGGCCGGCTTCTAAAGACTTTGCTTCAGAAATATCGAACAAGTAATATAGAGCATCCGGCTCCATTAGACCTACATCGAAAAGCCTACCGTCCACAAAGCCGAGTTCGATATTTTCTTGAATGCGTTGGCAGTACCATTGCAGCCATGGCTCCGCCTGCAATGAGATTGCCTTTATGCCTTCTCGTAGGTTTAGACCAGAGCCGCGCTTCACCAGAGTGGATAGGGTCGAAAGAAACATCGCACCGCGATAGTTCCTGTAGACACGGTAGATAATTATTTTTTCCGCCCATTGACGAGAGCGACCGCTCCAACGTGTCAAAGACCAACTAAATGCTATGCAAAGTATTAGTATTCCTATTGCTAGTGGAATGATATATGAGGCAAAGACCTTGGAAAAATGATCCAGATCTAATGCATGCGGACCATAAAGTGTTTCAGGTACAAAGTCGAAGGTGGCCTTGATTTGCGGCCACACAAAAGCTGGCACGCTTGTGAGAGTTGCAAGGACAACAATAATTGCGAATATTGCTACAGCAATGATGGAGAGAAACAGGCTTCGCGCCTCATCAACCACTCTGACCAAGCGCGCAGCCTCTTTCAATGCGTCCGGTACTGATCCAGTGCCTCCGTGGTTAGCTGCTGAAGCAATAATCAGCATGTCTGCTTCGGGAAGCGTGCCTCGCCAAGTTGCGCCGATGTCTGCGCCAGTGTCCAGAAACTTGCTTGCCCAGTATTCGGAAAGCACTGCTCGTGGATGGGGGCGGAGCTTCTGCCAACGGTTCTTTGGTGCGTAGCGTTGAGCATCCTTTACGAATATATCGTGCATAAGGATTCGCCCATTGGAATCTGAAAGCACGTCAGCGAGATACTCATAGTAGTCGGCCCGATGCTTTCTAAATTGGCGTGCTGCGCGTTTCAGTGGCGAGAAAAAAACAATTATGGATCGCATCACACAGCCTGCAGCTTCTTAATTGATTGAATATTCTTTGTGTGAGCTGCAGCCATTTCACGGCGTCTTTCTACGGTGACGAATGACATAAATCGAGGCTCGATCTCTCTAGGGTCTATTTCACCTTTGCTCATTTTGTATATGGCGCAGTCCATTGCAGATTTTCCTGTCATATCTGGATCGTCATATCGTGAGGTGCGCAATGACGCCAGATACCGGCTCAGTTCAATTGTTTTGGAGTCGCGGATACATTCCAGGAAATAGTCGTCAGGCTCAACCAACTCAGTGACGACGGTGCGGCCAAGTAGGCCATTCAGTTCAGGCAAGCCATCACGCCGGCATTTATCGCATCCATCGGGGTTTCTGACATATATCTTTTCTGGATCGATGTCGTAAAGACGTTTGATGCGTGAGAAGTAATCCTCCCACTCTATTGCGTCTTCACCTTGTAGGAGCTTTGTGGCCTTTAGCTTGCAGCCAGGGCAGTTTTTCGGAAGTAGTGCCTGATATCCCAATAGCTTGAGGTTTCCAGGGGTGGAAACGACATCGATGTCAATGCCAATACCTGGCGATATCAAGCGTGCTGGTATACCCATGCAATTACGAGCGTGGACAGTCGTATAGCAGTTCGTGCCCGATTCGATAGCATCTTGGAGCAGGGCAGCAGTTTGCTGGTCACGAATCTCACCGATGAATAGCTCGTTAAGAGCGGTTCGCTTTAGTGTTCTCTTCTTTGGCTTGAAAGGGTCTTCATCGCTTTCAAGGTCGCGACTCACTGTGTTCTGGTGGAAGTGACTGCCAGGCAAGATGTTTTCTCGCGGGTCTTCCACTGTCATCACTTTGCGCGTGCTTGGAACTCCACTAAGTAGTGTCGATATCGTTGTCGATTTGCCCGAGTCAACGACCCCCGAAAGGACGATTGCACCGCCCTCGGATCGCATGGCCCGCATCAGCATGGCGATCTGTGTGGGGAGATAGCCAAGTTGCTCCAGCGTCAGCGGTTCTTTCTTGGCATTGATTGGCGTGATCCGCATGGTGATCTGCGGGCCTTCGTCACAGGCCATCGACGCCCAGCGCAGCATGAACTGTCCGAGCTCGGCCAGGTCGATGAAGATCCGGCACTGGGATTCGACAGTGCCATTGAAAACGGGGTCTTTGACGCCCTTGGCAGTTTGGTACGCGACTCCAGCGATGGACAGAAGCGTTGCAGTTGGCAAGTGGAAGCGTGGTGGGGCCACGTACTTGCCCTCGATCGTGAACCGGACCTCGCTGCGTGTTTGGGCAGTGAAGATGTTTAGGTGAATGTCAGAGGCGCGGTTGGTTACGCCGTAACGCACCAGTTCCTCGAACGACTGGTAGTAGCCCGCTTTTGCTCTGTCGCCCAGAATATTGCGAAGGCGCTCCCCCTGGGTCCCGTCGATGTGGCCACGCGAGACGGCATGGATGATGGTCTCGCTCTCGACCAAATAGACGTTGGCACCTGGTGCGAGACGGTAGTTTTTGGACAGGAGGAGCTCGGTCGTAGCCCGTAGTTCTTGCGAGCTTCGGTGGCGGTTGCTCACGAGCAGAATGAACTGCTTGCTGTCTTTTCGTGTTTCGAGAGGACAGATGTGCTGGGCCAGACTTCCCGCCAGGTTGATGTCCTTGTCCTTCCCAAGTGGGCGATGGAAGCTCACTTCCTTGAGCAGCTCGGTCTCGGTCTTTATGACACGTTGACTGAGGACGAAAGTGGTCGCAGTCGGCGGAGCTGGGACTGTTGAACGTTGACGTGAGAAGAATGGCCACTGCATCTTTGGTTCCTCAGCGGTCGCTGCAGAGCTTTTGCGGGAACTTGCTGTGCTGCAGTTCGATGCACCGTGCATCAATGCGCTTCGCTGTGTAGCCGGCCTTCATCTCAGCAGGCGTAAATGCGTAGATGCGACCGTCGATAGTGACCTCGGCCGTCCAGCGGCCTATGCGTCCATAGATGCCATTGAGGGTAAGAAGTGGGCGAGGCTCCGGCGGTGTTTCTACGGTTGGCTGCACAGTTGGTGCGGCTGCTTGTGGAGCCGCGGCCGATGGAGCGGAGCCGCCCGTTTGGCCGAGCGCAGCCTCAACGGCTTTATCGGCTTCGAGTTGCATGAGCTTCTTCACGGTTGGAGCAAAGCCATAGCCTGGCTGTGGCTGCGATGCGGCCGCAGCGAGATCCTGGGCGGCAGCTTGCATAGCGAAGCCAATCAGCGCGGCTGCAACGGCGGGCTTAGTTCTTTGCATAGATTTCTCCGGCCAATGTGGCCGTCATGAGGCTTTTCTTGAGAGACGCTTCGCCGTTGGCCTGCCAGTCGTTGGGCAGTCGGGCAAAGTCAACCTTGAAAGAGGTCCACGCCACCGGAACCTCTGGAGCGATCAGCAGGTCCACACTGAGCAGGGGGCCGCTAAGGTTGGTCAACGCAGCTTTGTAGATGGCCAGCCCTAGCTCTGAAGGCATGGACACAGGCTCTCCTACCTTGTTGAGCGGTGCTGGAACTGCTTCAGGCTGGAATTGCCCGATGGTTTTTCCGCTGAAAGCGCGCAAGATCAGTTGCAAGGAACTGAGTCCACGTACTTGCTGGATGGCCAGCGGGGTCAGCTCATCGAAGTTGAGGTGACGTGCAGGCGCTGACACTTGCATGACAGCCTCTATTTCATCCACTGTGGAATAGCGGACGGTCCACTCGCGGGGGCGCAAACGCTCGAAGTCTTCGTTGGTAGGGTCTAGACCCACATCTGCGGTGCGGTCGAATTTCAGGGTGCAACCCCAAGTGCTTCCAGCGCTTGGTTTACAGTCCGTCTCCTTTAGGCGCCACCCGGCGATGCTGGTGGGTAGTTTTTCGGTGGCTTCGCGCAGTGCGCGTAGCGCTTCATGCCCATAGGTAGACTTCTCCTGTGCATATGCTTGGAAGGCTTGAGTCCATGCTGTCTTGGGGTCCAGCTCATTGGCGTTGGCCAAGAGCTCTGCTTGGCGTCTTTGCTCCAGTTGCCAATAGTCCCAAGCACGTATTCCCCCGAGCAAAAGGATCGCGCCGGCGACGGTGTAGAGCACAGCTGGAGGGATGCTGGTGCCGACCTTGGCCAAGGGCTCGCTGGCCTCATTACTGGCTGCTGCGCTGATGACCTGGCTCAGCGTTACGGGTTGAACCTGTGGGGCAGGGTAAAGTAAATCTGGCTCACTCGTGAACAGTGAGATGGACGAGGTGGCCAAGCGCTCAAATGCAGCCAGCCGCGCGCGAGCCGCTTCTTCGTCCGTCACCAGCGCATCGAAGCCTGTCGCTGGTGCTCCGTCGATTGCGGCGCAAATCCAGATCCCTTGTGGGAGCCTGATGGCTGCAAACACATGGCCATTGGCGAAGGCGGCCACGCCGGTTGCCAAGGCGATGAGCTTTTCCCCCTGGTTGGAGACTTTGAGTTTCGCGGTGCCCACGGTGGCTGGAGCTACCGTGCAGTAGTAGTCCGCCTTCCCCTTGCGGGCAAGTTGTTGTGCGTGCTTCTTGAGATTCACGGCTTGGACAGTCTGCTGCCAAGTCACGCCGATCACATAGCGCCGTTCGATGAGGTATGCACTCATGGTTGCCTCAGTTCATGAGCACAGGACGAACCACAACGAGGAATTCCTCACGTTCCAGGCTTTGCGCGTCAGAGCCGCCAGCGAGCAAACTCCAACCTTCAGCCAGACGGCGGCGGTTGTCTTTGGCTTTGTAGCGGGCCATGCCGGTGAGGACCATGACTTGGCCAGCTTTGAGCATGACCGTCGATTGATCGTCGATGCCTGACCTTTCGGGGTTTTGAACCCTTGAGATCGAAGTACCCTGGCCCGAGGTCGTCTCAGTCATCGCCACCAGGTTGGTCATGCTGATGCCGAATCTCAACTGCACTGAGCCGTTGTCCAAGATCGCGGGTTGGATCATGAAGCGATCGCCCGTAGTGACATTGGCAGTCTTCATGCCCACCGAGCCCGATCCGGCTGCAGTAGATGTCGATGGCAGCGTCTCAGACACGTAAGAGCGGTCGTTGAGGTTGGTCTTGCGTGCCCATTGGCGGTTCATCGCCTGCATCTCTATGGGGCGATGCTGGATGTTGGTGCCGTACTCGTTCAGCGCCTGGATCGCAGCTTGTGTGCCACCCCAGCGGCCCACCGTGCCGCTGCTTGGGCTGCCTCCGTTCGCCAGAGACAGGATCGTCAACCCGATCTGGCCAGCCGTATCGCCGACTAGCGAAGTGGGCGAGTCAATGGTCGCGCCCCACTTGGAGGTAAGCGAATTGAGCACCACGCCCCAGTTCACTCCCTTCTCGTCTCCGTCCTTTGTCGTGATGGAGTAGATATCCATCTGTATGCGGACTTGGCGTGTCAGCGACTCGTTCTCGGACTTGACCACTTGGCGGATGCGCTGCATGGCTTCCTTGGTCGTCGTCACCGCGAACCTACCGGTACCCTGGTTGATAGCGATGGATGATCCGGGGACTGCAGCCACCATCTGCTGCAGGCTATTCATGAATGAATTGAAGATGTCCAGTGATCCAGCTTCGTCGATGCGGAAATTTGATTGGGAATTGCCGGTGGCGCCGGTGGTGCTGCTTGCGCCCGAGGTTGAGCCACCTTGCAAATTCATAGCAAAGTCCTTGCTTCCTTCAAGAGCGGCGATCTCGAAGGTTTCTGTGACGTAGCGCTCAATAATGATCACGCCATCGCGATACGCATAGGACAGTCCCAGCCTGGCTGTCACGAACTCAGTGATGCCGCGCGGCGTGTTGTTCTTCCAGTCCATCTCGAACGTGTCGAGCATGAGGTTTGGACCAGGGCGTATGACCTCGACGCTGGGCTGGCCAGCAGCGGCCAGAGGTGCAGGCATGCTCATCCCTGCAACTGTCGCGGTCGTGGGCTTGGCCGGCTGGGCGGCGCTTGGGCTAGAGGCGACTGCTGATGACGCGGCGCTGAATACGTCCTGCTTGATGCGAAACGGAACGCCAGTTATGCGAGACATGCGTTCGGCCCAAACCGCAAGGCTGACCTTGCCGCCAGTGCTTTTGTCTTCAAAGCTGATGAGCTTGAAGGTTTCATCGAAGATGGCGGGAAGGGAGTCTTCGGAACTGATCTCGATCATCTCGGAGCCGATCCATGGACGCGACGCGCGGCGCGCAACGATGGGCGAGAGCTGACGGGCGGCTGCTGCGTTTGTGGCAGCCTTGTGACCCTGTGTGGACTCTTCTACGCGCAGGCTCCGATTCATGACACTTGCGGCCTGCACGGAGCTGTCAATGTGGCCACGAACTTGCTGGGTGACTGCAGGCGAGACACATCCTGCGAGCAGCAGGGCAGAAACGAGGGCAGAGGGTACGGCGCTGTGCTTTAGGTTGGCCAGAATCATTGGGTGCATTCCTTGTCTTGCTCGCCACGGCGAGTGATTCGGGCCAAGGGCGGGTTGTTTGGGTAGAAGCAGACATCGAGCGGGTATTCGCTCGCTTGAATGCCTGGTGACGACAGGGCGGCGGTCACGGCCTGCTCGAATGGCATTTCATAGGTCTCAGGGCTTCCGATCACGACATGCTTGCGCGCATCCCAGCGCACGCGATAGCCGGCTTCTGCGGCCCAGCGTGTGAAGGCCTTGTTCAGCGTTACGTCCTGGAGCTTGAGCTCCCAGCGACGTGCAGGCTGTCCAGAGCCATCAGTGAAGGAGGCTTTCCAGTGTTGGCGCGCCTGGTCCACCCACGAGCCCGAGCCTGGAACTGCGCTGGTTGTGAACAGTCCCTCAATCTGCGCGCGCGATGGTGCGCTTCCCTGCACCACTGCAGTGGCCACCGCTGTAGTCGGTGCGCTCGCTGCTACTGCTTCCAGCTTGGTGCCGGCAGCAGTTTCGGTGAGCTGAAGCTTGATCCCTGGAGGGAGTTGGCTGTTGACCGTCGAGATCAGATTGGCGACCGTGGAGCCACCTGCCTGTTTGACGGACACCTGAGTGTCCAGTGGTACTGGGCTGCTGAAGGGAACGCCCAGCCGATCTGCCAAGAGTTGAGCCAGGCCTTGCGCCTTGTCCTGCCATGTGACTTCGATTTCTGATTGCAGGAGCGTTGATTTGGCGCTGGTGCCTTCAGCTTCCTGTGCCATGGTCGGCCAGGCAGTAAGCGCAACAGCGACAGCTGCCACGCATCGTCCTAGGTGATGAAATTTCATTGCGTTCCTCATTTGCTTGCTCGGGCCATGGCGTCAGCCCAGGCAAACTCGCGGTACAAAGCGAGAACCATGGGGACGTAGGCTTGTGTTTCGCGGTACGGCGGAATGCCTTTGTGCTTACGCACGGCGCCAGGGCCGGCGTTGTATGCGGCGAGTGCCAGCTCCCAGTCTCTAAACTCGAACCACATCTTTCGCAGGTAAGCTGCGCCGGTGGCCAGCCCAAGCTCGGGCTGATACAAGTTCACCTTTGGGTCCTGCAAGCCTTCGCCATGGGCCGTATCTGGCATGACCTGAGTGAGACCGAGCGCACCTGCAGGCGATCTCGCACGCGAGTTGAATTGGCTCTCGATAGCCACGAGAGCCATTAGCAGCGCAGGTTCCAGTCCGTAATGAACAGCGATCGCGCGAATGGCCGGCTCGTGCTGCCAATAGTTGCGGAGCAGTTGCTCACAGTGGGCAGACCTGGAATTTCCGCGAAGGCAGTCGTAGGTCGGGAGCTTTTTCGGCGGCACCTGGGCCAGGGACAGGCCAGGTGCGGCGACGAGCGCTGCTAATAGCAGATTGCGGGTGATGTGGGCTAGGCTAAACATCCGCGCCTCACAGCATCGAGAGGGCCAACAGCCCAATGAGCAGGGTTGTTGTGCCTTTCACGAGATAGTGCACAAGCTCGCTCGTGGCAATGCGTCCCGAGGTGTAGCGACCGTAAAGGCCGCTGAAGGCACTGGCTGTGACAAGAAAGAAAAACGCGCCGCTTCCTGCAAGCAGCATTTGCTTGAGGCTGGGCATCTGCATCCCGGAGCCCTGCAGGAAGCCTTGCTGCATTGCTGCCGAGACTTCCATGCATGCACCGGTGGCGTCTCGCGGGCAGCTGTTACCCCCCAACCCGGTGCCACCGTTGCCACCCGTGCTTCCAGAGCCGTTTCCGGGCGGGTGGGTGTTGCCTGGGTTGGTAGGTCGTCCATTGGCCATCCTGTCGGCCATGTCGCATATAGATGTGCCATTGCTGTCAGCAAAGCCACGGCAAGACCCTGAGTTAATCATTCGCTGGCAGTTGCCGATCCCAAGCTGCACGCAAGCGAGCACCAGATTCCCGTCGACGGCGCGCCCATCAAAAGTGCCCAAGCCGATCAATTGGCGGACCACGCCGGAACGCATGGCGTCGGCGGTCAGTTGGGACCAAGCATCGATCTGGGCCTGCAGGGGCAGTTGGCGATACTGTTCAGGTGTCACTCCTGCATACTTGGCGATGTTTGTCCTATTCATCTGCAGGACGCCATAGCAGCAGCTGCCGTTGAACGCGCTGGTGTTGCCGCCCGATTCAACGTTGATCGCAAGGTTGGCCACAGCCTGCGCGTTCTGCTTTAGCCAGGCACTCGCATTTGGCGAGTTTTGAATGGCTTGGGTAATGTCTGCAGAGCTGACGATGGCTGCCAATGCCACGGCAGGCAATAGCCACACTAGCTTGGATAGTCGCGGGAAAAAGCGGCTGCTCATGTCTAGCTCAGGCGCATAGCGCGATTGCATGCAGGAATGACTTTGCCGAACTGCCATGCCCGGAATCGAATCGTCAGGGCTGGCTGGGTCTGCTCTATGCGGTACTCAACGCGGTTCTGCGATCGGTCGGTATTGGCGTACAACATGCAGTAGCCTGGGAGTTCAAAGGCGCGCAGTCCAGGCCGAGGCGGCCAAGCGATGACACGCATGGTGCAGACGCTGTAGATGTCCATGGCTGCCGCGCCATTTGGTGCATCCAGGCAAAGTGTGTTGCCCGCAGCGGCGAACATGCTGAAGATGACTTTGCCCTCAGCGGTTGCGGTGTCACCCAGCAGCGCGAACGCAGGCATGCGCTTTCCTGCGCTGCCCGGTCGTGGAGCGGAAAGCTCTGTTGCCCAAACAGTCTTGAGGATCTCCCGGTCCTCCGCTGTACCCGTGGACGAAAACACCGAGCTGTCGAAGACGACTTCTCGCATGGTCTCCCAGGACTGAGCGTGAGAGCTTGTCGCCATGGCAATGGCAAGCGCAGGGAATAAGGCAGAAATGAGGGGGCGAACGGAGGCGGGCGCGATCATCGTTGGTCCGCCTTCAAACGACCGCCACGCTCCAACTCCTCCATGAATTGCTCGGGCGGTGTGGCGCCAACCAAGCGCTTGCCGCTTGCCAGCACCACGGTGGGCGTGTTGTTCATGCCATAGCGCTCACCGAGCTTGAGGATCTCGACCAAACCATCGGTGTTGCACGACTCGGGCAATTGCGGCCGTGCGCCGTCCATGATTGCTTTCCACACGCCGGCACGGTCGCGTGAGCACCAGGCCATCCGTGCAAGAGATTGACTTCGCCGATCAGTGATAGGGAAGATGAAGCGATAGATCGTCACGTCGTCGATCTGGTCGACGAACTTTGTGAAGACTCGGCAGATGGGGCAGAACGGGTCTTCGAAGAGCGCCATCACACGGCTTCCATCTCCGTGCACTTCCTTAATCGCGTGCTGCAGGGGAAGCTTGTTGAATGGAATGACCATCCTCTTGTCTTGTTGCAAGGCGGTCAGGTCTGTTTTGCTCTTCAAATCCATCAACGAGCCGCCCACAAAACTGTAACGACCAGTTTCATTAACATAGAATATCTCCCCTTCGGAAATCACCTCATAAATGTTGGTGAGCGGCGTTGTATTGATTTGCTCTACACGCACCGCTCCGTTCGTGTTTGCGTTGACGCCTGCCTTGATCTGCGCCGCAACCTTCTCTGATACGTCTGCAGCTATTGCTCCAGCGGTCAGGCCAACGAACAAAGCCGCGGCTGCGGCAAGCCTGCCTCTCACTACGCGAGGCATTGCTTTGATATGTGATTGCTTTTGCATGGACCGCACTTTAGGGAGCGGTCGGCGTTGCCTCCAGTGGAAACCGTGCGTTACATACATCACGGTTTCCGCTTGACACATCAATTCCGAATTGATCTATATTGTTAACTGTCGAGGTGTGTGTCTCGCCAGCCAAAGAAGGCGCCGATGAGGCGGCTTCTTCGTGCGGGCATTCACACGGGTAGATGAATGAATAATTTGCTTGTTGCCGGCACGATGGATGTTCCCGCCGGCTGGGATTTCCGTTTTGGAGATTTTTTAACCGATCTATTTTTTCAAGAGGGCCTTGCAGAAAGCACTCTTCAGGTCCTCCAGATCCAGTTGCGAGCTTTCAACGCATGGCTGTTGGAAGCGACCGGTCGCTCGTGGGAACATGCTTCGGTCGACGACCTGCAGGTATTCCTACTTAGCTGGAAAGACACCAGATCTGTTTCGGCACTGCGTCTCAAACAATGGATGCTGCAGCGGTTGTACCGCTGGGCGAAAGAGTCCGGCATCGTGGACCTTGGCGTTCACCGCGCACTGCTACCACTACGCGGGGGCTTGCGTCGCCCACGTCGCCCACCATCCAGTAACGCGATCGCTAAGCTGATGGAGCTACCGGACACGAAAACTGCCAAAGGCATGCGAGATCGCGCAGCTTTGGAGCTCCTTTATGGATCTGGGCTTCGTGCAGGAGAGCTGCTGAACATTACGCTCGATCAGGTCCCCGCCAGCGGCAAGCCCATGCAGATATGGGGGAAGGGGAGCAAAGAGCGCTTGGTTGTCGTTGGAGAACATGCCATGTATTGGATTGCACAATACAAAACGGCCCGACAAGTGATCCTCGCAGCCGGAGGCCATGGCAAAAGATCCACATCCAAACTGTTTGTTAGTAGCGGACGCTATCCAGACTACCGCTACTACCAGTTGCGCAGAATGGTCAGCCGTTACGGTCGCGAATGCGGCCTTCGGTTGACACCCCACGCATTGCGACACGCCTTTGCGTCACATCTGTACCAGGGAAAAGCGACTCTGCACACTATCCAGTTACTGCTGGGTCATGAGCGTCAAGAGACGACTGCTCACTATGTCTCTATCTTGCACGAGGATATTCGGGCCATGGCGGATCAGCATCATCCACGCAGCTCGAAATACGAGCGATACGTGCGTTGGTAGTTTTGTAGCGTCGAGGCTGAGTTGTTAGCATCGTTGCACTTTCTAGGCGATTGAGCTTTCGAAATTCGTTGGGCCCTTGGCACAAGCACTACCCGCTGGACAGCCAGCAAATCAGCCAGTATTGCGCCATTCTTCCAATTTGTAGCAGTGCTTTGTAGCTGCTATGTCTTGTGGTTTAAACGAGGCTTTTTTAAAAAAATAGACTGTCATGGGTAGGGCAGTCTATTTTTTAATTAGCGGCCTGGTTTTATTTCCGTCACGATGGCCTTACCTTTGATGGCCTCGGCTTGAAACTTCACCTTGTCGCCAACCTTCAGGCCGTCGAGCATCTTCTTGTCGGCCACCTCAAAGCCCATGGTCATGGCGGGCATATCCAGATTCGGAATATCTCCGTGACGCAGGACGATGAGGTTCTTTTGGGTGTCGATCTTGCGGACTTCGCCATCCACGAGGGGCATGGTGGCAGCAGATGCACCTGCTGCAGGCTTCATTGGCATTTTCATGTCCTGGGCGTGGACTGCCGTGAGCGCTGCCAGAGTGAGAGCTACGGCAAGGGTGTGATTTGCTTTCATGGGTCTGTCTTTCTAGAGAACGGTTAGGAGGCTTCGATTGCGGTGGGGTTGTGGTTTTTGGCGTAGCGCCCATCTGCTGGGCGCCGGCGATGGATCAAGTACCAGGCTGCGGGGATGACCAGCATGCTCAATAGCGGGGCTGTGACCATGCCGCCGACCATGGGAGCCGCGATGCGGGTCATGACCTCCGAGCCGGTGCCGTGCCCAACCAGAATGGGAAGCAGACCCGCCATGACCACGGCCACGGTCATGGCCTTCGGCCGCACGCGCATGACGGCGCCCTCGCGAATGGCGGCCAGTAGCGTCTCTTCATTGTCCGGCTCGCCTGCGGCCAGATGCTGTTTCCAGGCGTTCTGCAGGTAGACGAGCATCA
>NZ_RSDT01000012.1:0-173551 GCF_004522605.1 Comamonas sp. A23
CACGGCGGGCGTGGACTACCACGTGCCGTTTGGCGGTCGCAAGGGCTCAAGCTACGGTCCGCGCGAGCAGGGCCGCTATGCCCAGGAGTTCTACACCACGGTGAAGACGGCCTATACGCTGGCGTGAGCGAGATCGTTGATTGTTGCTTCTCTTTTGCCGGGCCTTGGGCCCGGCTTTTTCATGGCGCGGTGGCGATCAGCCCAGCAGCGCTGCCCTGATGGTCTTGACACCGTCGGCGTTGTCCCAGACCCCTTCTTCCAGCGCGTCGTGAATGGTCTTGTCCAGCGCGGCGGCCAGCTGCTCGCGTGTCTGGGCAGCCTGGGGGCTGGCGTCCAGCACGATGCGCAAGGCAGTGGCCAGTGCCGTGATCTGGGCTGTGAGATTGACGACGGTGGTGTTGGAGCTCATGAGTCGGTCCTTGAAAATGCGATGAACAGGGCAGCTGGCATGGCGCGCAGTGCGGGGTGTCCAGCTGTCAACGGCCTTCAGTGTCGCGCGGGTCGATACTGCTGTTAACGTATCAACAATGAGCAGCGGCCGCGAAGATCTCGCCTGGTTTCAAGGGTGGATAGTCTTCAGATGCTTTACGGTAAAGCACCGGCAGCTACTGTTTTTGAGAGTTCTATAAGACAGGAGAGACAAGAGCATGAGTCTGAAGAGAGTCTGTATCTATGGTGCCGGAGCCATTGGCGGCTGGCTGGGTGTGGCGCTGGCCAAGGCCGGCTGCGAGCTGAGCGCCGTGGCGCGGGGCCAGACGCTGGCTGCGCTGCAGCACAACGGCCTGACGCTGGTGCATGGCGAGGAGCGTGAGACCGTGGCCGTCAATGCGCAGCAGGACCCGGCCGCTCTGGGCGTGCAGGATGTGGTGGTGATTGCCGTCAAGGCGCCGTCCATGCCCGATGTGGCGCGTGCCGTCGCACCGCTGATCGGCCCGCAGACCCTGGTGCTGACCGCCATGAACGGTGTGCCCTGGTGGTTTCTGGCCGGTGGCGTGGATGCCAGCCTGCGCGGCCTGCAGCTCAGGACAGTGGATCCGCAGGGCGAGATTGCGCGCGCCATTCCCACCGAGCAGGTGCTCGGGGCGGTGGTGCATGCCAGCTGCTCCCTTGACGCTCCCGGCGTGGTGCGCCGGCATTTCGGCAACAGCCTCATCGTCGGCGAGCCCACGGCCCAGTCCGGCGATGCGCCCACGCCGCGCCTGCTGGCGCTGGCCGAGCTGCTGCGTGCGGGTGGTCTCGAGGTCAGGCTCAGCGACAACATCCAGCGCGACGCCTGGTACAAGCTCTGGGGCAATATGACCATGAACCCCGTCAGTGCGATCACGGGCGCGACTACGGACAGGATTCTAGGCGATGAGCTGGTACGCAACTTCATCACGGCCGTGATGCTGGAAGCCCGCGAAATCGGCGCGCGCATCGGCCTGCCGATTGCCGACAGTCCGCAGGACCGCCATCAGGTCACGCTCAAGCTGGGCGGCTTCAAGACCTCCATGCTCCAGGATGTGGAAGCCGGCAAGCCGGTGGAGCTGGATGCCCTGGTGGGCGCTGTGCGCGAGATGGGCGCCATGTGTGGCATGACCACGCCGTTCACCGATGCGCTGCTGGGACTGGCGCGGCTGCGCGCGCAGCAGCTGGGTCTGTATCCGGTGTAAGGCGGTGGCGGGCAGGGCGCTCTTGGGCCTAGACTAGATGGCATGAGCACCACATCTACCCAGACCGCCACTCTCAAGTCCGCTCCTGCGCAGGACAGCCATTGGGCCACGCTGTGCGTGGTGACGACGACCGTTGGGCATTCGGCCGAGGCCGAGGACATGGCGCGGGCGCTGGTCTCGGCCAAGGCTGCGGCCTGCGTGCAGACCGAGCGCATCACCTCGTATTACGAGTGGGACGGAGTGCTGCAGACCGCTCCCGAATGGCGTTTGATCTGCAAGACCCTGCCCGAGGCCCTGCCGCGGCTGACGCAGCTGCTGCGCAGCCATCACAGCTATGAAGTGCCCCAGATCACCATGCGCACCGAGCGCTGCCTCAACGACTATGCCAAATGGCTCAAGCAGCAGGTGCAGCTCTGAAGCCTGAATAAAAAAGGAGCGCCTTGCACGCTCCTTCATTAGGCTTCAGTACTTAATCTATCTGAAAATTTGATAGATAAAGCGCTGGTTGCTATGGTTTTTGTGATTCAGGACAGCAGGGCCTGGGCGAACTCGCGTGCGCTGAAGGTTTCCAGATCCTCGATCTTCTCGCCCACGCCGATGAAGTAGACGGGCACGGGACGCTCCTGCGCAATCGCGGCCAGCACGCCGCCCTTGGCCGTACCGTCGAGCTTGGTGACGATCAGGCCCGTGAGCTGCAGCGCGTCATCGAAGGCGCGCACCTGGGTCAGGGCGTTCTGGCCGGTGTTGCCGTCAATCACCAGCAGCACCTCGTGCGGCGCCGTGCCGTCGGCCTTGCTCACCACGCGCTTGATCTTCTTGAGCTCTTCCATCAGATGCAGCTGCGTGGGCAGGCGTCCGGCCGTATCGACCAGCACCACATCCTTTTTGCGTGCCTTGCCGGCTGAAACAGCATCGAAGCTCACGGCGGCGGGGTCGCCACCGTCCTGGCTGATGATCTCCACGGTGTTGCGATTGGCCCAGACGCCCAGCTGCTCGCGCGCGGCGGCGCGGAAGGTGTCGGCGGCGGCCAGCAGCACGGACTGCTCGCCGTCGGCCAGATGCTTGGTTAGCTTGCCGATGGAGGTGGTCTTGCCCGCACCGTTGACGCCGGCCACCATGATGACGGTCGGTGTGTGTTCGCCGATGCTAAGCGGCTTTTCCAGGGGCCTCAGCAAATCGGTCAGCGCATCGGCCAGCAGCGCCTTGACGGCGGCGGGCTCGGTGGTCTTGGTTTCCTTGACGCGGCGCTTCAGGTCTTCCAGCAGATGCTGGGTGGCCTTGACGCCGGTGTCGGCCATCAGCAGCGCGTCCTCCAGCTCTTCATAGAGCCGGTCGTCGATCTGCGTGCCGGTAAAGACGGTGGCGATGCTGGAGCCGGTCTTGCGCAGACCGGCTTTCAGCCGTTCCATCCAGTTTTGACGGGAATTTGGGGCTTGCGGCTTTGCGGTAGGCTCGGGGGCTGCTACAAAATCCTGAGTGGCAGGCTGATCTTCGCCGGCCTTGGCCGTCGCGCCGCCACCAAAGGGCTTGCGCCACCAGGAGCTGCTGCCGTTTTCGGCAGGCGTATCCTGTGGAGCTGGCCCGGTTTGCGGGGCAGGAGCGGGCGCCGCGGCTGCCTCGGCAGCGGGCGTGGTGTTCACTGCATCGGGTGAACTGGGCTTTTTCTTGAAAAAACTGAACATTGGCGGGTTTTTAGAATCGCATCATTCTATGAAACATGTACGCGCACTCCCTGTACTGGGCTTAATGGCCTGTTTGAGCGCTGGGGCAGCCTTGGCTGCGCCGGGCGCATCGTCGCAACCTGTGCCTGCTGCCGCCACGGCGGCCGCGCCGCAAGTGCAGCAGTTCACGCTGAAGAACGGCATGCAGCTGATCGTGCAGCCCGACCGGCGCGCGCCCACGGCCGTGCACATGGTCTGGGTACGCGTAGGCTCCATGGACGAGGTCGACGGCACCACGGGCGTGGCCCATGCGCTGGAGCACATGATGTTCAAGGGCTCCAAAAGCGTCAAGCCCGGAGACTTCTCGCGTCGCGTGGCGGCGCTGGGCGGCCAGGAAAACGCATTCACCTGGCGTGACTACACGGGGTACTACCAGCAGATTCCGTCCAGCCGTCTGGAAGACGTGATGAAGCTGGAATCCGACCGTTTTGCCAACAACCAGTGGCCGGACTCCGAATTCAAGAAGGAAATCGAGGTCATCAAGGAAGAGCGCCGCATGCGCACCGACGACCAGCCGCGCGCCATGCTGATGGAGCAGCTGATGGCGGCCACCTTCATGGCCTCGCCCTATCGTCGCCCCGTGGTGGGCTGGATGAGCGACCTGAACTCCATGACGCCCGGCGATGTGCGCGATTTCCACAAGCGCTGGTATGTGCCTGCCAACGCCGCCGTGGTCGTGGTGGGGGACGTGAACGTCAACCAGGTGCGTGCCTGGGCCGAGAAGTATTACGGCAGCATTCCCGCGCGAGCCCTGCCGCAGCGCAAGCCGCAGACCGAACCCAGGCAGATCGGCGTGCGTCGCATCGAGGTCAAGCAGCCTGCCGAGCAGGCCTTTATCGCCATGGCCTATCGCACCCCCACCCTGAAGAGCGTGGACAAGCTGCAGGCCGAGGATAAGGACGCGCTGGCGCTGCTGGTGCTGTCCGCCGTGCTGGACGGTTATGACGGTGCTCGCCTGGAGCGCGCCCTGGTACAGGGCGAAGGCCAGGCCAACGGCCGTGTGGCCGATAGCGCCGGCAGCTCGGCCAACATCATGGGGCGCGGGCCCAGCCTGTTCATGCTGACCGGCGTTCCGGCCCAGGGCAAGACCGTGGCCGATGTGGAGGCTGCGCTGCGTGCCCAGATCAAGAAGGTGGCTGATGAGGGCGTGCAGGCCGATGAACTGGAGCGCGTCAAGACGCAGTGGATGGCCTCCAACGTCTATGAGCGTGATTCCGTCATGGGCCAGGCCCAGAACCTGGGCAATTACTGGATTCAGAACATGCCGCTGGATGCCGAGGACAAGCTGCTGGCCGAACTGCGCAAAGTCACCTCTGACGATGTGAAGGCCGTGGCCGCCAAATATTTTGGCGACGACCAGCTCACTGTCGGCACCCTGGTGCCTCAGCCTCTGCCGGCGGGTAGCAAGCCCCAGCGTCCCATGTCGGGCAAGGCGGATGCAGATAAATCCATGCACTGAGCGCAGCGGAGAAACCTATGAAAACTATGAAAAAGATAGCTGCTAGTGCTTTCGTGGTAAGCGCTGGAATGGGTTTTTTAACCCAATCTGCCTGGGCCTTGCTGCCGATAGAGCATTGGACCCAACCCAGTGGCGCCCAGGTCTGGCTGGTGCAAAGTCCCGGAATTCCCATGGTGGATGTGCAGGTGGACTTCGACGCCGGCAGCCGCCGTGATCCCGAGGACAAGGTAGGCCTGGCGACAGCCGTGGCCATGATGTCCTCCAAGGGCATCAAGGCGGCAGGCGATGCGCCTGCGCTGGATGAAAATGGCCTGGGTCAGGCCTGGGCCGACCTGGGCGCCAGTTTTGGCGCCAGTGCGGGGCGTGACAGCTTCAGCTACGGCCTGCGCACTCTGACCGAGCCCAATCTGCAGCAAAAGGCCGTGGCCCTGGCGGCACGCCAGATTGCCTCGCCAAGCTGGCCCGATGCCGTGTGGCAGCGTGACCGCGAGCGCTGGAGCGCGTCCATCAAGGAAGCCGATACGCGTCCCGGCACCGTGGCCTCCAAGGCCTTCCGCAAGGCCGTGTTCGGCAACTCGCCCTATGGCTATCAGACCACGGTCGACAGCCTGGGCCGGATCGATGTTTCGGCCATGCAGGACTTTCACCGCAAGCTGATTGCCGCCTGCCGCGCCAAGGTCAGCGTGGTGGGCGCGGTCAATCGCCAGCAGGCCGATGCCATGGTCAAGCAGTTGCTGGGGCCGCTGCAGGCTACCAATGGCAACGACTGCCCGCCGCTGCCTGCCGTGGCCAAGGTGCAGGACCTGCAGCAAGCCAAGGTCGAGAACATTCCGTTCGAGTCGGCCCAGGCCCAGGTGCTGATCGGCCAGCCCGGCATTGCGCGCAACAACCCCGATTTTCTCGCCGTGATGGTGGGCAACCATATTCTGGGCGGCGGCGGCTTCACCTCGCGGCTGATGGAAGAGGTGCGTGAAAAGCGGGGCCTGACCTATGGCGTCTCCAGCGACTTCTCGCCGGGCCTGGATCGTGGCGCCTTCATCATAGGCCTGCAGACCCGGCCCGATCAGGCGGCCGAGGCGCTCAAGGTCTCGCAGGACGTGTTGCGCAAATTCATTGCCGAAGGTCCTAGCGACAAGGAACTCAAGGCGGCCAAGGACAATCTGATCGGCGGCTTTGCCTTGCGCATAGACAGCAACCGCAAGCTGCTGGGCAATGTGGCCAATATTGCCTGGAATGGCCTGCCGCTCGATTATCTGGAGCACTGGACCGATCGCGTTCAGGCTCTGACCACCAAGGACGTGAAGGAGGCGATGCAGCGCATGGTCCAGCCCGAGCGCATGGTCACCATCACTCTCGGAGCCAAGCCATGAGCCGCAGCGCCATCAAGCTACACACCCCGGCAGGCCGCAAGGCGCTGGACAAGATGATTCATGAGTCCGAGCGCAAGGCGCAGGAGCTGGCGGCCAGCCGTCCGGCCCGCCCCGGAGCCAAGGCTGCCCAGCCCGCTGCAGCCAAGCCGGCGGCCACGGGGGCCGGTGAAATCCGCATCATCGGCGGGCAATGGCGCCGCACGCGCCTGGTCGTGGCGCAAAAGCCCGGTCTGCGGCCCACGCCCGATCGCGTGCGCGAGACCCTGTTCAACTGGCTGGGTCAGGACTTGAGCAACTGGAAATGCGTCGATGCCTTCTCGGGCACCGGGGCACTGGGTTTCGAAGCCGCATCGCGCGGCGCGACCAGCGTCATCATGAACGAGCAGGATGCCGCCCTGGTGCAGCAGCTGCAGCGTCTGCAGCAAAAGCTCGATGCCAGGATGGTCAAGGTGCAGCGCGGCGATGCGCTGAGCTGCCTGAAGACCGTGGCGGGCCAGGATCTGATTTTGCTGGACCCGCCATTCGGCCAGACCGAGCTGTTCGAGCCCGCGCTCAAGGCGGCCATCGCGGCCTTGAACGACGGCGGTTTCATTTACCTGGAAGCTCCCGAAGCCTGGGCCGAAGAGCGCCTGCTGGAAATGGGACTGGAGCTGCATCGCTATCTGAAGGCCGGCGCCGTCCATGCGCATCTGCTGAAGAAGCAGTAGACCTTTGCTATTGAACCGGGAGCTGCAGGCGCTTTGATCAGATGCGTCAGCAGCTCTTTTTTGTATGGGGCAGCGCTGTGCAGGCCTGAATGCATAATCTCTTTACGCTGCACTGCAGCAGCCCTCACCCTCATCAAGACCCGCAGGAGAGAGATAAGCCATGAGCCAGGACCTGATTGCTGTTTACCCCGGAACCTTTGACCCGATCACCCTGGGGCATGAAGATGTGGTGCGCCGGGCTGCACAGCTGTTTGGCAAGGTCATCGTGGCCGTGGCGGCAGGCCATCACAAAAAGACGCTGTTTTCGCTGGAGGAGCGCATTGCCATGGTGCGCGAGTCCTGTGCCAATTATCCTCAGGTGGAGGTGGAGAGCTTTGACGGACTGCTCGCGCATTTTGTGCTCGCGCGCGGCGCCAAGGCCATGGTGCGCGGCCTGCGTGCGGTGACGGACTTCGACTATGAGTTCCAGCTTGCCGGCATGAACCGCACGCTGATGCCCGAGGTGGAAACCGTGTTCCTCACGCCCAGCGATCGCTATCAGTTCATCAGCTCCACCTTTGTGCGCGAGATTGCCACGCTCAATGGCGATGTGGACAAGTTTGTCTCCAAGGGCGTGCATGAGCGCCTGATGCTCAAGGTCGGCCGCAAGGCCTGAGCTTTCAGCCTCCCTGGCTAGTCGCCCTGCTGCGATAGCTGCTGATGGTCTCGTGGACAAAGCGCAGCTTGTCCCAGGCCGGGCCGGAAATGGCAAACGGATAGGCATCGCCATGGCCGAGGCTGCGATTCAGGCTGTTGTGCAGCAGGGTCAGCGGCACCCACTGGGATTGCATCACCGAAAAATCGGGTGGCACCGGCCCCAGCGGGTTTTGAATGAGTTGCTGGCCCGTGCTGGGTATGTCCGGCACGGTAATGCAGGTGCCGTAGCTGGCAGCGGTCTCCAGCAAGTCCACCATGTGCAGATAGTGAGCCCAGGTTTCGGCCCAGTCCTCCCAGGGGTGTGAGGTGGCATAGGCGCTGATGAACTGACCGCGCCAGCTGTTGTCCAGAGGGTCCTTGCCATAATGGCGCTGCAGGGCCTGGGCATAGTCCTGATTCTCATAGCCAAACAATGCCCTGAAGCGCTCCAGATGCTCGCTGTTGGCTATCAGCTGATCCCAGTAGAAATGTCCCGATTCGTGACGCAGATGTCCTATCAGCGTGCGATAGGGTTCGTGCAAGACCTGGCGGCGTTTGGCACGTTCGTCGTCGTCTGCCTCGACCACGTTGAGCGTGATCATGCCGCTGGCATGGCCGGTCATGACGGGATTCTGGCCGGGCAGGTCTGCGAGCAGGGAAAAGCGCGGCTCGGCCACGCGGTGTCCATGAGGGTCCAGCAGGCCCAGCCTGGCCAGGGTGTAGAACAGCCTGCGCTTGGCGACCTCGATCTTGGCCCAGCGCAGTTCATTGGCGGGATCGCTGCCGTCCGGCAGCCATTCGGTCTGTCGGCAGGAAACGCACAGCGGCTGCGGGTCTGAGGCCTCGATCGCAAAATTGCACAGGCTGATGTTGTGTCGGTGGGCGCAGGCGCGGTAGCGTACGTCGGGGCCCCCGGCCGGGGGCAGAATGCCGACGCGCAACTGGTCGGGCAGAAAGGCCTGGCTTGCTCCGCAATGCACGCATTGCAGGCTTTCAAAATAGATCAGGTGGCCGCAGGCCTCGCAGTTGAAAACTTGCATGCGGACACTTTAATGGCGAACTCGGCTGCCAGGGTGTAGGAAAAAACAAAGCCAGCTCGAAAGCTGGCTTTGGGCAGGAAGCGCAGCCCTCAGACAGTGGCTGGCTTCAGGTGCGCATCGTCAAGGCCTGACCACGATGCTGTTGCGCACTTCACGCACATGCTTGGTCGTGCGGGCAATTTCGCCGGCACGGGCCTTTTCTGCTTCGGATTTGGCAAAGCCCGACAGCTGCACGGTGCCGTTCATGGTTTCCACGCTGATGGCGGTTGCAGAGACATTCTTGTCTTCGGCCATCTTGGCCTTCACCGCAGTGGTGATGCCGGCGTCGTCCACATAGGAGCCCACAGTCTGCTGGTCACGAGCCACCGAGCAGGCCGTGGTTGCCAGCACGGTCGTTGCGGCGACCAGACTGAAAGCCAAAGCGCGAGTCAGATTCTTCATATGGTTCTCCCTTGGTTTTGAAAAGGCGCAAAGAACGCTTGCGAAAAACGGCTCAGAGTGAATTCCTGCTCACTTCCTGCGCGAGCGGCCCAGAAAGAAGGCCGTTGCCAGAGCTGCCCCGGTCGCCGCGGCGATCAGCACGGAGCGCCCAGGTTGTTCGGACACATACTTGGTGGTCGCATCCGCTGCGGTGTTGAACTGACGGCGTGCGCGGTGCGAGCTGTCGGCCCAGAAGTTGATACTGCGCTCGGCCAGATCCTGAGCGCGGTTGGCAAGGTTGTCGATCAGCGGGTTTTCGCTGTCGTCGATATTGCGCATATGACGCCCCGTGGAGTCGATGGCCTCGGAGGCTGTGCGCCGTGCGCGGCGTGCGGCGTCATGAACCTTGTCGGCGACGTCCTCTGCCACGTCCTGAGCCTCATTCACCATTTTCTGGGCGGCCTGCTTGCCGGAGTCCACTGCATCTTCAGCGGCATCGGCTACCTTGTGGGCCACATTCTGGGCGGATTGGGCGGCATGCTTTGCCGAGTCCTTGGCATCGGCTGCCAGCTCCTTGGCAGCGTCCTTGAGATCTTCAACCGTGTCCTTGGCGTCTTTTACGGCTTGGCTCATTGTTTGGAACTCCCTGAAATCTAGAAATTATCGTGACAGCGTGAAGTAACGCCAGTCTTCGTAACCCGGCCTCTCGGAGGCAGAAGCTGAGAGCGATCATGGCGAATACTGGTGGTTTGTGCAATGTGCAGGAACAAAGTTCTACACATTTGGCGCCAGTGCTATTTCTTCACGAGGCCCATCAGGAAGGTGATGACGGCCATGACCAGAAACACGAAAAACAGAATCTTGGCGATACCTACGGCGCTGGCCGCGATGCCGCCGAAGCCGAACACTGCAGCGATCAAGGCAATCACCAGAAAGACAATGGCGTAGTGCAACATGGTTTTCTCCTATCGAATGCAGGCCGACAGGCATTGCCGTGCGGCCATGTATTGAATGTAGAGAACTGAGCAGCCCAAGCTTGACGGTGAGCTTCTGTCACCAGGGTCGGGGTATTTAGGGACAGTCATGTAGGACTGCGTTGACATGTGCGCCCAGTTCAGGTGCTTGCCATTGTCAAAGGAATGACTGCCGAGATCGTGGTTCCCTTGCCGAGCTGGGATGCCACGGTAAGCCTGCCGCCGACAGCTTCAACACGGTGTTTCATGCCTGCCAGTCCATGGGAGTTGGGGCGCATGCTGGCCGTCTCGAAGCCTTGGCCATCGTCCTGGATCTGCACGGCCACATAGGTGGGATAGTTGTGCACCGTGACGATGACATGGCTGGCCCTGGCGTATTTCCCGATGTTGGTGAGCGACTCCTGTACGACGCGATAGACCGTCAGCTGCGTGGATTCAGGCAGGTCCACTTGCTCCAGGCTGCATTCCACCTCGATGTTGCTGCGTTCACCGAATTCCCGGGTCAGGATTTCCAGCGCGGTGGTCAGGCCCAGGTTGGAGAGAGAAGAGGGTCGGAGGTCTTCAATGATGCGGCGTTTGAGTGCAATCCCGCTGTTGAGCGTCTCGATCAGATGGGTGATGCGTTCGGAGACGTCGGGTGTCGAGGTGTCGATCTTGGACTTGAGGCGCGCAACGTCCAGTTTCGCGGCGGTCAGCAGCGAGCCCAGTTCATCGTGCAACTCGCGTGCCAAGTGCGCTCGCTCATCCTCGCGTACCTGCTGCAAATGGGTTGCCAGCTCGGTGAGGGCCGCTGTGCGGTCGCGAACGACTTCCTCCAGACGATTGCGTTCATCGCGCTGAATCTCCTGCTCGCGCTGATGTGAGTGCTGCAACGCATTGGCCTGTCGCAGATACATGAAGAAGCCCAGAATCCCCAGAGCGGTCACTGTCGCAATTCCCAGGCGTGACAGACCCAGCGTTTGTTCGATATCCGCGAGATTGGACTTGACGCGCTGATCGATGCTGTCCATCAGGGTCTTGATATGGCCCCGTATGGCATCCATGTTTTCCATGCCTACGTCGGTAAACATCACAAAGCGCCACGCTTCATCGTTGCCCTGGCGATAAAGGCGCAGGCTCAGCTCCATTTCGCTGGTCTTGCGCTCGACCTGGCGCGCCAGCGGAGTAAAGGTTGCCAGCTCCTTGGGGTCCATGATGAAGATGCCGCGCAGGTCATCCATGCTGCTGCTGATAGCGGCGGAGGCAGAGTTATAGGGCTCGAGATAGCGCTCCTCTCCTGTCAGCAGGTAGCCGCGCAGGCCGGTTTCCGCATCCAGCATTTGCTGCATCAGCAAATTGAGCTTGGCTCTGGTGGCTTGCGTCTTGGTGAGCGTGTCCAGAGCCTGCAACGAGCGCTTATAGCCTGCTTCATTAATGCTTACCATTAAGACTGCCGCAATGACTGCGATCGTCAGGCTGACTGCAATTTTGCGGATATTGGTCCAACGCATCTACATCCTCTCACCTACAAGGCAATTACCTGATATTCTGCATAACCGTAGCGTCAACGACTGACATCATAGTGCGGGTCTTAAAATGTGATGCGCCCTGGAGATGAGCGCAGTTTCATGAAAAGAGGTGTTCATGATAAAAGTAGGCATAGTGGATGACCATGCGATTGTTCGCTCGGGATTACGCCAATTCCTGTCGGAACATGTAGATCTGAGGGTCGTGGGAGAAGCGGGCAATGGGCGGGAGGCCATTGACCTGGTTCGGGAGCATGAAATTGACGTGCTGCTGATGGACTTGTCCATGCCAGGACAAAGCGGCATAGATGCCTTGGCAATGCTCAGAGCCAAAGCACCTGATATGGGCATCCTGATACTTAGTGGATACCCTGAGGAGCATTACGCAATCAACTTGATTCGTCAGGGGGCCAGCGGATATCTCAACAAGGAGTGCGATCCCCAGGATATTGCAGAGGCCATCCGCACCGTGGCTCTGGGAAGGCGTTACCTGACGCCGGCGGTGGCCGATCTCCTGGCCCAGCAACTCAACCGCAAGGATGATGTTCCGGCACACGAGCAATTGTCGGAGCGTGAGTTTCAGGTATTCCTGAAGCTTGCGCGCGGCGAGACTGCCGGAGACATTGCCAAATCGCTCTCGTTGAGCGTGAAAACAGTGAGTACTTACCGGACAAGGCTCATGGAAAAAATGGGCCTTTCCTCAAATAGCGATCTGACATACTATGCGTTGAAAAATCGATTGATCGATTAATGGAGACTCAAATAAAAAAGGCTTGAATATTCAAGCCTTTTTTATTTTGCGTTATTTTCAAGATTTACTGGTATTTAAATCAATACAGAAATCGATAAGCGCATCGATTTCGTTGGATTTGTCAAATACGGCATCTGCGCTGAGTTCAAGGCAGCGCTGTCGTATATCGGCGGTCGCGTAATTGCTCAGCACGAGCAGCTTTTTCTGCGGTGGTCGATGTTGAAGGCTTGTGACGATGCCGAGACCGCTGCCCTCGCGCAAGAACAGGTCCACGATGACCAGATCCCAGGCGTCAGGGTTGTGGCTGAGCCAGCGTACGGCATCGGCTTCGGTCTCTGCCACCCCCACAGCTTCCACATCGGCAAGCTCCGCCATCGTCGCAATCAGGTTGTCGCGAATCGTGGGATTGTCTTCAACAAAAAAGGTACGCAGTTTCACGACGGTAGCAAGCTGATGAGGTGGACGCCAAGGATCAAGCGGCGAGAGTCATTTCAATTCTCAATGTGGAAAATCAATTACGGCCCATGAAAAAATCATTGTATTGTCATTTTTTGTAATTTGTGTTTGGCGTTCCGCAGATATCACAGGTTTTAACCCTAGCAATTTTCATCCTACTCCACTCCATGGAGCGTGCATCAAGCATTTGAAGTTGTCCGACAGAAGATCGGCCAAAACCGACAATCAGCTTCAGTGCTTCCGCAGCTTGCTGGGTGCCGATCAGTCCAACCAGCGGAGCAAAGACGCCCATGGTTGAACACTGAACCTCTTCAAATTCAGCCTCTGGCGGAAAGACGCATGCATAGCATGGGCTGTCGGGGTTGCGTGGATCAATGACCATCAGCTGGCCATCGACACGGATGGCAGCTCCTTCGACCAGGGGTACGCCGTGGCGTACGCAAGCCGCATTGATGGCCTGGCGGGTCTTGTAGTTGTCGGTGCAGTCGAGCACGATGCTTGCCTCAGGCAGCAGTTCATCGAGCAGGGTCTCGGTTGCACGCTGCTGGATGCAGCGAATCTCGATCCCGGGATTGATGGCATGTACGGCAGTGCGGATCGATTCCACCTTGGCCATGCCTATGCGCTCGGTCGTGTGGGCAATCTGGCGCTGCAGATTGGTCATGTCCACGACGTCGTTGTCGACGATGGTGATGCGCCCCACACCTGCCGAGCCCAGGTAGAGTGCGGCAGGCGAGCCCAAGCCGCCGGCTCCAATGATCACTGCATGCGCTGCCAGAATGCGCTCCTGGCCTTCGATGCCGATCTCGTCGAGCATGATGTGACGGGAATAGCGTAGCAATTGATCGTCATTCATCGGTTTGCTTCCATGGTTCCAAGAAAAAAGCCGGGCAAGCCCGGCTGATTTTGAGCGGGTTCCATAACCCGGTGCTTATTTTTTGCTCTTGTCGGATTCGCCTTTTTCGGGCGCTTTCTTGTCAGCGGGCTTTTTGTCCGCGGCCGTCGCGTCTCCGGGCTTCTCTTCGATTTTGCGCTCCGTCAGGGTTTTGCTGACCTTGACAGCTTGGCCTTTGAGCTTGTTCAGTGCCTGTTGCAGCTGAAAGTCCTTTTCAGACCCGAATTCCGGCAGGCGGCGTTCGGCGGCTGGCTTCTTGGCTTCCTCTTCCAGGCGTTTGCGAGCTTCCTCGCGGGCCTTTTCAAGCGAATCGTTCTTGACCTCCGCACCCTGTCCGCTGGACAAATGCTTTTCAAGGTCTGCTTCACGCATGCTCAGTGCTGCAAACAAATCGCCGTCTGCAGTCTCGTCCACCATCACATCGGGCACGATGCCCTTGGCCTGAATGGATTTGCCGCTAGGCGTGTAGTAGCGCGCCGTCGTCAGCTTGAGAGCCGTATCGGGGCCCAGAGGGCGCACGGTTTGCACCGACCCCTTGCCAAAGGACTGGCTGCCCATGACGGTGGCGCGTTTGTGATCTTGCAGGGCTCCGGCCACGATTTCGCTGGCCGAGGCCGAGCCTTCATTGACCAGCACCACCAGAGGCAGCTTTTTCAGTGCTGCAGGCAGGCGTTGCAAGGGGTCGCCAAAACCGCGCTGGGCGTAGAACTCGGGCGATGCCTTGTAGACGGCCTTGCTTTCGGCCAACTGGCCGTTGGTCGAAACCACGGGCACATCGGGTGGCAGGAAGGCCGCAGAGATGGCTACGGCAGCATCCAGCAAACCGCCTGGATCATTGCGCAGGTCCAGCACCAGTCCCTTGAGATTGGGTTCCTGCTTGTAGATTTCCTCGACCTTGCGGACAAAGTCATCGACGGTGCGTTCCTGGAACTGGCTCAGGCGGATCCAGGCGTAGCCAGGCTCGATCACCTTGCCCTTGACCGATTGAGTCTTGATTTCTTCACGGGTGATGGTGACGGGGAAGCTGCGGCTTTCATCCTTTCGCAGGATGTTCAGGCGCACCTTGGTATTTGGTTCGCCACGCATGCGCTTGACAGCGTCATTGAGCGTCAGGCCCTTGACGGCAGTGTCGTCGATCTTGGTGATCAGGTCGCCGGTCTTGAGACCCGCACGGAAAGCGGGCGAGCCTTCGATGGGGGAGACGATCTTGATCAGCCCGTCTTCCATGGTGATCTCGATGCCGACGCCAACGAACTTGCCGGAAGTGCCTTCCTTGAATTCTTTGTAGGTTTTCTTGTCGAAGTACTGGGAGTGAGGGTCCAGGCTGGAGACCATGCCGGAGATGGCGTCGGTGATCAGCTTCTTGTCGCTGACCTGCTCCACGTAATCGGTCTTGATCAGGCCGAAGACGGCCGACAACTGCTGGATTTCTTCAAGTGGCAGAGGCGTCACACCCCCGCGAGCCAGCGTCTGCAGGGATACGGTGGTCAACGCACCGGCGACCACGCCCACAGAGATCCAGCCTGCAATTTTGATTTTTTGACCCATAGCACCCCTTAAACCATTCGCAATATACACCTTGGACGGCGGAAGGCCCATGAGGTTCCAAGGCCTTTTGCCGTGTCAGTCCTGTTCAGACTGCGCAAGCGGTCTGAACAGGAACGGTGAAGAGGTCTCTCTCAGGCCTTGCCCTGGGCCGCAACTGCCGCTGCAGCCTTGGCTGCGGCTTCGGCGTCGCCCAGGTAGTAGTGGCGGATGGGCTTGAGGTCGGCGTCCAGCTCATAGACCAGAGGAATGCCGTTGGGCACGTTCACGCCCACGATCTGGTCGTCGGCGATGTTGTCCAGATACTTGATCAGGGCGCGGATGGAGTTGCCGTGTGCGGCCACAACCACCCGTTTGCCGGCCTTGATGGCGGGTGCGATGGACTCGTCCCAGAACGGCACAACGCGTGCCACCGTGTCCTTGAGGCACTCGGTCAGCGGGATCTGCTCGGGCTGCAGCTTGGCGTAGCGCACATCGCTGCGTTCGCTGCGAGGGTCGGTGGCTTCCAGGGCGGGAGGCGGCACGTCGTAGCTGCGGCGCCAGACCAGCACTTGCTCGTCGCCGTACTGCTTGGCCATATCGGCCTTGTTCAGACCTTGCAGACCGCCGTAGTGGCGTTCGTTGAGGCGCCAGCTATGCACCACGGGCAGCCAGGTGCGGTCCATTTCATCCTGCACATGCCACAGGGTACGGATGGCGCGCTTGAGCACGCTGGTATAGGCCACATCGAAGTCATAGCCTTCTGCCTTGAGCAGTTGGCCGGCCTTCTTGGCCTGTTCGACGCCGGTGGCAGTCAGATCCACATCGGTCCAGCCGGTGAAGCGGTTTTCAAGGTTCCAGGTGGATTCACCGTGGCGGATCAGAACGAGCTTGTACATGGATTCTCTCAAAGTAGCAAAGCAGTAATGACACAAAGTCAAAACCGTGCATTTTAGGGGCTGGCCTTTGTCCGGGCTTGAGGCAAGGTAAGCCGGTCGCACCCAGCGGTGGCCGCCAAGCTATTCCTGTTGGGCCCTTCGGGGATTGTGAAGAGCACTCACTTGCGGCCTAGGGCATGTGAACAGAGGGTTTTGGCTTGCGAGAACAGGGGCTGTGGCCCTCTGGCGCGATCCGCCGGCAAGCCTGCCTCTAAAATCGTTCGGTTTGCCATCCCAAGGAATGACGTGAAATTCATCATTGATAACTGGTATTTGATCCTGATTGCCGTGGCTTCGGGTGTGATGCTGCTGCTGCCCGCACTGCGCGGTGCCACAGGCGGCTCGCTGTCGGCAGCGGCTGCGGTGCACCTGATCAACCGCGAAAAAGCCGTGGTGCTGGACGTCTGCGAGCCCGAAGAGTTTGCCGCCGGCCATGTCAACGGAGCCAGGAACCTGCCGCTGAGCCAGTTGGAAGAAAAGTTGCCCACCACCGTCAAGAACAAGCAACTGCCCGTGGTGCTGGTGTGTGCATCGGGCGCCCGTGCCGTGCGTGCCGAAGCGGTGGCCAAGAAGCTGGGTTACGAGAAGGCCCAGGCGCTGGCTGGCGGCATGAAGGCCTGGCGCGATGCCGGCCTGCCGGTTGAAAAAGCCTGATTCGGCCGCAACTGAGAACTCTGACGACTGCAGCACAGCGTGCTGCATTGCAAAAACTACAAGGAAGTTGCTCATGCAAGCCGTGAAGATGTACACCACCGCCGTCTGCCCCTATTGCATTCGTGCCAAGCAGATTCTCAAGTCCAAGGGCGTGGATCAGATCGAGGAAGTGCGCATCGATTTCGATACCGCTGCCCGCGATCACATGATGCAGGTCACCGGCCGCCGCACCGTACCCCAGATCTTCATTGGCGATACCCATGTGGGCGGTTGCGACGATCTGATGGCGCTGGATGCCAAGGGCGGTCTGCTGCCCCTGCTGCAAAGCTGATTACGTGCCGTGCCACTGCCGCCAAACGGCATGAATTTGCGCTTTGTGCTGCCTGCTACGACGCAGCCTCTGGCTGTCACTGCATAATGCAAAGCGCTATTTCATGGAAATGCCTGCTGTGAGGATAGCTGCGTGCTAGTCCTCTGCGCAGGCATTTTCATTTCCCTCTCAAGATTTTCTGAAAGACCTAGCTCATCATGGCCGAACAAGACAACAGCCCCGTGTTCCAGATCCAGCGCGTGTATCTGAAGGACCTGTCCCTGGAGCAGCCCAACTCTCCCGCCATCCTGCTGGAGCAAGAGCAGCCCAGCGTGGACATCCAGCTGGGTGTGGAAGCCACTCCCGTGGCTGAAGGCGTCTACGAAGTGGCCGTGACCGCCACGGTTCAGACCAAGATTCAGGACAAGACCGTGTTCCTGGTCGAAGCCAAGCAGGCCGGCATCTTCGAAATCCGCAACGTGCCCGAAGACCAGATGGGCGGCGTGATCGGCATTGCCTGCCCCCAGATCATCTACCCCTATCTGCGCGGCAACGTGGCCGACGTGGTGACCCGCGCCGGTTTCCCTCCCGTGCACCTGGCCGAGATCAACTTTCAGGCCATGTACGAGCAGCAGCAAGCGGCTGCCGCAGCACAGGCCGAAGGCCAGCTGCCCCAGTAAGCTGACGGCAATTGCTGATTCCTGCGATGTGCAAGAATCGGCAGCCAGGCAAGAAAGAGGCCCTAGCGGCCTCTTTTTCTTGTGGGTTGTGCGCAAACTGCTATCAAAATTCAGGTATGAAAATTCTTGTCATCGGCGCTGGCGCCTGGGGTACGGCCATGGCCATCAGCGCGGCCACCCATCCCGAGCAGGGCAGCGTCAGACTCTGGGCGCGTGACCCGGCACAGGCGCAGCTCATGCAGGCCGAGCGCGCCAACAGCCGCTATCTGCCCGGCATCCGCTTCCCGGATGCGCTCACGGTGGTCAGCGGAGATGTGATGGCCCATGTGGCGGATGCCGATCTGATCGTGCTGGGCACGCCCATGGCGGCGCTGCGCCAGTGGCTGGGCCAGCTCAAGGATTGCCGCCGGCCCGTGGTCTGGCTGTGCAAGGGCTTCGAGGCCGTGGCCGCCGACGCACCTGCCGGCAGCTATGGGCTGATGGCGCATGAAGTCTGCCAACAGGTGGCTCCGCAGCTGCAAAGCGGTGCGCTCAGCGGCCCCAGCTTTGCGGCCGAGGTGGCGCGCCAGCAGCCTACGGCTTTGGTGGCCGCCAGCGCCCATGAGGGCGTGAGCGAGCTGCTGGTGTCGGCCTTTCACGGTGAGGCCATGCGCGTCTATGCCAATCAGGACATCGTGGGCGTGGAAGTCGGCGGAGCCGTCAAGAATGTGCTGGCCATTGCCACGGGTCTTTGCGACGGCCTGCAGCTGGGGCTGAACGCGCGCGCGGCCCTGGTCACGCGTGGCCTGGCCGAGATGACGCGCCTGGGCGTGGCGCTGGGTGCGCGCGCCGAAACCTTCATGGGCCTGTCCGGCCTTGGCGATCTGGTGCTGACCGCCACCGGCGATCTCTCGCGCAATCGCAAGGTGGGTCTGCTGCTGGCCGAAGGCAAGAGCCTGGAGCAGGCCGTGACATCGCTGGGCCATGTGGCCGAGGGTGTGTACAGCGCCCGCACCGTGCTCGCACGGGCACGCCAGGTCGGTGTGGAAATGCCCATCACCGAAACCGTGGTTGCCTTGCTGGACGGCCAGCTGCCGGTGACCGAAGCCGTGCAGCACCTGATGGTGCGCGATCCGCGCGGCGAATAAGCCTATAGAACGATAGCTGTTAGCGCTTGATATTCATGGATCTCAGATACTTTTCTATCTGAAAGTTAATGGATGCAGGCGGTAGCAGCTATTGTTTTCCATGGTGCTGACTGACGGATTCAGGCGCGCCCGGCGAGCTACTTCGCCTCTCTGACGCTGAGCCAGGCACTCGCCGCCCCGCACAGCGCAATGACGACCATGCCCAGCACGGCCCATTGGTCGGGGATATGACCATAGACCAGCCAGCCTGCCAGCAGCGCGCAGGGGATCTGGCTGTAGAGAAACGGCGTGATGGTCGCAGGCTCGGCTTTTTCATAGGCCTTGAGCAGCATCAGGTGTCCGACGGCGCTGCCTGCGCCCATGGCAATCGCGGCCAGCCAGAGTGCTGCGCTGTCCGGCAGCTGCCAGGACCAGGGCAGGGCCATGCAGCTCAGGCTCAGGGCCAGCAGGCTGGTGTAGATCTGCGTGGTCAGCGGGCGCTCCTTGCCCGCCATGCGGCTGCTCAGGATCTGATAGGCGGTGTTGGCCAGCAGCTGCAGCGCAGGCCAGACCAGGGCCCAGCCGCTGAACTGGCCGCCGCCCGGCCGCAAGATGACCAGCGTGCCCGCAAAGCCCAGCGCCACCAGCACCCAGCGCAAGGGGCTGACCTGCTGGCCCAGCCAGAGCGCGGCCAGCAAGGTCAGGGCCAGCGGCGTCAGCGCCACGATGGCCGTGAACTCCGCCAGTGGCAGATAGCGCAGGCTGAGCATGGCCAGCGCATTGCTCAGACAAAACAGAATGGCGCGCAGACACTGAAAGCCCGGGCGCTGGGTGCGAAAAATCTCCAGCCCATGTCTTGCTACGCCAAAGCCCACGGTCAGCACCGACTGCAGCGCATAGCGCAGCCACAACGCCATCAGCAGCGGCAGCACGGCGCCCGCATATTTGGAGCCCGTATCGAGTATCGAAAAACAGGCGCAGGCCAGCACCGTGAAGCCGATGCCCGTCAGCGTATGGCGATGGACCGAGGAGGCTGAGTGCTGTGACATGGAAGAACTTGCCGGGCACTGCGCGGTGCCGAGAGAAAAGACTTCAGGTGATTTTGGCCTGAAGCCCCTGATGACTAAGCGTTGGCTGCTATTGAATTCATGGCGTGAACTCAATCATGGGGCGTGACGCAAGAGAGAGACAGCAAGCAAGGGCCTAGCCGGCCGCGCCGCCCCGCAGCTAGGGCTGCCCCAGCGATGCTGTCGTCCCCCTCCCTTAGCGCGCAGCGCGTAGAGAGAGGAGAGGGGCGCCCGGCCAGGGGAAGGCGCGGGGCCGCCCAGGCAAGCGGCTCAGGGGGAGTTACAAACCAATCTCCAGGGCCAGCAGTTCCTCCACCGTCTGGCGACGGCGAATCAGCTGGCTCTGCTCGCCATCGACCAGCACTTCGGCGGCCAGCGGGCGGGTGTTGTAGTTGCTGGACATGGAGCTGCCGTAGGCGCCCGTGTCATGAATCACCAGCAGGTCGCCCACGCTGGCGCCGGCCAGCGCGCGCGGCAGCACCACGCCGCCGTCGCCCTGGGTGAAGACATCGCCCGATTCGCACAGCGGGCCGGCCACCACGCTGTCCTGCGCGGGCAGGCTCTGGCCGTCGCGGCGCAGCACTTCCATGCCGTGGTAGCTGCCGTACATGCTGGGGCGCATCAGCTCGTTGAAGCCGGTGTCGACCAGCACGAAGTGGTTGCTGCCCGCATTCTTGGTGGCGCGCACGGTGCCCAGCAGCACGCCGGACTCGGCCACCAGGAAGCGGCCGGGTTCCAGTTCCAGACCCAGGCTGTGGCCCACGATGCCTTCTGCCTGCTTGCGCGCCGCATCCCACAGGCCGTGGTAGTGGTTGGTGTCGATGGTGGCATCGCCCTGTTTGTAGGGGATGGACAGGCCGCCGCCGGCCGAAATCGCATGCAGGTCCACGCCCGCCGCCTTGGTGCGCTCGACCAGCTTGACCATGGCGCCGCAGACTTCCTGCAGATGGCCGTAGTCCACGCCCGAGCCGATGTGCATGTGCAGGCCGGCCAGCACCAGGCCGCCGGCCTTGATGGCGTCCAGTGCGGCTTCGAGTTCGCTGTGCCAGATGCCGTGCTTGCTGTGCTCGCCGCCGGTGTTGGTCTTGTTGCTGTGACCGTGGCCGAAGCCGGGGTTGATGCGCAGCCAGACATGGTGGCCCTTGGACACGGCGGCCAGCTGGTGCAGCATGTCGATGGAGCCCGCGTTCACAGGCACCTGGTGTTCCACCACGGTGGCCAGCGTGGCCTCGTCCATCACGTCGGCTGTGAAGACGATATCGGCAGGTTCGCCGAAGCCGGGCGTAAAGCCCGCCGCCAGCGCGCGCAGGACTTCGCCGCGCGAGACCGCATCCACCTTCACGCCTTGCTCGCGCATGAGCTTGAGGATGTGAATGTTGGAGCAGGCCTTCTGGGCAAAGCGCACGGTGTCGAAAGCCTTGAGCTGGGCAATGCGTTCGCGGATGGTGGCGGCGTCATAAACCCACAGCGGCGTGCCGTACTGGTCGGCCAGGTTCCAGAGCTGTGCGGGAGAGAAGGGGTTTGCCATGGGCGGTCTCTTGAAAGGGAATAGTTCAGCGCATCATGCATGCGGCTGTCTATTCAGTCCAATAGCTTGATTTATGAAGATTATTCAATATTGATATGCTTTGGGCATGACTGATTCAGAAGCTTCTCAGCGCATCACCCACCGTCATATCGAGGTGTTCCGTGCCGTCATGACGGCCGGCAGCGTCACGGGCGCGGCGCAGCTGCTCTATACCTCCCAGCCCACGGTCAGCCGCGAGCTGGCGCGCATGGAGCAACTGCTGGGCTATGCACTGTTCGAGCGCGTGCAGGGCCGGCTGCGCGCCAATGCGCGGGCCTTGCTGCTGTGGGACGAGGTGCGGCGCAGCTGGCAGGGCCTGGAGCGCGTGATCGACCGCGCCGTGGAGCTGGGGCGCCCGCAGGGCGCGAGCATCAGCGTGCTGTGCCTGCCGGCACTCAGCCACGCCTTGCTGCCGGGCGCGCTGGCGCGTCTGCAGGTCAGTCATGGCGCCGTGGCCGTGAGCGTGAGCACCCAGGAGGCACCGCTGCTGCAGGAATGGATGGCGGCCCAGCGCTTCGATCTGGGCCTGTCCGAGCTGGCCGAGGCGCCGCCGGGCACGCGCAGCCAGCCCTTGCCGGCCATGGACGAGGTAGCCGTGCTGCCTGCTGGCCATGCGCTGGCGCAGAAGGCGCTGCTGAGTGAGCGGGACTTTGAGGGCGAATCCTTCATCAGCCTGGCGCGCGACGACCCCTACCGGGCCCAGATCGATGCGGTGTTCGCCCGTGCCGGCGTACAGCGCCGGCTGAGCCTGGAGACCGCCAGCGCCGTTGCCGTCTGCGCCATGGTCCAGCATGGCCTGGGTCTGGCCATCGTCAACCCGCTGACTGCGCGGGCCTGCGCCGGCCCGCAGCTGGTGGTGCGGCCGCTGGCGTTCTCGATAGCGTTCCAGGTGCATATGCTGCTGCCGCTGCACCGGCCTGCCGATGCGGGCCTGCCCTGGCTGACGGCGGCACTGGAGCAGGAGGCACTCAGCCTGCTTGGGCACAGGCGCTGAATTCGGCGATAGGGCTTTCGCAGGTGAGCTTGCGCAAACTTCTATGTTGCAGTGCACAATAAAACGCCTGAATGCAAGGAGTTACACATGCCTGAATCCGCCATCCCCCACCGCACTGCCAGCGAACTGCTGGACATCAGCATGGCCGTGCCTCAGGTCATCAACCACCGGCTCACGCGCATGGCCCTCAGCGGTCCGGTGCTCTCTGCGCGCGACCAGAAGGAGTTCACGCGCATGGTGGTGGAAAAGCAGGTCGCCTTCAGCCAGGCCTGGCTGACCATGGGGGCCGAAATGTTCAAGGTGCAGCAGCAACTGTGTCTGGCCTGGATGCGCAACCCCTGGACCATGAGCCAGAAGCTGCCCGTGGCGGCCGACAAGGTGGCGGCCAGAAGCCTGGCGCCGATTCGCCGCAAGGCCGTGGCCAATGCCAAGCGCCTGTCGCAGACCAGCCTGAAATAAGCGGCCACCAGCCGCCAAACCTAGACCCTGATGCGTTCTATCAGTCGTTGACTGGCCTCGTCCAGCCCCGTCAGCTCCACGCGGCAGCCATGCTGGCGCAGGCGCTCCATCACCTTATCCAGCGCGCCCACGGCAGTGATGTCCCAGAAATGAGCGCCACTTACATCGATGCGGGCCTGCCTGCCGGCCGCGGCACGCACGTCGAAGGCTTCGATCAGCGCATCGGCCGAGGCAAAAAACACCTGGCCGCTCACCGTCCAGGTATAGAGTCCGCCGGCCTCGTCCAGGCTGCCCCGGACCTGCAGCATATGGGCCACCTTGAAGGTGAAGAACACGCCCGAGAGCAGCACGCCTGCCACCACGCCGGCGGCCAGATTGTGGGTGGCGATGGTGATGACCACCGTCACCAGCATCACCGAGCTGGACAGACGCGGGTGGCGCACCAGATTGCCCAGCGACTTCCAGTCGAAGGTCGAGACCGACACCATGACCATGATGGCCACCAGAGCAATCACCGGTACCCGCGACACCCAGGGCTTGAGGGCGACCATGAGAATCAGCAGAAACACCCCGGCAAACAGGGTGGACAGACGACCGCGGCCGCCGTATTTCACGTTGCCCACGGCTTGGCCGATCATGCCGCAGCCCGCAATGCCGCCGAACAGGCTGGCCGAGACATTGGCCAGGCCCAGGCCCGTGCATTCGCGGCTCTTGTTGCTGGGCGTGCCCGTCAGGTCGTCCACCACGGCGGCTGTGAGCACCGACTCCAGCAGACCCACCATGGCAATCGCCAGGGCCGGCAGGGCGATGATGCGTAGCGTCTCCAGGCTCGCGGGGATTTCGGGCAGTGCAAACAGCGGCAGGCTGTCCGGCAGATGACCCAGATCGGCCACGGTCTTGAGAGGCAGGCCCATGAAGCTGGCGAGCAGCGTCAGCACCAGCACGCAGATCAGTGGTGAGGGAATGGCGCCCAGCGCCTTGAGCTGCACTCGCTGTCCCAGCCAGGGCAGGCCGTAGATCAGGGCCAGGCCCAGGGCCAGCATGGCCCAGGTGGCGGTGTTGGCGCCCTGCAGATGCGGCAACTGGGCTGAAAAGATCAGAATGGCCAGCGCGTTGACAAAACCCGTGCGCACCGAACTGGAGACAAAGCGCACCAGGCTGCCCATCTTGCACAGGCCGAAAGCGATCTGCATGACGCCGGCCAGCAAGCCTGCGGCCAGCAGATATGGCAGACCATGCGATGCGACCAGCGGAGCCGCCACCAGGGCCACCGAGCCGGCCGCTGCCGAGACCATGGCCGGACGTGCGCCGAACACGGCAATCACGATGCTGATGATGAAGGAGGCATACAGCCCCACGGCCGGGTCCACACCCGCGACAAAGGAAAAGGCAATGACCTCGGGAATCAGCGCAAACGTGGCGACGGCGCCGGCCAGCAGCTCACGCGGCACGCTGGGCGCCCATTCGGCGCGCCATCGGCTCAGAGAAAAATGGGGATTCATATCGCAGCAGCAAGTGATGCGCTGCCTGTACAGAGCAGGCAGCGCCGGTGGGCGATATTAAGCAGTGCCCAGGACTTTTGCTGCGCAAGGGTCAGGCCGGGCGCTTGAAGCACACCATCTTGGGCCTGAAGCGCTGCAGCACCTCGCCGCGCTGGTTTTTGGTGTGGGAGAGCACGCGCACCAGGGCCCGGTTGAGTTTGGACTGGGAAGGAATGATCTCCACGATTTCCGACTCGACCTGCAGCACGTCACCAGGGCGTGTGGGCTGGGGCCAGGCCAGCTCTTCCATGCCGCCGCCGATCACGCCGTCGGCCAGGGGAATGCTTTGCGTCACCAGCAGCATGCTGATGGAGGCCGTATGCCAGCCGCTGGCGGCCAGGCCCTGGAAGAAGGTGTGCTTGGCGGCTTCGGGGTCGAGGTGAAAGACCTGGGGATCGAACTGCCTGGCATAGGCAATGATTTGCGCCTCATCCAGCGGGTAGCCTTCGCTGACGAACTTCTGGCCCACGTACAGATCATCGAGATACAGTTTTTCGCTCATTTGGCTCCTCGTTCCTTCTTGTGTGGAGTAGCCGACAGTATGCGCGGCAGCGGCCCTGGCCGCTGTTGCCAAGGTGCCAGAGCGCTATGCTCGGGCCCATGAATTTCGAGTTTGAAGATTCCGAGGTCGCCGCAATCAGCCTGCAGAACGGCGCATTGCAGATCCGCTTTTCCGCTGCCCGTGTGCTTGACGGTGACCGAGCCGGGGCCGGGGAGGGCCTGTGGCAGCCGATGCTATTGATATGCAAGCAAACTGCGCAGGCTGACAAAGTGCCGGAGGCCGATTTGGCGCGAATCCTGGCCGCCGTGGGCCGTGTCCGGCAAGCGCAGCTGCATATTGCTGGTCAGCGCCTGCGCAGCCTGCCCCTGCCTTTTGTCAGCGATGCCGATTTTGTGCTGGAGCTGGAAATGGGCAGCGGCCTGTTCTGCCGGCTCAATGGGCAGGGACTTGAGCTGCAGCCTCTGCCCGGTCGGTCATCGACGGACTCCTACCAGTGCTGAGAGCGCTACTCGCCTCTGCATTGGTCTTGATGCCTGACGCTGGCGGGGCCTGAATCAGAGACACGAGGCAAGGGCCTGATCCTGGGTTGGCCGCGCCGCAGCGGGTGTGCTGCCCGCTGCCCACATGCCTCGCCACAAAGCGCCTAAGAAGGCCTAGAACTCCAGGTTGTCTATGAGCCGGGTGCTACCCAGGCGTGCCGCGCCCAGGGCCACCAACTCGCCGCTGCGCGCATCGACAGGTGTCTGCAGATCGCTGCGCTGGCGCACGCTCAGATAGTCGGGCTCCCAGCCCTTGGCGCGCAGCGCGGCCATGGCCTGCGCTTCGAGATCGGCCAGATTGCCGCCCTGGCGTGCGGCATCGGCCAGTGCCTTGAGCGCCTGCGACAGCGCCATGGCCTGCACACGCTGCTCATCGCTGAGGTAGCCGTTGCGCGAGCTCAGGGCCAGGCCGCTGTCGGCGCGTGCCGTGGCGCAGCCGATGATCTCTATGGGTAGGGCGAACTGCTGCACCATGCGGCGGATCACCATCAACTGCTGATAGTCCTTCTGCCCGAAAACGGCCGTGCCGCCGCCCGTGGTGGCAAACACGGCCTGGAACAGCTTCATGACCACGGTGCAGACGCCGGTGAAGAAGCCGGGGCGGAAGTGCCCTTCCAGAATGTCGGCCAGCTGCGCATCGGGCTGGACCTTGAAGGTCTGCGGCTCGGGGTAGAGGTCTTTCTCCCTGGGGGCGAAGACGATGTCGCAGCCCTCGGCTTCCAGCTTGGCGCAGTCGGCATCGAAGGTGCGCGGGTAGCTGTCGAAATCTTCGTGAGGCAGAAACTGCAGGCGGTTCACGAAGATGCTGGCCACGGTCACATCGCCATGCTGGCGGGCCTGGCGCACCAGGGAGAGATGGCCTTCGTGCAGATTGCCCATGGTGGGCACAAAAGCAGGGCGGCCGCGACCGGCCAGGGCGGCGCGCAGGTCGGCGATGGTGTGAACGATTTGCATGACTCAAACAGTGGGGGAAAACAAAAACAAAAGCCCGGACTCACCAGGCGTGCAGGGCATTGTCGGGGAAGCTGCCATTCTTGACGGCCTGCACATAGGCTTCCATGGCGCCCTTGACGCTGCCTGCATCAGCCATGAAGTTGTGCACGAACCTGGCCATCTTGCCCAGGTTCACGCCCAGCATGTCGTGCAGCACCAGAACCTGGCCGGCCGTGCCATTGCCCGCGCCAATGCCTATGGTGTGGCACAGCGGCAGCTCTTCGGTCAGTTGGGCGGACAGGGCTGCGGGCACCATCTCCAGCACCAGCATGGCGGCCCCGGCGTCCTGCAACTCCAGCGCATGCTGGCGCAGCGTAGCGGCGGCCTGCTCGTCCTTGCCCTGGACGCGGTAGCCGCCCAGTGCATGCACGGTCTGCGGCGTCAGTCCCAGGTGGGCGCAGACGGGCACGCCGCGATCGACGAGAAAGCGCACGGTGGGTGCGGTCCAGCCACCGCCTTCGAGCTTGACCATATGGGCGCCGGCCTGCATCAGCTGGCAGGCGCTGCGCATGGCCTGTTCGGGACTTTCGGCATAGCTGCCGTAGGGCATGTCGGCAATCACCCAGGCTGTGGCCTGGGCGCGATGCAGGCCGCGCGTGACGCTGGCCGTGTGATAGGCCATATCCTGAAGCGTCACGCCCACGGTGCTGTGTAGGCCCTGGCAGACCATGCCCAGCGAGTCGCCGACCAGGATGCACTCCACCCCGGCCGCGTCGGCCACGGCGGCAAAAGTGGCGTCATAGGCCGTCAGCATGGTGATTTTTTCACCGGCCGCGCGCATCTGAGCCAGGCGCGGCAGGCTGACGGGGCGGCGCTGGGGCTGGGGCGAAGAGGGGGGGATGGTGCCGTAAGGCGTGCCGGTTGCGGTCATGGGATGTCTCCTGGTCTTGTCTATGGCTGGGCCCCGCAGAAAAGCCTGCAGGCAAATTTGCCCGCGAGTCTATGCGATGCTGCGCTGCAGCGCCACGTTGAAAAAGGGTATGGCTGCTGTCGGCCACCTTACTATGCTGTGTGGCCCATACATTGCATGGCCCTGCGTTCAGCGGCCTTCCATTTCTTTTTGCACAAGGTGGTTCATGTCCATGCTCGAGTCCCCGCAGCCCTCGGTTTCAGCGCCTGTGTCAGCCGTTGCCTGGCAGGGGCTGCGCAACGTGAGCTGGCTGGAGTCGCTTTCCGACGAGAGGCTGTCCGTGCTGGCGGGGCAATGCCTTTGGCACCGGCTGGAGTCGGGACAGGTGCTGCACGGGGCCTATACCGATGAGCGCATGTACATGCTGATCAACGGCCAGCTCAGTGTCGGCAGCTACAGCACCAGCGGGCGGGCCATGATTCTGGGTTATCTGGAGCCCGGTTTCTTTTTTGGTGCTTTCGCGCCCAAGCCTCTGGTCAGGCATGTGTCCGTGCAGGTGCAGGCCACGCATGAAAGCCTGGTGGCATCGCTTTCCAGTGCAGAGCTCGAAGCATTGATCATGAGCGATGTTCTGGTCATGCGGGCCGTGGTCCAGCGGCTCAGCGAGCTGGCCGGGGTGCTGGCGCGGCGTGTGGTCAGCCTGGGAACCCTCACGGTGCGGGGCCGCCTGCATGCCCAGTTGCTGGAGCGGGCCGAGATGGCGGGAATCGAGAACGACGAGGCCCTGCTGTCGCCGGCTCCACGCCAGAACGATCTGGCCTTGATGCTAGGCACCAGCCGCGAAGAAGTCGCACGCGAGATGTCGCGGCTCACGCGCCTGGGCCTGCTCAGACGTGAAGGGCGCAATCTGCGTCTTTGCCGCGTCGATGGCCTGCGGCTGCTGCTCGAAGAAGCGCATTGATTTCGCAATGTGAAATGATTTTTTGCGTGAGAAAACGCACAGACGGCCCGTGGGGGCAGGGCGCATAGTTCAGTCGTGCAGTACGCGGCAGGTCTTCTTTCCGCTGCTGCGCCGTTGAAAGGATTGAAAATGCGCTCCCTCACCCGTTTGTTGACCGCAGCTGTGCTGACCGCCAGCGCCGCGGTTGCCATGGCTCAAGACCTCCCCCAAACTTCCGTAACCGCCAGCAAAAGTCGTGCCGAAGTGATGGCCGACCTTGAGATGTACCAGCGTGCAGGTCTGGGCTATATGCCCACGCCTGCGGCTTATGTCGAAACAGAATTCAGCACCGAGTACCGCAAGGCTTATGCCGAATACCAGCGTCTGCTGGCCAGCCCCGCCTACACGGCTGCCGTGGCCAAGTACCAGTCGCAGCTGGGCGGCAAGTAACAGAGTTCTCTCTTAGCCATCCGACAGAGGTGGCCCATTGGTGGATGCGCGCTGAGGGATTCCTTCAGCGCGTTTTTTTATGCCGGCAATGCCAGGCTGATGGATATAGCAAGTTTGATAGCATTCGGCGCATATTGATAGTGTGCTTGCAGGTGATCTGACTTGAAAACCGTTCTTGATTTCACCGCTCCCTGGCAGACGGGTGCTGCCCGTTTGCAGCATGGCTTTGACGAGCCCGAGCGCATATTGCAAGCCCATGCTCCCGAGGATGTGCCTGCCGTGCTGGAAGTCGTGCAGCAGGCCGCCGAGCAAGGCCTGTGGTGCGTGGGCTGGCTGGCCTATGAGGCGGCCAGCGGGTTTGATCGCGCCTATGCCGAGGCCGTGCATAGGAACTCCGCTGGCCAGCCGCTGGCCTGGTTCGGCCTGCATCGCGCGCCGCTGGCGGCCTGCGGGCAGAACTCGCCCGTGCCTTCTGCGGCAATACATTGGCAGACGGCTCTGAGCCGCGAACAGTTCGATGCCCATGTGGCGCGCATTCATGCGGCCATCGCTGCGGGCGACTGCTATCAGATCAATTACACGGCCCCCTTGACTGCAGAGCTATCGGGTGAGAAAGAGTCCGACACTTCCGCCCTGGCTCAAGAGCTGTTTGCAAGGCTGCAGCGGGCCCAGCCCGGAGGCTATGCAGCATTGGTCGATTGCGGCGACATGCAGGTGCTGTCGCTGTCCCCGGAGTTGTTTTTCGACTGGGACGGCGAGCGGATTCTGACCCGCCCCATGAAGGGCACGGCGGCGCGCGGCAGGACCCCCGAAGCCGATGCGAAGGCCGCGCAAACCATGCGCGAGTCGGCCAAGGAGCGGGCCGAGAACGTGATGATCGTGGATTTGCTGCGCAACGACCTTTCACGCATAGCCGTGCCGCACAGCGTGAAAGTGCCACAGCTGTTTCAGGTCCAGGCACTGCCGGCCGTCTGGCAGATGACCTCGGATGTGGTGGCACGCACGCGCCCGGATGTGCGACTGGTGGATGTATTCGGGGCGCTGTTCCCTTGCGGCTCGATTACCGGGGCGCCCAAACGCCAGGCCATGCGCCTGATTCGCGAGCTGGAGCCCGAGCCTCGTGGCGTCTATTGCGGTGCGCTGGGCGTGGTGCGACCCGGGGCCAAGCCGGGGAGTATTCACGCAACTTTCAATGTTCCCATTCGCACCGTGGTGCTCAGGAATGGGCGCCTGAGCTGCGGCGTAGGCAGCGGTATCACGGCCAGCGCCAATGCGGCCGATGAATGGATGGAATGGCAACACAAGCAGGCTTTTCTGAAGGTGCTTGAGCAAAGTGTTGGAGCATGAACACGAATCTTGAGATCCTCGAAACCCTGGCGCTCAAGGATGGCCGCTGGCAGAACTGGGCCTTGCATTGGGCGCGCCTGCAGATCACTGCGCAGCATTTTCGCTATCCCTTGATGCAGATGCAGCTGGAGTCCGATATGGAGCGCATGGCCAGGCAGACTCATGCCATGGGCGACTGGCGCGTGCGGCTGGCGCTTTCGATCACCGGTGAAGTGCAGATCACGGCCGAGCCCTTGCCGCCCACGGTCCAGCCGGTGGCGCTGCAGCTGGCGCATCAACCCATTGCAAGCGCGGTGGCGCATAGCGATGTGGTGCGTTTCAAAACCTCGGTACGTCAGCATTACGACGCTTTCAAGCCCCAGAGCGCCGGCATTTTCGATATCGTGCTTTTCAACGAGGACGGTCAGATCACCGAAGGCACGCGCGGCAATATTGCCGTGCAGCTCGATGGGCGCTGGGTCACCCCGCCGCTGCAATGCGGGCTGCTGCCGGGCGTGGGGCGGGCACTGGCCCTGTCCCAAGGCCGGCTGACAGAGCAGGTGGTGACGCTGCAAGAGGCAAGCCATGCCAGCGGCTGGGCCTTTATCAATAGCCTGCGTGGCTGGCTGGATGCTCGTTTGATCGCCTAGGCCTGGTTTGTTATCGTGCGGATGTAAGCAACCTGGAGGAGTCTCAGCCATGGATGACGACGACTTTGATGCCCTGTATCTGGACCTGATGAAGGAATTCCTGGCCACTGCCACGCCCCTTCAGTGGCTGGCCGTGGTCACCACCATGAACTACGACAACGGCAGTGCGTTGCCCGACTGGATCAGCAAGCATCCCAAGCTGGAGCCGGCCGTTGCCAAGGCCTTGTACTGGTATCAGCAGCCGGGCTACTTCCAGCACTATGCTTCGCAGGACAAGGTTCCCAGCATCAACCGCTCAGGCTGGGCCCGTGTGCAGGCGCTGAGCCAGCGCTTTGAACAGGGCAATCTTGCTCCGGCCACCATTGGCTGGGATCCGGCCAACGATCTGGCTTCGCCCACGGGCAATGAAAAGCATCCTGGCTATGACTGGACCAGCGAAGCCGTCAAGGGCGATGAAGCCAAATGGCAGATTCCGGCCATCATGCTGCAGGCCGTGCCCGGCGAGCAACCCGATATCTATGCCTATGTCGACGAGCACGGCTGGGAAGACGGCATGCCGCCCCATGTCCAGGAGGAGCTCAATGCCGCCATGGATGGAGATGAAGTCGAGGATGAGGATTAGCGCCTGCGCGCCCGGTTGTTGCGCTCACGCAGGCCTATGCTTAGGGCAACTGCAGCGCATGAAGCGGCAGATGGCCGTGCTCGGGATGAAGCCGCTGCCGCCGGGGGTCGTAGCCGAGGCGGTTCAGGCAAGCCAGTGGCTGATGAGTGAAACAGCTCCTTGGGTATCTTCTGGCGATACCTTGTGAAGAAACTCTTGGCTTGAGAGAATGGATTTTCTACTATCCGTTCACCACAACTTTCGAGACAAGCTCATGAACTCTCAAGCCGTCACCAGCCACAAGCCTTCAACCGCCTTTGTCGGCGCATCCTGGGCCGCCTTGCTGCTGGGTGTCGTAGCCTTCATGGCCGGGCTGTGGAATGCAGCCATGCAGCTCAACGAGAAAGGCTTTTACTTTGCCGTGCTGGTGCTGGGCCTGTACTCGGCCATCTCGCTGCAGAAAACCGTGCGCGACAAGCTCGAAGGCGTTGCCGTGACCGGCATTTACTACGGCATCAGCTGGGTGGCGCTGATCATCGCGGTGCTGCTTCTGGGCACAGGTCTCTTCAACGCCACGTTGCAACTCAGCGAAAAAGGGTTCTATGCCATGGCTTTTGCACTGGCTCTGTTCGGTGCGATTGCCGTGCAGAAAAACACCCGCGACAGCCTGAGCGCCGACGACGGGGCAGCAGAGCGCAAGCGCGGCAAGAGCGAGCGCAGCGGCCCCGCTCTGGTGGTGACTGATCCTGCCAAGCCTGCCGATGTGCCTGAGCAGGTGGTCAACAACCGCTGAGTCGAAAGCCGTTTGACGGCTGAACATCAGGCGCTCCTTTGGGGCGCCTGATTGCGTTGGCGCAGCTGCAGTTGCTGCGTCACAAACTGCTTGAAGACTTCATGCAGTGTTGCATTGGCTGACCCATCTGCTGTCCAGTTGTGCAGCTGTGCCAGGGCCTGGGCCGCTGCCTCGAAGCTGGAGAGCTGCCCTGGCAGATGGGCCTTGCGGATGGCGTAACCGGAGTCCTCCACATTTTGGAGGGGCAGGCGCGGCAGGGCTTGCAGAGCAGGATTGAGATAGAGCATCTTGCGGCTTTTGCGCCAGGTGCCGTCGATGACCACCAGCCGAAGGCGCTCTGGCGGCTGTGGCCAGGGCAAAGGCAGGGGGCTGGCCGCAGCCAACCCCAGGGCGGCATCCTGCTCTGCGGTATCGGGGTAGAGCAGCAGGCTGTGGCGTGGCGCACCATCGGTATCGGCCCAACTGGTCCAGCTTCCATGGAGAGCCGCTTCCAGCTCGGCGGCATCGAATTCCTCGCCCACCATCACCCGGCTATGCGGCAGACACAGATGCAGCAAATGCCCCGTGCCCTTGGCTTCATGCACTTCCATGGGATGCATGAGGATCAGCACTTCGGCCTGATGCGCGACCGCCTGGGCCAGCGAGCAGATGCAGGTGCGCAGTGCTCGGTGACAGTGGGGGCAGCGGGGGCGAGAGTCAGGTCTGCTCATGATTCAAGAGCTGTTTGTGCCTTTGGAGAAGGCAAGGCGATTTTTATTCAGGCCGATGTCCCTGAAACAGCAACGCCCGCAAGCATGGGCTGCGGGCGCTGTTGCGGGAGTCGTGAAGGACTTAGAGGCGACCCTTGAAGTAGGTGGCCTTGTCCATATCGGATACGTCCACGCTCAGCTGCACCATCACATCGGCAGGCTGGGGCACGAGGCGGCGCAGGACTTCGGCAATGCCGTCCGACATCTGCTTCTTGGCTTCGGTGCTGCGGCCTGCCATCAGCTGCAGGTGTACATGGACAAAGCCGCGCTTTTCGGGCTGGGTGCCGATATAGACATGGTCCATGTTCAGGCGGGCAATACGGGCCTTCACATCGGCTTCATCGAGAACGGAGGGATGGGAGCAGACCACTGCGTTGATGTCGCGCATCAGCTCGCGCTCGTTCAGGCCGGTCAGGTTGTCGGTGTATTCAATATGCAGATGAGGCATGGAGTTCTCTCGCTCGGTGTTGGAGGCAAAAGCCGTTTTTACAGCATCTGGGTGGGCACTTTGTGGCGCAGCTCGACCTGTTTGTTGCTGTCGTCCACAAAGACCAGCTGGGGCTGGTGCTCGGCCACATCGCTTTCATGAACCTGGGCGAAGGCGGCAATGATGAGCAGATCGCCCACGCTGGCGCGGCGGGCAGCCGAACCGTTGACGGAAATCATGCCCGAGCCGCGCTCGCCCTTGATGGCGTAGGTCACGAAGCGCTCTCCGTTGTCGATATTCCAGATATGGACCTGTTCGTTTTCAGCAATGTTGGCGGCATCCAGCAGATCCTCGTCGATGGCGCAGGAGCCTTCGTAGTGCAGCTCGCATTGCGTGGTCTTGACGCGGTGGATCTTGGATTTGAGCAGGGTGCGGAACATGGTTGTCTCTCTGGGGCGCTTTGCGCGTTGCTGGAATGGGGCAGGCCTGTGCTTGCGAAAAATCACGCAAGTCTAAATGCGATCGGTAAAACCCATGTAGTTCATTGAGGGCATTGACAGGGAAATGCGGCGCCTGCGCATTCTCGATGTCGATAGTTCTGCCAACCGCTGATGTAGGACGATGTGACGATTGTGGTTGAGATTGTTGTTTTGTTGAGAATTTAAGGGTTGTAACTAATGTTTCATTTTCACTTTGTTTAATGACTTCAGTCCCAGACGGGGCCCGTCCAAGGCAGGCCATCTCCGTACTGCATGGGCTTTCTCATTTCTACAAACAAGTGAACAGCATGAAACGAACTCTTCTCGCCCTTGCCGCCCTGACCGTTTCCGCCGGTGCCCTGGCTCAATCCAGCGTGACCGTCTTTGGCGTGGCCGACGTGTCGGTGGCCCACATCTCCACGACCGGCAAAAGCGTTTCCGGCCTGGCCAACGGCGGCAACTCCAGCAGCCGTCTGGGCTTTCGCGGCGTGGAAGATCTGGGCGGCGGCCTGAAGGCCGATTTCTGGCTGGAAGGCAGCCTGGGCGTGGACGACGGCACGGCTTCCGGCTTCAAATTCGATCGCCGCTCCACCGTCAGCCTGCTGGGCAACTTCGGTGAAGTCCGCCTGGGTCGCGACAAGACCCCCGCCTACCAGAACCTGGAGACCTTTCATGCCTTCGGTGACACCGGCATGGGCGCCATCAACGGCCACAACCTGATCAGCGGCTCGGCTGCAGGCACTTCCGAAGGCTCCAACCCCAAGCGCAACTCCAATGCCATCAGCTATCTGCTGCCCAAGCTGGGTGGCGTCTACGGTCAGCTGACCCACAGCTTTGGCGAGCAGGCCGACGACCACAGCCTGGCCAGCTCCACCGGCCTGCGTCTGGGCTATGCCAACGGTCCCCTGAACGTTGCCGCAGCCTACGGCATCGCCCGCGGCGGCACGGCTGCCGCTGGCGTGGACTACAAGACCATGAATCTGGGCGCTTCCTATAACTTCGGCGTTGTCACTCCCATGCTGCTGATCGCGTCCGACCGCGGCAACGGCAAGCGTGTCGATCTGTACAGCCTGGGCGTGAAAATGCCTCTGGGCGCCGGCGAACTGCGCGCTGCCTACACCTGGTACAAAGACAAGAAGCAAAGCGATGCGGACTCCCAGCGTCTGGCCCTGGGCTATGGCTACAAGCTGTCCAAGCGCACCGAAATCTATGCGGCCGTGGCACGCATGAGCAACGACGACAAGGCTTCCCGCAAGCTGGGTTCGTCGCTGAGCCCTACACCCGCTGTGGGCAAGAGCCTGACGGGCTACGAAATCGGCCTGCGCCACAATTTCTAAGAGCATGGGCAGCAAAGAGCTGCGGCGGCTGCCGCACTCTGCTGTCTGATGATCTTGCCGAGTTAGGCCTCCTGGTGGGGAAGCCGTCTGACTCTCAGCAAGCTGGCCCCGCAATAGCGGGGCCTTTTTTTGGGTTTGTTTCGGGGCCTATGCGGTGGCTGTCTTCAGGACAGATCGAGCACGCAGCCGTCGCCGATGCTGTCGCGCCAGACGCGGATGCGGCTGGGCGCAGGCTCGAGGTCGGCCAGGGCATTGGCGATGAAGAGACAGAGGTTTTCCAGCGTGGGCTTGCCCAGGCCCGGCACTTCATCGAGAAAGTGATGGTCTAGCTGATCGCGCAGCAACTCCAGGCGCGCGCGCAGGTGGCCGAGGTCGATGACCATGCCGTTGTCCGGATTGCGCGGGCCTCTCACGCTGACTTCCGCCCAGTAAGTATGGCCGTGAATGCGGCGGCTGCTCTCGGTCTCGATAGCCCGCTCCAGAGTATGGGCGGCATCGAAGAAAAAACGCTGGTGAACGGTGAACTGCATATCAGTGATCGGTGACTCTGAGCATTGCCTTCTGCCTTTGAGTTGGGAACGGACCCCATGGCGGACGGCCAGCAAGGGCCGCCCCGCAGCAAAGGCCGTCGTCCCCCCGGGGGGAAGGCGCGAAGCGACTCAGGGGGGTCATCTAATTCCCGTGAGCTTGTGGGTTTGCAGGCTCAGGCGCCAGCCGGGGCGCTGCATGCATTGCGCGATACAGGCGGCAATATTGCTGCTCTGCTGGGCGTTGTCCATGGGCTGCAGAAAATAGTGCTGGAACTCGGTGCTGGCTTCAATGGCCGCCAGATCGAACGTGGGCTGAGGCCAGACCAGCTTGAGCTCCTGCCCGCTGCGCTGAATCCAGTCCGCACCGGCCTTGGGGCTGATGCACAGCCAGTCTATGCCTTCGGGTGCGGTCACCGTGCCGTTGCTTTCCACCGAGATACGAAAACCGCGCGCATGCAGGGCTGCGATCAGGGCCTGGTCGACCTGCAGCAAAGGCTCGCCGCCCGTCAACACCACCATGCGGTGTCGGCTGTCATCGGCTGGCCACTGGCCCAGAATGCGCTCGGCCAGTTCATCGGCCGTGGTGAACTTGCCGCCCAGCGTGCCGTCGGTGCCGACAAAATCGGTGTCGCAGAACTGGCAGATGGCCTTGGGTCTGTCCTGCTCGCGGCCAGTCCACAGATTGCAGCCCGCAAAGCGGCAGAACACGGCGGGCATGCCGGCCTGGCCGCCTTCGCCTTGCAAGGTGTAGAAAATTTCTTTGACGCTATATGTCATGTCGTGTGTGTCGCGTCAAGGCGCGGTGGAACAGGAGGCTGGCGTGCTGCAGCCCAGGATGCGAATGTAAGCCCTTGCTGAACTTCTGGTGGGCCATAGGGTTACAAGGCCGAGGCCCTGCAACTGTTCTCCGGCCTCACACCGGGGTATAGGCCAGGCGCACATAAATGGGCGCGTAGGCTTCGGCCTGGGTGATTTCGATCAGCGTTTCCTTGGCCAGCTCCAGCATGGCGATAAAGGTGACGACCAGCACGGTCGAGCCTTTTTCCGGATTGAAGATGCGCTCGAACTCCACAAAACGCTGACCCTGCAACTGCTTGAGGATCTGGCTCATGTACTCGCGCACCGACAGCTCTTCACGCGTGATCTTGTGGCTTTGCACCAGCTTGGCGCGCTTGAGGATGTCGCGCCAGGCGGCTTGCAACTCGCCGATTTCCACATCCGGAAAGCGCGGTTGCAGGCTTTGCTCGATATAGACCGTGGCCTTGAGAAAGTCGCGCCCGTAGGTGGGCAGCTGTCCCAGTTGCTGGGCGGCCAGCTTCATCTGCTCGTATTCGAGCAGGCGGCGCACCAGCTCGGCGCGCGGATCCTCGGCTTCCTCGCCGTCCTCCTGCTTCTTGGGCGGCAGCAGCATGCGCGATTTGATCTCGATGAGCATGGCCGCCATCAGCAGATATTCGGCTGCCAGCTCCAGATTGCGGCTGCGCACCTCGTCCACATAGGTCATGTACTGGCGCGTCACGTCCAGCATGGGGATGTCGAGGATGTTGAAGTTCTGCTTGCGGATCAGGTAGAGCAGCAAGTCCAGCGGGCCTTCAAAGGCTTCGAGAAAGACTTCCAGCGCATCGGGCGGGATATAGAGATCCTGGGGCAGCGCAAACAGCGGCTCGCCATACAGGCGTGCCAGGGCCACCTGATCGACGACCGAAGGCGACGGATCAGAAGCGTCCGGGTTCTGGCCCGGCAACAGGGTCTGTTCTTCAGCCTCGCTCATGGTCTGCTATGGATTGCAGAGCTGAGCGCGCTTGATGAGTAAGCGCTTGAGGCTGATTTCATCGAAAAGATCAGGAGTGGTTGGTCTGGTACACGTAGGGCTGTTGTTCCACGCGACCGGCGCGCAGATCTTCCCAGACTTCATAGTTCACGTCCTTGTCCCACAGCAGGGCGCGACCGGCTTGCTGTTGCTTGTCCAGCTCGGGCTTTTGCTGCTTCAGGTCGTTGATGAAGTTGGTGGTGTCGGAACGGTAGTCGGGGCGACGGAAGAAAGACATATGTGTAAAACCTCTCAGAACAGCGGATTTTAGCCCGTCGCGGACGCCAGGCCCGTTCCGGGCTATTAGAACGTGCTTGCGATCTCTACGCAGCCGCGTTGGAGCGCAATCGGGATGAGTTCGAAGCGATGGCTCGCCGCTTGCACCGGGGTGCAAGCAAGAGACAGAGTGCAGAAATCGTCCGATTTCGCGCCAACCCTGCGGGACAGTGTCTTTGCGGGCGCCCGGTCAGGGGCGGTATGCGGCGTTGCCTCGCCGGCCGCGCAAATCCTCGCAATAGCACGGCTATTGCTACGGTATCGCGCGCGGGGGCCGCCCCCTGGCATTCCATCCGGCAAAGCCTCTGTCGCGGCGCGAGGAGATCGCAAGCTCGTTCTTATAGATCCTTGAGACAGATCTGCGCGAACTCCTTGCAGTCGTCCGAGGCCAGTGGCGAGTCGACGATCTTGCGTAGCACAGCGGCAAATTCGGTGGCTCCGACCGGGTTCGGGTCATTGCGCTGGAAGTCCTCGTCCACGCGCATGGTGCGGTCCAGCCAGCCTATCACCTGCACGCTGGGTTGACGTTCCAGCGACGCCAGCAAGGCCGGGGTGTAGGCGGCCATGGGGTGTTCCTCGATCAGGCTGCCGAACGGACCTGGGCCGCCATAGTCCAGTTCGGGATAGGTTTCGATCAGCGTCAGGATATGCGGAAGAACCTGCTCCAGTGCGGCGCCCTGCAGTGTCTCCAGGTGTTCGTAGACGGGATCGATGATCAGCCATTTGTCCTGCTGATCCTGGGCCGCCTGTGCGGCGCTGGTGAATTGGGAAAACAGCTGCTCTATGGTTGTGCTCACTGGGGATAGCTCCGTTTTGACAAGCGTTTGCAAAAGTGGCGCGCGTGCGCGGGTGGCTTGATGTCAGAATTCGCATTCTGTCTGGCAAGCATTGTGATCCAAGCCCATGAATATTTTTTCCCGTGTGACAGCGGCCCTGGCGGCGGCTGCTATCAGCACCCTGGCGCTGCTGGGCTGCGACGAGCAGAAGATCAAGGAGCTGGAGGAAGGCCTGTCCACCGAGGCCGATGTGCGCGCCCGGTTCGGCGAGCCCGAGCGCATCTGGAACGAGGAAGACGGCTCGCGAACCTTCGAGTACAACCGTCAGCCGGCCGGTGCCAGGAACTACATGATCACCATAGACACTGACGGCAAGATGAGCGCGCTGCGCCAGGTGCTGGCCCCGCATGTGTTTGCCAAGATCGTGCCCGGCATGGAGGAAAACGAGGTGCGCCGCATGCTGGGCAAGCCTGCCAAGATGATGACTTACAAGCTCAAGCAGGAAACCGACTGGGACTGGAACTACATCGATCCGCCCACGCGCGAGATGCAGTTCACGGTGACCTTTGGCGCCGATGGCCGGGTGCTGCGCACGCTCAACCGCGAACGCCTGCCCGACGAGCCGCGCGGCTGATCGCCTGCAAAGCCACCGGATCTCTTCAAAGCCCTGTTTGCGATGGTGCAGACAGGGCTTTTTTGCCTCTGGTCTGGAGAGGGCCTGAATGCTGTGGTGGCGGGGGAGTCGAGATGCTTCTGAATTAATAGCTTTTAGCGCTTTACCGGTAAGCGATGGAAGCCAAAAAGCTTGAAATATTCGACGGAATTGCGCCTGAAATTCCCCTTCGGGATTTGTTGCGTTGCAGCAAATCATGTGCATACAGCATGAGTCCATCCGTAAAATTAAGGGGTTTCCCGGTGCTATCCGCACCGGCTCGTCCCGGTCTTTATCGAGATCATGGGCATCAATCTTGCTGTCTTACCCGACATGTCGACACCGCTATCTTCTTCGGCCAGTTCTGCTCTGGCCGGCCGCATGGATGCCCCCGCTGCTGCTGCACCGGCCACTTCGGGCCTGCGCCATGGCCGCTTCGAGGACGCGCAGGCCCTGTTCACGGGCTCGCTGTTTGTCTCCATCACCATGATGCTGTTTGCGCAGGCGGGACTGCTCACGGGCAGCACGGCGGGCGTGGCCTTTTTGCTGCACTATGTGACGGGACTGCCTTTCGGCGCCATTTTCTTCGTCATCAATCTGCCGTTCTACTGGTTTGCCTGGAAGCGCATGGGCGCGGAGTTCACGATCAAGACCTTTGTCTCGGTTGCCATGCTGGCGCTGATGGCCGATGTGGGCCCGCGCTTCATCCATATCGACTACCTGAATCCGCTCTATGCGGCCGTGGCTGGAGGCTTGCTCATGGGATCAGGTTGCCTGTTCCTCGCTCGGCATCATTCCAGCCTGGGCGGAGCCACCATCGTCTCTCTCTATCTGCAGGACCGCTACGGCATTCGCGCCGGCAAGGTGCAGATGATGATCGACTGCACTGTTGTGCTGCTGGCGCTGGCCATCGTGCCGCTGGAGCGTGTGGCGTATTCGGTGCTCGCTGCGGTCATCATGAGCATGTTCCTGTGGATCAGCCATCGCCCCGGCCGCTATCAGGGCAACTGAGGTCTGTCATCCATGAAAAAAGCCCCGCTCCGGTGCAAACCGGGCGGGGCTTTTTCATCGCCGGGCCGCCCCAAGATGGAAACGCTGGGGCCGCGGCCACACGTAGTGGGCAAGCGTGGGGCGCCACTTCTCATGGCTCTCGCGATCAGGCGACGCTGATCGTCTTCTGGGCGCTCAGTGTCTGGCCTTGCTCGTCCTTCCACTGCATATTCAGTTCGCCGCTTTCGCGCGCCACAAAGGTGAACTCGATATAAGGGTTCTGGGCAATCGAAATACCTGGCTCCCAGGCAAACAGCAAGGTATTGCCCAGCTTGGCTTCAAAGCGGCTGACGATATTGCGCGGGCGCACCTTGCCCGTGGCCGGGTCGGTGCGCAGACCGCTTTCCATCACATGTTCCATCTGCGCGCGCACGCGCAGCACTTCGCCTTTCTTGGGGTTGGCATTGCTGACCCATACGCGGGGTGGTTTATTCATCAAAATTCCTTTCAGTTCAGGCATCTATCGTGAATGTGGATGCAGCTACGCTCCATACCAGAAGTGGGCCTGGGCCAGCAACCGCCGCGCAAAGGCCGCCCTGCCTCGCGGGCGGTGTCCCCCTCGGCCACGCAAAGCGGGGCACAACAGAGGGGAAGGGAGCGCAGCGACTCAGGGGGGCCAGATTCACATGCCGCAGCCGCTGGCGGCCACGGTCGTCGCCTGTTTGGCGACCAGCACCTTGCCGCTCTTCATGCGCGCCAGCGCGTGAACAGTCTGCGATTGGGACAGGCGTATGCGCACCGCCGCCTCGGCCGTTCCGGCTGCTGCAGTGAACTGCATGCGGCAGGTCAGCGGCGAGGGGTTGAGCTCGGCCAGCACAATGATCTCCTCGCACCAGTCCTGCTCGGTGATGGGCAGCGTCACCTTGACCTTGACGGGCACGGCGCTGGGGTTGTCGGCCAGCACGGGCACCTCCAGCTGCAGGCCTTCTGCCAGGCCGGGCTTGCCGCCCGTGAACTGCTCCATGGCTTTTCTGAACTCGGCCGGGTTGGGGGCCAGCGGCCCGACCAACGGAGCCTTGGCCTGGGCGAGAGCAGGGGCGGGCAGGGCCAGGCTGGCCCCGGCTGCCGCCGCGCTCAGCACCATGCTTCTACGGGTGGTGTTCTTGAACATTGCTTCTCTTCAATCCAATCAACAAAACTTCAAAACTCGCACCGGCTCCAAGCGAGAGACGCCAAGCAAGAGCCGCCTCGCGGCGGGGGCGCCTAGCAGAGGGCGTCGTCCCCCTCCCGAAGAGAGAGGGGGAAGCGGCAAAGCCGCTCAGGGGGAGATTTAAGTGCCCAAGAAATCACCGAACTTGCCGTTGATCCAGGCAAAGTCTTCCTTGACCAGATCGGAGGTGCGCACATCCATGTCGATCTGGGTCTGGTTGACCTGGCCGCTGGCGTCCACCTCGTATTCGAACTTCACCGAAATTTCCTCCTGAGGGTCGCCGTTGACCATCATGTAGCAGAGGTTGTCGGGCAGCCGGGCCACGACCTCCTTGCCGGCCACGCGCTCGGCAATGTTCCGGGCGACGATCTTGCCGATGTAGTTGGCCACATGGCCGCTCTTGGGATAGTGGCCGAACTGGGGCGAGATCGCGCCCATCAGATCGCCCACAAAGTAGACGCGGTCGTCGCTCCTGGCATGGAACAGGCGGTTATGCATATCGGCCCAGCCCGTGGGCTTGCCGGTGGCGGCATCCTTGCCTATCAGGTCTGCCTTCCAGACCATGTCGGCGGCCTGGTGGGGCGGCATGAGGATGGCGTCGTCGAACTTGAAGTCGCCCGCAGCGGTCTTGATCTGCTTGTTGAAGGGGTCCACTTCCTTGACGCCGGCATTGGGCACATGGGTGATGATGTCTGCGTACAACTCTTCGAAAGCCTGCTTGTAGCCCACGCCGATGGGGGCGATCTTGGGCTTGGGGTCGAGGATCAGGATCTTGCCGGGAATCTTGTTCTTCTTGATATGCCAGGCGATCAGGCAGGCGCGCTCATAGGGCGAGGGCGGGCAGCGATGTGGCGGTGGAGGCAGCGTCATCACCAGCGTGCCGCCCTTGAAGTTCTTGACCTTGCTCTTGAGCGAGAGCATCTCCTGGTTGGGGATGTAGGCGTTGGGGAAATGCGTGCGCGTGTACTCGATGGCGTGCTGGTCGTTGCCGAACCAGGCCTCGTAATCGTTGCGAATGCCGCCCGAGAGAATCAGGAAGTCGTACTCGATCAGGCCATGGGCCGTGCGCACCAGCTTTTTGTCGCGCTCGAAACCCGTGACTTCGGTCTGCAGCAGCGTGTAGCCGTATTTGTTGGCAGGGTGCAGCATGTCGCGGTTCACGAAGTCCGTGCCAACTATGTCCACCAGCCACTTATTGCTCATGGGGCCGGACCAGAAGGTCGGATTGCGCTCCAGCAGCACGACGTCGGAAGCGGGAATCAGCTCGCGCAGATAGCGTGCCGCCGTGAGGCCGCCCCAGCCGCCGCCGCAGATCACGATACGCGGCCCCTTGCCCTTGCGCGGCAGGATGGGCGACTGGCTGCTGATGATGGCGGGTGCAGCCATTGCCGGGCCGGCAGCGGCGCCCAGGGCGAGTGCGGGCGGAGTCCAGAGGAAATGGCGACGTTGCATGAGCATTGCTCCTGTAATGGGAATGGGGCCTGATTCAGGCCTTGGATTCGGGGGAGGGAAGCAAGCTTGGGCGCAGCGCGATGGGATTGCCTCTCAGCCGACACGCGGCACAAGCAGAGCTGGTGGCTGGAGATTCTAGGAGCAGGTCCTGATCCGGAGGTGAATACCCAAGCGAAGCCAGCGCTATTGCTGGCGCAGCAGGCGCAGGCTGAGAAGCGCTCCGAGCAGGATGCCAGCAACGGCCGCAAAGCTGGCCAGTGACAGCGTGGACAGCCCGCTCAGCCCCTGGCCTATGGAGCAGCCTGCGGCCAGCACGCCGCCAACGCCCATCAGCAGGCCGCCACCGGCGCTGGCAGCCAGGCGGCTGGTGGAGTCAAAGCCTTCCCAGCGTGCCGTGCGACTGCCAAAGGCTGCGAGAAATGCGCCGGCGAGCACGCCAGCCGTCAGCGCCAGGCCTATGCCGGGCTCGCGGCCCACGGACAGTTGCAGATAGAGCAGGGTCTCGGCGATCGGGCCGATGAAGCTCAGCGAGGTGAGGCGGGCCGGCTCGAACTCATCGACCCCGATATGCGCAGTCAGCCACCAGCCGGTAGCCACCAGCAGGCCTATGAGCAACGCACTGCCCCACTGCAAGCGGCTTTGACGCAGGCCGGGATGCAGCAGGGCGTAGGCCAGCAGCAGCAAGGCCAGCCCAAGCGTCAGCAGCCATGTATTCAGGGAAGACAGATAGGCGGGCAAGGTGGCCTGGGCCAGAGTGAGGGGGGTGAGGGCCTGCAGCCACAGGCGCAGAGGCGTCAGCACACCCGTCATGGCCAGTTGTGCGCCCAGCGCCAGAAACACCAGGGTGACCAGAGAGCGCAGATTGCCTCCCGCCAGCAGCACTAGAGAGCGTGCTCCGCAGGCGCGTGCCAGCACCATGCCGATGCCAAACAGCAAACCACCAATCAGCACGCCAGCCATGGAAAAGCTGGGCCGCGCAATGGCGGCCTGGCTCAGATCGAGCATTCCCAGAGCCTGCAGCCCCTGCGAGGCCAGCAAGGCCACGGCCAAGGCCAGGGCAAAGGCCTGCAATGCAGGTGCCTGGCCCGCCGCGACTTCGGTATCCAGCCCCATTTTCTGGCGCAGGCCGCGCAGCAGACAGAAACGCCCCAGCCGCGCGGCGACGCCGAAGGCCATGCCTAGCAAAAAAACAGACCACAACAACATATCAGTCGTTCAATAAAGCAGAGGAGGGCGGGTGGCAGAGATTCGCATCCAGCGCATGAAGCGTGAACTTTCGCTCGGGCTGGCGAGCAAGGGCCGCCCCGCAGCAAAGCCAGCGTCCCCCTTCCCGCAAGCGAAGCGCAACGAGAGAAGGGGGAAGGCGCGTTAGCGCCTCAGGGGGATGCCTCTAGTCAACCACCCCAGATATCCGCGCTGATCGCCTTGTACCAGGCTGCGCCGTAGTCGGCCTCGGCCTTGCGGAAGGCGGCATCGCCGTTCAAGGGACTCACGCCGCCGGAGTCTGGCACCTCGATCAGCTTGCCCGCTGCCGTGCGGTAGACGCCGGCCACGGAGATGCCGTAGTCGGCGCCGATCAGGCTGTAGCAGGTGTTGGCAAAGGCCGCCGCAGGCAGGGGCTGGCCGCTCAGCTCGGCGGCAATCGCAGCAGCGGCCACCTTGCCTTGTGTATTGGCGGCAAAGCCGGACTTGGGCATGGGCGCGGCAATCGTGGCGTCGCCCAGCACATAGACATGCTGGACCTGAGTGGACTCAAAGGACTCGGGCTTGACGGGCACCCAGCCACTGGCATTGGTTACGCCGGCGCGGTCGGCGATAAAGCCGGCCTTCTGGGGCGGGATGACGTTGAGCACATCGGCCTTGTGCCTGGTGCCGAACGCAGTTTCCACTTCCAGGTTCCTGGCATCCACGCGCGTGACCTTGCCGTCATCGGCCTGCTTGACCCATTCGATCATGTCGCCATAAAGCGCCTTCCAGCCCTGGATGAACAGACCTTGCTTGGAGAAGGCATCCTTGTCGTCCAGCAGCAAAATCTTGGAGCGGGGTTTGTGCTTCTTGAGGTAGTGCGCCACCATGGCGGCGCGCTCGTAGGGGCCGGGCGGGCAGCGGAAAGGGTTGGCAGGAATGACCATCACGAACTTGCCGCCGTCGGGCATGGCTTCGAGCTGCTTCTTGAGCAGCTGGGTCTGCGCACCGGCCTTCCAGGCATGGGGGGCGAGCTGGGAAGCCGCCTCGTCATAGCCCTCCAGTGCATTCCAGCGCATATCGATGCCGGGCGAGAGCACCAGCTTGTCATAGCTCAGCGCCTGACCGTTGGACAGCAGCACGCGCCTGGAGTCGGTCAGGACCTGGTCGGCACGTGCATGGACCACGTTCACGCCGGCCTTGCGCAGACCGCCGTAACCGTGGCCTATGCTGTCCCAGCTGCGCAGGCCGGCCAGGTACAGATTGGAGAAGGGGCAGGTATAGAAGCGCTCGGCCGGCTCCACCAGCGTGACCTGGATATGCGGCGCGAACTGGCGCAGATAGCGCGCGGCCGTGGCTCCGCCAAAGCCGCCGCCGATCACGACCACATGGGCCGAGGCTGCCTTGGCCTGCACGATGGCGGGCATGGCGAAACTGGCTGCGCCGGCGGCGGCACCGCCGAGAATTTGACGACGATTGATCTGCATTTACTGGCCCTTCTTGCTGAACCACTGGGCCAGCGCTTTGAGTTGCTCATCGTCGTAGCCCTTGGCCAGACGGGTCATGACGGTGGCGTCCTTGGCGGTGCCGGCCTTGAAGGCCTGCAGGCGCTGCAGCAGATGGGCCTCAGGCAGGCCGCGCAGCTGGGGAATGACGCCCGTGGAGCGGCCGTCCGGGCCGTGGCAGTTGGCGCAGCTGGCAGCCAGCACGGCCACATCCTGCACACGCAAGGAGGTGGCGGCAGGGTTGGCCAGGCTGGGCAGCGGCGCTGCCAGGGCAAAAGCCAGCCATAGCGCAGGGCGCGCTGAAGTGAGCAAGGGTTTCGATCGCATGGGGCCTCCCGTTGTCCCCACGCAAGGCCGCGTGGGGGATTTATGACCTCGATGCCTGAATGTGCGCGGCCTTTGTTATGTGTGGCGAATGTCGAGCATTCTTCTGGGCAGGGGCGGAGCAGGCAGAGCCGATGGAGTCGGATTCTAGGAAGCGGACCGGCTCTGACAAGCTCAATATCCCGGTGGTGTAACAGGAAGTTATTGGTTATTTAGTTATGCGCTGCGCTTGTGCTTGCGGGTGCGCGCCAGGGCATCAAAAAACCGCATTGCGCTATCTGATGTATAGCGCAATGCGGTTTTCTGTGAACGGATGCAGGCGGTTCGTCAGTATTGCGGCGGCAGTCCGTCAGAGGGCGCGGAAGGCGTGGTATTGGCGGACGTTGCCGGCATTTCTGCCGCTGCGGGAGCGGTAGCCGACGGATCGCGGTAGCGAATATTCACGCCGCTGGCATCGGGCTGGTCCTCATCCATCAAGGCATCGGCGGCCTTGCCCACGCCCTTGCCCACGATCTTGGCCGTGCCGATGGCGGCATCGGCGGCCAGACCCACGGCCCCGGCCGTCACGCTGATGGCAGTGCCGGTGACGGCGATCACGGTGCAGCCCGAGAGCGTCAGGCTGAAGCAAAAAGCCCCCAGGGCCAGGAAGCGCGGGGGTTTGCGGAGCATGCAAAGGGCAGAGCCCAGCTCGGGGACAGCGAACAAGGGCCTAAGGCGGCCCCGCCGCCCCGCAGCGAGGCTGTCGTCCCCCCAGGGGGAAGGCGCCGAAGGCGACTCAGGAGGGGGCATAGGATCAATGAATCCGCATGCCGGGCATGGCGCCGGGGAAGGGTTCCAGCACATAGATGCCGGGATGGGCCTTCTCGTCGGCGTGGCTGGCGGCCAGCACCATACCTTCGGACAGGCCGAACTTCATCTTGCGCGGTGCCAGGTTGGCGACCATCACCGTCAGCTTGCCCTGCAGCTGCTCGGGCTGGTACATGCTGCTGATGCCGCTGAACACATTGCGGGTCCTGGGCTGGCCGTTCTCGTCCTTCTCGCCCACATCCAGCGTCAGCTGCAGCAGCTTGGTCGAGCCTTCCACCGCCCTGCATTCCAGAATCCTGGCGATGCGCAGATCGACCTTGGCAAAGTCGTCGATGCTGATGGTCTCGGCCAGCGGTTCGCCGCCGGGGGCGTTGGGGTCGATCACGGGCTCAGCCTTCTTGGCGGCCTTTTTCTCGGCCTTGGCGGGTTCAGCGGCAGGGGCTGCCTGACCGGCGGGTGCTTCAAACAGGGCTTCGAGCTGCTTGGGATCGACGCGCTGCATCAGATGCTGGTAGACGCCGATCTGGTGGCCCACGCCCAGGGGCTTGACCACGTCGGCAAAGTTCTCGGGCGGCACGATGAGGAAGCTGGCGACTTCTGCGGCCACGCCGGGCAGGATGGGGCTCAGGTAGATGGTCAGGATGCGGAAGGCTTCGATGCAGGTCGTGCACACATCGTGCAGGCGGGCATCCATGCCTTCCTTCTTGGCCAGCTCCCAGGGCTTGTTGGCGTCCACATAGCTGTTGACCTTGTCGCACAGCAGCATGATCTCGCGCGCAGCGCGGGCCGAGTCGCGGCCTTCGTAGGCGGCGACGATAGCGGCTTGCTGCTCGCGCAGCGCGGCCAGCAGGGTCTGGCCGTCTTCGCTGACCACGCCCAGCCTGCCGTCAAAGCGCTTGCTGATGAAGCCTGCGGCACGCGAAGCGATGTTGACGTACTTGCCGATCAGGTCGGAGTTGACGCGCAGCATGAAGTCTTCGGGGTTGAAGTCGATGTCTTCGTTCTTGCCGTTGAGCTTGGCACCCAGGTAGTAGCGCAGCCACTCGGGGTTCATCTTGAGCGACAGGTACTTGAGCGGATCGAGGCCGGTGCCGCGGCTCTTGCTCATCTTCTCGCCGTTGTTCACGGTCATGAAGCCGTGCACGCAGATCCTGGTCGGCGTCTTGCGACCGCTGAACTTGAGCATCGCAGGCCAGAACAGCGTGTGGAAGGTGATGATGTCCTTGCCAATGAAGTGGTACTGCTCCAGATCGGGATCGGCCATGTAGGCGTCGTAGTCTTCGCCACGGCGGTTCAGCAGTTCCTTGAGCGAGGCCAGGTAGCCCACGGGCGCGTCCAGCCAGACATAGAAGTACTTGCCCGGCGCATCGGGAATCTCGATGCCGAAGTAGGGCGCGTCGCGGCTGATGTCCCAGTCATCCAGGCCTTCGCTGGTCGAGCCGTCGGGGTTGGTGCGCACGCCGAACCATTCCTTGATCTTGGCCGCGACTTCGGGCTGCACATGCTTGCCGTTCTGCGTCCACTCGGTCAGGAACTCCACGGCGCGCGGGTCCGAGAGCTTGAAGAAGAAATGCTCGGAGGACTTCATCACCGGTGTGGCACCCGACAGGGCCGAGAACGGGTTGATGAGGTCGGTGGGCGCGTAGACCGAGCTGCAGACTTCGCAGTTGTCGCCGTACTGGTCCTTGGCGTGGCAGCGCGGGCATTCGCCCTTGATGAAGCGGTCGGGCAGGAACATGTTCTTCTCGGGATCGAAGAACTGCTCGATGGTGCGGGTTTCGATGAAGCCGGCCTTCTTCAGGTCCAGATAGATCTGCTTGGACAGCTCGTGGTTTTCGGCGCTGTCGGTGTTGCTCCAGTTATCGAAGGCGATGTGGAAGCCGTCGAGGTACTGCTTGCGGCCGGCGGCGATGTCGGCCACGAACTGCTGGGGCGTCTTGCCGGCCTTTTCGGCGGCAATCATGATGGGCGCGCCGTGGGCGTCGTCGGCGCCCACGAAGTTGACCGCGTTGCCCTGCATTCGCTGCGCACGCACCCAGGTGTCGGCCTGGATGTATTCCATGATGTGGCCGATGTGGAAGTTGCCGTTGGCGTACGGCAGGGCGGTGGTGACGAATAGTTTGCGTGCGGTCATGAGGAAACAGCTTTCACAGAGAACCCGTCATTCTAGAAGGGCTTGGCTCCGGGCTGCGGGCGCGGGTTTTGCGGCGGCGCCCGCCGAGTTCGTTCGGGAACGACATTTGCTTTGCTTTTTATAGCTAATTACATAGTGCACATATTGTTTTCAAGCTGAAAACAATATTAATTCTATGAATATAAAGCGTAAGCAGCTTCAAAATTGGAAGCGATAGCCGGGGCTGCGCTCAGCCCACCGAAGGCCTTTTGTTGCGATACATGTCCTGGTCGGCCACCTTGAGCAGGCTTTGCGCATCCTGGGCATCCCTGGGATACAGGGCTTGTCCCACGGATGCGCCCACGGTCACGGCTTCGCCCTCGGGAATGCCTTGCAGCGTGCCCAGCGGTTGCTGCAGCGCATGCTCTATCTTCAGGCGCACGGCCTGTACCTGCTCCTCGTCGCTGACGCCGCGCAGGATGAGGATGAACTCGTCACCGCCCAGACGCGCCACGACGTCATCGGGGCGCAGCAGATTGCGCAGGCGCAGGCTGATCTCGGCCAGTGCCAGATCGCCGTTGTCATGGCCCCAGCGGTCATTGAGCGGCTTGAAGCGATCCAGGTCCACAAACAGCAGGGCAAACGGGGCGGCCATGCTCTGGCCGGGCAGGGGGCGGGTGAGTGTGGTCAGAATATGCTGCAGTGCGCTGCGGTTGCTGGCCCCGGTCAGTGGATCGGTGAACAGGCTGTGGCGCATGCGGTGGAAATTGTGGGCCAGCTCGCCAATTTCATCGCGGCGCTGCACTTCGATCGGCGTGTCGATTTCGCCCAGGCCCACGCGGCGCACGGCGCGGGTCAGCGAGCGCATATCGTTGGCCACGGCGCCGAAGATGCGGGTGCCGATGACGACGGCCACGACCAGGGCCAGCAAGCCCAGGCTGCCCACCAGGGCCATATGGCGGTAGACGCCGGCCAGCATGTCCTTGTGCGGCACGGCCACCACGGCCATCCAGTCCTGACCGGCTCCATTGCTCAGGCGACGGTAGGCAATGCGAATATGGTTGTGCCTGTCATCTTCGAGCAGGGCCGTGCCGGGGCCGTCGCTGGACAGCGAGGACTGGAAGGCGCCCTGGATTTTGTCGTACACCGCCTGAATCAGCGGGTCCTGGCTGTTGGCGGCGCTCATGCGCTCCAGCTTGCCGTCTTCGCGCCGGTGGATGTTGGGCATGCCGGTGGCGGCGATCAGGGAGCCGTCGGCCTCGATGATGAAGGCGCGGCCATGTTCGCTCAGATGCAACTGGTTGACGAATTCATTGAGTGCGCGCAGCGAAATATCAGTGGCAATCACCCCCTCTAGGCTGCCCTTGCTGGAGAGAATGCGGCGTGCGCGAGTGAGCACCAGGTCCTTGGCGCTGAAGTCGATATAGGCAGGAGTCCAGATCACATCGGCCGACTCCGCCGCAAGCTTGAACCAGGGGCGCTGGCGCGGCTCGAACAGATTGGTTTCGGTGGATTCATAGATCGGCTCGGCATGCATGCTGGCGACCTTGAAGTAGCTGCGGTGCTCGCCGGACTGAGTCTTGAGGCGCAATTGGCCCAGTTCTGGAGCCACTCGCTTGAGAGCAATGCCCTGGCCTGCGATATTGGCATAGTACACATAGTCATTGGGCCGGGTATGCAGCGAGGTCGCCACCCACAGCCGGGAGATCAGGTCGGGAATATGTTCGCGGATATCGGCAGCTACGGGCTGGCCGCTGGGAAACGCAGCCTCCAGCACGGCGCTGGACGGGTGCAGGTGACGATCCACGATCAGCGCGATACGCTCGGCCTTCTCTTCCATCACCTGCTCGGACAAGGCGGACACCGTGTTGCTGCCCGTCCAGTACCAGAGCATGCCCAGGGCCGATGTCAGCAGCGCAATCAGTGCAACAAAAGGCAGGATCAGCGAGAGCTTGAGCGATTTGGAAGCGCGGATGGGCTGTGGGGATGGAGTCACTAGGCGATTGCCGGAAAGATGATGAAGGTCATGCAAAGTGTCTCACGCATCATTTGCCTGGCTCTTTTTGCATCATTAACATTTGTTACATTCTTGAGGCCAACCCAGGAAGGCGCACAGCTCCTCACTTCGAGCCAGTGCGTCTTTGCGGCCCAGTGCTATCAGTTCACGGGTATAGCCTTGCTCAAACAGCAGGTAGCTGGCCAGCGCGCCGTCACGCATGGGGTTGCCCGTGCCTGCGCGCACGCCCAGCGTGGCCAGCAGGGTGCGCACCGGCCGCGGCAGCTTGTCGATGTGGCGCGTGGCAATATCGTCGATGCGCTCGCTGGGGGTGATGGCCAGTACCTCGATAGGGCGCAGCCGGCTGTGAATGCGCTCGGCCGGTGAAATCAGGCTCAGCGTGTGATTGATGCGTTCAGCACGCTCTATGTCCACAGCCAGCGTGTCCAGAAAAATGCTGGACAGCGCGTGCCCGGCCACCTGGGCCAGTGTGGGATAGCTGGCATCGACCTGCGGCTGGCTGCTCACGGGCTCGTGGCGTCTGCCCGCTCCGACGACCAGCAGTTTGCTGGCGCCCAGATGAATCGCTGGTGCCAGGGGCGCAGTCTGGCGCATGGAGCCGTCGCCGAAATGCTCGAGATGTCCGTCCATGGGCAGCGGCATGGCTGGAAATATGAAGGGCAGGGCCGACGAGGCCAGCAGGTGATCGGCGGTCAGCAGGGTCTGCACGGCCTTGCGCTGGTCGCGCACCCAGGGGCTCAAGGCCTCGCGAGTCTGAAAGAAAGTGATGTGCTGACCGCTGCTGTAGCTGGATGCGGTAATGGCCAGGGCGTGCAGATGACCGCTGTCGATGAGTTGTGGGATGCGCTCGAAAGGCATGAGGCCGCTGTTCATCAGGGTTTTGAGCGGAGCATTGTCCAGCAGCGAGCGCGGGCGCATGCGGCTCCAGCGGGCCAGCGCCCAGCCCAGCGACAACAGCGTCAGCCAGCGTGCGCCGCTGCGCAGCACGCTGAGCGAGTCGGCCTTGTAGATTTGCTCGGTATGCATATGGCCCCAGACATGCAGCATGCGCCGCACTGCGCTGTCAAAGGCATCGGCATGGCAAGCCAGGGCTGCGACATTGATGGCGCCTGCCGATGTGCCTGCAAGCACTGGAAAGGGATTGGGGCCATGCTGCAGACCGCGAGCGCGGCGCAGCTCGGCGATGGCGGCCAGCACGCCGACCTGGTAGGCAGCCCGGGCGCCGCCGCCGCTGAGCAACAGGCCGGTCTGCCCGATGCTGGAGCTAGGGCCTATGGAGCTCTGCCGCTCTGCTTCGGCAAGACTGGGTGGGAGGGTGGGAGAGAACTGCACTGCCGCCATGGCTGCAGTGTGCCCGGATTGGGCCGCGGGCGGTAGGTGGGCCGGGTCATCGAGCGGGCCGGCGGCGGCCCTGGTGACAGTCTGCGGCGGCCGTCAGCTCTTTTTCTGGTTCTTGGCAATCAGCGTGGCGATGGACTTGGCATCCAGCACCACCAATTGATTCTGCGCGGCCCAGCTGGCGGCATTTTCGCCCAGAGGCTGCAGAGCCACGTAAACGCAGAGATCGGCTTTCAGCTTGTGTTGTGCGGCCTGCAGCTCGCGCAGCGGCTCCACGCCATGGGCGGCGGCTTTCCAGCGGCGCGCGCCGACCACGCTGGTCTGGCCGTTGCGCGTCAGCAGCAGGTCGGCGCCGGCCTGGTTCAGGCGCTGAACCTCATAGCCTTCGGCTTGCCAGGCTGTCTGCAACTGTGCGCTGAAGTCGGCCCAGGACTGCTCGGCGATCACCTGCTGAATCTGCTCCAGCCTGGCCGGGCTGGGGGCTCGCAGCTGCTTGTAGCAGGCAATGCAGCCGACGACGAAGAACGGGAAGGCTCCCAAAGCGGCAAAAGGCGAAATGTCCTTGGGGAACACCGCCAGCGACACCAGCACCACCGCAGCGCAGATCGCAAAGCTGATCCACCAGCGTGAGCGCATCAGGACTGCAAACAGGGAATTTTCGGCCATCTTCAATTTCACGGGCTGTCTCTCAAATCTTGGGCAAAGGGCTGCATTGTCTCCTGTGCACAGGGGTTGGACAGCTTCGCTAGACTATCCCTCATTGAAGAAACCTCTGGAAAACTAAATCCAATGGCTGTTACAGAACAAGCGCTTCTGAGCGCGCTGGCCACCGTGCTTGATCCGCACACTGGCAAGGACTTTGTGAGCACGCGCGCCCTGCGCAATCTGCAGATTGCCGGTGACGACGTCTCGTTCGATGTGGAGATGGGCTATCCGGCCCAGAGCCTGCAGCCTGCCCTGCGCAGCCAGTTCATCGCTGCGGCCAGGACTGTGGCTGGCGTGGGCAATGTCTCGGTCAACATCACCACCAAGGTGGCCTCGCATGCCGTGCAGCGTGGCGTGCAGTTGCTGCCCGGCGTGAAGAACATCATCGCCATCTCGTCCGGCAAGGGCGGCGTGGGCAAGAGCACGACCACGGCCAATCTGGCGCTGGCGCTGGCCGCCGAAGGTGCCCGCGTGGGCATTCTGGATGCCGACATCTACGGCCCCAGCCAGCCCATGATGATGGGTGTTTCGGGCAAGCCCGAAAGCCATGACGGCAAGACCATGGAGCCGCTGGAGAACCATGGCGTGCAGGTCATGTCCATCGGTCTGCTGGTCAACAATGACCAGGCCATGATCTGGCGCGGCCCCATGGCCACCCAGGCGCTGGAGCAGATGCTGCGCCAGACCAACTGGAAGGATCTGGACTATCTGCTGGTCGACATGCCGCCTGGAACCGGTGACATCCAGCTGACGCTGTCCCAGCGCGTGCCCATGACGGGTGCCGTGGTGGTGACCACGCCCCAGGACATCGCCCTGATCGATGCCAAGAAGGGCATTCAGATGTTCGAGAAGGTCGGCGTGCCGATTCTCGGCCTGGTCGAAAACATGGCCGCCCATGTCTGCACCAACTGCGGACATGTCGAACATATCTTTGGCGCCGACGGCGGCAAGAAGATGGCAGGCGAGCAGAACATCGACTATCTGGGGGCGCTTCCCCTGTCGCTGCAGATCCGTCTGCAGGCCGACAGCGGCAAGCCCACGGTGGTGGCCGAGCCCGAGAGCGAAGCCGCACAGGTCTACAAAAAGGTGGCGCGCGATCTGGCTGTGAAGGTGGCACTCAAGGCCAAGGACTTCTCCAGCAAGTTCCCCACGATCACGGTCAGCAGCAATACCTGATGAACCTTCTGACCTCCATGCGTTATCTGGTGGCGCTCAATGAGCACCACCATTTCGCAAGGGCGGCGCAGGCCTGTCATGTAACGCAGCCTGCACTATCCAATGCGCTCAAGGCGCTGGAGGATGAGTTCGGTGCCGTCATCGTGCGCAGGGGGCGGTCGTTTGCGGGTTTCACGCCCGAGGGCGAGCAGGTGCTGACTACGGCCCTGGCCATGCTGCGCGCAGAGGAAAGTTTGCGCCAGGAACTGAGTGCTGCCGCAGGAGCACTGCGCGGCCAGTTGCGCATGGCAGCCGTGCCAACGGCTATGCCCATGCTCACGCGCTTCGCAGCCATGCTGCGTCAGCGGCATCCCGGCATCATGCCCGTGGTGCTGTCCATGAGTTCGGCCGAGATAGAAACCGGACTCGAGGATCTGTCCCTGGACCTGGCTTTGGGATACAGCGCCAGACTGCCGCGGCGTGGCCCGCGCCTGCAGTCCTGGCTGCAGTACCAGGAACATTACTATCTGCTGTGCCGGGATACACAGTGCGACAGCCGCCCCTTTGCTTTTGGGCCCGAAATCGCCTGGAGCGAGGTGGCAGCCCTACCGCTTTGCCTGCTCACGCCCGACATGCACAACCGCACGGTAATCGACGAGGCCTTCGCTACCGTGCAGCGCGAGGTGCTGCCCGCCATGGAAACGAATTCCGTGCTGAGCCTGGTCATGGCCGTGGCCGAGAGTATCCCAGGGGATGGAGGTGCCATGGTCACCGTGCTGCCAGGCGCCATGGTGGCCACGGTGCGTCACATGCCGGGTCTGATCGCACGGCCGCTGCGATCGCCCGAGCTGGTCACTCCTATAGGCTTCATGACTCAACAGGGTATGGCGCCCACGCGGGCTCTGTTGGCAGCGCTGGAGCTGCAGGCTGATGCCGAGTGGCGCTTGCAGTGCCTGCGGCACGCGGGTGCTCTGAAGGAGTAAACGTGATCAGGCGGGCCTGTCCTGTCCGCATGGGGGCGTGGCGTGGAGCACGGCACGCACCGCATCGGGTGTGAACGGGGCCGCATAGAACCGCCGGCCCGTGGCATCGAACAATGCATTGGCCAGGGCGGCGGGTCCTGGCACCGAGGTTGATTCGCCTGCGCCCATGGGTGGTTCCTCCTGGCGGGGCATTAGCACCACTTCGATGGGCGGCAGATCGCGGAAGCCGATGATGGGGTAGCCACCCCATTCGCGGCTGGCCACGCCATGGTCGTTGAAAGCCACCTTTTCCATCAGGCTGCGGCTCAGCGTCTGTATGACGTTGCCGTGGATCTGATGACGTACGCCATCGGGATTGACCATCATTCCCGTGTCCTGGCCCACGACTAGGCGTTGCACGGCGATGCGTCCGCTGGTGGGGTCCACGGTGATGTCGATGACCCAGGCGGCCCAGGCTGCACCAAAGCCGGGAAAGCGGCTGTGGATGTAGCGCGCATAGGCCACGCCGCGCCCGTGCAGCATGCCGTCGGCGCCGGGCCGGCCCCGGCTTCCCGTGTGATTTTGCTGCCAACCTGCGTGGTGGGCCGTGGCCTCGATCAGCTCGATGGCGCGCGTGTCGTCCAGATTGCGAACGCGGTAGTCCACGGGGTCTGCATTGGCTGCATGGGCCAGCTCGTCGATCATGCAGTCATGGGCAAAGGAGTTGGGTAGGGCCGAGACGCCGCGCAGCCAGGACGAACGCACGATGGGCGCCATGTCATGGCAGGTGATGCGCTGACTGGCGTAGCGGTAGGGCGGCACGGCCGTGCGGTCGCCCATCTCCAGCGTGCGCGGCTGGCCCGGGATGCGGCCCGTGAGCAGCAGGGCCAGCAGTGGTGCGTCGTTGGATGGGTAGCGCACGGAAAAGTCGTAGGCCTGCAGTTCGCCCCGGGCGTCGATGGCCGCGCTCACGTCCATGAGCTGGGCTGTGCCCTTGGGTTCCCACTGGTGTTCCTGCTCGCGTGTGAGCTGCACGCGCACTGGCGCACCCACGGCCATGGACAGCAGGGCGGCGTCGGCGCAGACATCGTCGGCGCAGTTGCGGCCATAGCAGCCTGCGGCTTCCAGGCGAACGATCTCGATGCGCTCTTCGCTCAGTTGCAGCAGTCGGTCCAGGTCGGTGCGCAGCATGTGGGGGTTCTGCGTGCCTGCCCAGAGCTTGAGCCGGCCCTCGCTGAAATCTGCCACGGCGCAGGATGGGCCAATGGATGCATGCATCTGGTAGGGCCAGACATAGCTGCGGCGCAGCACGGTGGTTGCGCCGGCGAAGGCGTCATCCACCGGGCCCTGATCGACCAGGGCGCGCTGCTGGGCCGGATTGGCGCGGATGGCCGAGGTGAGGTCGGACAGATCTGGCGCGGCCGGCACGGCCTTCCATTGCACGCGCAGCGCGCGCATGGCGGCAATGGCCTGTTCCTCGCGGTCAGCGACCACGCCGACAAAATCGCCTTCGGTGACGACCTGCACATTGCCGGGCAGGTGTGCCACGGAGTCGTGGTTCACGGTCACCAGGCAGCGGCCGATGAAGTCGCCGCCGTCGCGGCCCGGATGCGGTGGGCGGATCACGCGGCCATGGCGCATGCCCGGCACGCGCACATCGTGGACAAAGCTGAGCTCGCCCGTGGCCTTGGCGGGAATGTCCACGCGCGCTGCGCCTCGGCCCACCAGCCGGTAGTCGCTGGCAGGCTTTAGCTTCACATCCTGCTCGGAGGGCGCCAGTTGCAGCTGCAGTTGCTGGCCGCGCAGCAGCTCGCCATAGTCGAGCTGGCGGGCATCGCTGCCATCGGCAAAGCGCACCAGGCCTTCGCGCGCCTGCAGATGGTCTGCGGCCACATTCCATTGACGTGCAGCAAGCGCGAGCAGTTGCTCGCGCGCCTGGGCGGCCGCGCGGCGCAACGGCACGGCCGAGATCTGGATGCTGGCACTGGCAATGGTCGGCCCCTGGTTGGGGGCGGCAGCCGTATGACCCAGCACCATGTCCAGGCGGTCCAGCGGCACTTCCAGTTCCTCGGCCACGATCTGCGCCAGCGCCGTGCGTATGCCCGTGCCCAGGTCCACATGGCCATTGAAGGCCAGGGTGCGCCAGCCCTGCGGTGCATCTTCGTCGGCCAGCACGGCAACGAAGATTTCGGGGGTGGACTGCACGTAGTCGGTGGCCGTGCCGGGCTGGCCGGGCGCAGGGCGCGGCGGCGCCACTGGCTGGCGCACCACGAGCAGGGTGTCGGCGCGCGTGAGCAGCTGCGCGTGCAGGGCTTGGGGCTGGGGCAGGTTCATGGGGTGGTGTTCTTCGCTGGCAGGCCATGCAGGCATGCCGGGTGCATGTTATGCACTCTGGGGCCTGCTGTGCAGGGCCGGCACCATAGGCACGTTGGCGCGGTGGGATCAGCCTGCGGCGAGAGCGTCGGTATCGGCGATGGCTTGACTCAGCGGCATCACCGCCGCGTACTTCTGGGCCATGTCGAACAGGTTGGCCTCGTGCGGGCCCTGGGCGCGGTCGCCGCAGCAGTCGGTCACCACCAGCGGGCGAAAGCCCGACTGCATGGCATCGACCACGCTGGCTCGCACGCAGCCGCTGGTCACGCAGCCAGCCACCACCAGGGTCTGCACGCCGCGCTGGGCCAGCCAGGGCGCGAGCATGGTGCCGAAGAAGGCCGATGGCGTGCTCTTGCGCACCACGTACTCGCCCGTTGCGGGGGCTAGCTCGGGGACGATGGCGCTCTCATGGCTGTCTTCCTTGAGTGTCAGCATGCCCGGCACCTTCAGGCAGAAGATGTTGTGGTCGGCATCGTCGTCCGAGAACACGATGCGGCTGTGGGCCACGGGCCAGCCGCGATCGCGCGCATGGGTCAGCAGCTGCTGCGTCTGGGCGATGGCTTCGGGGATGTTGCCCCCGCCGAATACGGTCGGGTCGGCAAAGCCGTTGACGAAGTCGATGATGAGTAGGCCGAAGGGCGCCTTCAGCGGCAGCGGCGTGCCGAAGCCCTGGCGGGCGTAGGCAGAGATGTCGCCCTGCACGCCCTCGGTGGGGATGCTCTGGGTGCCGGTGGTCGGCAAGGTGGTGGCTGTCATGCGATGTCCTTTCCAAGCTTGAACCTTTTGGCGGCGCGCGCCAGTCCTTCCTCGTCCTGCACCACGCCGTGAATGACTGTGGGCATGCCGTCCAGGGTCACCGTGCAATGGCGCATGGGAATGTCGATGTGGCAGGCCGTAGTACGACTACCCCCTGCCTCGTTGTTGGGGCCCATGGACCACAGGAAGTTGCCCTCGAAGGCACGCGCGTCCATGCCGATGTGGGTTTCCTTGTTGTAGTGGGCCAGCATGGACCAGTGGGCGCGTGGCTGCAGGCCCCAGCCGATGTGCGAGACGGCATAGGCCTCGGGGTCCTCGTAGGAGGCCATGTACTCCTTGAGGATGTTCGCCTGAAGGCCGCCGCCGATGCGCGTGACATAGCCCTTTTCGATGACCAACTCGATGGGCTCGGTCACGTAGTCCTTCATGGGCAGAAGGATGTCGCCCCGGTCCAGGATCACACGGCCGTTGCTTTCGCCCTCGTCGGGCCAGGTCAGCACGAAACCGCTGGGCCAATGGTCCCAGCGGCCGGGCTGATCCACGAAGCCGTATTCGCAGATGGCGGGGAAGCTGCCCAGGCGGCAGCGCAGGTCGGTTCCCGCAGCTGAGCTAATGTGCATCTGCCCGGCCGCCTCGATGCGCTTGGACGCGGCCTGCACGCGCGCGCGGTCGCCCTCGGTGGGCACCATGCGGCACAGCACCTCGGGCGGCTCCACAGCCAGCAGGATCTTGGTGCCGGTCTGCAGGATCTCGTGCTGCTCGGGTGAGAACAGCAGGGTCATCAGGTCCAGCACCAGGTCGCTGGCCTTGAGTGCGGCGATGGCGGCGGGGTTGCCGGTCAGCGGAGTCGTGCCCAGGTAGGCCAGGGAGTCGCGGCTCAGCGACTTTTCGGCGTTGACGGGCGGCAAGTCCAGGCGATTGACGCGTGCGCCCATTTCGCTGGAGGCAGCGATGGCGCAGCGCAGCGTCTGCGGGTGCGTGTCGGCGCCCGTGAGCACGGTGACGGTCTGGCCGGCTTCGAGACGGGACAGCGTGAGCACCTGCTTCCAGGCGTGGATCAGATCGATATCGCTGACGGACATGGTCGGCTCCTTGGTGTCGCGATGAAAGGGAAGGGGCGGCGGGCGGGCATTCAGTCCACCCGTGCACCCAGGAAATCGCCCAGGGCCTCATAGAACCCGGCCTCGTTGTCCCAGGGAATCATGTGGCCGGCAGCGGGTACGCGCACATGCTCGGTCTGGGGTGCCAGGCCCTGCCACTCAGTCACGTCCTCACCGCGTACCACGTCGCCGCGCTCGGCCGTGACCAGCAGCAGCGGGTGCAGGATGCGAGGCAGATCGGCATGGATGTCGTCGCGGCCGAAGTCCTCGAAGCTCTGCACGATGGCAGGCTCATGGCAGGTGTGCAGCCATTGGGCACGCAACTGGCGCTGCTCTTCTGTCCAGGTGGGGCAGAAGGCGCGCATGGCTTCGGCGTCCATGCCCAACGTGGCCTGGCGGATGGAGTCCACATACCAGGGCAGGGTGGCCGGGTAGGCGCGGCGGCCCGGGCCGGACACCGGCGGATCGACGATGACCAGGCGCGTGAGCCCGGTCGGCTGGCTGCGCGCGGCGCGCACGGCAATACGTCCGCCCATGGAGTGGCCGACCAACGCCCAGCGCGGCAGTCCCAGAGCCTGGGCGAAGGCGGTCACGTCGGCGGCCTGGGCATCGAGTCCATAGTCCAGGCCCGGGCCGGATGAGGACAAGCCACGGCCGCGCACGTCCAGCACATAGGTGTCGAACTGGCGGCCCAGGTGCTCGGCCACGAAGCCCCATGTCACGGCCGGGCTGGTGATGCCGGGGATCAGGATGACGGCGTCGCGTTGCGCGCGCTCGCCGTCGGCGCCGCCGTAGCGCAGATAGTGCTGGCGTATGCCGTTGGAGTGGACGTTGCCGCCGTAGAGAAGCGTGCTGGTCATGCGGTTTCTCCTTAGGCCTTGGCCGCCGTGTCGTAGGGGTAAGCACCCGACAGCAGCGCACCTGCGCCCGGTACCACGGGGTCGAGGCCTAGCTCCTTGAGGATGGCGTAGGTGGTGGCGATGGAGGCGGTCAGCACGGGTTTGCCGGTTTCGGCCTCGACCTGGGCCACGGCCGGCAGCGAGGGCATTTGCACGCAGGCCGACAGCACGATCACGTCGGCGTCGGCGTAGTTCATGTCCGCCACGATGCCGGGTAGTTTGGAGGGGTCGTGGCGGCCCACGTCGAGGTTGTCGGGGATTTCCAGCGCACGCCAGTCCACCACCTCGAAGCCTTCGGCGGCGATGTAGTTCTTGACCAGCTCGGTCAGGGGGACCATGTAGGGGGCGACCAGGGCGATCTTCTTGGCGCCCATGACCTTCAGCGCCTCCACCAGCGCACCCGCGCTGGTTATTACGGGCGCGGTGGCGCCGTTGCTGGCCGTGCGCTCGGTCAGTCGGGCCTGCGAGACGCGGTGGTAGCCGTGGCCCATGGCCATGATGGCCACGAGGCAGGCATAACCCAGAACGTCCACGCGCGCATCGCTCAGCTCCAGTGCGCAGCGGTCGCTTTCGGCATCCATGGCGGCCAGTTCTTCCTTCACCACTTTCTTCATGCGCATGCGGCTGGAGTGGAAGGTGAAGCGGTCCTGGGGGCGCAGCGTGGAATGGGCCTGCAGCATGGCCGGCACTTCGGTCTCCATGGTGGTGTTGGAGCTGGGGACGATCTGGCCGATGCGGAACGTTTGGGTCATGACTTGCCTTTGCAGAGTTTTGAGGGTTTCTGATCAGAGTTAAATGAGTGTGTACGCTTTATTCTTGCAAAAGATATGCCGACTTGCAAATGAGATTTTTCTCGGTGTTTGTACTTATTTGGTGCGAAATTTGCACCAAAAATGTTGAATTCCAATTTATTCTGCCGCTCCATGGTGCATACGTGATTTTGGAAATTTAAGCGCATACACCTGAATTAAATGTTTTGTTGCCTGGCACGCTTCCTGCTCTCAAGCATTTATGGACGCGCCGAAGCAACGGTTGCCCCGTCTGGCTTTCAACATTCCTGCAAGGAGAAAAACTGTGTCCCAATCCCCTCGAATCGCCGTTGTCGGTGCCGGTCTCGGCGGGGCCGCTGCTGCCAAGCTGCTGCTCCAGGAAGGCTTCAATGTCCGCGTCTATGAGCAGGCGCCCAGCTTCTCTCGTCTGGGAGCCGGCATCCACGTCGGTCCCAATGTGATGAAGATCCTGCGTCGCATCGGCATTGAGGACGCGCTCAACGAGCAGGGCTCCCACCCAGACTACTGGTACAGCCGCCACTGGCAGACGGGCGACGTGCTGGCCCAGATCCCGCTGGGCGACTACGCCGTCAAGGAATACGGCGCCAGCTACCTCACCGTGCACCGCGGCGACTTTCATGCGCTGCTGATCGAGGCCTTGCCCGACAGCGTGATGGCCTATGGCAAGTTCCTGACCAAGGTGGAGGATCGGGGCAATGTGGTGCTCATGCACTTCGCGGATGGCTCGACCGAAGAGGCCGACATCGTCATCGGTGCCGATGGCGTGAACTCCCGCATCCGCGAAGAGCTGCTGGGCCCCGAGCTGCCCAAGTACGCCGGCTACCTGGCCCATCGCGCCGTATTCCCCACGCCCGAAGTCAAGGCCGGCATGCTGCCCTTCGATGCCTGCGTGAAGTGGTGGAGCGATGACCGCCACATGATGACCTACTTCGTCACCGGCAAGGCCGACGAGCTGTACTACGTGACCGGCGTTCCGGTCGAAAAGTGGGACCTCGACGACCGCTGGCTGCCCAGCAGCAAGGAAGAGATGCGCGAGGCCTTCTCGGGCTGGCACCCTACGGTGCAGGCGCTGATCGACGCCACCGTGGAAGTGACCAAATGGTCGCTGCTGGAGCGCGACCCGCTGCCGCTGTGGAGCCGTGGTCGTCTGGTGCTGCTGGGTGATGCCTGCCATCCCATGAAGCCCCACATGGCCCAGGGCGCGGCCATGGCCATCGAGGACGGCGCCATGCTGGCGCGCTGCCTCAAGGAAGTCGGTGCGCACAACCATGAGCTGGCCTTCGCGCTGTATGAGGCCAACCGTGCCGAGCGCGCCAGCAAGGTGCAGCGCATCTCGCACGACAACACCTGGCTGCGCACCAACGAAGATCCGTCCTGGTGCTTCGGCTACGACGTGTTCAACGTGCCCCTGGTCGAACCCAGGGTCAAGGCCGCTGCCTGATACTCGCTGCCCTGCCGGACAGGGGGTAGATATCCCTCTCCCGTCTGGCAGCAGAACGCCGACATCCTGAACCGCAGTTGCAAGAGCCTCGTCCCATGGGAATCCCAGTTCATTCAAGCAGTCCCTCTCACCTCATCCTCCTGCAGGTCAATGCACGCGCATGCGAGGTGCCGGCCGCGCCAGGGACGGCGCTGCTGCATGTGCTGCGCAATGACCTGGAGCTGAACGGGCCCAAATACGGCTGCGGCCTGGGTGAGTGCGGCGCCTGCACGGTGCTGATCGACGGTGTGGCCGCGCGTTCCTGCGTGATTCCCGTGAAGGCGGCAGTGGGCCGAGAAGTGACCACGCTGGAAGGCCTGGGATCGCGCCAGTGTCCGGGCACCACGCAGCAGGCCTTCATTGACTGTCAGGCCGCCCAGTGTGGCTACTGTCTCAATGGCATGATCATGACGGTGGAGGCCTTGTTGCGTCGCAACCCGAACCCCACCGAGCAGGAGCTGCGCAACGAGCTGCACCACAACCTGTGCCGCTGCGGCACGCATGTGGAAATCATGCAGGCGGCCCTGCGCGCCGTGCAGCTGCGTGCGGAACGGGCCGCGCTGCAGGCGCCCTCCGGCGTTCCATCTTCAAGTGCGGGCGGGGTCCAGCCATGAACACGGCCAACACCCCCCCCGCCCTGCCTTCCGACCTGCTGCATGGCCTGGCGCTGCGCCCACCTGTCGCGGCCTGGGACGGGCTGCGCTACCAAGGCAGCGTGCCCGCCCATGCGTGGCTGGACCAGGCGCAGGCCATGACCGGCGTGGTGGCCGCCGTGCAGCGCGAGCATTTTCTGGGCGTGGTTGCCGTGGCGCTCGTCCATGCGCGGCAGGCGCTTGCCAGCCTGGTGCCTGTATGGAAGGACGGGCAGGCGGCCTTGTCGGCTCGCCCCGTCTCTCACGCCTCCAGATCGCAGGAATCGCACGAGTCGATCGATACCGGTCGCTACGTCTGGCGCATGGCCGATGTGAGCGCTGGTTCCGGCACGGCACGCGTGGCCGCGTGGAGCCTGGACGGTCATATCAGCCTCTGGCTGCCGCCGTGTGAAGCCGACGTACGCCAGATGATCGGCCGTGAACTGACCACGCTGCTGCAATGCCCAGAATCCGCGCTGAGGCTGTTCAGCATGCCTGCCATGGGCCCTGGCAGCGTGCATCCGCTGGACCTCATGGATGCAGCCGCCGATGCGGCCCTGCTGTCCCATGCCGTGGGCCGGCCCGTCAGCGTGGCCTGCGAGGCAGGGGCCGCGGGTACAGGCGGTAGCCGCGAGCTGGTGCTGCGCGTGGATGCGCAGGCTTCGCAGGCGCTTGAAGCCGGCACGATGGTGCAGGCCCATGAAGGCAATGCATCGCCGCAGCCCGACCTGCTGCTGTCCGACTCCCCCTGGGCCGTGCGCCCCAGCATGGCGCGCCTGCTGAGCCAGCCCGGTTTGACGCGAGCCGTCGCTCTGGCCACCGTGCTCGATGCCGGCGAAGTGCGCGAGCGCAAGGTGGTCGCCAGTCTGCGGCATGCCGGTGTCGACGATCTGAATGCCGCCCAAGTCTTTGCCCATGAAAGCCATTGGCATGAGCAGGCCCTGGGTCTGGGGCATGACCCACTGCAGTGGCGCCTGCAGCATTTGCCCGAAGGCCCGGTGCGCGATCTCGCGCAGCAGGTGGCCGAGCGTGCGCAGGTATCACCGCAAGACGACATTCCGCAAGACACCGATGGCCGCCTGCTGGGTCGAGGCTTTGCCACTGCCCAGCTGCAGACTCTGGATGCTCAGGGCGCCGACCTGCATGCATGGAGCGCCTGGGTGGCCGAGGTGGCCGTGCATCCGCTCACCGGCGAGATTGAGGTGACCCGAGTGGTGGCCGGCCATGACAGTCGCAGTCTACAAGCGGCCCAGGCGGCCAGTACGCGACCCGAAATCGTGCAGCAGGACCCGCAGTTGCTGGCCGATGCGCGCCGGTTGCTGAGCACGGCTCCCGCCTTCGACGACTGGACTGGTTCCGTCGCTTCCGCTACTGGTTTCGATGTGATCGCCAAACCTGGTTCCGATCTGGCGGAGCATGCGCGCGGCGATGTCGGACCCATCCGTCAGGGTGGTCTGGCGCTGGACGGGGTGGCCACGCTGCCCGCCGCCGCCGCCATTGCCAACGCCATCCACCATGCAACGGGCGTGCGCCTGCGCGAAGTGCCCTTTCGGCCCGAACAACTGCGCCTGGCGCTGGCCGGCGAGGGCGCGGGCAAATCATCCATTGCAAAGTCCGGTCGTGGCTGGGGCTGGCTGGCTGCAGGTGCTGCGGGCCTTGTCGGCATGGCTGCCATGGGCTGGCCGCTGAAACCGGCTCTGCCGCTGACCGACGGGCCCGACGTCTCTCTTTATTCGCCCCAGGCCCTGGAGCGCGGCCGCCTGGTGGCTGCCGCGGGCGACTGTGTGGTCTGCCATACGGCGCCGGGTGGTGCCTCCAATGCGGGAGGCTTGGGGCTGGAGACGCCGTTCGGCACCATTTACTCCACCAACATCACGCCCGACAACGAAACAGGCATCGGCCGCTGGTCTTATGCAGCCTTCGAGCGCGCGATGCGCCACGGCATCCACCAGGATGGACGTCAGCTGTATCCGGCATTCCCGTACACGGCCTTCGCCAAGCTCAGCGATGGTGACCTGCAGGCCCTATATGGCTATCTGATGTCCCAGCCCGCCGTGAAGGCCAAGGCCTCCGAGACGCAACTGGCCTTTCCCTACAACCTGCGCCCGGCCATGGCCGGCTGGAATCTGCTGTTCCACGACGCCACGCCCTTCAAGGCCGACCCCGCGCGCAGCGCCGAATGGAACCGGGGGGCCTATCTGGTCGAGGGCGCGGGCCATTGCGCGGCCTGCCACTCGCCGCGCAATGCGCTGGGGGCCGAAAAGAGCGGCATCCGCTATCTGGGCGGCGGCGAGGCCGAAGGCTGGAGCGCCCCTGCGCTCAACCAGCTGGCCGGCGGCAAGCTGCCCTGGAGTCGCGAGGAGCTGTACCAGTACCTGCGCACGGGCTTCTCGGCCCGCCATGGCGTGGCGGCGGGGCCCATGGCGCCCGTCATCCACGGCTTGGCCCAGTTGCCTGAAGCCGATGTGCGCGCCATGGCCACGTATCTGATGGAACTGCCGGGCCAGGCTGCACAGGATGCGCAGACCGCACCGTCCCAGGCTGCGCCCGTCGCTCCTCTGACTACAACTGTGGCCGCCCCCGTGGCCACGCCGGCCCCGGCGATGGAGCGCCAGGTCAACGGCGAGCGCATCTACCAGAACGCCTGCGCGGTCTGCCATGAGGCGGGCAGCGGGCCCACACTGTTCGGCGTCAAGCCTCTGCTAGCCCTGAATACCAACCTGCATGCCGCAAGCCCGGACAACCTGCTCCAGGTCGTCCTGAACGGTATCCAGACACCCGCCGACGATGCGCTGGGCTATATGCCCGGCTTCAGGGACAGCCTGGACGACAGGCAGATTGCGGACCTGATCGGATATTTGCGTCAACGATTTGCACCGGAGGAAAAAGCTTGGCCAGACGATACGAAGACGATTAAGCGGCTGCGAGCGCAGGTGCAGGCGCATGCGCCCTAGGGGCTGCAGCGGGCGGCGGCATGGGCGATGCCGCGGACATGGATCTCTTGCCCTGGAGTCTCTCCAGGGGCCGGGTCCGGACATCTGATGCTGGGGACAGGGGATGGACAGCCACGGACGGGCTATCGCTATGCCGACCGTACGGAATGTACCCATCGCCTGGATGCAGATACCGACATCTGGAATCTTTTTCATCGGTCCATGGAAATGGCGCCGAGGGAGGGGGTCGCTCTGGATGTGTGATGGGTGGAAAGCGCTGCACGAATAGGCCGAGGCCGAATGGCGGTGCTTGCGAGAAGACAGATTCAACAATTGCGATGACTAAAAAAGGAGTCCCTGCATGTCATCTACATATATTTCAGTGGAAAAAGGCATCCAGACTGCGGGTGTGGGCAAGTTTCAGTACCGGCTGTTCGTGATCTTTGGCCTGGTCTGGCTGGCGGACGCCATGCAGGTGCTGTCCATTGGTTTCAGTGCGCCGTCCATTGCCAAGACTTTCGGCAAGACTGTGCCCGAGGCGCTGCAGACCGGCACCTTCTTCTTCATCGGCATGCTGATCGGTGCCTTCGTCTTCGGCAGACTGGCAGACCGCATAGGCCGCCGCCCGGTGCTGATGATGGCCGTGGTGATCGACGCCCTTGCGGGAGTGGCTTCGGCCTTTGCGCCCGAGTTCGCCTGGCTGCTGGTGCTTCGCTTCATCACAGGCATAGGCGTGGGCGGCACGCTGCCCGTGGACTACACCATGATGGCCGAGTTCCTGCCCAGCGACCGCCGTGGCCGCTGGCTGGTGCTGCTGGAGTCGTTCTGGGCCGTGGGCACCATCTTCCTGGCCATCCTGGCGCTGATGGCCGTATATTGGGGCGAGGATGCTTGGCGCGTGATCTTTTTCGTGACCGGACTGCCGGCGCTGATCGGCGTGGTGCTGCGCTTCTACATCCCCGAATCGCCCATGTACCTGAATCGCAACGGCAAGTCCGAAGAGGCGCGCAAGGTGCTGCAACGGGTGGCCAAGGTCAACGGAAACACGGTCGACATCCCGGCCCTGCAGCCTGAAAAGCAGGAGCGCAAGTCTCTCTTCGCCCTGTTCTCGCAAGATCTGCGCCGTCGCAGCTTCTCGCTGTTCCTGGCTTGGGCGCTGATCTCCATCGCCTACTACGGCGTCTTTGTCTACCTGCCCGTCAAGCTCAGCAGCGAAGGCTTTGCCTTCATGCGTGGCCAGGTCTTCCTGGTGGTGCTAGCGCTGGTGCAGCTGCCCGGATTTGCGCTGTCGGCTTATGGCGTGGAACGCTGGGGCCGCAAGCCTACGCTGATCGGATTTCTGCTGCTCAGCGCCGTGGGCTGCATGCTCTATAGCCTGGGCTCCTCACCCTTCGTGGTGATCGGATCGACGCTGCTGATGAGCTTCTCGCTGCTGGGCACCTGGGGCGCGTTGTATGCCTTCACGCCCGAGGTCTACCCGACCGACCTGCGCGCCAGCGGCATGGGTATGGCAGGTGCTGTGGCGCGCTTCGGCGGCCTGTTCGCCCCGGCCATCATTGCGCCCATCATGGCCACCCACTTCACCATGGCCCTGGCCGTACTGTCGGCGATGCTGGTCGGTGGTGCGCTGTCGATCTGGGCGGTGGACGTGGAGTCGCGCAATCGGGCGCTGGATTGATGACGGCCTGAGCGGCCGGCTCAGCAAAAAGGCCAGAAGGATTGCTCCTTCTGGCCTTTGCTTTTTTGGGGGCTGCAGCAGCTCATTCGGAGTCGCTGCCTTCCAGCATCTTTCTGAGCAGGAAATCCAGCGCCAGACGCTCCGCGGGATTGAGCTTGCCGTATGTGCTTTCGGTGATCTGCTTGGCAAAGGGCTCCATGTCGTGCACCAGATCCTGACCGGCTTCGGTGAGGTTGATGACGACCTTGCGCCGGTCCATGCGGTCATGCTCCACCTGAACCAGTTCACGCTGCTTGAGTCGGTCCACCACGCCGCGTATGGTGGCCTGATCGATCACCGTAGCCTTGACGATGTCGGCCAGTGAGCTGCCTTTGTTGTCACGCACAGAGCACAGCACCACGAATTGCGCCGCCGTGAGCTGAGAGTCGGGAATGTACTGCTGGAAAAGCGCGGCATGCCTTTGATAGACGCGTCGCAACAGGTGGCCGATCTGGTCCGAAAAGTGATAGCCATCCTGTGGCGTCATGGCTGATGGCTGCTGAATCATGGTTCGCGTGAGCTTACCAAAAATCACGCCAAGTACCGTGATTTGCGACAAGCGCGGTGCATGGGCGAGACGCTGTAAAACTGCTTCAAAGCAGCACGTGCGGCAAGGAGGAGCATCAGGGCTTGCGAGTACATCGGCGCAGGTTGCCAGCTCATTCGCGCATTGAATGGTGCAATCAGGAATATGAATTTGACGGCTTGCCGGTCAGGGCTTGAAATGGCAGGAGAGACAAAGCGTCTGCGGAACAGACCGCGCCGCTTCCACAATGAAAGCCAGTTGGGACACCCATGCCAGCCATTCAAGGGAAGATCATTCCCATCACCTTCGACGGAGCCGCCAGTGCCGGTTCCGCACTCGGTGGCCATGAACGCGAAGCCGTCGAGCACGCCATTGCCAAGCATGCATCGCGCCCCGGTTCCCTGATCGAGCTGCTGCACTCTCTGCAAAATGCGCTGGGCTTTATCCCGCGTGCAGCCGTGCCAGTCATTGCCGAGGCCCTGAATCTTTCGCGTGCCGAGGTCCATGGTGTTGTCAGCTATTACCCGCATTTGCGCGAGCAGCCGCATGGCAGGACGCTGATCCAGATCTGCCGGGCCGAAGCCTGCAAGTCGCGTGGTGGCGATGCACTGTTTGCCCATGCGCAGGCGACGCTGGGCTGCCAGGCCCATGGCACGAGCGCCGATGGCAGCGTGACGCTGGAGCCTGTTTACTGCCTGGGGCTATGCGCCCAGTCGCCGGCCGTGATGGTCGACGAGAGCGAAGTCCATGCGCGGATGACTGCGGACCGGCTCGATGCCCTGCTGGAGGAAATACAGCAAAAACGACTTGAAACCAAGGCAGATGAAGCGCAAGCAGCTATTGAAAATGAAGCTGTTGCTGCCACGCGCATCTATGTGCCGCGCGATGCCGCGGCCCTGGCCGTGGGCGCGGATGCGGTGGCCCAGGCGCTGCAGCGCGAGTGCGAGGCGCGAGGCCTGGCGGTGGAGCTGGTACGCAACGGCTCGCGCGGCTTGCTGTGGCTGGAGACCCTGGTCGAGATTGAGACTGCACAGGGCCGCGTGGCCTACGGCCCGGTTCAGGCGGCTGACGTGCCGGGTCTGCTGGACGCCGGCATGCTGCAGGGCCAGTCCCATGCGCTATGCCATGGGCTGACCGAACAGATGCCTTATCTGGCACGGCAGGAACGTCTGACTTTTGCACGCGTGGGCATCATCGATCCGCTGAGCCTGCAGGACTACGAGGCCCATGGCGGCTGGCAAGGCCTCAGGGCCGCTGCGGCCATGGCGCCCGAAGCCATCGTCCAGCAGGTGCTGGACTCCGGCCTGCGCGGTCGCGGCGGGGCGGCATTTCCGGCGGGGATCAAATGGAAGACCGTTGCGGCTGCAGAAAGTGCGGGAACAGGGCCGCAGAAGTACATTGCCTGCAATGCTGACGAAGGCGATTCGGGCACGTTCGCCGACCGTCTGCTGATGGAGGGCGACCCGTTCTGCCTGATCGAGGGTATGGCGATCGCTGGTCTGGCCGTGGGTGCGACTCAGGGCTATATCTATGTGCGCAGTGAATATCCGCACGCGATTGCGGTGCTGAACGAGGCGATTGCACGCGCCAGTGCCGCGGGCTGGCTGGGCGCCAATGTGGCCGGCAGCGGCAAGGCGTTTTATCTGCAGGTGCGCAAGGGGGCTGGCAGCTATGTCTGCGGCGAAGAGACCGCCATGCTGGAGAGCATCGAAGGCAAGCGCGGCATTGTGCGCGCCAAGCCGCCGCTGCCCGCGATCGAAGGCCTGTTCGGCAAGCCCACGGTCATCAACAATGTGATCACGCTGGCGACCGTACCCATCATCCTGGCCAGGGGCGCGGCCTTCTATCAGGGCTATGGCATGGGCCGCTCGCGCGGCACGCTGCCGTTCCAGCTGGCCGGCAATATCGCGCGTGGCGGGCTGGTGGAAAAAGCTTTCGGCCTCACGCTGCGCGAGCTGGTGGAGGACTTTGGCGGCGGCACGGCCAGCGGTCGGCCCATCAAGGCCATTCAGGTTGGCGGCCCGCTGGGCAGCTATGTGGCGCCCGAGAACTGGGATGATCCGCTGGACTACGAAGCCTATGCCGCCAAGGGCAATGTGGTCGGCCATGGCGGTCTGGTCGTGCATGACGACAGCGCCGATATGGCGCAGTTGGCGCGCTATGCCATGGAGTTCTGCGCCATCGAGTCCTGCGGCAAATGCACGCCCTGCCGCATCGGCTCCACGCGGGGAGTGGAGGTGATAGACCGCATCACGCGTCAAGGCGGCGCCGAGCATGCGGCCAATGTGGCGCTGCTCGAGAGCCTGTGCGACACCATGCAGCATGGCAGCTTGTGTGCCATGGGCGGCATGACCCCCTATCCGGTGCGCTCTGCGCTGCAGCACTACCCGGCCGATTTCGGTATCGGGCTCGTGCAGACCGTGAACCCCGCCTGAGGAGAGAGCCATGCTGGAACATCTGAAGAACACCGATTGCGGAACGCCTGCCAGCCTGTCCGAGGAACTGGTCACGTTGCATATCGACGCCCGCGAGGTCACCGTGCCCAAGGGCACATCACTGATGCGCGCCGCTGTCGATGGCGGCATCAAGGTGCCCAAGCTCTGTGCCACGGATTCGCTGGAGCCCTTTGGTTCCTGCCGGCTGTGTCTGGTGCAGATCGAGGGGCGCAAGGGCTTTCCTGCGTCCTGCACCACACCTGCCGAAGCGGGCATGAAGGTGCGCACCCAGAGCCCTCAGCTGCAGGAGCTGCGCAAGGGCGTGATGGAGCTCTATATCTCCGACCACCCGCTCGATTGCCTGACCTGTTCGTCCAACGGCGACTGCGAGTTGCAGGACATGGCCGGAGTGGTTGGCCTGCGCGAGGTGCGCTATGGCATGGATGGAGCCAACCACTTCAAGGGCGAAGCCAGGGCCGAGGTCGATACCTCCAACCCGTATTTCAACTACGACCCCAGCAAGTGCATTGTCTGCAATCGCTGCGTGCGCGCCTGCGAGGAAACGCAGGGCACGTTTGCGCTGACGATCAGCGGACGCGGTTTCGAGTCTCGCATCACAGCAGGTCAGGGCGACGGCTTCATGGCCAGCGACTGTGTGAGCTGCGGCGCCTGCGTGCAGGCCTGTCCCACGGCCACGCTGCAGGAAAAGACCGTGGTCGAGCTGGGGCAGAGCGAGCACAGCGAGATCACGACTTGCGCCTACTGCGGCGTGGGCTGCGGCTTCAAGGCCGAGATGAAGGGCGAGCAGGTGGTGCGCATGGTGCCCTGGAAGGACGGCAAGGCCAACGAAGGCCATGCCTGCGTCAAGGGGCGTTTTGCCTGGGGCTATGCCACGCACAAGGACCGCATCACCCAACCCATGATCCGCGCCAAGATCACCGACCCCTGGCGCGAAGTGAGCTGGGAGGAGGCGATAGGCCATGCGGCCAGCGAATTCCGCCGCATCCAGGCCAAGCATGGCAGGGACTCGATTGGCGGCATCACCTCGTCGCGCTGCACCAACGAGGAAACTTATCTGGTGCAGAAGCTGATCCGCGCGGCCTTCGGCAACAACAATGTCGATACCTGTGCGCGTGTCTGTCACTCGCCCACGGGCTATGGCCTGGGCCAGACCTATGGCACATCGGCAGGCACTCAGACCTTCAAGTCGGTCGAGCACTCCGATGTGATCATGGTGATAGGCGCCAATCCCACGGCGGCGCATCCGGTGTTCGGCTCGCGCATGAAAAAGCGGCTGCGTGGCGACTCCCGGCGTGCCGGCGCTGGCCTGATCGTGATCGACCCGCGCGAGATTGAGCTCGTCAGCTCGCCCCATGTCAAGGCCGACTACCACCTGCAGCTGAAGCCCGGTACCAATGTGGCCATGATCACGGCGCTGGCCCATGTGATCGTCACCGAGGATTGGCTGGCCGATGCCTATATCGACGAGCGCTGCGACGCCAAGTCCTTTGCGCAATGGAAGGAGTTCGTCGCTAGGCCCGAGAACTCGCCCGAGGCCACGGCCGACATCACCGGCGTGGCTCCCGAGCTGGTGCGTGGTGCGGCGCGGCTGTATGCATTGGGCAGTGCGGATCATCCGCAGGGAAGGCAGGTCAACTCCGCCATCTACTACGGCCTGGGCGTGACCGAGCATGCCCAGGGATCGACCATGGTCATGGGCATTGCCAATCTGGCCATGGCCACGGGCAATGTGGGGCGCGAAGGCGTGGGCGTTAATCCCTTGCGCGGGCAGAACAATGTCCAGGGCTCCTGCGACATGGGTAGCTTTCCGCATGAGCTGCCGGGCTATCGCCATATCTCGGACAGCATCACTAGAGCCGAATTTGAAGGCGCCTGGGGCGTGAAGCTCAGTCCCGAGCCGGGCTTGCGCATTCCCAATATGTTCGAGGCCGCGCTGGAAGGCAGCTTCTTGGGCCTGTACTGCGAGGGCGAGGACATCGTGCAGTCCGACCCGAACACCCAGCATGTGACGGCAGCGCTGTCGGCCATGGAATGCGTGGTGGTGCAGGATATCTTCCTCAACGAAACCGCCAAGTACGCCCATGTGTTCCTGCCCGGATCGTCCTTCATGGAGAAAGACGGCACCTTCACCAATGCCGAGCGTCGCATCTCGCGCGTGACCCAGCTCATGCAGCCGCTGGCCGGCTATGCCGACTGGGAGGTGACGCAGCTTTTGTCCAAGGCGCTGGGCTATCCCATGAACTACGGCCATCCGCGTGAAATCATGGCCGAGATCGCGGCCCTGACCCCGACTTTCGCGGGCGTGAGCTACGAGAAGATAGAGCGCCTGGGCAGCGTGCAGTGGCCCTGCAACGAGGGCACCGAAGAGGCGGGCACGGCCATCATGCACCAGGATAGATTTGTGCGTGGCAAGGGCCGCTTCATCATCACCCAGTACGTGGCCACCGATGAAAAGGTCACGCAGCGCTTTCCGCTGCTGCTGACCACGGGGCGCATTCTCTCGCAGTACAACGTGGGGGCACAGACGCGGCGCACGGCCAACAGCCAGTGGCATGGCGAGGACAGGCTCGAGATTCATCCACATGACGCACAGGACCGTGGCATCCGCGATGGCGACTGGGTGGGCATTGAAAGCCGCGCCGGCCAGACGGTGCTGCGCGCCACGGTGACAGAGCGCATACAGCCCGGCGTGGTCTACACCACCTTCCATTTCCCCGAGTCGGGCGCGAATGTGATCACCACCGACAGTTCGGACTGGGCCACCAACTGCCCCGAGTACAAGGTGACGGCCGTGCAGGTATTGCCTGTGGCGCAGCCTTCAAGCTGGCAGCAGGGCTACAGGCGTTTCAACGACCAGCAGCTCGGTCATCTGGCCGCAGCCCAGCTGGAGATGGGAAGTCAGTGATGGATGTGAACAACCTGATCCGTATGGTCAATCGCATAGCCGAGTTCTTCGAGGCCATGCCAGAGCATGACGAGGCGCTCGACGGTGTGGCCCAGCATATCCAGAAGTTCTGGGAGCCGCGCATGAGGCTTCGCATTCTGGCGGCTTTGAATGAGCCTTCGGAGGCTGCGCAGCTGCGGCCTCTGGTGCGCGATGCCTTGCACAAGCATGCCGCGTTGCTGAGGCCTGTGCAGGCATAGCACAGTGCGCCAGACGGTAGCGGCATGCATCCATCCGGAATGTGTTGCGGGTATATTGGGTCTGCAGACCCCTGATCTGAGCCGCTGCCCGCGATCGAATGGCCGCGGCTTTTTTTGTTGGCCATCTTCATGACTTCCGAATCCGTCAAGAGCTCTTTGATGAGCGCGCATCTGCGTCTTCTGGGCATGGCCCTGATGTGGGGCGCTTCCTGGCCGGCAGGCCGCATTCTGGCGCTCAATATGCCGCCTCTGGCGGCGTCGGCGCTGCGCTTTTTGCTGGCTGCGACCCTGTTGCTGCCCTGGCTGTATTTCTCGGGCGGGCTGGGTGCTCTCAGGCACTGGTCTGTCAAGACCTGGCTGGGCATGTTTGCCGCAGGCGCGACCGGGGTGTTCGGCTACGCCAGTTTTTTCCTCACGGGTCTGCAGCATCTGCCTGCGGGCAAGGCTGCGCTGCTCATCACGCTCAATCCGGTGGTCACGCTGGCGTTTGCGGTGTGGCTTTTCAAGGAGCGCATCAACGCCACCATTGCGCTGGGCATGTTGTTGGCGGCCTGCGGCGCCGTGGTGGTCATCTCGCATGGCGATCCCATGCAATTGCTCCACGGAACGGTAGGGGTGGGCGAGATGCTGATTCTGGGCTGCGTGGCCTGCTGGGTTTGCTACACGCTGATTGGCCGCGCCATGCTGGCAGGCGTGGATGCGCTGGCTGCGACCACCGTGACTTCCATTTTTGGCGCCTTGCTGCTTCTGGCCGCCAGCCTGGTGCTGGAAGGCCCGCAGGGGCTGGTTTCGGCATTTCGGGCCAGCGGCACTGCCTGGACTGCCATGGTCTTCATGGCCTATGGCTCCACGGCCCTGGCTTATGCCTGGTACTTCGCGGGCGTCAAATCGCTGGGCGCAGGTGCGGCCTCGGGCTATATCACGCTGGTGCCGGTGATCGGCGTTCTGCTTTCTGCCCTGCTGCTGGGCGAGAGCATTGAGGGCTCCATGGTGCTCGGCGGTGCCATGGCGGTGCTGGGTACAGCCGTGATGAACTGGGGGCGTCGGTCAACAGCCTGAGGTTGTACCTCATGTTTGGTAGCATAAAGCGCTTGTCAAGAAAGCATTTCAAGCCGATTTTTCTGATATGGGCCTGGCTTGTTCAGGGTGCGAAAGCCGCTGCTGCCTGCGGCTCAAGCCTGGTTGATCGTGCCTGCGTTCACGATCATCTGGGAGATCACCTCCAACTGATGTTCGGCTGCTGCATCGTCTATCTCGAACAGGCGCATGACGGCCAGGCCTCGCAGCGCAGCAAACACCACAGATGCAAAGTGGCTGGGCTGAGGATGGCGCTCGGCGATTTCCGGGAAAACCTCCACGAAGTGTTCGAAGGAGGCGGGGTCATGCTGGGAGCGGTGCGCGTTGATGCGCTCGAATAGCGGTGTGCTCTTGCAGCCGAAAAACATGCTCCAGGTCGCCACATAGCTGGGTTGGGCATAGACGCTTTGCCAGGCCCTGCGCACGAATTCGCGAGCGCGCGGCTCCAGCGGCAACTGCGCGGCATCTTCGGGCCAGCCTGCGCCCGCAGCCGCCAGCGGCGCCATGATTTCATCGACCACCTGCTCCATCAGCGCCTGGCGGCTGCCGAACTGGTGCTGCACCGCCCCCAGCGTGACTTTGGCACCACGCGCAATTTCCTGCAGATTGGTCTGCTGAAACCCAACCTTCTGTAGCAGTCGTATGGCGGATTTGATGATTTTGCGCTGAGTGGTCTGACTGCGTTCTGCCTGGGTACGGCGGGGGGCGGTTTTGCTTCCTGTTTGATTCATGGGCTGCGTGTGTGATTCATAAGGCGTCGATGACGCACCACACCAGATGCTACACGCTCCGGCACTGACGGCTGGATGGGCCTGCTTGGGTAATTTCACCCTCGGGTAATCCATGATAAATAAAGATTAAACGTTTAATGTTTTATGTTTTAGACTCCGCCTCCATTGTTGTTCATCAGCGACCTTGGAGAGCGAGTCAGCTTCCGAGGGCTCTTATTGGAAACCGCCATGTCACGCTCTGTTTACCGCCTTCCCGCCGACGACCGCACCAATGGATGGAGCGCGCTGCTGGGAACTCGCCAGCCGAAGGCGCCGCTGCAGGGCGATGTGGCGGTGGACTGGGTCATCGTGGGCGCCGGCTATGCGGGGCTGGCGGCAGCACGCCAGCTGGCACAACAGCAACCTGATGCTTCCATCGCCGTGGTGGATGCGGGCGTGGTGGGGGAGAACGCCTCGGGCCGCAACTCGGGCTTCGCGATCGATCTGCCGCACAGCTCGGCGCCATCGGACGCCGCGGTCGAGGCGGGCCGCCGCGTGATCCGCGTCAACCGCTTTGCCGTGGATGCACTGGAGCGGGCAGTGACTGAGCACAGCATCTCCTGTGGCTGGCAAAAGCGCGGCCGCTACCACGTGGCAGTGACGGAGGAGGTGGCGCAGAAGTCGCTCAAGCCCTATGCACGCAATCTGGATGCCTGGCAGGAGTCCCATGAATATCTGGATCGTGATGCGCTGCGCCAGCGCATAGGCACCGATTACTACGCGGCAGCGGTCTACACGCCGGGCACGCGCCTCATGAATCCCGCGGCGCTGGTGCGTGGTCTGGCCGACAGCCTGCCGTCCCAGGTGCAGCTGTTCGAGAACTCGCCGGTCATCGAGGCGAAGCTCGAAGGCGCGACTCCCTTTGTCCGCACGGCCCAGGGCAGCATCCGTGCGCGCAAGGCCATTCTGGCCGTCAATGCGTTCTCGCAGTCATTCGGCGTCTACCAGGAGCGCCAGGTACCGATTCTGCTGTTCGCCAGCCTCACTCACCCGCTCAGCGATGCCCAGATCGCCCAGCTGGGAACGGATGTCGCCTGGGGTGTGACGCCCGCGCATGGCGTGGCGGGTTCCACGGTACGGCTGACGCACGACCGGCGGCTGATGATCCGCCAGGGGTTCGAGTATTCACCCAGCCTGCGCACCACTGACGGGCGCCGCGCCAAGGCCAGGGCCATGAACCAGGCGCTGTTGCGCCGCCGCTTTCCACAGCTCGGGGCCATCGAACTCGAGCATTTCTGGATGGGCTGGCTGGCGGTCTCGCACAACCATGCGCCCGCCTTTGGCCGGATTGGCGACAACGCCTGGGCAGCGTCCTGCTGCAACGGCTCGGGCATCGTGCGCCATACCGCTGCCGGCATGCTGATCGCCGACCTGGCGCTGGGACGCAAGAACCCGCTGATCGACGACTTCCTCGTCGAGGGCACTGCCAACTACATCCCGCCGCGCCCGCTGCGCGACATCGGCGTGGGACTCACGCTGGCATGGGATATGTGGCGCGGCCGGGCCGAGCAGTAAGCGTTTTTCGGATCCGCATAGGTAGATATAGATAACAGGAGACAAACCATGCATACCCCTTCCTCCAACGGGCATCTGGAGCGCAAGCTCAAGAACCGCCATATCCAGCTGATTGCGCTGGGCGGCACCATAGGCACCGGGCTGTTTCTGGGCTCGGCCGGCATCATCGAGCTGGCCGGCCCTGGCGTGCTGCTGGGCTATACCATCGGCGGCCTGCTGATCTTCTTCATCATGCGTTTCTTGGGCGAAATGCTGGTCGAGGAGCCTTCTGCCGGTTCGTTCAGCTATTTCGCCAACCGCTACGTGGGGCGCTTTGCCGGTTTCCTGTCGGGCTGGAACTGCGTGGCCCTCTATGTGCTGGTGGGCATGCTGGAGTTGACTGCCGTGGGCAAGTTCATCCAGTTCTGGTGGCCCGATATCCCGGTCTGGGTGACGGCCGCCGTTTGCTTTGTGCTTATCAACGGCGTGAACTTCATCAACGTCAAGGCCTATGGCGAGTTTGAGTTCTGGTTCGCGCTGATCAAGATCGTGGCCGTGGTGGCGATGATCGCCACGGGCATCTACCTGCTGTCCACCACGCACAACCCCACGCAGACGATCAGCAACCTGTGGACGCAAGGTGGTTTCCTGCCGAACGGCTTTAAGGGTCTGTTCATGGCCTTTGCCTTCATCATGTTCGCCTTCGGCGGCGTGGAAATGCTGGGCTTTGCCGCTGCAGAAACCGAAGAGCCGCGCAAGGTCATCCCCAAGGCGATCAACCAGCTCATGGTGCGCGTGCTGCTGTTCTATGTGGGATCGATGGCCGTGCTGCTGTCGCTGACGCCCTGGACTGATCTGGTGGCCCAGCTCAAGGCCGGTGGCGGCACCTACAGCAGCAGTCCCTTTGTGCTGGTGTTCTCGGGCATGGGCGAGCACCTGGCCGCGCATATGCTGAATTTCGTGATCCTCACTGCTACGCTGTCGGTCTACAACAGCATGGTCTACAGCTCCAGCCGTCTGCTGTATGGCATGGCCCAGGAAGGAAACGCACCGAAGTCGCTGGCTGAAGTCAACAAACGTGGTGTGCCCGTGAAGGCCATCGTTTACCCCGGCATCGTCACTGCCTTCTGCGTGGTGCTGAACTATGTGGCGCCTGCCGGCGTGATCGAGTTGCTGATCTCGTTGATCACGGCGGCGTTGGTGATCATCTGGACCATCATCATCATTTCGCACCTGAACTACCGCAAGCTGCATGATGCCAAGGGCACGCAGCGCAGCTTCAAGGCGCCGCTGTTCCCGCTGACCAACTACATCTGTCTGGCGGCCATGGCGCTGGTGGTGGTCGTGATGCTGCTCACCCCCGGAGTACGTGCCTCTGCCTATGCCATTCCGGTGTGGGTGCTGGCGGTCTATGCCATGTACCGCATGGTGTTTCGCCAGCCCGTCCGGCTGGTGCAGACTGCGGTTTGATTGAATGAGGACTTACGCAAACAAGGATGCGCCAGGACTGTTTTTTGAGGAAAAGCTCTTGTCCGAACCTGATTTGCGTAAGTCGTGTGAATGAGGGCTTGCGCAGACCTTGGCGCCAGCCTGTTGTAACCCCTGAACCTTGAGAGCACTTCGATGAACTCCACTGCAACCTTTTATCCCGCGCCCGGCGGCATGCCCTTCTCTTCCGCAGTCCGCGCAGGCGGCCTTCTGATGCTGTCGGGGCAGATCCCCTTCGGCGAGGACAAGCGCCCGCTCACCGGCCCCATCGAAGAGCAGACACATGCCGTGCTCAAGGCCATCGCGGCGCGGCTGGAGGCTGTGGGCAGCTCGCTGGACGATGTGGTGAAGGCCAATATCTGGCTCAGCGACCTGGCTCATTTCGATGCCTTCAACAAGGTCTATGCAAGCTATTTCAAGGAAGGCCGTTACCCGGTGCGCAGCCTGGTGCAGGCCCAGCTGGTTTTTGGCGTTGGCGTTGAGATCGAAGTCCAGGCGCTGGATAAAACTGCCTGATCGCGCCATCATCAACTTCATTTTTTTCAGGAAACCTCCTCATGACCGATTTGTTTGAAAACCCCATGGGCCTGTGCGGCTTTGAGTTCGTCGAGTTCGCCTCGCCTGCAGACGGCGTGCTGGAGCCGCTGTTCGAGAAGCTGGGCTTCACGCTGGTGGCCAAGCATCGCTCCAAGGACGTGGTGCTGTATCGCCAGGGCGGCATCAATTTCATCATCAACCGCGAGCCCAGGAGTCAGGCAGCCTATTTCACGGCCGAGCACGGTCCCAGTGCCTGCGGCCTGGCTTTCCGTGTCAAGGATGCGCACAAGGCCTACAAGCGCGCGCTGGAGCTGGGCGCCCAGCCCGTGGACATTCCCACCGGCCCCATGGAACTGCGCCTGCCCGCCATCAAGGGTATCGGTGGTGCGCCGCTGTACCTGATCGACCGCTACGAAGACGGCAAGTCCATCTACGACATCGACTTCGAGTTTCTGCCCGGTGTGGACCGCAATCCCAAGGGCCACGGTTTCCAGGTCGTCGATCACCTCACGCACAACGTCTACCGCGGCCGCATGGCCTACTGGGCCGACTTCTACAACAAGCTGTTCAACTTCCAGGAAATCCGCTACTTCGACATCCAGGGCGAGTACACGGGCCTGACCTCCAAGGCCATGACTGCGCCTGACGGCCTGATCCGCATTCCTCTGAACGAGGAAGCCAAGCAGGGCGGTGGTCAGATCGAGGAATTCCTGATGAAGTTCAATGGCGAGGGCATACAGCACATCGCGCTGCTGTGCGAAGACCTGCCCACGGCCATCGACAGCTTGCAGATGGCTGGCATTCCGCTGCTGACTGCCCCCAACGACATCTATTACGAGAACCTTGCCAAGCGCCTCCCCGGCCACGGCCAGCCCGTGGGCGAGTTGCAGTCGCGTGGCATCTTGCTGGATGGCACCACCGAAGGCGGCCAGCCACGCCTGCTGTTGCAGATCTTCTCCGAGCCGCTGTTGGGCCCCGTGTTCTTCGAGTTCATCGAGCGCAAGGGAAACTACCGCGAAGGCTTTGGTGAGGGCAATTTCAAGGCGCTGTTCGAGTCCATGGAACGCGACCAGATCAACCGCGGCGTGCTCGAAACCGCCAAGGAGTGAGCACCATGAAGATCGACCGCTTTCGTACGGTGGGCGACAGCGGCTCGATCGGCAACTAGGGGCTGGACTGCGCACCACCGGCCTCATCGACCATGCGGACATGTATCGACTGATGCGGGCCACGCGGCAAGAGCGCCAGGCCCTGCGCCAGGCGCTTTCCGAAGGCTTGCATTTTCCGGGCGCTACGGTGCCTGGTGTCTGCGGCCGCCATGAACTGGCGGTGGGTGCGCCGTAGCCTGAGCGCTTCAGCGGCTTGCTCAAAGCGGGTCGTAGCGCGCGTGCCTGGGGTTGAACCAGCGCAGTTCCTGCTTGCCCAGGCTTTGCAGATGCTCCCGCGCCTGTTGGACAAGAGGCATTTTCAGATCCTTGGGCTGCAGCGGGCGTGACTTGCCGGCTTCTTCCAGTCGCAGCACGCTGGCTTGCTCCCAGGTATCGCTATAGCTGCGCACCACAAGACTCAGGCCGCCCAGCGTAAAGCGGTAGATGTCGTACTCGTAGTAGTACTCGTAAAAGCCTTCGGCATCAGCTTCGCTGGCGTCGATATGGTGGCTGAACTCCACCTGCATGATGTCCGTGTTCATGCCTCAGGTGCAATCGGTGTGCAGCCGATGCATGCCGCATTTCACGCAGCGAAACAGGTAGCCGCCCACCGGATCACCGGTCTTGCTGATGGCCTGCAGATAGCGCTCCGGCATGTTGGCTATATCGGCTTGCAACTCGGCCTGCAGGGTCTGGATTTCGGCGTAATCGGTATAGCCAAGAAAGGCACAGGGCTGGTTGCAATGCACCAGCCACTGCTCCTGTTGCCAGCTGTGATAGCTGGGCGTGCGTTCGCAGACTTCCAGCAGCACGTGATCCATGACGATGCTGTCAGGCTCGTCGGGATCGGCGCTCACGCCTTCAATGCCCAGGTAGTCGTTGAATTCGCCCTCATAGTGTTTGGCCGCGCTGCCGTCGGCAATACACCAGGGGCAGAGATAGTCCGGCTCTTCGCGGCTGTAAAACGAGCTGTTGTACTTGAGCTCACGCGCCTGGCCACAGCAGGAGCAGGTACCGCTTTCAGCCACAAACAGATCCAGTGCATAGGCATTGGGGCTGAGTCGGAATTTCGGCAAATCCATGGAGAGGTCCATTCAGGTCTGGCGATTCTGGACGATGTTTTGCAGCAGATTTCGGCAGGCATCTTCCACCAGATCGAGCACATGCTCGAAGCCGCTGTCGCCGCCATAGTAGGGATCGGGCACTTCGCGCTCGTCAAAGCGCTGGCAGTAGTCGGTCAGCAGCTTCATGCGCTGCTGCTGGGCGGGTGTGGCGATGCGGCGCGCAGCGACTTCGTTGGCGCTGTCCATCACCAGTACCAGGTCGAAAGCGTCGAAATCCTGCTTCGTCAGCTGCCGCGCACGCTGTCGGCTGAGGTCATAGCCCCGGCGGCGCGCATGTTGCTGGCTACGGGCATCGGGAGCCTCCCCTACGTGATAGCCGTGCGTGCCGGCGGAGTCCACTTGCACCAGATGCTGAAGACCCGCATCCGCCACCATTTTTTCCAGCACGCCGTGGGCAGTGGGACTGCGGCAGATGTTTCCGGTGCAGACCATGAGAACGCGAACGGGTTTGGCGGCAGTCATGGCTGATCTTTCACTGTGGCTTGTACTTCGGCCATCCTGGTTTCCAGTGTGCGGATCTGGGTCTTGAGCTGGCGCATGCTGCTTTGCATGGTCACGCCCAGCAGGCGACGCATGCCTTCGAAGAACAGCACCATGAAAAGCACCACGGGCAGGACACCCCAGCGCAGCCAGGGCGAGGCCTGGTTGAGCCATGCGACGGCGCAGACCACCACGGCCATGGCGACAGCAAGATAGTTCCATTTCCTCGAACTCTGCATCTTGCTTTCGTACTTCTGCGCGGTGGCTTCGAGCTGCTGTTCGGTGACTCTGAGTTTGGCAATCGACGCCTGAATCTCTTCAAGGCTGGAGGGCTTGTCTGACGGCATAGGGCAGATGGTCGTTAAGAGAAGAGGCGGGTGTTCTGCCTGCTTGAATTGATTTTGATAGCTGAAGGCACTTTATGGGAAAGCGCTGCAGCGATATTTGATTAGAAGTGGTGTGTGCTGCTCAATGCATCGAACTCTGCGCTCCACTGCTGGCGCAGGCTGCGCTTTTCGCTCTCGTCTATCCAGGCCGCATCGATGCCGTTGAGCATGAAGTCCCTGAGGTCGGCAATCGAAAAACCAAAGTCGCTGACCATCTTGGTCCAGGCCCCTGTGGGGTCCACATGGTGCAGCGTGGGGTCGTCGGTGTTGGGGTGGATGCGAATGCCCATGGAAGGCATTTTTCGGATCGGGTGGTCCAGCGCCCAGCGCTCGGGTGCGAGCGTGCGCAGATAGTAGGAGTTGGTCGGCACCACGGTGAACACAATGCCCAGATCGGCGCAGCGCTTGGCCAGATCCGAGTTGTCGATGACGGTGTAGCCGTGGTCGATGCGGTCCACCTTGAGAGTCTCTATGGCCGTTTGCAGATTGTTCCAGGGCAGGCCGAATTCGCTGGCATGGGCCGTGGTCTTGAGGCCGTTCTGGCGCGCCAGCGCATAGGCCTCGGCGAACAGCTCGGGCGGGCGCTCGTTTTCGCGGTAGTCGATGCCGATGCCGGGCACATCTTCATGGCGGTTGTCCAGCATCCATTGCACCATCTGCACGGCGGCCTCGGCCGGGGCTTCGCGGTCGATGGACGGCACCAGGCGGCCACGTATGCCGCAATCCTTTTGCGCGGCTGCGGCGCCGGCCAGGATGGCTTGCTGGGCGGCGGCATAGCTCATGCCCGAGCATTGCACCGTGCCCGTGGGGTTCCAGAAGAATTCGGCATAGCGCACATGGTGGGCTGCGGCATCCTGCAGGTATTCATAGGTAATGCGCTCCAGATCGGCCGGCGTCTGCAGCAGCCACTCGTCGAGTGCGCGCAGCACGCGCAGCACGCCCACGGGCTTTTCGCCGCGCGTGTAGAAAGCCTCGATCTCTTCGGCAGTCAGCGGCGCCTTGGCGCGCTGCACCAGTTCGATGAAGGTGTTTTTTCTGACCGTGCCCAGCAGATGGCAGTGCAACTCCATCTTGGGGATGGCGTGGGCAAAGGCGGTCAGTTCAGGTGTGGGGGCAGTAGGCGCGGCATTCATGCCGCAGATGGTAGTGGCTTGCGATCAGCCTTGCCGTAGGCAGTTTTACGTTACGGTGCCAGGAACAGCCGCGGCACGGACGCCGCCAGCATGGCGATGCCCGAGCAGGTCAGCAGGCTCAGCACGATCTGGCGAAAGCGGGCATCGCTCACGCCTTTGTAGACGCGGGTGCCGAAGATCACGGGCACCAGCACGGCCGGCAGCACGATGGCGAACGAGGGCCACATGGAGGGCTTGACCAGGCCGGTGGCCAGATAGCTGGCCATGGTGACGGCCAGCACCGAGAGGTTGAAGTTCTGGATCACCGTGCGTTGCACATGGCGCTCAAAGCCGCGCAGCGTGCACCACAGCGTGGGCACGGTGCCGCTGAAGCCGCCCAGCCCGCCCATGGCGCCGCCGATGAGCCCCGCAATCGCATCGCTGCAGCGGGCCAGCAGGCCGCCTCCCAGCGTCAGCCGGGGCAGGTGGGCGCTGAGCAGCATGGTGGGGCACCACAGCACCAGCAGGCAGCCCAGGCCGAACTTGAACCAGTCCATATTGAGATGCGGCATCACGGCCACGCCTATGGGAATGCCGGCCAGACCGCCGGCGATAAACGGCAGCAGCGACTTCCTGTGAAATTCGCGCCGCACGGTGAAGGCCGCAATGATCTGCCCCGTCAGCGAGCCGAACACCGAGAGCACGGCGGCCAGCTGCGGCTCCAGCACCCAGGCCCAGAACGACATGGCCACCATGCCGAAGGCAAAGCCCGACAGCCCTTGCACAAAGCCTGCCACCGCAGCCCCCAGGGCCACCACCAAGATCACTTCCACGTTCTGGCCTCCGTCTGAAGGCATCGATTATCGTCCCGCTCCAGCAGGGCATTGCCATGCAGTTCTGGCATGGCGGCAGGCCGCTGCGCTATCGTGCAGACCATGCAAGCATCATCTGTCTGGATTCTGGGGCTGCGCAATCTCTGGCGCGATCTGCGCGCTGGCGAGCTGCGCCTGATCATCGTGGCCGTGCTGCTGGCCGTGGCGGCACTGAGCTCGGTGGGTTTTTTTGCCGACCGCCTGCAAGCCGGCCTGCAGCGTGACGCCCGCCAGTTGCTGGGCGGCGATGTGGTGGTGGTCAGCGACAACCCCGCTCCCGCGGTTTTTGTGCAGCAGGCCAGGCAGCAGGGGCTGCAGACCGTGGCCACGGCCAGCTTTCCGACCATGGCGCGGGCCGCTCAGGAGCAGGGTGGTGCCAGCCGTCTGGTGGCGCTCAAAAGCGTGGAGCCCGGCTACCCGTTGCGCGGCGTGCTGCATCTGAACCAGGGGACGGGCCAGCCGGATCTGGAAGTGCGGGCGATTCCTGAAAACGGCCATGCATGGGTCGATGCGCCGCTGCTGGAGGCGCTGGGCCTGAAGCTCGGCGACAGATTGCTGCTGGGCGATGCGAGCTTTCATATCTCGCACATCATTGCCATCGAGCCCGATCGTGGCGCGGGTTTCATGAGCTTTGCCCCGCGCGTGATGATCAATAGCGCCGACCTGCCCGCCACGCGCCTGGTGCAGCCGGCCAGCCGCATCACCTATCGACTGGCCGTGGCTGCGCAGGCAGACGCCGGGCGCGGCGCAGAACGGGCTGCGCAAGACTATCTGGGCTGGGCGCAGGAGCTGGCCAAGAGCCTGCATGGCGTGCGTGTGGAATCGCTGGAAAGCGGCCGCCCCGAAATGCGCCAGACCCTGGACAGGGCCGAGAAGTTTCTGAGTCTGGTGGCGCTGCTATCGGCGTTGCTGTCGGCCGTGGCCGTGGCACTGGCGGCGCGTGCTTTTGCCAACAGCCATCTCGATGCGTCGGCCATGCTGCGCGTGCTCGGCCAGAGTCAGCGCCGTATTGCGCTGGCCTATGTCGTGGAATTCGTGAGCATTGCCCTGGCCGCCAGCGCGGCCGGCGTGCTGCTGGGCTGGGCCGTGCACCATGTGTTCATCTGGCTTCTGGCCGGACTGGTCGAGTCCGCCCTGCCTGGCGCGAGCCTGTGGCCCGCATTGTTCGGCATGGGCATGGGGCTGACCCTGTTGCTGGCGTTTGGCCTGCCGCCCGTGCTGCAGCTGGCCCAGGTGCCACCGCTGCGCGTGATGCGGCGCGATCTGGGGGCGCTCAAACCCGCCTCATGGCTGGTGCTGGGCGTGGGCGTGACGGGGTTTGCGGCCTTGCTGATGGTGGCTAGCCGCGACATCAAGCTGGGCCTGATTGCCGTGGGCGGCTTCGCCGTCGCCGTGTTGTTGTTCGCGGGCCTGGCCTGGCTGGCCGTCAAGCTGCTGCGCCAGGTGGTCAATGAGGCCACGGCGCCGCGATGGCTGGTAATGGCCACGCGCCAGGTCTCGGCCAAGCCCGTGTACGCCGTGGTGCAGGTCAGCTCGCTGGCCGTGGGGCTGCTGGCCCTGGTGCTGCTGGTACTGCTGCGCACCGATCTGATTGCCAGCTGGCGCAAGGCCACCCCTGCCAATGCGCCCGACCGCTTTGTGATCAATGTCCAGCCCGATCAGGCACAGGACTTTCAGGCCGCGCTGAAAAAGGCTGGCGTGCACAGCTATGACTGGTATCCCATGATTCGCGGCCGGCTGATCGCCGTTAACGACAAGGCCGTCAGCCCCGATGATTATGAGGAGGATCGCGCCAAGCGACTGGTGGACCGGGAGTTCAATATCTCCACTGCCGAAACCATGCCGGATCACAACCAGATCGTGGGCGGCCGCTGGCAGGCGGGCGAGCAGGGCGCGATCAGCATGGAGGAAGGCATTGCCAAGACCCTGGGCTTGAAGCTGGGCGATACGCTGCGCTTCGATATCGGCGGCGAGGAAAGCGAAGCCCGCATCACCAGTCTGCGCAAGGTGGACTGGAGTTCCATGCGCGCCAACTTCTTTGTGATCTACCCCGTGCAGCACCTGGATAACGTGGCCGTGACCTATCTGGCGGCCTATCGCGCGCCCGATATCAAGGGCTTTGACAATGCGCTGGTCAACGAATTTCCCAACATCACCAATGTCGACCTGAGCAGCACGCTGGCCCAGGTGCAGCAGGTGATGGACCAGGTCATACGCGCCGTGGAGTTCCTGTTCGGCTTCACGCTGGTGGCGGGGCTGGTCGTGCTGTTTGCTTCCGTTACCGGCACGCGTGAGGAAAGAGCGCGCGAATACGCCATCATGCGCGCCGTGGGAGCCAGGTCGGGCCTGCTGCAGCAGGTGCAGAGCGCCGAGCTGGCCGGAGTGGGCCTGATGGCCGGCTTTCTGGCCAGCTGCGTGGCCCTTGCCGTGGGCTGGGCGCTGGCGCGCTGGGTGTTCGATTTCGAGTGGAATGTGCTCTGGTGGGTGCCCCTGGTGGGCGCGCTGGCGGGCGCATTGCTGGCCTGGCTGGCCGGCTGGTGGGCCTTGCGCGAGGTGGTCAGCCGCCCCGTGATGATCACGCTGCGCCAGGCGGCGGAATAAGAATGTTCTAAGGCTAGCCCTTGAACAGCCGCTCGCTCGCAAAGTCCACAAAAGCCCGGACCTTGGGCGAGAGCTGGCGGCTGGAGGGCCAGAGTGCCGAGAACTGCCCGCTATGCGTGAGCTGCTCGGCCAGCACCTGCTGGAGCTCGCCACGCGCCAGTGCGTCGCGGGCCATGAAGTCGGGCATATAGGCCAGGCCCAGGCCTGAGACGGCTGCGCCCAGCATGGCTTCCATATTGTTGCAGACCAGGGCGATGGGCATGGCCGGCAGCCCGGGCAGCATCCACTCCTCGAGCTTGCCGCTGTTCAGAAAGCGATAGCGCAGGCTGCTGTGTCCGGCAAGGTCGGCCGGTGTGAGCGGCACGCCGCGCTCGGACAGATAGGCCGGCGAGGCTGCCAGAATGAAGCGAAACGGCCCGAGTCGGCGGGCCACCAGCCGCGAGTCGGCCAGCTCGCCGCTGCGGATGACCACATCGAGGCCGGCTTCGACAACATCGACCAGATGGTCGTTGAAGTCCAGATCCAGCTCCACCTCGGGATAGCGGGCCTGAAATTCGGGCAGCACGGGCAGCAGAAAACGGTAGCCGATGGTGGGCAGGCTCATGCGCAGCCGGCCTCGCGGCGCCTCGGCAGCGGCCTGCATGGCGGCGCGTGCATCGTGCAGCTCGTCGAGTATGCGCCGGCAGCGCTCGTGGAACAGGCTGCCTTCCTGCGTCAGACGCACCTGGCGTGTGGTGCGATGGAACAGGCGCAGGCCGAGCTGCTGCTCCAGGCGCGCCACGTTCTTGCCCACGGCGGAGGCCGAGATGCAGAGTGCGCGGCCGGCCTCGGCAAAGCTCAGAAGATCGGCGGCACGTACAAAGGACTCAAGTCCGCTGAAGCTGTCCATGGTAATTGGCAACCTTTGGTTGGTATTGTTGGGAGTGCTAAAGCTATTTTCGTTTGATTGGAGCGCTTTTATCGTTCATGTCTGATTGATTCACGACGCCAGCCCTCCATGTCCTGCTCCACTTCTCCATCCCGCCTGCAGGCGGATCTTCCTGTTGGCGCCCGCCGCGCATCGCCTGTCTGGGTGCTGCTATCAGTCTGCCTGACCGCTCTGGCCATGCCGCTGAGCTTTACCGGGCCGGCCGTGGCACTGCCGGCGCTGCGCGAGGCACTGGGCGGCGGCCCTCTGGCGCTGAACTGGGTCACCAATGCCTTCATGCTGAGCTTCGGCGCCACACTGATGGCGGCAGGAGCACTGGCCGATGTCTACGGGCGGCGGCGCGTGTTTCTGGCGGGGCTGGCCGTCGTGGCGGGCAGCGTGCTGCTGCAGGTCTGCCTGCAAGGCAAGAGGGCCATCATCGGCTTCGATCTGTTGCGGGCGCTGCAGGGACTGGGCGCGGCTGCTGCACTGGCGGCAGGCACGGCAGGCCTGGCCCAGGCCTACGATGGTGCCAGGCGTACCCGGGCCTTCAGTTTCGTGGGCACCTCCTTTGGTGTGGGACTGGCCTTCGGGCCATTGCTGTCGGGTTGGTTGCTGCAAAGCTGGGGTTGGCGCAGCGTGATGCTCAGCGCCGCCGTCGCAGCATTCGCTGCGCTGCTGCTGGGCCTGCGCCATATGCCGGAGTCGCGTAATCCGCAGGCACAGCGGCTGGACCTGCCGGGGGCGCTGTCGTTCACGCTGGCGCTGGCTCTGTTGACCTGGGGCATGCTGCAGGTCCCGGAAACGGGCTGGTCGCATGGCCGCACATGGCTGCCGCTGACGGCTGCCCTGCTGGCGGCAGCAGCCTTTGTGCAGATCGAGTGCCGCAGTGCCCACCCCATGCTGGACCTGTCGCTGTTCCGCTATCCGCGCTTTGTCGGTGTGCAGTTGCTGGCCGCAGCACCTGCCTATGCCTTCGTGGTGCTGCTGGTGCTGCTGCCGCTGCGCTTCATCGGCGTGGAAGGTCTGGCACCGCTCGAGGCCGGGCAGCGCATGTTCGTGCTGTCGCTACCCATGCTGTGCGTGCCGTTGCTGGCGGGCTGGCTCTCGCGCTGGCTGTCGGCAGCCTTGCTCTGTGGGGCGGGACTGCTGGTCTGCGCCGCGGGCTTGCTGTGGCTGGGCCGCTGCGCGCCCGGCTCGGACCTGGCGCAGATGGCCGCACCGCTGCTGCTGATTGGTCTGGGCATAGGCCTGCCCTGGGGGCTGATGGACGGGCTGGCCGTGACGGTGGTTCCGCGCGAGCGTGCCGGAATGGCCACGGGCATCTTCAGCACCGTGCGTGTGGCGGGCGAAGGCATTGCCCTGGCCGTGGTCGGGGCGGCGCTGGCAGCGCTGCTGGCGCGGGAGCTGGCGGTCATCTGGCCGTCCATGCCGCATGGCTCGGCCGTGGCCCAGATGCTGGTCACCGGCAATATGCAGGGAGCGCTGGCGCTGATGCAAGACGCATCAGCCGCCGAGCTGCTCAAGGCCTATGGCCTGGCTTTTTCCAGCTTGCTCGATGTGCTGGCGGGCGTGACGGTGCTGACGGCCGTCGGTGTTTTCGCATTCCTGCGCTCGGGTACGGACATGCAGCATGTCCGACAATCGGGACTGACTCGCAAAGCCGCTACACATGCAGATTGAAGAAAAGCCCCCGTTTGACACCCCCTACGAATGGATAGGCGGGGAAGAGAAAGTCCAGCAACTGGTGACCCGCTTCTATGACCTCATGGATCTGGAGCCCGGCTACAAGGAGCTGCGCGCCGCCCATGGCAGCACGCTGGCCGACGCGCGCCAGAAGCTGTTCTGGTTTCTCTGCGGCTGGCTGGGCGGCCCCGACTATTATCAGGATCGTTTCGGCCATCCGCGTCTGCGCATGCGCCATATGCCGTTTTCCATCGGCATCCAGGAGCGCGACCAGTGGGTGGCTTGCATGGATCAGGCCATGGGCGAGACCGAGGTGCCCGAGGCCTTGCGCACGCGTCTCAAGGCCAGTTTCATGAACACGGCGGACTGGATGCGCAATCGCGGCGCCTGAGTTCTTGCCCTCGGCTTCAAAGCGTCAAATTTCCTTCACGATGTTGTAAGAAGCCCTGCCGACACTGCCTGTTTTTCAACAAGCAGGGTCAACCATGCAGGATTTCGATTTGCCTGGCGCAAAGCTGCGTTCAGGCGGTTTCTTCTCGGTATTGCAACAACGCCGCCATGTGCTGACGGCCGTGGGCTGTGCCGCCTTGCTGGCCGCCTGCGGCGGCAGCGACGACAGCAGCACAACGCCTGTCAGTGCGCAGCCTGCCACGGCGACGCTGGCCGTTCTGGAGACCACGGACCTGCACTTCAATGTGCGCAGCTATGACTATTTCAAGCTGGCCGAAGACAAGACCTATGGTTTCGAGCGCACGGCCACGCTGATCCGTGCGGCTCGCAAGGAATTTGCCAACACGCTGCTGGTGGACAACGGCGACACCATCCAGGGCACGGCCCTGGCCGACTACGAGGCCGAGGTCAAGCCCATCCCCTGCACGCAGCAGCTGTCCATGTACAAGGCCATGGGCGCGTTGAGCTTTGACGCGGGCACGCTGGGCAATCACGAATTCAACTACGGCCTGCCCTTTCTCAACCAGGTGCTGGGCGGCGGTCTGGATGTGGATGGCGTGGATGCCAGCCAGAAATGCGCGGGCAACGGCTATCCAGCCGTACTGGCCAATGTCTACAGCAGCAAGACCAGGAAGCCGCTGGTTCAGCCCTATGCCGTGCTGGAGCGCACCATGGTGGCCAAGGGCAGTGACGGCAAGGAAGTCAGGCTGCCCATCAAGATCGGCGTGATCGGCTTCACCACGCCGGGCATCATGAACTGGGACAAGCGCTATCTCGAAGGCAAGGTCTACACCGAGGGCGCGGTGGAGGCTGCCGGCAAATACGTGCCAGAGTTGCGCGCCAAGGGGGCCGATGTGGTGGTGGCGCTGCTGCATGGCGGTCTGGACGGCTCGGCCTATTCGGCCACCATGGAGAACCCCGGCCTGTATCTGTCCAAGGTGGCGGGCATCGACGCCATGGTCATGGGCCATCAGCACAGCGTGTTCCCCGACCTGTCGGCCAAGCCTGCATACAGCCAGAACGGTGTGGACAACCAGGCTGGCACCATCAACGGCGTGCCTGCGGTCATGGCCAGCTCCTGGGGCAAGGCTCTGGGCGTGATCCAGTTGCCGCTGCAATGGGACGGCAAGAAGTGGAGCGTGGCCAAGACCGGCAGCAAGAGCGAGCTGCGCAACATCCAGAACAAGGATGCCGCGGGTGCCACGGTGTTTGTGGATGCCGACCCGGCCGTCGCGCCGCTGATCGAGGCACAGCATCAGGCAGCCATCAGCTACGTGAAGACGCCCATAGGCAGCACTGACTTCCGCATGAGCACGCTGTTTGCCGATGTGGGCGACCCCGGCGCGATCCAGATCGTCAACCAGGCCCAGCAGGCCTATGTGGCCAGCTACATCAAGGCCAATCTGCCTCAGTACGCCAGCCTGCCCGTGCTGTCGGTGAGTGCGCCGTTTAAATCCGGCTTCCAGGGCGGCAAGGACTTCACCGATGTGGCTGCCGGCTCGCTCGCCATCTACAACGCGGCCGACCTGTATCTCTACCCCAACACCGTATACGCGGTGAAGGTCAACGGCGCCGACATCAAGAGCTGGCTGGAGGCTGCAGCCAAGCGCTTCAACCAGATCGACGTGAACAAGACGGCGGAGCAGCCCTTGATCAGCAGCTTCCCGGGCTACAACTTCGATATGTTCACCACCGCCGATGTGCAGTACGAGATCGATGTGACCCAGCCGCTGGGCAGCCGTATCAAGAACCTCAGCTATCTGGGCAAGCCCATCGATACGGCGCAGGAGTTTGTGATCGCCACCAACAACTACCGAGCCACCAGCGGTGCCAGCTTCATCCCCAAGCTCGACGGCTCGTCGGCCATCTGGGCATCGCCCGATGCGAACCGTGATGTGGTGATCGAGTATGTGCGCAAGAATCCGCAGATTACCAGAGCGGCCAATGGCGCAGCCAAGAGCTGGCGCTTTGCCAAGGTGACGACGGCCGGCCCGGTGGTGTTCAGCTCCGGCACCAATGCCTTGAGCGTGGCCCAGGCGGCAGGCCTGACGGGAGTGTCTGTGCTGGCGGCCGATGACGGCTCGGGCAAGGGCATGAGCAAATACCAGCTCGATCTATCCAAGTAGGCGGCGTTGCCGCAATGACTGCCGCCGTGGCTCCAAAGGCCACGGCGGCTTTTTTCTGGGACTGGCTATGATGCGAGAAAATTTTCAGGGAGAGGGTATGACGGCATATATCGCGCTGGCAGTGGTTGTGGTGATCGTGATCTGGGCAGTTGCCCTCTACAACCGCTTGCGCACGCACAAGAACCAGGTGGAGAACGCGTTTGCGCAGATCGACGTGCAACTCAAGCGCCGTCATGACCTGATTCCCAATCTTGTGGAGGTTGCACGCGGCTATATGCAGCACGAAGCCCAGACGCTGGAGGCTGTGATTCGCGCACGAGGCGAGGCCGTCAGCGCTGCCGACAAGGCCCGTCAGTCGCCGGGCAAGGCGCAGGCCATGGGGGCTCTGATGGCAGCGGAGCAGGTGCTGGGCGGTCAAGTAGGCCGTCTGATGGCGCTGGCCGAGGCCTATCCCACGCTCAAGGCCGATGCCCGCATGCAGCAGCTCAGCGAAGAGATCACCAGCACCGAGAACCGCATCGGTTTTGCGCGTCAGTCCTATAACGACGAGGTGCTGGAATTCAACAATCAGGCCGGACAGTTCCCGGATCTGATCGTGGCGCGGCTGGTGGGTTTTGTGCATATGGACATGCTGGCTTCGACCCAGAGCGAGCAGGAGCGCGCCGTTCCTCAGGTCAGGTTCTGAGCGCATGCGTTTCTGGGAGCGACAGCGCCAGGCCAGGCGCAGCACGCGCTGGTTGCTGCTGGTGTTCGGCCTGTGCGTGCTGGCCGTGGTGGCATCGGTGCACCTGGGCTTGATGCTGGCCTGGTGGCTGGGCACTCTGGCATTCGGAGGCTGGGACTATCCCACGGGCTTTGCGGCTGTGAATATCGGCGTGACCTTGCTGCTGGTGCTGGGCGGCTGCTGGATAGAGCTGGACCAGCTGCGCCACGGCGGGCGCCAACTGGCTCAGCGCGTGGGTGCGCGCGAGGCCAGGCCCGGCAGCTCGCTGGCCGAGCAGCAACTGTGCAATATCGTCCATGAAATGTGCATTGCGGCGCACTGGCCTGTGCCCCAGGTCGCGGTGCTGGCGCGGACCGAGGCCATCAATGCCTTTGCGGCGGGCTGGGATGCGGAAGATGCCGTCATCGCCGTGACCCAGGGTGCGCTGGACCAGCTCAGCCGTGAGGAAATGCAGGGCCTGGTGGCGCATGAGCTGTCCCATCTGCGCGAGGGCGACACGCGCCTGAACATGCAGCTGGCCGGCATGGTCTACGGGCTGGAGCTGATTCACAACTTCGGCCAGAGCCTGCGCGAGCGCGACAGCATTCTTACGCAATGGTTCGGCCTCTTCATCCAGGCCGCGGGCTTTGTCGGCTGGCTCGGCGGCCAGTTGCTCAAGGCCGCCGTATCGCGCCAGCGCGAATACCTGGCCGATGCGCGCGCCGTGCAGTGGACGCGCAGCAAGGACGGCCTGGGCGGCGTGCTGCGCAAGGTGCTTACGCAGCGTGAGCTGGCCGAGCAGCAGTACGGCAGCTGGCAGCAGGACACGCGCAGCCACCAGGGGCTGGACAAGCGCATCGTGCAGCATATGCTGCTGGCCGAAACACCCCATGCCAGCCGCCTCGAAGACTGGCTGGAATCCCACCCCACGGTGTCCGAGCGCATACGCCGCATCTACGGCCGCGATATGCGGCCGCTGCCCTTGCCGCTCAATACCGTGCTGCAAGGGAGATAAACCTTTTGGGCTCAAGCCCAATGGAGATAGACGCGAGCAGCTATCGGATTGGAAGCGATGGGGCTCAGAACAGCTTGCGCTTGCCCGGCTGCAGCAGCACCACCAGCGCGCCCGCGCCACCCTCGGCCGGGCGGGCCTGGACAAAGGCCAGCACTTCTTTTTTCTGGACCAGCCAGCGCTGCACCTTGCCCTTGAGCACGGGGGTGCGGCCCGGCGATCCCAGGCCCTTGCCGTGGACGATGCGCACGCAGCGCACGCCCGTGCGGTGCGACAGCCGGATGAACTGGCCCAGCGCCTCGCGGGCTTCGTCCGAGCGCAGGCCGTGCAGGTCCAGCTGGCGCTGAATGCTCCAGTGGCCGCCACGCAGCTTGCGGGTCACGTCGAGACCGATGCCGGGGCGGCGAAAGCTCAGCTGATCGTCCACGTCCAGCAGGGTGCTGACGTCGAACTCGTCGCTCATGGCTTCGCGCAGCACGTTCTGTTCGTCCAGCACCATCTGCAGCGGCAGCGGCGAGGGTGCCGGCTCCAGAAAGCTGACTTCGTTGCGCGAGCGCAGTGGCGTGACCTTGCCGACGCTGAGCGCAAACAGGTTGTGTTCACGCTCGCGCGCTGCACGAGCCTCGGCCTGGGCAGCGGCCAGGGCTTCGGCCTGTTCGCGCATCTGCTTGAGATGGCGGGAGATGCCGGCCAGATCCTGCAGCGAGCGGTGTGCGTGGCTCATAGCAAACCCTCCTCGGCCATGGAGCAGGCAGCGCCCGGCCCGACGATGATGTGGTCGAGCACGCGCACATCGATCAATGCCAGGGCGGCCTTCAGTGTGTTGGTCAGAGACCTGTCGGCACTGCTGGGCTGCACGCTGCCGCTGGGGTGGTTGTGCGCGAGGATCACCGCGCCGGCCTGATGGTGCAGGGCGCGCAGCACGACTTCACGAGGGTAGACGGAGGTTTGCGTCAAGGTACCGCGAAACATTTCTTCAAGAGCCAGCAAGCGGTTCTGACTGTCCAAAAACAGCACGGCAAACACCTCGTGCGGCCTGGCCGCCAGATGCAGCTGCAGATAGTGCTTGACGGCTTCGGGGGAGGAGAGCACTTCCCGCTCGCGCAGCTGCTGTGCCGTGGCACGGCGGGCCAGTTCCAGCACGGCCATCAGCTCGGCGCGCTTGGCCGGGCCCAGGCCTTTGACGGCTGTCAAAGCCTGGTAGTCGGCGGCCAGCAGCCCGGCCAGACCGCCTGTTCCCTGGTGATCACCGGGCAGCTCCAGCAGCTCCTGCGCCATCTGCAGCACCGTCTTGCCGGCCATGCCGGTGCGCAGAATGACGGCCAGCAGCTCGGCATCCGAGAGCGCCGCCGCGCCCCGCTGCGCGAGCTTTTCGCGCGGCTGGGCATCCAGGGGCAGGTCTTTGATGGGCATGGGCGTCAGTGCTCGCTTGCACAAGGGGGGAGGGGCGGGCCGTCCAACTCAACGCAGCCGCGAAGAGGTTATAGGCTCGCTCTTACAATGCAGCCCAGTTTATCGGGACTTTCATGACCACAAGCGCAACCCCTTCGGATCTGCCCGTCGTGCAGGCAGGCTCTTTTCTCACGCTGCATTACCGCCTGGCGGGCCCTGCGGGCGATGTGATCAATACCTTCAACGAAAAGCCGGCTACGCTGTCGCTGGGTGCGGGCGAGCTGTCGCCGGCCATGGAAGACAAGCTGATCGGCCTGGCCGAGGGCACGCACACGACTTTCGAGCTGCCCGCTGGCGAGGCTTTTGGCGAGCGCAACCCCGACATGATGCAGTGGGTGGCCCGCAAGCTCATGAACGAGCTCGGCGACCCGCATGAGCAATACACCGCAGGCGATGTGGTGCAGTTCCCCACGCCCGACGGCAGCGGCAGCTACGCCGGCGCCGTGGTGCAGGTGCGCGAGGACGGCGCCGTGCTGTTCGACTTCAACCACCCGCTGGCCGGCCAGCCCGTGACGTTTGAAGTGAAGCTGATCGGGGTACTTTGAAATGACACACCCCCTGAGCTGCTGCGCAGCTTCCCCCTTCAAGGGGGACGACGGCCTTTGCTGCGGGGCGGCCCTTGCTGGGGTCGGCCCGTGCCGCCGTCCCGCGCTTCAAGCGCGTCAGTGTCATGCCGTGCGAGTGGTGCGTAGCGCCAGGGGGTATTGAAATGGTGGGTGCCAAGGAAGTCCTGCTGGCCGAGCCGCGCGGCTTTTGCGCCGGGGTGGATCGCGCCATCGAGATCGTGGAGCGGGCGCTGGCCAAGTTCGGCGCGCCCATCTACGTGCGCCACGAGATCGTGCACAACACCTTTGTGGTCAACGATCTCAAGGCCAAGGGCGCCATCTTCATCGAGGAACTCGATGAGGTGCCGCCCGGCGCCACGCTGATCTTCTCGGCCCACGGCGTCTCCAAGGCCGTGCAGCAGGAGGCCGAGCGCCGCGGCTTTGCCATCTTCGATGCGACCTGCCCGCTGGTCACCAAGGTGCATGTGGAAGTCGCCAAGCTGGCCAAGGAAGGCTACGAATTCCTCATGATCGGCCACAAGGGCCATCCGGAGGTCGAAGGCACCATGGGCCAGCTCTCCGAAGGCATTCATCTGGTCGAGGACGAGGGCGATGTGGCCAAGGTGGCGCCGCGCCAGACCGAAAAGCTGGCCGTGGTGACACAGACCACTTTGTCGGTCGATGATGCCGCAGGCATCAAGGCCGCCATCAAGGCACGCTTTCCACTGGTGCGCGAGCCCAAGCAGCAGGACATCTGCTACGCCACGCAGAACCGCCAGGACGCCGTGAAGGTGCTGGCACCCCAGGTGGATCTGGTCATCGTCGTCGGCAGCCCGACCAGCTCCAACAGCAATCGTCTGCGCGAGCTGGCCGATCGTCTGGGCACGCCCGCCTATATGGTGGACAACGCGCTCGAGCTCAAGCAGGAGTGGTTTGCCGATGCGGCCCGCGTGGGCCTGACCGCCGGTGCCTCGGCGCCCGAAGTGCTGGTCGACGAGGTCATCGCCCGCATCCGGCAACTGGGGGCCGTCGCCGTGCGCAAGATGGACGGCATCGAGGAAACCATCAAGTTCCCGCTGCCCAAGGGTCTGAAGATCGACGCGGCCACGGGCCTGGAGATCGAAGTGCGCAAGGCGCCCGAGACCGGACATTGAGTCATGGCAAGCTGACTGCTTGCAACTTCATAGCGCCTTGCGCATGGTATTCAAAGATTCCAGATGGTTTTTTTATCTGAAAATCTATGAATAGCCTGCGCAAGGCGCTTTGCTTTTGATAGCTGACTGCTGCCATCCCCCGTGTATCGGCCGGGTGCGGCCAGTCGCTCTAAAATCCCCCTCTATGCTCGACATTCAACTTCTCCGCAAAGACCTGGATTCAGTCGTCGCCCGACTGCAAACCCGCAAGAACCCCCAAGCCTTCCTGAACGTGGAAGCCTTCAAGGCGCTGGAATCCGAACGCAAGTCCATCCAGACGCGCACGGAGGAGCTGCAGTCCAAGCGCAACCAGCTGTCCAAGCAGATCGGCATGCTGATGGGCAAGGGCGAAAAGGACGCCGCCGAAGCCGCCAAGGCCGAAGTGGCCGCCATGAAGACCGAGCTGGAACAATCGGCCACGCGCCTAGACCAGATCCAGACCGAGCTGCAGGCCATGCTGGCGGCCGTGCCCAATCTGCCTCATGAGTCCGTGCCCGTGGGCGCTGACGAGGAAGGCAATGTGGAAGTGCGCCGCTTCGGCACGCCGAGGAATTTCGACTTCGAGATCAAGGATCACGTCGATCTGGGTGCGCCCATCGGCCTGGACTTCGAAGCCGGCGTCAAGCTCTCCGGTGCCCGCTTTACCGTGATGCAGGGCCAGATCGCGCGCCTGCACCGTGCGCTGGCCCAGTTCATGCTGGATCTGCAGACCGAGCAGCATGGCTACACCGAATGCTATGTGCCTTACATCGTCAACAGCGATTCGCTCAAGGGCACGGGCCAGCTGCCCAAGTTCGAAGGCGATCTGTTTGCGGCCCAGAAGGGCGGCCAGGATGCCGAGCCCCTGCCCGACACCGCGGCTCTGTACCTGATTCCCACGGCCGAAGTGCCGCTGACGAATCTGGTGCGCGACGAAGTGCTGGCCGAAGACCGCCTGCCCATCAAGCTGACCGCACACAGCCCCTGCTTCCGTTCCGAAGCTGGCTCCGGTGGTCGCGACACGCGCGGTCTGATCCGCCAGCACCAGTTCGACAAGGTCGAGATGGTGCAGATCGTGCATCCCGAAAAGAGCTATGAAGCGCTGGAAGAGATGACCGGACACGCCGAAGCCGTGCTGCAGAAGCTGGGTCTGCCCTATCGCGTGATGAGCCTGTGCACGGGCGACATGGGCTTTGGCTCCGCCAAGACCTACGACCTCGAAGTCTGGGTGCCGGCACAGGGCACCTATCGCGAAATCAGCTCGGTCTCCAACTGCGAAGCCTTCCAGGCGCGTCGCATGCAGGCCCGTTTCAAGAATGCCCAGGGCAAGAACGAACTGGTACACACGCTCAACGGTTCTGGCCTGGCCGTGGGTCGTACGCTGGTCGCCGTGCTGGAGAACTATCAGAACGCCGACGGCTCGATCACCGTGCCCGAAGCACTGGTTTCGTACATGGGCGGCAAAACTTTGCTGAAGGCCTGATTTTTTAGGCTACAATAGATGCTTCGACACAGGAGAGGTGGCAGAGTGGTCGAATGTACCTGACTCGAAATCAGGCGTACGTGCAAACGTACCGTGGGTTCGAATCCCACCCTCTCCGCCATATAGCATTTAAGCCGTTGATTTCATGGGATTTCCCATAAAATCAACGGCTTATTTCTTTTGTTTTCTACACAAAGGTGCTACACAAAATGTCGAATAGGGATTCGGTCTCCGTGGACGAACCGAACATGCCTCAACTCCCTACAGGCCTAGTGCGCCACGACAATGGTCGCTACTATCACCGCCGCAGAATCCCCGAAGATCTGCTCCAGGCCGATGGCAAGAAGGAACACCTTAGGTCTCTAAAGACCTCCGACTACCGGCTCGCTGTAGAACGTTTCCACGTTGCCGACGCTAAGCTGCAGGCGGAGTGGCGCAAGCTCAGGCAACGCAAAACAGACTTCTTTGCGGCGCGGCAGGTCCAGGCAGCCATAGTGCTCAAGGAGTTGACGGCCGAAGACATCGACCGGATCGCTCAGCATGTCGAGGCAGCGGCTCTGGCTGGAGATGAAAAGCGGCGCGAGACTGGCACTTACGACGTCTCGGAGATTGAGGACTACCAACGCGCTTACACTGACGCCCTGCCAGAGATGAAGGCAGCTGTGGCCGTTGGTGACATTGAGGTGTTGGGGCCAATGCTCCGGCAATTTTTGTACCTGCATCGGTACGAAGATCACTTGGGCGAAGGCGACTTCAGACGCCTTGCCATCGCCTACGGCCGGGCAGTCATCAGAACCAACGAGAAGCTTTTACGTCGCTATGAAGGCGAAGACGTGCCGACGCCCAAGACCGCTACGCACGAACAACACCTGCTGTCGGAAGTCATTAACGACTACATCGAGAAGTACCAGGCCGACAAGTTTGAAGCCATGTACAAAAAGGTCTGTGCGGTGCTTCCGATGCTCTTGGATGTAGTCGGCAACAAGCCCATCCACACTCTGCGACAGACTGACCTCAATCGCTTTTTTGAAGTAGTCAATCGCCTTCCACCCCGCTGGAAGGATGTGGCACGTCAGAAGAAGCTGACGGTACTAGAGGTCGCAGGTCTTGGGCTGGGTGAGATGTCGCCCGCTACCTTCGAAGGCACTTACAAAGCCGTCGTAACGCCTTTCCTGGGTGCCGCGCGGACCAACTGGCAAGACAAAGGCTTCCCAACGACACTGACCACCGAGAGGATCCGCTACACGGGGAGTCGTGAAGAAGGGGAAGGGCATCAGCGAGCCTTTCGTCCTCAAGAGCTGGAACGCCTATTCATGGGGCCTGAGTTGGCTGGCTACGCCAAACGGCCTGAAGAACTGCACATGTTCTGGCTGCCACATTTGGGGCTGTACACAGGTGCACGAGTCAACGAGCTATGCCAGTTGAACCCGGTAGTCGACATTCTCAAAGACGAAACTTCAGGTGCCTGGTACTTGAACATCACCGAGCAATCTGAAGCTGCCGAGAACGTCAAGAAACGCGTCAAAACCAAATCTTCAAGGCGCAGGGTACCCATTCATAGTCAGCTAATCGGAATGGGCTTTCTTGATTATGTGGATGCACTCAAGAAACAAGGAAAAAAGCTTCTGTTTCCAGGTTTCGAGCCCGGTAAGGGGCGTGCAGCGACCGAGGCCGAAAAATGGTTTCGCCTGTTCTTGCGTGACACAGGCTTGCGTGACGAGACGCCTAGTGCGCGGATCGTAGGCATGCATGCGTTTCGTTCAACGCTACTAAACCGTGCGGCCAATTTGGGAGTTGTGAACGCTGAATCCCTAACAGGCCACGCCCAGAGTATGACCAACCTGTCTCAGGCGCAAGACTCGGTCGTCGGTGGCGAGACATCATTGGTGGTCAAGAAGTATCAGGGCGAACTTGATATCGGAGTAAAAAGTGCAATCCTGGAGCGCATCGTGTACCCAAACCTCAAGTTCTTCACCCCTGTAAAGCCCTCGGCACTGTAAGGCTCTGAATACGCTGCTCGTAGCCACAATGTTTCCTAACAGTCAGTCGTTATCGAACATGCGAGCATCGACCTAGGCAACCGCCCAGCGACGGTTTTCAGGTGTGTAGCGGGCTACGGCCGGCACGACACACGCGCAACTGGGAGCGTGTGTTGGTGGTCACACTCAATCCGGGAGCGGTCAGTCTATGAGCTTGGCTGCCAGGCCTGAAAAGTTATCCATCAACGTCGCATGAGGCAGGCGACAGCTACCTTGACATTCATAGCTACCGCATGCGGTCTTTAGCTTTAGATAACGCTGAGATTTTGAGCGGTTCCCGCAAGTCTGAAGCCATGTAAATCAAAGGATTCATAAACGCTTTTGTAACTTTTGTTACTCAATGTATTTTTGAGGCTATGATTACAGCGAGGAACATCCTAAATCGCTAAATTTAAATCATTAAATATGAAAAATAAGCTGAGATCTCTTGCAGGAATTGCAACTGTTTTTGTCTTAACCGGATTCTCCGCAGTCAACGCGCAGCAAAATTTCAAGTTGACAGTTGTGAATTCAGGTGAATATCTCGGTTACCCTAATTTTTGCTCTGATTTTTATCTGAAAAAGACCAATGATAATTGGTCTGTGGCGACTGATGGGAACATTAAAAATTCTGATTATGAATATCTAAAAGGATGCTTTGTAAAATCGTCTTCTGATAATAAAGCATTGGAATTTTATATTGCGCTGAATACCAGAAAAGGTTGCGATTATAGGGGTAATATTCCAATACAGGGCGCTAAAAATAGAACAGATGATTACTATCAGTGTAATTCTAATTTCGCCAAATTAAACATTTTTGGCGGCGGATTTTCAAATAATGAACCGATAAATTTTGATCTACTTAATAAAGCTTTAGAAAATTCAGAGGTTGCGATTATTGCCAATGATAGCTATCGCAAAGGAATGGAAAAGTCAATTGATTCGGCAACAGCGACAAATGGAAATATTGAGTATTTTTTTACTAAATATGCCATATATTTGAATCATGAGGAGCAGAGTGAAATTGCAGAAAAATATTTAATTAACAACTCTCGCATCCAACCAATAGAGTTAGTACGAAAACTTGTTACACCAGCGACGCTTGAACGAGTTGCCGAAAATCACAAAAAAACTTCCTATGCAGACTATTTACGGGAAGTTGAGGCGGTTTTTGTAGGTAACCCTACCCAACTAGAAATTTGGAAATTAAAACAGCGGCAACCTTTAGCTACTGCAACTCATTGGGCTCAGGTCGATTTCGATAACATGGTTCCAAAGATTGACAATCATTTTCAGAAAATAAAAAATTCTCAACAAAAAAAGGCAGAAGATTATTTGTCTAGTTTTAGAAAGTCAATCAAAGTTGGAGTAGACACACATTGCGGGACCGTAATCGAAATGCGTCCTCCTATGATTAAGCTGGCGCTAAATGCGCCACTTGCCGGTTACACAAGTGAGCCGTGGATAAAAGTATCCGAAGCATTTCCTCCTGAGTATGGCTGCACCAATACAAACGGCCGACTCTCCCCGCGCAGTTAAGGACATTCTGCATAAATCCGCATTGGGGCGGCACCGCCAGTTCGTCACTCATAAAAACTGCTAATGACCTGTGTGGAGCTACGGAACTTGGTCATCCTTGCGAGGGCTCTGCAGAATGGCTGGACTGGCTGGCGCAGTAGCCACTAGCAAAGCGACAAGTCCAATAGATCGGTATCGGTAGCAGCTGTCGTCGGCTCACCGTGACGGCAGCAAGCTTAAGGCAGTCATTGGATTGCAGCGATTTCGTGATGCGCATCTTTCCGCGTATCCAGCTTTCAAGCCCGACAGCTGTAGCGGTTGCACGAGCACCGTTGATGTGCACCGCTTCTTCGGCATACAGCATGTCAATGCCCCGCGGCAGAATCTGCTATCAGTGTATCATCGATAGCAAAAATCAATTGATTTGATAGAAAATATCAATAATGGAAAAACGACCTTTGTTTGAAGACCGTTTTTGAAAACTTCAATGCTTCAAGATTTGAAGCGACCATCTTGCAGCCTTGTTGGTCTACCAAACTGATGAACAATCTGTTTTTCGACAAAACTTGGAGGCCCTATGGCGACTCTGTCTTTCAATGCCTTTGCTAAGCCTTCTAACAAGCATTACGAAGCCATAGCTGCTTGTCTTCAAAGCATGCTGGACCTCGCTGAAAGAAATAGTGGGCAGTCAGCCTGCGCCCAACGAATATTGCTCTCGATCTACAGCCCTGGTGATTACAAAATGAGCGGATCTGATTTCACTGGTCTTGATATTCCGCACATTCACAACGCAATTCACTTACTTCATGAACATGGAATGTGTCGCAAAGACATTTTCAATCTCGTAGAGGGAGGTGAAGCGCGTGTTCTCAGGCTCGCAGAGCTTACCCATCTGTATCCATAAAACGATGGGTTTCTGCACAGCGCAGGAACCCGTCGTTCTGGGTGCTTGGAGCTATACAGAAATGTGCAAGAAGCCATCCATTAATCAACATACAGAAAAGGGGGACTATGGCGGAAATTGGATATGCGCGGGTCAGCACCCACGAGCAGAGTCTGGACCTTCAGCGCGACGAGCTGAAGCGCGTAGGAGCGGAAGTTATTTACGAAGACTGCGCGAGTGGCAAGACAGCCGAAAGGCCCGAGCTTCAGCATTGCCTGAAAGCCCTGCGGGCAGGGGACACACTGACCGTTTGGCGGCTGGATCGACTCGGCCGCAATCTGCAAGACCTTATTCGCATCGTCACCGAACTGGAAGCCAAGGGCGTGACGTTCAAGTCCCTCAAGGAGTCGATTGATACCCGCGGGCCTGCTGGTAAGCTGGTATTCCACCTGTTCGCGGCCTTGGCTCAGTTTGAGCGTGAGTTGCTGCGTGAACGAACTATGGCCGGGCTGGATGCAGCAAGATCCCGGGGGCGCAAAGGCGGCAGGCCTCCCAGCTTGTCACCCGCACAAAAAAACATGGCTCTGTCGCTGATAAAAAGTGGTGACCTGGGCATTTCCGAGATTGGTAAGCAGTTCGGCGTGTCACGTTCGACGCTATACAACCTCATGACGAGCAGCCGAAACGCTGCTTGAGCCAAAAAAATGGGCCTGGAAACACCCCCCAAGGCCCATGGAATTAAGCCGGTGCTATCCGGCTTTCATCGCTGTGTCCAACTACTGGAACTATCCAAATCAGTATAGGGCAGTTCAACAATAACTCGCTCGCAATTGAGGGCAACAAATTAGTACCGGCATGCCGGTTTGAGGACAGATGGTGGCGAGCGCTCTTTGGAGCGCACCATGCATCACAACACCACAAGTCTCGGTGGGTCTCGTCGACTCGCTGAACTTGTCAATAAGATTGAAACAAGTGCGTCGGCACTCAAAAAGCGCTTACGCATTTGTCGAAAAAAGCTCAAAAGGCTGACCAAAGAGTATCGCCGTATTGCAAAAGCCAAGGGCTTGTACGCTGTGGCTGTTACCTTGACATTCGCCAAGGATACGGATTTTTGTGCGAAGCACATCACGCGGTTCCTCAACTGCTTACGCTCTAAGCTCAAACGCAAGGGCCATCAGCTGCTTTATGCATGGGTGCTTGAGCGTGCAGGCGCTTTGCACTACCACTTGGCACTGTGGTTGCCGCGAGGTTTCAAATTGGACTGTACGGAATTGGCCAAGTGGTGGCCTTGGGGTAGTACCTGGAATGAGGCATGTCGCAAAGTTTCTGCCTGGATTCACTACATCAGCAAGCGCAATTGCAAGACTGATCTGCCCACAGGGGCACGAGCTTTTGGCTACGGAGGCTTGGATGAACAAGCCAAAGAAGCGGTACAGCATGCAATGCTTCCTGAATGGCTAAAGACCTTGCTATCTTCAAATGCAAAGGTAAAGCGAGTGCCAAAGGTGGGCTGGCTGAATTTGGGGACAGGGGAGGTCTACGAATCTCCATGGCTATGGTCACCGAGAGGTTGCAGACTCAAAGCGCAAGCGGCAAGTACCCAGTAATTTCATCTACGATGCTGGCTTAGCAATCAGGCAGCAGCCTAGATCAGGATGCAGGCACGCTGAAGGTGTGTCCTGGGCGTCAACCCATTCAACATGCATTTGAAGTCAGGCAGCTTCAACTTTATGCCAGCACGCTATACCGAGTGGTGCGCCGACTTGCTGCTCAACACGGAGCATCCCCGAAAGGGGTGTTGAGAAAAGCGCCGTATCGTGAGCGCAAAAAAGCCCGGGAATGAACCCGGGCCAAACGTGGAAACAACTACGAAACTTTGAGCCATTTGAGACCTTTGTTCGTCAAGCGTTGACCTCTGCCAAACATTGCTCTCATTCATGTATAGCTTGTGCAGTGATCGATGATGGACTGTTGAGGCAAATATTTATATTCCTATACATCCTATTGTGACGCCCTAGCATTCGCAGAGAGATGTCCTAGAGTTATTGAAGGTGCTGGCCATCGTTGACCGTCAGTCCGTTCGGTGCTGACCTGAATTTTTGAACTGACCTACGGCAGCATTCGACTGCGGATTCAACCCGTTGCTGCCCTTCGTGCATCGACAACAGATGTCTGCTGAGCAGCGTGTGCGGTCTTAAACCTTGCAGAACTCGAAGCTCAAAAGCTGTCGTTCAACGCTCAAATTAAGCCGCGAACCGAGGCTTGCCGAGCCTCCTCGATACCCGGGGCGATTCACTGTGGCATAGCTACGTCTGGGGTTGGGGGAGGTTGGCCTGGGACTGATTTATGCAACAGCGCCCCTTCAAAACCTAACCTAAATCTTTGAAATACACGGATGCTCAGGAAAATTAAGCACAAATTCCTCAGCAATGGCCCTAACACCAGCCGCCCAGTTAGCCCCTTTCACCACACGATTCGTATTTTCAAAATTTCTTAAAAAAGTCTTTGTTATGTGAGGATTATTAAGAGTCGCGCCTCTTTGTGCTATATAGCTCAAACGCAACTGCAGAATTTCCAGCATCTTATTCGGAGATATTCTTGGTTCTCCTTCGACAACTAAATCTAGAGCAGCCTGATATTCTTCCGCAGTCCACTGCTGCTTATGCAGGCGTTTCGCATCCTCTATCGAGTAAGAATCTTGTGTTCCACAAACTTCATACAAATCCGCGAGAACTAATCGACGTGAAGCCCAGACTGCGAGCTTGAAATCAATCGATATTTTCTCCTCGATTGATGCGATCCAAGGTTCCATATCAACGGGTGTCAAGCATAGACAATACTGAAGCTCAGGCCTTCTAGCTTCTTTCGAGTAGAACCCAATCACAAAAATCATTCGCCGCCATTTTTTGATGTGATCCATTCCCACATCCCGCGCTGTCGAAACAGTCGTGCCTGTCGAAGACTTTACTTCAACATCAAAGCGGACACGCTGTCCATTGACTTCCATATCTAGGACTGCGTCAACGCCGGCGCGCTGATGAGCAGGATCCCAATTGAGGTTGAACATCCTCACAAGCTCGCGCTCGCGCTCATCATCTTGTACTGGCATTATTTCCCTGTCAAAGCTCTAGCAACCTGTCTTGCTACAGCATAACCTACCGGAGGGCACACGCTATTACCAATTTGCCCGAGCGCTTGATATACCGCACCCTCGAAGCGCCAGGAGGCAGGGAATCCCTGAAGCAAGGCACAATCATCCACTGCCATCCGGAAATGGCCATTCTCCGGAGGGTAGGCTGCGGCGATAGCATGGGTCGGCTGGACACCGTTGGGCCAGATGTGCAAAGCGTTCCAAATTTCTAGCGCGGCTTTGCTGTTTAAGACTCCAGTTGTATTCCTTGGTCCCGTGAAACCTGAGCGCAATGTTGGCGCTACCACATCGTAGCCTTTGGGTGGCAATCCCAGGCTGCGACGAGCAGTGTTACGCGGCAAAATCGGCCCAAAGACACCCTCCACATCTCCATGTGTTGGCTCTGGCTCAGCCCACCGCGCAGCATCACGTGCAGCCCGGAATCCGACAAAGAAAACACGACGGCGTGCTTGAGGCACACCAAAGTCATGAGCCGCAAGTTTGAACTTGAAGATCGTGTACTTTTCCTCCAAGGGCTGAAGAATGTTCTCTTGAACGAATCCCTCAAACTTTCGATCCAGAAGTCCCGGTACGTTCTCGGCAACGAAGGCACGCGGCCGGGTCTGGAGTACACACCGGATGAAGTCAGGCCACATGTTGCGAGGGTCGTCAGCGCCGGCCTGCTTTCCTGCAATAGAAAACGGTTGGCAAGGCGGACCTCCATGAACAATATCGACCCCCCTGAAGTTGCTGAACGGAGCTGTGCGAACGTCACCAGCCTCTGCACCAGAGTACACGGTCCACTCTGGTCGGTTGGAGCGCAAGGTCTCGCCACAAACGTCGAGGATCTCAAATGAGGCAGTGTGGCTGAAGCCTGCGCGCTCGAAGCCGAGGTCGAGGCCACCGCCACCGGCAAACAGCGATAGAGAAGAAAGCCCGTTGCATTCAAGTTGAGGCATCAGATCGTCTACATCTAGACGATCTCCAAATTCTGCATTGAGCCGGGGGTTGTCTTCATGGGCCTGTAGCAATCGGAGCTTTCGCTGCTGTGAACGAATAGACGTTTCCCTATAGCGATCCCGCTGCTCATCAGTCAATTCATACGGCATAAAACTCCTAATGCAAGCAATCACTCGCATCCCATGCGAGCAACCTGTAAATAAATACAGTATACAAGCCCGCTTCAAACATCCTGTATGGCGGGAATTATCGTAGAGCTTCTCGATGCCCTCCTCGGCCAAGGTGAAAAGTAGGGCGTTGCTGAGCGCTATTGCATAGCCCGACATGAGGATGCGCCTCACCCTGAATCGCACCGGTTCCCGTAGACACCTTCGAGCCTCCGAGCGACTGAAAACGATCAAAGCGGCCACTCAGGCTCACGAACTCGAACGACTGAGTTCAGCCTGGACCTGCCGTTCGTAGTCACGTACTGGGCGATAGCTCCTGGCCGAACTCAGCCAGTCACGACCAGCAGCCTAGTCAGTCGTAACCGGCACAGGGTCAGTTCAACCGGAATACGCATTATCGAACTGGCCTGATGCCCCCTCTGCTTCAGAGCTACAAGCAAAGCTCCGCTAGCATCAAAGTATCTTGATCGAGCACTGAGACTTTGATGTGCTTCCCAAGAATGCGCGCATCAAGTGCACGTACAGGCGCAGACCAACCCGATTCCGGACCGTGCGTAAGCTTCTTTTTTAACCGCTTGCCGATAGTCTTAGCTCCTTCTACTGTCACAACGAAGTGCATACAGTCGATGCGTGTGAGCTCATCGCTGAACATCGCACGTAAACACGCTATGACTTTTGAGAGATCTTTGTCGCTGCGCCAAGAGTTTTCTACTTCGATCCACGTCAGCTGCTCGCTTCCTGCGATCAGATCAGGAATTTTTTGCAGCTCTTGCCCGTCCAAGCGATATGTGAAGCTTGGCAGCGGACAGTCGCCTGTTCGCACTTGTAGTTCTGTAAAAATTTCATCAGAAGGCCAAGCGACATACACGCTATTGCATACGGTCCGGTGATCGTGAGCATGCCTTAAGTAATCACGCGCATGCACCTTTGCGGCAACAAGCGGCATACCGTGCTCGCGCGCAACGTCAGCACCAGCGGCCGTCAATGCATAGAGCAGCTCGTAGTTCACTCTGTTGATCCCATTGCCGTCTCGTTTTGCAACGATCCAGCGTCGTGCCAAAAGCCAGCGCAGTGTTCTTCCGATCATCTTTCGCGTTGATAGATCGCAGCGTCCACAGACGCCCTTTGCAAGCTGTCGGGTGCTTGCGTAGCCCATGACAGAAAGCAGCTGAACTACATGTCGTCGGTAAGCTGCGCCAAGTTTTCGTTTGTTCATTTCACCCCTCCCTGAAGCTGATACTTTGTATAGCTCCCGAGGCGGAAACATGAATTTTGCGCAGCCTCCCGTTGTTCCAAAATGAGCCTGCAATCAAGCTACTTGTTTTGCACTCCTGTCGGACAGCAGGGCTAGGCTGGACTAACTCTAACGTCGGACAACACGCCTACCCTATTTGCATACATGCACATTACCTTGGTTGCATACACACGCTGCAAAGCAGCGCAAACAGCCAGCGTCACTCTAAAGAGTGCCGTTGAAATCAGGGCTTTGCCCTGATTGGCCAACGTACCGGGCTTCACGGCCTGGACGGCCTACCCGGTACTCATCGTCTATGGCCGATGTGTCTTGCGGTCTCGCTGCGCTCGGGCAAACGCCTTCTCCGTGCGCTTCCAGCACACCGCATTTCGCACCGGCTACGCCGGGGGCTTATTGCTCTCCGAACGCATTTGCCCGAGCGCGTCGGGACCGGGGCTGTACGCCCCCGGATCTAGGCAGCGCGGCTGGGGCCGCTCTCGGCTAGAGCCTCGTGCCTAGCCCGGCTCCCCCTGGTGCACGTCCCGCCCTGGGGGGCAGGACGCTGCTACGGGCGCCGGCCCTACGCAGCCGTTCCGGTGCTCTGCATGCCCTAGGGGGCCTGCACGTAGCGTCCACCGATCCTCGGCGTCCTTGCTCCTTACCAGCATCCGGCCCCTGTCGCTCAAAGGTCGTTGTGCACATCTCATGATGGATGACAACTGCCTTGAGTCCGCCATCAAAGACACATGTTTGGTTGGTTACTTGCGCACTGACGAAGGCACGAAGATGCGGAAAATTTTCTACACAGAGCTTCTACACACAAGCATTTCATTTGAGCCCTAAGGTTTTGATATACAATATCGGAATCGAGAGGGTACCGAATCCCACCCTCTCCGCCAATGCGGCTGTAGCTCAGCTGGATAGAGTACTTGGCTACGAACCAAGGGGTCGTGGGTTCGATTCCTGCCAGCCGCACCAAACGTTAAGCCTCAGAGTAGAAATACTCTGAGGCTTTTTCGTTTCTGGCGTCTGCCCGATATAGGCGATTGAAGAAAGGCCCGGCGAGCGCAGTGTCCGGCCGGGCCTTGATCAGGTCTTGCTCTGTGCCTGCATTCCTGCGCTGGCCAGCACGGCCAGGGCGCAGGAAGCGATGCGGCTTGCCACGGAGTCTGAGCGGCTGGTCAGCACGATGGGCACGCGCATGCCCAGAACCAGGCCCGCGCATTCGGCATCGGCCATATAGACCAGCTGCTTGTAGATCATGTTGCCGGCTTCCAGGTTGGGGGCCAGCAAGATATCGGGGCGACCGGCGACATCGGAGACTATGCCCTTGTTGTGCGCCGAGTGCAGGGAGATGGCGTTGTCGTAAGCGAGCGGGCCGTCAAAGATGCCGCCCGTAATCTGGCCGCGGTCGGCCATCTTGCACAGGGCTGCCGCATCGATGGTGCCGGGAATGGCCGGGTTGACGGTCTCCACTGCCGACAGCAGGGCCACGCGTGGCTGGACTATGCCGATGGCATGGGCCAGATCGACCGCGTTCTGGGCGATGTCGCGCTTTTCCATCAGGCTGGGGAAGATGTTGACCACGCAGTCGGTCATCAGCAGCGGGCGGTCGTAGCCCGGGATGTCCATGATGAAGACGTGGCTTGCCCGGCGGCTGCCGCGCAGACCGGCTTCGCGCGCCACGGCCGCGCCCAGCAGATCGTCGCTGTGCAGGCTGCCCTTCATCAGGGACCGGGCCTGGCCATCGCGGCACAGGGCTGCGGCCTGGGCCGCCGCGATGCGGGGGTCGTCCGCCGTGGAGTGGATCTCGGCGGCAGACAGATCGAGACCCGCAGAGCGAGCCGCGGCTTCGATACGCTGCTGTGGACCTACCAGCAGTGGCCTGATCAGGCCTGCCTCCGCCGCTTGCAGGGCCGCCTGCACAGAGCCGCTATCGCAGGGGTAGGCCACGGCCACGGCGACCGGACCTTTGGCGCGGGCGAGCTCCTGCAGATGTTGCAGATGAGGGCGAGGCGTGGCGGGCGCATCGTCGGCGGCCACGGCAAGAGAGAGTGGGGGAGTCATGAATGCTCCTGCGGGAAGTACAGGGCCCGGCGCGAGCAACGCAGGGGGTCTGGGAGTCGGCTTTCGAGGGCCTTGCGCTTTACCCAAGGCGCATGGAGCTGGCGCGGCCCAACCCAGGGACACCGAGGAAGGGCCTGGCCGGCCGCGCCGCCCCGCACCGAGGGTGCCGAGGGGGCGCGCCATGCAACGGGAAGGCGCGCAGCGCCTCAGGGGGTGTCAGACGGCGTCAGACAAAGTCCTTGTACTTGTCCAGCATGCGCACGGGCTTGGACAAGGCGTCGCGGCGGAAGGGATCGCCGAGCTCGCGGGTGCACATGATCTCGATCACGCAGGTCTTGCCTTCCTTCATCTGCATGTCGATGGCTTTTTGCAGTGCCGGGCCCACGTCCTCGATGTGATCCACCACGATGCCTTCGGCGCCCATGGCCTTGGCGATGTCGGAAAAGCTTTCGCTCTCCAGCTCGCCGGCCACGAAGCGGCGGTTGTAGAAGTCCACCTGGTTCTTCTTTTCCGCACCCCACTGGCGGTTGTGGAACACCACGGCGGTCACGGGAATGTCGTGGCGCACGGCGGTCATGATTTCCATCATGCTCATGCCCCAGGCGCCGTCACCGGCGTAGGCAATGGCCGGGCGATCGGGTGCTGCGCACTTGGCGCCGATGATGGTGGGCAGGGCATAGCCGCAGTTGCCGAAGCTCATGGGAGCGAAGAAGCTGCGCGGTTCGTCGAAGCGCAGATAGCTGTTGGCCACCGAGTTGATATTGCCGATGTCGGTGGACACCATGACGCGCGCCGGCATGGCTTTTTCGAGTTCGCGCAGCACCTGGCGGGGATGCAGATAGCTGCCGCCGGTCGGCGTGCGTTCGCCCTTGGCCTCTTCGATCATGTCCAGGCTGTAGGGGTCGCGCTCATGGGTCCAGCCGTCGAGCTCCTTCTCCCAGGCGGCTTTTTCCGTGGCGATGGTGTCGGCGCGCGCTGCCTTGGTGGCATCGCAGCCCAGTGTCACATCGGCCAGGCGCCTGCTCAGTTCGGCCGCCACGGCCTTGGCATCGCCGTTGATACCCACGGCGATCTTCTTGACCAGGCCCAGATTGGTGTGGTCGGCCTCGATCTGGATGATCTTGGCGGTCTTGGGCCAGTAGTCCATGCCATGCTGGGGCAGGGTGCCGAAGGGACCCATGCGCGAGCCCAGCGCAATCACCACGTCGGCCTGGGCGATCAGCTTCATGGCGGCCTTGGAGCCCTGGTAGCCCAGAGGGCCGGCCCACAGCGGGTGCTTGGCAGGGAAGGCGTCGTTGCGCAGATAGCCTGTGGCCACGGGTGCGCCCAGGCGCTCGGCCAGTTGCTTCGCTTCCTCCACGGCATCGCCCATGACCACGCCACCGCCGGCCAGGATCACCGGGAACTTGGCAGTCTTGAGCAGCTCCACGGCGGCCTGCAGGCTGGCTTCGCCGCCATGGCCGCGGTCCACGCGCATGGGCTTGGGGATCTCGCACTCGATCTCGCCGTAGAAGTAGTCACGCGGAATATTGAGCTGGGTCGGGCCCATCTCGGACATGGCGCGGTCGAAGACGCGGCCCGTGAACTCGGCCATGCGCTTGGGGTTGCAGACATGGCCCTGGTACTTGGTGAACTCCTGGAACATGGGAAGCTGATTGGCTTCCTGGAAGCCGCCCAGGCCCATGCCCATGGTGCCGGTCTCGGGGGTCACGATCACCACCGGGCTGTGCGCCCAGTAGGCTGCGGCAATCCCGGTCACGCAGTTGCTGATGCCGGGGCCGTTCTGGCCGATCACCACGCCGTGGCGACCCGAGACGCGGGCATAGCCGTCGGCCATGTGGGCCGCACCTTGCTCATGCACCACCGGGATCAGGCGAATGCCTGCGGGGGCGAAGATGTCCATGGCATCCATGAAGGCGGAACCCATGATGCCGAACATCTCGCTGACGCCATTGGCGACGCAGGTTTCCACGAATGCTTCCGAAGGGGTCATCTTGTGAACGCCTTCAACCACTTTACGATTGTCCGTTGCAGCCATCTCTGTCTCCTTGAAAATTTGAAACCTATGGTTCCGAAAAAAGAAATAACGATGTCAGTCTATGGCATTTTTTTGTTTTCGTGCAAATAAATTTCTTTTTATGGAATAAATTGACTCGAAAAATGGAAATTAATATGATCGACAACGATATGAAGCACAGCGAAGACACCCCCTCGGCTCGCCTGGACGGAGACACGCCCAATCTGCGTTTGTTCGCGCTGCTGGAGGCCGTGGCGCAGAAAAGCCAGCCCTTCACCTTGCAAACCATGGTGGAAGAGACAGGCTTGCCCAAGCCGACCATGCACCGCATGCTTGCGCAGCTGGAGGGCGCCGGAATCCTGCAAAGAGATGGCAACGGCCGCCACTACGGCACGGGCCAGCGGCTGATGCGGCTGGCGGAGAACGTGTTGCTCAACAACACCACGCATGGCGCGCGGCATGCGGTGCTGACCCAACTGGTGCGCGAGCTCGGCGAGAGCTGCAACATCACGGCTTTTTCAGGTAGCGAGGTGCTGTATCTGGACCGCGTGGAGACGCCGGCGCCGCTGCGCTTTTATCTGCATCCGGGCTCGCGCGTGCCCGCGCACTGTTCGGCCACGGGCAAGCTGTTCCTGAGCCAGATGTCGCCTGCTCAGCGCCGCCGGCTGCTGGCCAATGTGCCGCTGGAAGCGTTCACCGGCAACACGTTGACGACCTTCGAGGCGCTGGACCAGGAGCTCGATCAGGTGCGCGCCCAGGGCTATGCCTTCGATAACGAGGAATTTCTGCCCGGGCTGCTGTGCCTTGGCGTGCTGGTGCCCGCACCCCATGGCAACTCCAATATGGGGCTTGCCGTGCAGGCTCCCATCATGCGTTTTTCCAAGGAGAAGGCCTTGTCCTTTCTTCCCAAGCTGCAGGCGGCCGTCGCGGCGATCGCCCGCATTAACGATGACGTTCCACCGGAAACCGATGATGACTGACCTGAGCCAGCTGCAGCCCACCCGCACCGTCAGCGTGCGCGATGTATTTGGCATCGACACGGACATGACCGTGCCGGCTTTTGCCGAGCCGGGCGAACATGTTCCCGCCATTGACAAGGCCTACCGCCTGAATCCGCAGGTGACGCAAGCCATTTTGGCTGGCTTCTCGCACAACCGGCGCGTCGTCATTCAGGGCCTGCACGGCACGGGCAAATCCACGCATATAGAGCAGGTGGCCGCCAGGTTGAACTGGCCCTGCGTGCGCGTGAATCTGGACGGTCATATCAGCCGCCTGGATCTGGTGGGCAAGGACAGCATCGTGCTGCAGGAAGGCAAGCAGGTGACCCAGTTCCAGGAAGGCATTCTGCCCTGGGCGCTGCAGCGGCCCGTGGCCATGGTGTTTGACGAGTACGACGCCGGACGCCCCGATGTGATGTTCGTCATCCAGCGGGTTCTGGAGCGTGAGGGCAGCTTTACCTTGCTCGATCAAAAGCGCGTGATCCAGCCGCATCCCTGCTTTCGGTTGTTTGCCACCATGAACACCCTGGGACAGGGCAATCTCAACGGGCTCTATCACGGCACGCAGCAGCTCAACCATGCCCAGCTCGATCGCTGGAATCTGGTCACCAGCCTGAACTATCTACCCCCGGAGGAGGAAGCGGCCATCGTGCTGGCGCGTGTGCCGGAGCTGTTCACGGCCGACGGGCGCCGCAAGGTGGACGCCATGGTGGCGCTGGCCGGGCTGACCCGCAAGGGCTTTGCCGTGGGCGATCTGTCCTTGCTGATGTCTCCGCGTACGGTGATCACCTGGGCTGAAAACGTTTCCATCTTCCATGACCTGAAGCTGGCCTTCGAGCTGTCTTTTCTCAACAAATGCGAGCCTGCCGAGCGCGACATCGTGCGCGAGTATTTCCAGCGCTGCTTTGCCCAGGAACTGACGCAGCCCGAAGAACCAGCGCTGGCGCTGCTGGCATGAGCGCCGGGACCGCCAGCCCTGCCTCGCTGTCTCGCATGGAGGCCTGGGGCGGCGCCATGCTGCGCGCGATCACCGGCGACGCCAGCCTGCAATGGAGCGGCCAGACGCTGTACCGAGGCACCACGCCCATACCCCAGGCGGCGGCCCACCATAGCCAGGTGCCGGTGCAGCCGACGGATCAGCGCGGCCTGCTCGACAGCATGGGTCTGCGTCTGCAGTGGAGCGATCAGGCCCTGTTTCAGGCGCATCTGCCCCAGGACCCGGTGGAGCGCATGGTGTTCGAGCAGCTCGAGCAGTTGCGCGTGGAGAGTCTGGTGCCCGAGGCCTGGCCCGGAGCGCGCGAGAACATGCGCCAGCGCTTTGTGAACTGGTGCCAGGCATTCGTGGATTCCGGCCTGACGGAAAGCAGTCTGGGCATCTTGCTGTTTGCGGTGGCCATCACGGCCTGGATCCGGCTGACCGGGCATGAGATACCGGAGCGCATGGCCGATCTGGTGGAGTCCACGCGGATGTCCATGGCTTCCCCGCTGGGCCGGCACTGGGATCGGCTGCGGCGCTTCAGAGACCGACAGCAGCAGTTTGTCGAGCCAGCCCTGGCCGTCAGCCGCTGGGTCGGCATGGCGGTGCGTGCGGCGCAGGACGATGCGCCGCGCGGTGCCGGCGGCCCCAGGCGGCGCAGCAGTTTTGCCCTGCCTCTGCACTTTGAATCCCAGAGTCAGGACGGCATGCCCGTGGCGCAAAGCGGCGACAGCCGGGCCTGGGCCGGCACTGCACAAAGCTACCGGGTTTTCACGCGCGAGTTCGATAGGGAGGTGCAGGCCGCCGAGCTGATCCGTGCGTTGCAGCTGGCCCAGTTCCGGGAGCAGATGGATGAGGAGCTGGCGCGCTCGGGATTGCAGCAGACCGGGCGGCTGGCGCGCTATCTGCAGCAGCGCCTGGCCAGCACGCAGCGCAATGGCTGGAACTTCGGGCTGGAGGAAGGCCATCTGGACGGCAGCCGTTTGTCCCAGCTGGTGACGGACCCGCAGCAGCGTGCGATCTTCAAGGACGAAATGCAGCGCCCCGTCAACGAGACCGCAGTCACCATTCTCATGGACTGTTCGGGCTCCATGAAGACCTTTGCCAGGCCCCTGTCGCTGTTGCTCGACGTGCTGGGGCGGGCGCTGGAGATGGCCGGTGCGAGCGTGGAGTTACTGGGTTTTTCCACGCAGGCCTGGAATGGCGGCAGAACGCGCCGCCGCTGGCAGCGCGCCGGCCAGCCGCAGTTTCCGGGGCGTCTGAACGAGCGCCTGCACATTGTCTTCAAGGACGGGGCCAAGCCCTGGCGCCACGCCCGGCATGGCATTGCGGCGCTGCGCAAGCCCGACATCTTTCGTGAAGGCATCGATGGCGAGGCCGTGGAATGGGCGTGCCAGAGGCTGCGTGCAAAGACCGCGCAGCGCCGCATCCTGCTCGTGGTCTCCGATGGCTGTCCCATGGACACGGCGACCCATCAGGCCAATGACGAGCATTATCTGGATCAGCATCTGCGGCAGGTTCTTGCCGCCCAGGAGCGCATGGGCGGCGTGAAGGTCTGCGCCTTGGGCGTAGGGTTGGATCTGGGGGTCTTCTATCGTCAAAGGCTTGCCGTCGATCTGCAGCACGATATCGACGAGGCCTTGCTGTTTTCGGTGGCCGAGATGCTGTGCCGACGATGACCGGGGTGGCGCGTGCGACAGGTATCGCACAAGGCCGAGCAAGCTCAGGCGACAAGCCGAAACAACGGAAAACGGAAAAGCGGGAAGGCGCAATACCTGCCCGCTTTCTGCTTGCCGGAGCCATCCCCGCCGGGGAGTCGGCAGCACTTACATGCGTCCCTTCCAGGGAACCAGGCGCTTTTCGACCCAGCGCATGAACAGGTCGAACACATAGGCGATCACACCGATGACGATGATGCCCATGATCACGATGTCCGTGCGCAGGAAGTTCGAGGCGTTGAGCACCATCTGACCCAGACCCACGTTCGCCGCCACCATTTCGGCGGCAACCAGAGTCGTCCAGCCAAAGCCGATGGCAATGCGCATGCCCACCAGAATGTCGGGCAGGGCCGCCGGCAAGATCACATGGCGGATCACCTGGAAGTAGCTCGCTCCCATCGAATAGGCGGCATTGATCTGCTCCTGTGCTGCGCTGCGCATGCCCGAGCGGGCCGCCAGGGCCAGGGGTGCAAAGCAGCTCAGGAAGATCAGCAGAATCTTCGGCGTTTCATCGATACCGAACCAGATGATGATCAGCGGCAGATAGGCCAGCGGCGGCAGGGGGCGGTAGAACTCGATGGGGGGGTCGAAGATGCCGCGTGCAAAGCGTGACATTCCCATCGCAATGCCCAGCGGAACGGCAATCATGAAGGCCAGCCAGAACGCCACGGTCACGCGCAGCAGACTTGCCGAGAAATGCTGCCACAGCGGTTTGTCGTTGGCTTGCCCGGTCAGGTATTCATAGAACTGCTGGAACACCGCTTGCGGGCTGGGCAGGAACAAGGGCTTGATCCAGCCGAGATTGGTGGCGGCAAACCACAGTGCCAGCAGCAAGGCCACGGTGACGATGCTGATGCCGAGGCTGGAGCCTTCGCCGGGGGTCTTGAAGCGACTGGTCTTCACCGGTCCCGACGCCTGCGGGGCAGTGGTCTTGGGCTGCACGCGCGCTGTCGTGGCGGGCAGATGGTTGATTTGGACTGCTTCAGACATTGGCAGGCTCCCGGTGGTGAATCAGACTTAGAACTTCCTCGCGCATCCTGATGAAGTCGGGGCGCGACTTGACGGCACGCGCATCGCCGGTGCGCAGAAACTCATGGCAGAACGGCATATCGTCGTAGACATGGGAGATGCGGCCCGGGCTGGGGCTCATGACGATCAGCCGGCTGGCGAGAAACAGCGCCTCTTCCACCGAATGGGTGATGAAGAACACCATCTTGTGGGTGGCATGCCAGACACGCAGCAGGATTTCCTGGACCTGCTCGCGCGTGAAGGCGTCCAGGGCGCCCATGGGTTCATCCATCAGCAGCAGGGCTGGATCGTTGGCCAGCGCACGGGCAATGCCGACACGTTGCTGCATGCCGCCAGACAGTTCATAGACGGCACGCCTGGCGTAGTTCTGCAAGCCCACGAGGCCCAGTTTCTCTTCGGCGATTTGCGTGCGCTGCTTCAGATCCATGCCGCGCATGCGCAGTCCCAGTGCGACGTTGTCGATCACATTGAGCCATGGCATCAGCGCATGCTTTTGAAACACCACCCCTTGGTTGGCTCCGGGGCCCTGAATGGGTTTTCCGTCCAGCAGGATCTGGCCGCTGGAAGGCGCCAGAAAGCCTGCCATGCAATTGAGCAGCGTGGTCTTGCCGCAGCCCGATGCCCCCAGAGCGACCACGAAGTCGCCTTCATGCATGGTCAGGTTGACGGGTGCCAGGGCTTGCAAGTGTCCGCCCTTGACCTCGTAATTGACGGTCAGGTCGCGTATATCCAGAGTCGGCATGACATTGCCCTCCTATGTGAAACAAAGCTGGGAGCCACGACGGGGTTGGCCGTCGTGGGCGGGCAGTCAGCGGCCGAGAGCCTGCTTGACATAGCTGCTGGTCACGTACGCGGCGTAGTCGGGCCTGACCTCCTGGATTCGTCCCTGCGACTTCAGAAACGTTGCGGTATTGGTCATTGCCTTGGCCGCACCGCCTTCCAGCCACTGCACGCCGAGCTGCTCTTCAGCACTGGGGAAGCGGTAAAGCGCCATGGCTGCGGGCACGTCCTTGGGGTCGGCCTTGCTCCATTTGGCAATCGCCTTGATCTCGGGCGAATCGGGAGTCCACCTGGCCAGGTTGTCGCGCACCTGGGCGCTGGCCCGATTCAGGGCCTTGATGAAAGCCACCATGAACTGGGGATTTTCCTGGGCGAACTTGCTGCTCACGGCAATGCCCTCGAAGGTGGGATAGCCCATCTGCGCAATGGAGCCGGAGGTGGCAATCACCTTGCCCTTTTGCTTGACCTTGGCCAGTACCGGATCCCAGACAAAGGTGGCATCGATATCGCCGCGTTCCCATGCCGCGGCAATCTCTGGCGGGCGCATGTTCATGATGTTGACCTTGCGCGCGTCGACGCCTTCCTTGCCCAGGGCAGCGACCAGCTGGTAATGCGCGGTGGAGACGAACGGCACGCCTATGCGCTTGCCTTCCATGCTCTTGAAATTGCTGATGCCGCCGCCATCGCGTGCCACCAGGGCTTCGGCACCGGCGATATCCGCGGAGATCCAGAGCAGCTTGATGTCCTGCCCCTGGCTGGCGGCAGCGGTCAGCGGGCTGGATCCCACCTCTCCCATCTGCACGTCGCCCGAGGCCATCGCCCGTATCACGTCGCCGCCGCCCGAGAACATGCGCCAGTTGATCTTGTAGCCCGTCTCCTTTTCCACCTCGCCCGACTCCATGACCAGGCGCAGAGGCACCAGCATGTCCTGGTTGGCGAAGGTCACGGTTTTCTGCTGCGCCAGCGCGAAGCCGGTCATGGCCAGTGCTGCTGTTGCGGCACCCGCTTTCAGCATCCATCGTTTTTGCATTTTCATTGCCAATTTCTCCATGGTTAGAGCGATATCGGTTGAAGACTTAGACCAGAGAACCCTTGCTGTGCTCACTCTTGCTGACTTGCTTTCCCATTCCCGCTTCTGGCTGAACCGGTAGAAAGCCGCATCGCGAGGCTCAAAGAGCTTTCTGAGCGGATCGTAGTGAGCAACCTTGCGCAGCCAGTAGGGCCAGTTGCTGTGAATCGTTAGGTCCAGTCGCGCACGGCCTGGGATGGGGCGCGCAGCATGGGTCGGCATGCACCGCGACCGTGCATTGCAAAGCCTTGCATGGCGCGGCTTGCGCGGTATATCTCGGTCCTGGTGAAGGGCGTTTTTGCGGCATCTGCATGGGCTTAGGTGGTTTCACTGATCGCAGACAGATGAGGGAGGATTGGGCTGTCCGAGAGGCATGAATGCTTGCGCAATATGCGTGCCAGAGAGGCGGTTTTTCCTGTGGCCGGGGCTCCGGGGTGTGCACCGCACCGCATCCGTAGATAGCATGAAAAAAGCACCTTCCTGGCGGAAGGTGCTCTTCGTTGCGTGAAGCCCGAACGGCTGCTGGCAGGGTCAGTTCTTCTCGTCGTTCATGTGATACCAGTGGTAGAGAAAGCGCTGCCCCATGCGGCGAAATGGTGCAAATGCCTCCGAGCGCACCATATTGAACACATTCGGATATTCGAGCGATGAGTTGTAGATTGGCAACTCGAAGGCCTTGAGGTTCTGGCCTGCGATGCGCTGGGCCATGCGCCGGCCTGCATGCGCAGAGAACGACACGCCGTTGCCACCATAGCCGACCGCATAGAAGACGCTTTCCCTTGGATCGGGCTGGGTGATGCGCGGCATCATGTCGTGGCTCACATCGACCCAGCCCCACCAGGAGTAGTCCACCTGGATTCCCTTGAGGGCCGGGAACTTGTGGTGCAGGCCCTCGACCAGCTTGGCCATATGGACCGGATTGGGCGCATCGGCGCCGGTGACGGCGCTGCGGCTGCCGATCTGCACGCGGTTGTCGGGCAGCTTGCGGTAGTAAAAGCGCAGCGTGCGCGTGTCGGTGATGACTTGCGTGGTCTTGAAATTGGTGGCGGCCAGCTCTTCTTCCGTCAAGGGTCTGGTGACCAGCGAGTTCGAGAGAATCGGCATGATCTTGGAGCGCAGACTGGAGTGCAGGCCGTTGCTGGTATAGCCGCCGGTGGCAAAGCCGACGGCGCGTGCCTTGACCGTGCCGCCCGGTGTCTGGAGGTAATGCACGCCGTTGCGTGTCTCCATGCCCAGCACGGGACTGGCGGGATGCACCTTCACTCCCAGCTCGCGGGCCTTGCGCAGATAGCCGAATGCCAGCTTGAGCGGATGCACGCCAATGCCGTCGGGCTCATGCATCGCGCCACGGCAGTCGGCGTCATCGACATAGTCGCGGCGCACAGCATCGACGCTGAGTATGCGGGCGTCGTAGCCGAAGACTTCGCGCATGACGCGGGTCTCGTTGCGCAGAAAATCCATTTTTCTGTCGCGGTGGGCAATATACAAATGCCCTCCCGGTTGCGGCTCGCATTCTGGAAACTCCGCAACCAGTTTCTTGAACGTGTCGAATCCTTCGCGGATCTCCGCATCCAGCTTCAGGGCTGTGTCCTTGCCCCAGCGCTCTATCCACTGCGAGCGATAGAGGCGGCCGCTGGCATTCTGGCCCTGGCCGCCGTTGCGGCTGGTGCAGCCCCAGGCGCTCTGGTTGGCCTCGAGAACCACGGCGCGAATGCCGTGTTCGCGGGCCAGAAACAGCGCAGTGGACAGGCCCGTGAAGCCCGAGCCCACGATGACCACATCGGCTTCCATGTCGCCGCAGACCGGACCATCGTCCTCGGGGGGGCGGCCTGCCGTTCCTACCCAGTAGGTCGGAGCGTAGCCGGCGCCATGTCCGGGGGTTCTTGCCACCAGGGGGTCGTACTGCGGGTCGTATGGATTCAGATGGCTGGGGCGGATGTCCTCGGCTTTCATGGCGGTCGTCTCCTGGTGTGGCTGCGTTTGAAGCGGCGCTCTATTGCTATGGAATTGATGGACGCAAAGTCAATGCAGATGCACTGCTTGCGATGTCCAGAGCAGCATAGCCAGCCCCTTGTGCAGCTGGTTAGGGCCACGGCACAGGTTTTGATGGAGCCAGCGCGCAAGCCTGGCCATCCGAATCTCGGGATTGCCGCAGACGGGCGGCAGCGAGTCTCCTGCAAACCGGGCGCCCCACCGAGTCACGCTCGCCGGGCGGGGCTGCGCGCCGGCCTGCTTCAGATCGGCATGACACAGGCTGTGTCAGCCGCAACCTCAGGGGGATGCATTGGAGTCCACCGCCACCTGTGCAGACAGCGGGCGTGGCCGTGAACTGCCCCTGCGCCTGTGGCAGCGATGACCGCATTGAGCGTGTTGATGTTCTCCTATCGTTTTCACCTAAATGAAGCGGCAGAAGAGGCATTTGCCGGCGGGCTTCGGTCTGCATCCGCAAGAGCTGGGGCAGAGCGTCGCGCTCAGAGGAGAAGCGGACTTTCTCAAGGCATCTTTCGGTGCGCGCCGCCGTCATCTCGCGAGGGATCACTGTCTTGCGCGGCAAGGCCTTGGACTTAACGATTGCCGGCAACTGGCCCTACGAAATGGAGCCAGTGCTACCTACCATGAGCCATCGGAATTTCAGACATTTTTCGATAGAAAGGGGGCGCTTTGCAATGGTCGCCCCCCATGACATGACAGCAATCTGGAGAGCATATGAGCAAGCAAGAATCCCAACCCGATGTCCAGTTTCTGGCGCGTTTCTCCGACGCGTGGAATCGCCATGACATTGACGCATTGATGGACTTCATGGCCGACGAGTGCGAGTTTCATGCCGTTGCCGGCCCTGATCTGATGGGACGCAGCTTCGTGGGTCGTGAAGCCGTGCGTGAGGGCTTTCAGCTGGCCTGGCAGGCATTCCCCGATGCGGCCTGGGTGGATGGAGAGCATTTTGTGCAAGGCACGCGCGGTGTTTCGGAAAGCACCTTCAAGGGGACCAAGGCCGACGGCCTGCGTGTAGAGGCACGCATGGTCGATGTGTTCACCTTCCGCGACGGCAAGATCGCCGTCAAGAACGCCTACCGCAAGGATCGTCCTCCAGTGGCGCTTTCCTGACACACGGCGGGCCTGCGTGCGCACCTTCTTGCCTTACGGTGGGAGGCGTTGCACGCAGGGCTCCTCACGACAATTTTCAAGCAGATAACTGAACGACCACGGCAGCGGCCTGCACGAGCGGCAAGGCACGACCCGATACATAAAGCCGTGGCGACCGGTATTCCCATGCCGGCAAGACAGGAGACAAAAATGATTGGAAATCCGCATTCGTCGCCGGACGGGCTGTCGCACAGCCTCAAACAGCGGCACATGACCATGATTGCCCTGGGCGGCGTCATCGGAGCCGGGCTGTTCGTCGGCAGCGGCGTGGTCATCAAGTCGGCCGGGCCGGCAGCCGTCATCTCTTTTCTGATCACCGGCCTGCTGGTGGTGCTGGTGATGCGCATGCTGGGCGAGATGGCCTGCTCCATGACAGGCGGCTCGTTTTACGAGTACGCCCGCGAAGCCTGGCGCGACCGGCCCGCCGTGGGGCAGCTGGCGGGGTTTCTGACGGGCTGGATGTACTGGTATTTCTGGGTCATCGTCGTGGCCATCGAAGCGGTGGCGGGCGCCGAGCTTGTGCGCTACTGGCTGCCCGACGTGCCGGCCTGGAGCATCAGTCTGGTCCTGCTGGTCATGATGACGCTGACCAATCTGGTCTCGGTCAAATCCTTTGGCGAGTGCGAGTTCTGGCTGGCATCCGTGAAGGTGGCCGCCATCGTGGTGTTTCTGTTCATTGCCGGTGTCTATGTGCTGGGCCTGACACCGGGAGGCAGCGGAATGCATGTCGCCAACCTGAGCCAGAACGGCGGCTTCATGCCCAACGGCATTGTTCCGGTGCTCACGGGCGCCGTGGCCGCGACCGGCTTCTATTTCGGCGCTGAGATCGTGACGATTGCGGCCGCCGAAACCGCTGAGCCCCAGAAGGCCGTGGCCAAGGCCACGAATTCGGTCATCCTGCGCGTGCTGGTGTTCTATGTGGGATCGGTGTTGCTGGTGGCATGCCTGGTGCCATGGAACTCCATCGGCATGTCCACGCCCTATGTCAGTGCTCTCGATGCCATGGGCGTGCCGGCCGCTGCCCAGATCATGAATGCCGTGGTGCTGACCGCCGTGCTGTCGGCGCTCAACTCCGGGCTTTATGCCTCTTCGCGCATGCTGTTTGCGCTGACGCGACGCGGCGATGCGCCCAAGGTGCTGGCCCAGGTCAGCCGCAACGGCGTGCCCGTGTACGCGATTCTGGTGGCCACCTTGTTCGGCTACGGTGCCATCGTCATGTCCTATCTGTCTCCCGACAAGGTGTTCGCCTTTCTCGTGAACTCCTATGGCACCGTGGCCATCTTCGTCTACATCCTGATTGCGATTTCCCAGCTGCGCCTGCGCTATCGATTGGAGAACGAGGCTCCGCATCTGCTCAAGGTGCGCATGTGGTGCTTTCCTTATCTGACCTGGCTGGCGATTGCGGGCATGCTGTCCATCGTGGTGGCCATGGGCTTCATTCCCGAACAGCGCACTCCGCTGGCTCTGGGTGTGGCCAGCCTGTGCATCTTGCTGATTGCCTATCGCGTGCGCATGGCGTTGCGGCGCGGAATCAGTCCCGAGGGGCTGCTCGACGAGCTGGCTCCGCCCAAGCTGCGCAAGAATTGATGAGACCGACAAAAAAGCCCCGGACCCTGAGTCCGGGGCTTTTTGTTTTGCGCCTCTACATGCAGTGCATGGCTTCTGCCAGGGCCTTGATGCCCTGGGCGATTTGTCCCGCGGGAATGGACTGATAGCCCAGGCGTATGAAGTTGCCCGTGTTGCGAGGGGAGGTGAAGAACACATCGCCGGGCTCGATCAGCACTCCATGCTCGGCGGCCTGGCGTGCCAGTGCCTGCGCGGGCACATGGTCGGGCAGTTGCACCCAGCACGAGCCGCCGCCGCGTACCGGCGTGATGCGGCATTGGGGCAGGTAGCGAGCCATGGCTGCCGTCAGCTCGGCATGACGCTCTTTCTGGGCCTGGCCGAGGCGGCGCAGCTGGGCCTCGTAGTGGCCCAGCGAGATGAACATGGCCAATGTGCGCTGGATGAAGGTGGAAGGATGGCGGATCATCAGGCGGCGCAGGGCACGCAGCTCCTTGATCAGCTCGGGCGGAGCCACGATATAGCCCACGCGAAGGCCGGGTGCCAGGCTCTTGGAGAGGCTGCCGATATAGATCACGCGGTTGTTGCGGTCCAGGCTTTTGAGTGCCGGGATGGGTTGTTCGTCGAAGCTGCTTTCGCTTTCGTAGTCGTCCTCGATGATGATGAGATCGTGCTTTTGTGCGGCCTCCAGCAAGGCTTCGCGCCGCTCCAGCGGCATGGTGACGCCCGTGGGGCACTGATGGCTGGGCGTGACGTAGAGGTACTCGAGTTTGCGCATGGCATTGACGATAGGCAGTCCATCGCCATCCACGCCAATCGGGATGACCTGCGAGGTGCGGCTGCTGAAGATATTGCGCGCATCGGGGTAGCAGGGGTTTTCGATGCCGATGGAGGTGCCCTCGCGCATCAGCAAATCGGCCACCATGTACAGCGCATGCTGGGCGCCGACCGTGATGATGATTTCGTCGGGTGACGCCCAGACGCCGCGGCGCGGCAGGATCTTGGTCTGCACCTGCTGGATGAGGCTGTCGTCGTCGCGGGTGATGTGATCGGGCGCCCACATGCGGATGTCCACCACGCCCAGGGACTTGAGGCAGCATTCGCGCCAGGCGGCCGTGGGAAACAGCTCCTTGTCGAACTGGCCGTAGAGAAACGGATAGGGGAACCGCTGCCAGTCGTCTTCCTTCACGATGCTGCGCTGCAGGCTGGGGCGCAGCCACAGGCGGCGCGACCAGTCCGTGTGCGCCTCGGCGTCCGTGGTCCTGCCGCTGCCCGGCGTGCGCTCGGCCGTGCGGCCCTGCAGCACATCGGGGTGTATGAAATGGCCTTTTCTCTCGCGGCTCAGCAAGAAGGCCTCTTCGGTCAGCTGCTGGTAGGCCATGACCACGGTGATGCGACCCACGCCCAGCAGCTTGGCCAGTTCCCGGCTTGAGGGGATAGCGTCGCCGGGCGCGAGAATGCCGCTGAGGATGGCATCGACCAGCATTTCGCGAATCTGACCCTGAAGGCTCAGAGAGGGCCTGGCGCTGCGGCGAAACAGCTGCTCCCACATGGCCACGGATGGAGGAATCGAAGGCGAGGCCTGTTGTCTGTCTGTCGTCATTGATGGTTCTGAATGCACTGCCGCAGCGTGCGGCGGCCTGGAGCGACCGGCTGCCCTGACGCGCGGGGGCTGGCTCTTTGGGGTCCATGAACGCGGCATTGCAGAGGCCGCCAGCAGCTTGCTGGCGGACCGGTTTCGACGCTCAAGATTAGCGCATATGCATGTGCTTGGAATCAGGCTTTTCATGTGGTCGCAAGCCTGAAGCAGCGCGCGGGATCCGAAATTCCTGGAGACCTTATCTGTAGGCTCCAAAAACTGTATATAATTTGAGGCTTAGCGGCTGTAGCTCAGCTGGATAGAGTACTTGGCTACGAACCAAGGGGTCGTGGGTTCGATTCCTGCCAGCCGCACCAAACGACAAGCCTCAGAACTGAAAAGTTCTGAGGCTTTTTCGTTTCTGCTCTGCCTGTTGCGACGGGCCTGGAGGGATTTGGAAGAAAAATCCGGGTTTTCACCGATTAGCTTCAAAAACTGTATATAATTCGAGGCTTAGCGGCTGTAGCTCAGCTGGATAGAGTACTTGGCTACGAACCAAGGGGTCGTGGGTTCGATTCCTGCCAGCCGCACCAAACGACAAGCCTCAGAACTGCAAGGTTCTGAGGCTTTTTCGTTTCCGGGCTTTGACGAGCCATGCTCTGATCAGGCCCGGATCTGTGTGAAGATCGGCTTCATGAGCAAGGCTTTCACCAAAGAATCGGACGGCGACGACGATGATGACGTCGGCGCTCTGCCGCCATTGCCCGCCGGCGGCAAGAACTACATCACGCCCCAGGGCTACCAGCGCATCAAGGACGAGCTGCTGGATCTGATCGACAACGAGCGCCCCAAGATCGTGGAGATCGTGCACTGGGCGGCCAGCAACGGCGACCGCTCGGAGAATGGCGACTATCTCTACGGCAAAAAGCGTCTGCGCGAGATCGACCGCCGCATCCGCTTTCTCACCAAGAGACTGGAGATTGCCGAGGTGGTCGACCCTGGCGTGCATGCGGGCAGCGACCAGGTCTTCTTTGGCGCCACGGTCAGCTATGTCGATGACGAGGGCGTGGAGCGCACCATCACCATCATGGGCATTGACGAGGCGGACAGCGCGCAGAACCAGGTCAGCTGGATTGCCCCGGTTTCGCGTGCGCTGCTCAAGGCGCGCGTGGGCGACGAGGTGGCCTTGCCCACGCCGGCCGGTGTGCGCATGCTGGAGATTCTGGACGTCAGCTATCCGCAGCCCACAACTCGATCCTGATTTCAGGGGCAACAAAAAAGCGCGGCTTCCGTGTGGAAGATGCGCTTTTATTTTGTGAGCTTCACTCGCTTGATGTTCAATGATTTCAGATGGTTTTAGTATTGAAATCATTGATTAATAAGCGCTAAAAGCTATTGTTTTTGAGATGGGTTGCCAGCCTGCAGGCGTTGCAGCAGCTCCAGCGTGGGGTAGCCGTCTGCCGCCAGACCCTGGCTCTGCTGGTACTGACGAAGCCCGGCACGGGTGGCAGGACCCATCACGCCGTCTGCCGCTCCGGTGGCAAAGCCGCGCTGGGTGAGGGCGGTCTGCAGCGCCCGGGTCTGCTCACGCGTCAGTGCGCCGAGATCGCGCGGCCATTCGGCGCTGACGCCGCCATTGCCTGCCAGCTGCGATGCGAGCAGGCCCACGGCGAGTGCATAGTTGGTGGAGTTGTTGTAGCGCAGGATGGCTCGAAAGTTGCTGCCCACCATGAAGGTCGGACCACGGGCACCGGCCGGTGCAATGATGCTGGCTCCTGCCATCGCAGGCAAAGCCTGGCCGTTCATGCTTTGCACGCCTTCTGCAGCCCAGGCATTGCTGTTCTGGCGTGTGGAAAGCTCGGTGCGCGCGTAATCGAAATCGGCTGGCAGGCGCACTTCCACACCCCAGGGTTCGCCGGGGTTCCAACCCGAGCTTGCAAGATAGTTGGCCGTGGATGCGGCCACATCGGCCATGGAGCCCCAGATGTCGCGGCGGCCGTCTCCATCGGCATCGACTGCATATTGCAGGAAGACCGAGGGCAGAAACTGGGTGTTGCCCATGGCGCCGGCCCACGAGCTGATCATATGGGCGGCGTCGATGTCACCGTTGTCGATGATGCGCAGCGCGGCAATCAGCTCCTTCTGCGCCCATTCGGCGCGGCGGCCGTCGAAGGCGAGAGTGGCCAGTGCATCCACGGCCGAGAAGCTGCCGAAGTTGCTGCCGTAATTGCTCTCCATGCCCCAGATGGCTGCAATCACGGGCGCCGGCACGCCATATCGCTGGCTGGCCGCTTGCAGACTGGCTGCGTATTCCTGCATCTTGAGCTTGCCGGTCCTGATGCGTTGTGCGGAGACGGCGCTATCCAGATACTGCCAGGGCGTGCGCGTGAACTCGGGCTGTGAGCGGTCGAGCTTGACGATGCTGGGCTGGAGTCTGGCACCGGCCAATGCGCTGCGCAGCGTGCGCTCCGAAATGCCTGCTGCGCGTGCGCGTGGGGCAAATTCCTGCTTCCAGTGTGCGAAGTTGCTGGCCTGTATGGGACTTTCCATCGCTGCTTCTTCAGTGCCTTGCTCTGCTTTGGCAGGCGGTGCCGGTTCGGACACCGCCGCTGCTGGAGGCTCGGACCGGGTGGCGCAGCCTGCGAGCAGGGCTGCTGCGATGGCGGTGATCAGCAGCGGCTGACGGACATTCAGAAGCGAAGGTGCGGTTTGGAGCATGAATGCCATTGTCGCTTGCTGCCGTGGCCTGGGGACTGTTGCATGGCGGGATAGCGCCCGCAGAATGCAACAAAATCTTTCGCCCATGAAAAAGGCCGCCCGAGGCGGCCTTGTGGAGCATGTGAGAGGTCAGGCCATGACGCGGCTGGCACGAATGACCGAGTGCAGGCGGCGCAGATTGCGCAGCGCATTCTCCAGCTGAACGCTGTTCTGCACGGAGATGACAAAGCGCAGGTCGGTGGTGCCGATCGCGGCTTCATCGGTCATCTCGACGCGCACGATATCGGCTTCGGCATTCGATAGCTCGGCCGCCACACGGGCCAGCACGCCCTTGTTGTTTTGCACCGTGACCACGATGCCTGCCTCGAACAGGCGTGTGATGTCGTCGGACCAGTCCACGGTGATGAAACGGTCGGCATCCTTTTCACGCAGCTTGATGGCATTGTTGCAATGGGCGTGGTGCACGACCAGGCCCTGACCGCCCAGGTAACCCAGAATCGGGTCGCCAGGCACGGGGCGGCAGCAGTGCGAGTAATAGACCGAGCTGCTCTCGTCGCCGTTGAGCGTGACCGCACCCTGGAAGGGGCGGTTGTGCGTATTGAAGCGCTCCTGCGTGATGAGCAGGGCATCCGGGCGCACCCCCTGCTTGGTCATGAAGGCGGTCATGCGCGCCGCCACCAGCGAGGCGATGCGGCGGCCCATGCCGATATCGACCATGAGGTCTGCGGGCGTGCGGTTGCCCGTGATGCGCAAGATTTCGTCCCAGACGTTCTTGTTGGCATCGTCCTGCGCCGGTACGCTGTCAATGCCTTCGGCACGCAGAGCCTGGGCCAGCAGCGTTTCTCCAAGCTGACCGGCTTCGGTCTGGGCCGCATTCTTGAGGTAGGAGCGAATCTTGGAGCGCGCGCGTCCGGTTTTCACAAAACTCAGCCAGGCCGGGTTGGGCGTGGAGGTTTCGGAGGTGATGATCTGCACCACATCGCCGCTCTTGAGTTCGGTGCGCAGCGGCACTTCCTCGTCATTGATCTTGGCCGCCGTGGTGCGATGCCCGATCTTGCTGTGGATGGCGTAGGCAAAGTCCACCACCGTGGCACCGCGCGGCATGGCCATGATCTCGCTCTTGGGCGTGAACACGTACACGGCATCGGGGAAGAGATCGACCTTGACGTGATCCCAGAACTCCGCCGCGTCGCGGGTCTCGTTCTGGATGTCGAGCAGGGATTGCAGCCACTGGGTGGACAGATGCTCGGAGTCATGACCTTGCTGCGCCTTGTACAGCCAGTGGGCCGCGACGCCGGCCTCGGCCACGATGTTCATCTCTTCCGTTCGAATCTGGAATTCGATGCTGACGCTGGAGGGACCGACCAGCGTGGTGTGCAGCGACTGGTAGCCATTGCTCTTGGCGATGGCGATGTAGTCCTTGAAGCGGCCCGGCATGGGCTTGTACTTCTGGTGCAGCACGCCCAGGGCGGTGTAGCAGTCCAGCGTCTTGGGGACGATGATGCGAAAGCCGTAGATGTCGGTGACCTTGGCAAAGCTCAGCTGGTTCTTCTGCATGCGCTGGTACAGCGAATACAGCGTGCTCTCGCGGCCCAGCAGGCGCACCGACAGGCTGTGCGTGGCAAAAGCGGTGCTGACTTCATCCTGCACGCGATGGACCAGGTCACGGCGGCGTGTACGCGAGCGACCGATGGCTTTTTCCAGCGTGGCATAGCGCCAGGGGTGCAGATGCTTGAACGACAGGTCCTGCAGCTCGCGATAGGTCTGGTTCAGACCCAGCCGGTGGGCGATGGGGGCGTAGATCTCCAGCGTTTCGGACGAGATGCGGCCCCACTTGCTGCGCGGCATGTCGCTCATGGTGCGCATATTGTGGGTGCGGTCGGCCAGCTTGATCAGGATGACGCGCACATCGCGCGCCATGGCCAGCAGCATCTTGCGAAAGGACTCGGCCTGGTTTTCCTCGCGGGTATTGAACTGCAGCTTGTCCAGCTTGGTCAGCCCGTCCACCAGTTCGGCCACATCCTCGCCAAAGCGTTCCTTCAGATCCAGCTTGGTGATGCCGCAATCCTCCATGGAGTCATGCAGCAGGGCCGCCATCAGGGCGGGGGCATCGAGCTTCCAGTTGGCGCAGATTCCCGTGACCGCGATGGGGTGGGTGATATAGGGGTCTCCACTGCTGCGCCACTGATCGGTATGTGCTTGATCTGCGTAGATATACGCTTGGCGTACGCGCTCGGCGCTGTCGGCATCCAGATAGCCGAGATGCTCCATCAAGCCCTCAAAAGCAGCAGCCGACACACGTGCAGCCTGATCAGCGGGCATGCGCTGAGGCTTGGCCGGTGCCGTAGAGGAAGGAGCAATCGTCGAGTTCTGGGCCGCTGTCATATTCCTTAAATGTAGCCTGCAAGTATGGAGTGCAAGCTGCTAGGCACAAAAAAGCACCGACGAGCGGTGCTTAATTGTCTATTTTGGTGCTGCGATGCAACAGCTCAACCCGGCACCTTCTTCAGCATTTCCAGGCCTACCTTGCCGTCTGCGATTTCACGCAGGGCTGTGACGCTGGCCTTATTCTTGGTTTCAATCTTGGGGGTATGGCCTTGATTGAGCATGCGGGCGCGATAAGTCGCGGCCAAAACGAGCTGGAAGCGGTTGGGGATCTGCTCCAGGCTATCTTCAACAGTAATGCGTGCCATCAGGAACTCCGGGAACGGTCAGTTGGATTCAGGGATATTGAGCGACTCGAAGGTGTCGGCGCGAAGGCGCCGCTGGGCCGCATATTTGAGGCGTTGCGCGTGAATGATCGCCTTGAGATCAAAGAGCGCACTCTCAAACAGTTCGTTGATTATAACGAAGTCGAATTTTGCGACCTGCGCCATTTCCTCTTCGGCGTTCTTCAGGCGCAACTCGATGACTTCGGGAGCGTCCTCGCCACGGTTTTCCAGGCGGGCCCGCAACTCGTCCCAGCTGGGCGGCAGGATGAAGATCAGCACGGCATTGGGAAATGCCCGTTTGACCTGCAATGCGCCCTGGTAGTCGATTTCGAGGAGCACATCGGTGCCGCTCTGGATGCGCTCCTCCAGAGACCTCTTGGCCGTGCCGTAGCGGCGGCTGTGCACATTGGCCCATTCCACAAAGCCGTTGTTGGCGACCATGGCGTCGAATTCGGCGTCCGAGACGAAGTAATACTCACGGCCATGTTTTTCCTGGCCGCGCGGCGCGCGCGTGGTGTGAGAGACGGAGGGGTAGACGCGTGCATCGAATTCACGCAGGGCGCGTACCAGAGAGGATTTGCCGGCACCGCTGGGTGCCGACACGACAAATAGATTTCCGGGATGGTCCATGACTTTGGGCATGACTTTGGGCATGAATCGAGCGTACGGGGTAGGTACGCCCAGGGCTTGCTTACTCGATGTTCTGCACTTGTTCGCGCATTTGCTCGATCAGCACCTTCATGTCGACGCTGATGCGGGTCAGCTCCAGCGTGGCTGATTTGGAGCCGAGGGTGTTGGCTTCACGGTGCAACTCCTGGATCAGGAAGTCCAGACGCTTGCCGATGTCGCCACCCTTTTTGAGCAGGCGCTCGATTTCGTCGAGGTGAGAGCCCAGGCGCGTGACTTCTTCAGCCACGTCGATGCGGATGGCAAAGGCCGTGGCTTCGGCCAGGGCGCGGTCCTGGGCGGCTTCGGGTGCAACCGAGCCTTCGCCGAGGGCCATGGCCTCCTTCCAGCGCTCCAGGAACTTCTGGCGCTGCTGCTCCACCAACTGCGGCACCAGCGGCGTGGCGGTCTTGGCCAGTTCGCGCAGTTGCTTGATGCGGTCGAGCAGCATGTCGGCCAGGCGCTCGCCCTCACGGGCGCGAGCCGCGAGCAGCTCGGTGACGGCCTGTTCGGCCAGGGCCGGAGCGATTTCGCTCCAGTCCGTGGTGGCGGTGGCGGTGCCGCTGCACAGGCGCAGCACATCGGCCACGGAAAGGTCGCGTGCCTTGGGCAGCCAGGCCTGAACCGAGTCCTGCAGGGTCACCAGGCGTTGCAGCTGGGTGGCTGAGGGAATGGGCAGGGATTGGTTGCTGGAGACGTCGATGGCGGCTCGTACTTCCACCTTGCCGCGCTTGAGGCGCGCGGTGAGCAAGGTGCGCAGGGCCGGTTCAAGGGCGCGCAGTTCGTCGGGAAGGCGGAAGGACAAATCCAGAAAGCGGCTATTGACCGCGCGGATCTCAAGGCCCAGACGGCTGTTGGACTGGGACTCTTGACCACCCTCAACGGATGCGCTGTGCTGGGCACTGGCGTATCCGGTCATGCTGTAAACTGGCATTGGACTTTTGATGGATGCTTGCAATTTCCCGATTATCCGGGTTTCGTATCATCCTTGAGGTTTACCGGTAAAAAATGTCTACAAAAACCAAGCCAGCCCCCCTACCGTCGGGCAGCACAATAGGCGGATACCGGGTGGTGCGCAGGATTTCCTCGGGGGGGTTCGGGATTGTCTACCTGGCTCTGGACGCCGATGGCCAGCAGGTAGCGATCAAGGAGTACCTGCCGGCTTCGCTTGCCACTCGGGCGCCTGCCGAACTGCAGCCCATGGTGGCGCCAGAAAAACTGTCCCTCTATCGCCTCGGGCTCAAGAGCTTTTTCGAGGAAGGGCGCTCGCTGGCGCAGATTTCCCACGCCTCCGTGGTGAGCGTGCTGAATTTCTTTCGCGAAAACGAAACCGTCTACATGGTGATGAACTACCTGGAAGGGGCGACCCTGCAGGAGTTCATCGTCACGGCGCGCGAGCTCAAGGCCGACAAGGTGTTCAGGGAGTCGACCATCCGCTCTCTGTTTGACGAGGTGCTGCGCGGCCTGCGCATCGTGCATCAGCACAAGATGTTGCATCTGGACATCAAGCCCGCCAATATCTTCATCACCAATGACGACAAGGCCGTGCTGATCGATTTCGGCGCCGCGCGCGAAGTGCTGTCCAAGGAGGGCAACTTCATTCGTCCCATGTACACACCGGGCTTTGCTGCCCCTGAGATGTACCGGCGCGATTCCCAGCTGGGTCCTTGGACCGATATTTACGCCATTGGCGCCTGCATCTATGCCTGCATGCAGGGCATACCGCCCAATGAAGCTCCGCAGCGTCAGGACAAGGACCGACTGGCCCTTGCCTTGAACAAGCTGCGCGGCGTGTATTCGGACAATCTGATCGAGGTGGTGGAGTGGTGCATGGCCATGGATCCGCTCTCGCGCCCGCAGTCGGTGTTTGCCCTGCAAAAAGAGCTGAGCCGCGAAGGCGAGCGTCGCTATACCAAGCTCAGCATGCAGGAGCGCATGCGCATGCAGTTTGACAACATGGTGCATGACGCCAGGAAGAATCTTCAGAAACTCGGCGGCTCCGAACGTGGAGCGGTGACCGACAGCAATCGCAAACCATGAAATTTTCCGTCTTCCAGCTCAGCCGCCGTGGAGGCCGTGCCCTCAACGAAGACCGCATGGGCTACTGCTACACGCGAGAGGCGGCATTGTTCGTGCTGGCGGACGGCATGGGCGGGCATCCGGACGGCGAAGTGGCCGCACAGATAGCATTGCAGGTGGTTTCCACGCTTTTTCAGCGAAAGGCCAAGCCCATGCTGGAAGAGCCTGCCCTGTTTCTGGAAGAGGCGTTGCTGCAGGCCCATCGCCAGATACTGCGTTATGCCAGCACCAAGGGCATGATGGACACGCCGCGCACCACGCTGGTGGCGGCCGTGCTGCAGGACGGCAAGGTGACCTGGATACACTGCGGCGACTCGCGTCTGTACTGGGTGCGCGACGGGCAGCTCGTGGAGCGAACACGTGATCATTCGTACAGCGAGATGCGCAAGGTCTCCGGTGCGCTGGCGCCGGCCAACCGCAATGTGCTGTTCACCTGCCTGGGCTCGCCTTCCAAGCCCATCTTCGATGTGAGCGAGACAAGGCGGCTTGAGGAGGGCGATCAGCTGATGCTGTGCTCCGATGGCCTCTGGGGGGCGGTGCCGACGCCGGAAATTCTCCAGATCATGAACGACAAGGCCGTGGCCCACTTTGTGCCCATGCTGGTCGACACCGCACTCAAGCGCGCCGGGGACGGCAGCGACAATGTCACCGTGCTGGCACTGGTATGGGAAACACCGAATAATTTCGAGCCGTCTTCCATTTCCACACAGGAAATCGAGGATCAGGGCTTCGAGTCCACGATACAGGTGGGGCCGATCGAAGACTGCGAGGATGAGCTCGACGACGAGGCCATCGAGCGATCGATTGCCGAAATCAACGAGGCCATACGCCGTTCGGCACAGCGCCAGAAAGCCAAGACCTGAACACGGTTGCACGCTGCAATAGGCGCTGGCTTGAAACTACTGAATCAATAGCTGATTGCGCAAGCGCCATAAGCGCTTCCATGGATTTTTATTATGAAAATTGTGCTGGCATCCAACAACCGCGGAAAGCTCGCCGAGTTGCAAGCCATGTTTGCCCCGCTGGGCGTGGAGCTGATTCGTCAGGGCGATCTGTTCGAGGGAGAAGCTCCCGAGCCCTATGGCACCTTTGTAGAGAATGCGCTGTCCAAGGCGCGCTTTGCGGCCGAGAAGACCGGCTTGCCCGCCATTGCCGATGATGCCGGCATGTGTGTGGATCATTTTGGCGGTCTGCCCGGCGTGGACACGGCCTACTATTGCACCCAGTTCGGCTACGAGAAAAGCGACGACAACAATGTGCGCGCGCTGCTCGAGCAGATGCAGGGTGTGACCAACCGCCGTGCCGCCATGGTCAGCACCCTGGTGGGCGTGCGCTCGCCCAAGGACCCCGAGCCGCTGATTGCCGTAGGACGCGTGCAGGCTCTGCTCACGACCGAGCGCCGTGGCAGCAATGGCTTCGGCTTTGACCCGGTACTGCTTATTCCCGAGCTGGGCCTGACCTTTGCCGAGATGGAGCCCGAGCTCAAGCATGCGCACAGCCATCGTGGACTTTCTTCGCGCACCATGATCGAGATGGTGAAAGAGCGCTGGTTATAACCAGCGGTTCCCCCTGAGGCGCTTTGCCTAGGCGGCCCCGCGCCTTCCCCCTTTCTCTGCGCGCTATGGAAGGGGGACGACAGCCTCGCTGCGGGGCGGCGGGGCCGCCTAAGCCCTTGCTTGCTGTCCCATGGTGTTTTAGCGGCGTCGGTTTTGTTTGCGCTAGAAAAGCATATTTCCCATGATTCCCATTCAGCATCAAACAGAGACCGCCGAAGCGGCGGTGCAGCGCGATATTCAGCATTACATGCGGCCTGGCACGCTGCAACTGGGCAGCCTGCCGCCGCTGTCGCTGTATGTGCATCTGCCCTGGTGTCTCAAGAAATGCCCGTATTGCGACTTCAACTCGCATGCATGGGCCAAGGGAGATGCGCTGCCCGAGGATCGCTACATCGATGCTTTGATGGCCGATCTGGAGTCTGCACTGCCGCTGATCTGGGGGCGCACGGTGCACAGCGTCTTCATGGGCGGGGGCACGCCCAGCCTGTTCTCGCCCGAGTCCATAGACAAGCTGATTGCCGGTCTGCGCGCGCGTCTGCGCATGGAGCCCGATTGCGAGATCACCATGGAAGCCAACCCCGGCACCTTCGAGAAGGACCGTTTCAAGGCCTTCCGTGCGGCTGGCGTGAACCGCCTGTCAATCGGGGTGCAGAGCTTTGACGACCGCTATCTGCAGGCTGTCGGCCGTGTGCATGATGCGGCGCAGGCCCAGGCTGCGGTGCGCGAGGCGGCGGACAATTTCGAGACCTTCAATATCGATCTCATGTATGCGTTGCCTGGCCAGAGCATGGTCGATCTGCAGCGCGATGTGGACACGGCACTGTCGTTTGCACCGCCACATCTGTCGATTTATCACCTGACCATCGAGCCCAACACTTATTTCGCCAAATATCCGCCCGTGGTGCCGGAGGACGATACGGCCTATGAGATGCTGGACCTGATCACGGCCAGCACCAGGGCCGCGGGCATGCAGCGCTATGAGGTCTCGGCCTATGCCAAGGACGGCCATCAGTGCTTTCACAACAGCAACTACTGGCAGTTCGGCGACTATCTGGGCATTGGCGCCGGTGCGCACAGCAAGCTGAGCTTTGCCCATCGCATCGTGCGTCAGGTGCGTTTCCGCGATCCGGCCCGCTATATCGACATGGCACTGGCCGGCACGCCGCTGGCACAGGACAACGAGGTCAAGCGTGCCGATCTGCCGTTCGAATACATGCTCAACGCGCTGCGCCTGCGCGGCGGCTTTGCCTTGCAGGAGTTCATGGAGCGCACGGGCCTGCCCATGTCGGCCATTGCCAAGGGGCTCGATCAGGCCCAGGCCAAGGGCCTGATCAGCCGCGATCTGGGCCGCGTGGTGCCCACCGAACGCGGCTTTGACTTTCTGAGCGACCTGCAGGAAATGTTCCTGTAAGTCCTGGCGGGTGCTCAGCCGCAGCGCAGCGCCGTGATCTTGCCTGCGTCATTGGTGATGACGTTCAGGCGCTCCTGGTTGTAGTCCATGGTCGCGGGCTGACCCTCGCGCAGCACGCGCAGCAGGTACGAGCCGGACTTCTGGCGGATGGTTTCCAGCGTCGATGCCACGGTGTTGTGGCCGATATAGATCTGTACCGGCTCCGCGTGGCATACCTGCAGCTGACGCGCAGGCGGGGCGGTCTTGCCGCCTGCGACCATGCCATTGCTTGCGCAGCCCGCCATCAGCACAGCCATGCTGGCAGCAGCCATGCCGAGCAAAGGGCGGGTGGAAATATGCAGAGTGGGTGTTCGATGCTTCATGCCCCACACCATAGCGCCCCCAGGTGCTCGCGCATGCCAGACCAAGCCTTGATGTGCAAGCGGGTGCAACAAAGCAATGCGAAAATTTGATAGCTTTATGCGCAATTCCCTCAAGGGAATGGTCGCATTTTGACTGTGAATTTTCAGCGCCAGAGTCTATGGCTTGTGGGCTCCTTCTGCACTTTGAAAGATGCCGGCATCGATATTCGCGGCCTGCAGCTTGCGTGCAGCCTTTTCAGCGCGCTTTCGGCTCTCGAAGGGGCCGCTGCGTACTCGGGTGACTTCCCCCTTGTTGCTGGCCATCTTCTGCGTCAGCGCGGGCAGTCTGGACTTTTGCAGCTGCGCCAGCACCTTGTCGGCATTGCCGGCCTCGGAATAGACGCCCAGATTCAGATAGAACTTGCCAGGAACCAGGTCCGAGCCGGCATGGGGTGTCGAGGGGGCAGCTTGTTCCTTTGTATCTGTCGCGGGCCTGGCTGTCGGCTTTTCGCTCAGCTCGGCCTTGACCGCCGCTTTGCTCGGCACTGAGGCAGCTGCGTCGGGCGCAGCCTGCGCTGTGCGTGTGTCTGTCTCGGTGGCGGTCACAGGCGCTGGCTCTGCCGGGCGGTTTTCTGGCTGGGCGGCAGCAGAGGTCGCCTCGGGGGCGGGCTTTGCCAGGTCCGGGCTGGCAGCTGGACGATTGGCCACGGCGGTGGCTGCAGGCACTGCGCTCTTGGTCGGTGCCGGGCCGTCGGCGGGCAGCAAGGCCAGGCCCGCGCCTGCGGCCGCTGCCGCAGGCAGGGCCAGCACCAGCATGGCTGCGGTTCTGTTGCGAGGAGAGCCGACCTGCGCCTGCAAGGCGGCATGGGCGGCGGCCATATTGGGCGCGTCCGTAATCGCCTGCAGCGTCTGGGCCCTGATCTTGCGCCAGTACCAGCCATTGCCCAGCAGGCCGGGCACGGCCACAGCCACCAGCCAAAGTGCAATGCCCAGGCCCAGCGCCATGGCCTCGGGCAGAGCCGGGCGCAGGCCAAACCACCAGATCAGCGCGGTTGCCGTGACGGCTGCGAGGTATTTGCCAGCCTCGCGCCATAGACCGTGCAGGCTGCACCAGGCCAGGGTCAGGAAGGCTGCCGCCATATTCCAGCTGGGCAGGCTGCGGTCCAGGGCATCGAAGCGCTTGAACTGGGCCAGGTAAAAGTCGCGTGAACGTGGGCTCAGGCGGCTGGCATAGAGCTGGGGCAGCAGGCCGCTGTCCTCCTCTTCGGGTGCAGCGGTCTGCCCGGCCTCGTGTTGCAGACTGTGCTGCATGGAATAGGCCGCGGCTGCAAAGGCTCCTGCGATGGAGGCAGGCAAGGGGCTGGCATCCGAGCGCGCAGGCTGGTTCAGCACGGGCTCCTGGCGCTGGTTTCGGCCAGCAGGGGCGAGCGCAGGGGTGGGGGTGTCCGAAGCGGAAGGCATGGCTGCAATTGTGTCATGACGTTACGAGCAGGCCGAAGGCAGATTCCCAACAAAAAACCGGCGCCAGGCCGGTTTTTTGCGGGATGGCCGAGGCCCGCTCAGGCCTGGTGCGCGGGCAGAACGGTGGCACGGCATTCGCCAAAGCCGATGCGCGCGGCACCGGGCTTTTCGCACCAGCCGGCAAAGACCACGGCGTCTCCGTCGAGCAGGAAGGTGCGGGTTTCGCCGTTGCTCAGGCTCAGGGGCTTTTTGCCGCCTTCGGTGATTTCCAGCAGGGCGCCGGCTTCGGCCATGGTGGGGCCGGACAGCGTGCCCGTGCCCAGCAGGTCACCGGGTTGCAGATCGCAGCCGTTGACGGTGTGGTGGGCAATCAGCTGGGCCATGGTCCAGTAGGCGTGGCGGTAGCTGGTCCGGGTGATCTGCTCGGCGGCCTTGCCTTCGGCGCGCATCTTCTCGGTCTGGATGGCAACCGTGAGCTGCACGTCGAGCGCACCGCGCTGCGAGTTGGCTTCGGAGCTGAGGTAGGGCAGGGGCTGTGGGTCCTCGGACGGGCGGACAAAGGCCGTGCGATAGGGCTCCAGTGCTTCCAGCGTCACAATCCAGGGCGAGATGCTGGTGGCGAAGTTCTTGGACAGGAAGGGGCCCAGTGGCTGGTATTCCCAGGCCTGAACGTCTCGTGCCGACCAGTCGTTGAGCAGGCACAGGCCGAAGATATGGTTTTCGGCGTCCTCGATGCCGATGGCCTCGCCCCAGGCATTGGCCGAGCCGGCATAGATGCCCATCTCCAGCTCATAGTCGAGGCGGTTGCAGGGCTTGAGCACGGGGTCGGCATCGGGAGCCTTGAGCTGGCCATTGGGGCGCTTGAAGTCCACGCCCGAGATGCGGATGCTGGAGGCACGACCGTGGTAGCCGATGGGCACCCACTTGTAGTTTTCCATCAGCGGGTTGGTGGGGCGGAACAGCTTGCCCACATTGGTGGCGTGGTGCACGGAGGTGTAGAAGTCCGTGTAGTCGCCCACCTGTGCGGGTACGCCGTATTCCACATCGGCCTGGGGCACGAGGCAGGCCTTGAGGGCGGCTTCCTGGGCAGCGCCGGCACGCAGGGCGCGCGACAGGGCCAGACGCAGGGCCGACCAAGACGCCGGGCCCATGGCCATCAAGCTGTTGAGCTGAGCTTGCGCCGCTGCGTCGACCTGGGCCTGCACATCGCCGCCCAGTGCCTTGGCATCGCGAACAGCCGCCATGTCCAGCACCTGGTCACCAATCGCCACGCCGCCGCGAAAAGCCTCGCTGCTGCTCTTGCGACGAAAGACTGCAAACGGCAGGTTCTGGATGGGGAAGTCGCTGCTGCCCGTGTTGGCGCTGGCGACCCAGCTTTGCAGGCCGGCGTCGTGGGTTTCGTTCAATGCCATGTTCGTCTCCTTAAACGATTTGAATAAAAACAGGCTGCAGCGCTGATCTGCTGTGCGCTGTCAGCCATCGATCTATGACTGATCTATGGGATCTGGCTTGTGCTGGCTTGTGGATCCTTCATGCTGCGGTAAAGCCTCCATCCATATTCCACTGTGCACCACGCACCTGGGCGGCGTTGTCGCTGGCCAGAAAGCCGACCAGTGCCGCGACCTGTTCCACCGTCACAAAAGCCTGCGAGGGCTGCTTGGCGCCCAGCAGCCTGGCGCGGGCTGCCGCCTCGTCCAGCTGCTCGCGCTGCGCCAGGGCTTCGATCTGGGCCTGCACCAGCGGCGTGAGCACCCAGCCGGGGCAAATGGCGTTGCAGGTCACGGGCGTGGTGGCCAGCTCCAGCGCCACGGATTTGGTCAGGCCCAGCAGGCCGTGCTTGCTGGCCACATAGGCGGGCTTGTGGGCCACGCCGACCAGGCCGCTGACGGATGCCATATTGATGATGCGTCCCCAGCCGTGCTCCAGCATGGCCGGCGTGCAGGCCTGTATGGTGTGAAACGGTGCGCTCAGGTTGACGGCCAGCATGTTGTTCCATCGGTCTGGCGGAAAACTGAGCACGGATTCCACATGCTGCATGCCCGCGTTGTTGACCAGAATGTCCACAGCGCCGAGCTCGGCGGCGATGCGCCGGGCCAGCGGGGCAATGGCCAGGCCGTCGCTCAGATCCAGTGGGTAATAGCGGGCGGCCACACCCAGTGCGTGCAGCTCGGCGAGCTGTGCATCGGTGCTGGCAGACGCCTGGGCGCTGCCATGCAGGGCAATGGCGGCGCCTTCGCCGGCCAGTTGCCTGGCAATGGCCCAGCCGATGCCGCTGGTGGAGCCGGTGATCCAGGCCACACGGCCGCTATGGGGCTTGGAGGGCTGCTGGACTTGGGGCAGGACGATGGTCATTTGAGCAGGTCCATTTCGATATGCACGTATTCGCTGATGAAGCGTACCTTGGCCCAGTAGACGATCAAGCCCTGTGGATTGCAGGCCCAGCGCAGCGCCTGCATCAACGGCGTGCCCAGCGGCACGCCCAGATGCTCGGCAATCAGCTCGTCGGCCGGGGCTACGCTCAGGTACTGGCGGGCCGTGGCGATCTGCGCTGGGTCATTTCCCAGCGCCTGAGCCAGCGTGGTGCGCTCCAGCTGCTCCTGCAACCTGGGGTAGAGGTTTTGTTCCAGGTACAGCTCGGACAGGCAAAAGCGTGCATCGCCGTGCTTGTGTACGCGTAAAAAATAGGTATAGGCAGAGGCCAGTTCGCCAGGGGAAGGGAAGCCGGCCGGAATGGGCGGCACGCAGTCATTCGCTTGCTGCAGCGTAGTCTGCTGAATCTGCTCACCAAAGGCCACCAGCTCCTGCCAGGTCGTTGGCAGCAAAAAGGATGGGGGCTTGTAGGGCTGGCCCACGACCTTGGTGCCGCCGCGCTTGCGGGTCTGCAGCAGGCCTTCATCGACCAGCGCATGTACGGCCATGCGCACCGTGGTGCGCGAGACGCTGTGCAGGGCCTCGAGCTCCTCGACGGTGGGGATGCTTTGTCCGACCGTCCACTCGCCCGTCGCTATCTTGTTGCGAAACAGTCGGGCCAGCTGCAGGTGCAGCTTGTCGCGGGATTGGGAGGCGGTGGACGCAGCAGTCATAAGCACGGTTTTGCGGGGCAGTGTAGCAAATAAAGTATCTAAAAAAGTACTTTATTGAAAAAAGACCAGCAGACACCCAAGATGGCGCAATAAGGCAGCGGACGGGAGTGCAAACCAGCCCAAAGAAGCGCAAGAGTTCACAAATGTCACCATTCAGACAGTGCAAATGACTTTTAAACTCCTCGCTTTTGATAGCGGATAGTGCAGGCAGCCATTGGTTGCAATGTGCTTTGACAAGGGCAATCCTTGCCTGGGAGTTGGTAGTTTCATGCAGAAGCAGTACGAGTGGCAGTTTTTCCGCGCCGGCGAGGTGGATCAGGTGGTGATTCGCACGGGCCAGGACATTGCCCATATTGGTGAGCTGGATCAGAAGCTGTGGGTGGCTCTGGCCTGTCCCACGCGAGGTATCGAGTTCGACAGCGCAACGCTGGATTTGATTGACGAGAGCAAGGACGGCCGTATTCGCCCTCCGGAGCTGGTGGCCGCCTGTGAATGGGCCGTGGCAAGAGTGCGTGATCCGCAGGTTCTGGCCGATGGCGGCGATGTGCTGCAACTGAACAGCATCAACGATGCGACGGAGGAAGGCGCGTTGTTGCTGGCAGAGGCCAGACGCGTGCTGGAGCTCGCGGGCCTGCCCGATGCCCAGTCCATCACGCTGGCCCAGGTGCAGGAGCGCATGGCTTCGCTGCAGGCCCTGCGTTTCAATGGCGACGGCGTCGTCAGTGCAGCCACGGCCGAAGGCGATGAGGCCCTGGCTGGTCTGATTGCCCGCATTCAGGAGCTTTACGGCGCGGTGGACGGCAGCGATGGCGTTCCAGGCATCGATCGCAGCAAGGCCGAGGCCTTCTGGGAAGACGTACAAGCCCTGCAGACCTGGTTTGACCAGGCGGCAGAGCTGGGTTGCAATCTGCAGCCGCGTGCACTGGCGCTGGCGGCTGCGGAGGCCGTGAACGCAGTGCAGGCCAAAGTCGATGACTTTTTTGCCCGCACGCGCCTGGTGGAGTTCGATGCCAATGCACGTGCACCGCTCAACCCAACGGAAGAAGGCTATGCCGCTTTGGGCGCGCAGGTGCTCAGCAATGCATCGGAGTCTCTGGCCGCGCTGCCGCTGGCCGCAGTGACCGGCGAGCGCAGCCTGCCGCTGGTGAATGGCGTCAACCCCGCCTGGGCTGCTGCCTTGCAGACCTTGCGCGAGCAGGCCGTGCAACCCGTGTTCGGCGAAGCGTTGACGGCGCTGACCGAGGTGCAGTGGGATCAGCTCAAGACCATGCTGGCCCATTGCCAGCAATGGTTGTCGGAGTGCCCGGCAACGCCGCTGGGCGCAGTGAGCGAGGCCGAAATTCAGCAACTGCTGTCCAGCGGGTTGAAAGACGCAGTGATGCAGTTGCTGGACCATGACGATGCCGAAAAAGAGCATGCCGTCCAGGCCATGGCTCTGGAGAAGCTGATCCGCCTGCAGCGCGATCTGCTGGAGCTGCTCAACAACTTTGTCTCCTTCTCCCGCTTCTATCGCCGCGAAGGCGCGGCCTTCCAGGCCGGTACCTTGTTCCTGGACGGCCGCAGCTGCGATCTGACCGTGGAGGTTGCCGATGCGGCAGCCCACTCCACGCTGGCCGCCATGGCCAAAACCTATCTGGCCTACTGCGAATGCAAGCGCGAGGGGCAGAAAAAGACGATCGTCGCGGCCTTTACGGCAGGCGATGTGGACTTTCTGTTCGTGGGGCGCAACGGCGTCTTCTACGACCGTGCGGGCAATGACTGGGATGCCACCATCGTCAAGCTCATCGACAACCCGACCAGCATCGGCCAGGCCTTTTTCTCGCCCTACAAGAAGTTCCTGCGCATGATCGAGGAGCAGGTCGCCAAGCATGCCGCAGCCAAGAACGATGTGGTCAATACCAGCCTCAGCGACAACGCGACCAAGCTGGTGACGGCGCCCAAGGACCTGGCCCAGGCACCTGCTCCAGCGCGCAAGACCGATGTGGGGACGGTGGCCGCCATCGGCGTGGCGCTGGGCTCGCTGAGCGCCGTGATCGTTGGCATCTTCGGCAAGTTCATCGAACTGGGGCCGTGGATTCCGGTGGCCATACTGGGCCTTATCCTGGCCATCTCCGGTCCCAGCATGCTGATTGCCTGGCTCAAGCTGCGTCAGCGCAGCCTGGGACCGATTCTGGATGCCAGCGGCTGGGCCATCAATGGCCGCATGAACATCAATCTGGGCCTGGGCCGCAGCCTGTCGCAGACGGCCAAGGTACCGGTCAACGCCAGGCGCAATATTGCCGACCCTTATGCGGACAGCCATGGCCTGCGCAACAGCCTGTGTGTGCTGGCATTGATGGCAGCCGCCGCGCTGCTGGCCTGGCGCATGCACTGGCTGGACGCCGTGCTGCCTGTCAGCTGGCAGCATGTCCCGGCGGCGGCCAGCGCGCCAGCGGTCACCGCACCGGCAGCGGCCGCAGCAGAGTCCGCTGTCAGGTAAGCCAGAGGCGCGCGCCGTCTGCAGAGGCTGGCGGAAGGCCCATCGCTTCGCCGTACCACCCAATACCGCTTGCATGGGTGCGGTATTGGGGGCTGGAGCCGGAATCTGTCCTAGAGTGCTGTTCTGTACTCACCGAAGCATCTTGGATGTGCATGCATTCAAGGTGCTTTTTCGTTGCATTTGATGACAGGAGCAAGCCATGGGACGTGCCATCCATTCCGCGCATGAACTTCTCGCCACCAATGAGCGTGAGCTCTACGATCTTTCCCAGTCCGATACGGCCCTGGTCAGGCTGAGCCCGGCCCAGCGCCGCCTGCAGCTGCAGCGCGCCCGCGCCATGCGCGATCGGGCACGTGCGCTGTACCGCCGGCAGGTCGGCCACACGCTGCACCACACGGCCACCAAGCGTGGCTTCACGGGCATGGCCAATGAGCGCACCCGCCAGAAGGCCCAGGTGCTGTCCGAGGTGGTGCGTCGGCTGGCGGGCGAGCCGGCCTGAGTTCCCTGCAATCTCTGTGGAGCTTTGTGGCTATTGAAAAGTGAGCTTATTACGCTCGTCACTCAAGGATTTCAATATCAAATGCCATTGAAATCATTGAATAACTTGCGTAGTAAGCTCATTTTTTATGCTTGCGGTAGATGCACGGCCGACAGCAGCGGCATGCCGGTGCGGCGCGTGAACTCCTCGTAGCTGATGGGCGGGCCCATGCGGGTGTCGGCACTATTGGCCTGCCAGTACACCCAGCTCTTGCCGGTGCTGGCGTCATAGACCAGCTTGAAGATGTGGCAGGGCACATGGACCTTGCCCGGCCCGATGGTGAGCGGCTGCCCGTCGAACACCGGGCCGGTGAAGACGTAGACATCATTCTTGGCGCGCTGGGCGTAGCGGCGCGTGTCCTGCTCGACCTTGCTCCAGACGCCGCCGTTGTGGGTCTGGTCCTGCGGAAGTCAGGATTCGATTCGACCAAGCCACAAGAAGACGGAGATCATCGAGTGGTCGGCCTGGATGCTCAGTCAACTCTCATGATTTTTCTGAGCGATGAGATCTTCCCAGTCATCTGGGCGCTGATCCTCTCCGCGCGAGTGCCAGTACTCATCATTGTTGGGATTGCATTTATTTGCATGGTTGTCGTTGTCGGCTTTGCTGGGCATGGTCGCTCTCCTTGATGGATGTGTCAGGAATTCCATTTCTGCTTTTTTGCGATGGCTTGTTGCATTCGATCAACATACGAGCCCTTGGGCACGCTACCTCCTGTCTTGATTGCAACAGCGCTTTGAATACGGGAAATCGCCGTCTGGGTAACGGGGGGCGGGTTGGCTGCCGGGCGCAGGGGCACTACGGCGAACGGATGACTTGGTCATAGAGTCTCCAATGAAGTTGAGAACGTGGCATTTTTCAGTGCCACGTAGGCACTGTCATCGATCAGTTCAATGGAGTTCATCCAGAAATGTTCACTTTGGCATGGGCGTGTACGGCACAGGGCAAGTTTTTGGAGGTACCCACGTCCGGCACAGGGTGCGGTCTATGCCAAAGCGGGTCGGCAGGCACCTTATCCATGGAATGTTTGCGTTTTAGATAAGTGATTGCTAAAGTGTCGCCATGCCCGAAAACGACATCTTCAAGGCCCTGGCCGACCCCACGCGCCGCTCCATCTTCGAGAAGCTGGCCGCTGGCAGCATGCATGCCAGCGCACTGCGCGAGGGCAAGGAGATCAGCCAGTCGGCCATGTCCCAGCATCTGGCCGTGCTGCGCAATGCGGGGCTGGTGAGCGAGCAGCGCCAGGGGCGCTTCGTGCATTACGAGGTCGATCCCGAAGGGCTGGCGCTGATTGCGGGCTGGCTGGCGAAGTACCGCGCCTACTGGCCGCAGCGTATGGATGCTCTCAAGGGCCTGCTCAAGGACATGGACCAATGAACGATATGGACAACGACGATGCGGCCTGCGAACTGGTGCAGGAGTACGCGCTGGACGCCTCGCCCGAGAAGGTCTGGCGCGCGCTGAGCATTCCCGAGTTGCGCGCGCAGTGGCTGCCGGGCACCGAGCATGCCGAGCCGTTGAGCGAGGTGCCGCCGCAGGCGCTGAGCCTGCGGCTGCGTGAGGCCGAGCCGCCCTTTCTGGAAAGCACGGTGGACCTGAAGATTAGCCCCGCTGCCGACGGCGGTACGCTGCTGCGCATCGTCCATGTGCTGACCGATGCGCGGGCGCAGCCCGCCAGGGAGGTGGCCAATGATGGCGGCTTCCTGATGTACGCGACCTGAGGCGCTGCCCTGGCAACGGGGCGTGCGGCGCAGGGCTGCGGTTCTTTTTTTCACCATCACACACAGGAGTTCGCCCATGCGCGAATCGATGATGCTCGTCCCCATGGTTGTCGAACAGTCGGCGCGCGGAGAGCGGTCCTTCGACATCTACTCGCGCCTGCTGCGCGACCGCGTGATCTTTTTGAACGGCGAGGTGAACGATGCGGTCTCTGCCTTGGTCTGCGCGCAGTTGCTGTTCCTGGAGGCGGAGAACCCCGACAAGCCCATACACCTCTACATCAACTCGCCGGGCGGCGTGATCACCAGCGGCCTGGCCATGTACGACACCATGCAGTTCATCAAGTCGCCCGTGCACACGCTGTGCATGGGCACGGCGCGGTCGATGGGCTCCTTCCTGCTGATGGCCGGCGAGCCCGGCCACCGCATGGCCATGCCCAACGCCAGCCTGCACGTGCACCAGCCGCTGGGCGGCGTGCGGGGGCAGGCCTCGGACATCCGTATTCATGCCGAGGAAATGCTGCGCACCAAGGACCGCGTGACGCGCCTGTACGCCCAGCACTGCGGGCGCAGCTACCAGGAGGTGGAACGCGACCTGGACCGCGACCGCTTCATGACCGCCAAAGAGGCCCGCGAGTGGGGCCTGATAGACAAGGTTCTGGACCGGCGCACGGCAACTCTCTGAGCCGCAGCGCCAGCAGCGCGCTTCTCTTCTCCCCATCCTCGTAACCGCCACGAGGCAAGTTGCCCGCAGCGAAGCGGAGGGTCGCGGACATTCGGGTCGCCTTTTCTTGGCCTACGTTCTTTTAGCGAAGCAAAAGAAGGTAGGTCGGCCGCCGGGCCGAGACCCGGCTTCAAAAAACAACCACCCGGCAGGGGCAAAGACGGCCTCCTAGTCCACGCCAGAAGGCTAACCGTGACCCCGCATCACCCCCGCCAACAACGGCATCCCCGTCCTCCGAGTGAACTCCTCATAACTGATGGGCGCACTCATCCGCGTATCCGCACTGTTGGCCTGCCAGTACACCCAGCTCTTGCCGGTGCTGGCGTCATAGACCAGCTTGAAGAGGTAGTCGGGCACCGCCACCTTGCTCTCACCGATGGTGGAGGCGTTCTTGTTGAATACAGGGCCGGTGAAGACAAAGACATCGCCCCGGGCGCGCAGCGCATATTTGCGCGTGGCCTGTTCCACCTGGCTCCAGGCGCCCGCGTTGTGCACCTGGTTCTGCGGCACCATGTTCGCGAGGCTGAAGCTCTGGGCCATGGCCTCGGGCGTGCTCATGTCGGCCGCCGGCGCCATATGGCCGCGCGAGAAGCCGGAGCGTTTGTAGTCGTCGAGCTCGGAGCGCTCGGCGCGCGGCAGGCGGGCGTCGGCATAGAACTTGTCGCTGCGCTGCAAGCCCTGGGCCTGCTGCAGCATCTGGCGATTCAGGCGCTCGGCCACAAACACAGGGGTCTTGGTGCTGCCGTTGTGCAGCACGGCAAAACCCGAAAAGCACAGCTCGCGCTCACGGGGTTGAAGCTGCAGGGCCGGAGCCTTGCCGCCGGGAAAGAACTGGGGGCAGCGGGCAAAGTGCGTGGGCAGGGCTGTGGCCGTGACATCGGCCTTGTCCACCTTGCCGCCCACGCTGGGCGTGTGGGCGCCGGAACCGGAACCGGAACCGGAACCGGAACGCAGATCATCCAGATCCGGCCAGCCGTTCTTGCGAAAGGCCTGCAGGGTCTGGCCGAGCGCATCGAGTGCGGGAATATGCAGGGCTGCCAGCGCCTGGCCCAGCAGTCTCTCGGCGGAGACGCTGGGATTGAAGCTGCAACTGGCGATCTGGAAGCTGGCCAGTGCCGCAGCACCCGCAGACAGGGCAAAGCGCCTGATGCGGGAGAGGCTGTTGCCAGCAGTCCTGGAAGCTTTGCCGCGCTTGCGCGCAGGCGTTTTCTTTTTCTTGGCGGTCGTCATTCAGGCGGCAATGGTACGCCGCCTGAATGCTGCTTGAAGCGAGGTGCGGGCCGCAGGCCGCACTTTGTGTGTCCGGCAATGAAACCGTATGTGAACCATAGGCCCAGAGGCCTGCGATTCAGGGGCAGCCTGCGTGCTTCAGACCGTGATGTTCCCGGTACTGGCCTGGCGTCAGGCCCAGGTGTTTGCGAAACACATGGCCCATATGCGACTGGTGGTTGAAGCCGCAGTCCAGTGCAATTTGCGGAAGGGGCTGATCAGAGCCTTGAATCATGGTGCGGGCCGCCTGCAGCCGGGTCTCCATGATCCAGGCATGCGGAGTCATGCCCGTGAGCCGTGTGAACTCACGCAGAAAGCGCAAGGGGCTGGTGCCCACCATGGCGGACAGATCGGCAATGCTCAGCGACCGCTCGAACTCGGCGGCAATGCGGTCCAGCACGCGCGCATAGCCGGCGCCGGGGCGTGCGTCGGCCCCGCAGGCGCTGCCCTCCTGGCAGGCCATGAAGTGCAGCGCAGCCTGCTCGATGGCCAGAGCGTCCGGACAGGGGCTGAGCAGCAGCAGGCGCAGATGCAGTGCCATCTGCAAGGCCGAGCGCTGGCCATGTTGCGAGATGCGCTGCGATGGCCCGGGAGCGTCAGCCTCATGGGCGGCATAGCGCAGCACCAGATATTCGCCGCCGGTGGCCGACTCGGAAAATACTTCGACGCCTGGCGGCGTATAGCTCAGGGTGCCGGGCCAGGTATCGAAGTCCTCGCGCCTGTCGGAGGCAATGGCGTGCACGCCTTGCTGTCTTTGCAGCGCAATGCCCAGCGCATGCATGCGCACCGGGTCGCGGCTGCTGTAGGGCGCGCGGCCTAGCAAATGGATCTGCACCGCTGGCGCATCGGTTGCAGAAGGCTGAATCAGGTGGGTCTTCATGGCTTGCTGAAATTTCATGATAGACGATGGCGGTCGGCCGGCCTCACACTGCTGCTCATGAATCAAGACCTGCAAACAAGCACCGGGCCGCATCGCGTCATAGGCCTGATCGGCGGCATGAGCTGGGAATCCAGCGCCGAGTATTACCGCCTGATCAACCAGGGTGTCAGGGAGCGTCTGGGCGCGTTGCGCTCGGCCAGGCTGCTGATGTACAGCGTGGACTTCGGCCCTGTCGAGCAGGCCCAGCATGAAGGCCGCTGGGACGATGCGGCAGCGTTGCTGGCCGATGCCGCCCGGCGTCTGCAAGCCGGTGGCGCCGACTGTGTGCTGCTTTGCACCAACACCATGCACAAGGTGGCGGATCGGGTGGCAGCAGCCGTGTCGATCCCGTTTTTGCACATAGCCGACCCGGTCGGTGCGGCCGCGCGCGCAGCCGGTGTGCAGGTGCTGGGGCTGCTGGGTACGCGCTTCACCATGGAGCAGCCGTTCATGCGCGAGAGGCTGGAGCAGCAGTTCGGCCTGAAGGTGCTGGTGCCAGGCGAAGCCGAGCGCGCGCAGGTGCATCGCATCATCTATGAGGAGCTTTGCGCGGGGCAGATCAGCGATGTGTCGCGCAAGCTCTATCAGCGTGCCATCGAGTCATTGGCGGCCCGTGGCGCGCAGGCCGTGGTGCTGGGATGCACGGAAATCGGCTTGCTCATCAAGAGCGAAGACAGCGTGTTGCCGGTGCTGGACACCACGGCCTTGCATGCTGCAGCGGCCGTGGATTTTGCGCTACGGGCCTGAGTCGCCGGATATCAGCGCGCCGAGCCCGGCTGGAGGATTTCCGGAATGGCGCAATGCGTGCTGGCCTCGTTCATGGCGATGTCATGCTCGTGTTTGGCCACCTCCACCGACATGGCCTGCGGCAGCGGCACGGCGTTTTTCACGGCCAGAATCTCGGCCATTACGCTCACCGCGATCTCTGCCGGAGTCTTGCTGCCGATATAGAGGCCGATGGGGCCGCGCAGTCTGGCCAGCGAGGCTTCGGTCTCGCCGAAGTGCTCCATCATGCGCTCGCGCCTTGCGTGGTTGTTGCGGCGCGAGCCGATGGCGCCCACATAGAAGGCCGAGCTGTGCAGGGCTTCGAGCAGGGCCAGGTCGTCGAGCTTGGGGTCATGGGTGAGGGCGACGATGCAGCTGCGCGCATCGGGCTTGAAGGCTGTGACCGCATCGTCCGGCATGTCGGTGACGGTGTTGACCTGGGCCACCGACCAACTGCCCATATATTCCTCGCGCGGGTCGCAGACGGTGACCGTGAAACCGTTGAACAAGGCCATGGTGGCCAGGTATTCGGCCAGGGCCCCTGCACCGATCAGCAGCATGCGGTAGCCGGGGCCGAGGTGGTTGACGAGTTGCTGGCCGTCAAACTCCAGCGCGTCGGGGTGCTCGGCCGTCTGCAGGCGGACTTCGCCGCTGCTGCAGTCGACACTGCGTTTCACCAGTGATCCTGCTTCAAGCTCGGCCACCAGTTGCTGCAGGCTGGCCGCATCGGGGTTGAATTCCAGCAGCAGCTCCAGCGTGCCGCCGCAGGGCAGGCCGAAGCGGTGGGCCTCGTCGGCGCTCACGCCGTAACGCACCAACTGCGGCGGGCCGTCGGGAATTCCCAGGTTCTGGTTCAGGGCCTTGGTGTGGCGAGCTATCAAATCGTCTTCGATGCAGCCGCCCGATACCGAGCCAATGGCGCGACCGTCCTCGCGCAAGGCCATCATGGAGCCCACGGGGCGCGGGGACGAGCCCCAGGTGCGCACCACGGTGGCCAGCAAGGCGTGCTGGCCGGCCGAGCGCCAGTCACGCAATGCCTTGAGTACCAAGACGTCGATATTGTCCATTGCTTGCTTTCTCTGTTTCTCTCGCTCGCTGCAATTTTGAAGCATCAGGCGGGCACCGGGTAGCGGCGCTACCCGTAAATGATCACGCGCAAAAAGGCCTTCCGAGGCCTGAAGGACAGGGAAGGCCGGCTTGTGCAGAGCTGTGCAGCGCTTTGGCAGCGCCTGCTGTCAATGCGCCTGGGTCTGCTTGCGCAACTGGCCTACCTTGGCAGCCAGGTCCTTCCACTCGTCCACGCCGTACTGGGCACGCATGGTGTTGAGCAGGGTGGCGATCTGTGCATCGCTGAGCGCATGACGGAAGGCCGGCATGGTGCCCAGGTCGGCATGGGCCGGATGTTGCACGCCTTCGAGCACGGCCATGATGGCGTTGTCGGGCGATGCGGAGTGCAGGCTGGTGCTCAGGGCCAACTGGGGACGCACGCCGAAGCTGCTGCCCGAAGGGTCTGCCTTGTGGCAGGCCATGCAGGCGCCCTGGTACAGGCGATAGCCTTCGGCATCGAGTGCCAGCTTGGGCTTGGCGGTCTTCTCCTCGATGAGTGCCTTGGCATCGCCGGGGGCGGCGTCGGCCTTGCGGTAGCTCATCAGATAGGTGGCAATGGCGTCGAGGTCGGCATCGCTTTGCTGCGACAGGCCGTGGGCCACGGGAGCCATGGGGCCGGCTGCCACACTGTGACGGGCCGAGAAGCCGGTCTTCATATAGTCGACCAGATCCTGCTTGGTCCAGGGCAGGGGCGAGGCCGTCTTGTCCGTCAGAGCGGGGGCATCCCAGCCTTCGGCGCTGCCGCCGCTCAGGTGGAATTCACCCGTTTTCTCGGCGGCCAGGCCGTTGCGCGGTGTGTGGCAGGCGCTGCAGTGACCCAGGCCTTCGACCAGATAGGCACCGCGATTCCACTCGGGAGCCTGCTTTTCATCGTCCTTGACGACGCCGGGCTTGAGGTAGAGCCAGTTCCAGGCCGCAATGCCGCGGCGCACGTTGTAGGGGAAGTTCAGCGCGGTCTTGGGCGCCTCGTTCTCCACGGCAGGCTCGCTCATCAGAAAGGCGTACAAGGCCTTCATGTCCTCATCCGTCACGCGGCTGAAGGCCGTGTAGGGGAAGGCGGGGTAGAGGTACTGGCCTTCGCGGTCCACGCCGTGGCGCATGGCGCGCTCGAAGGCTTCATAGCTCCAGCTACCGATGCCGGTCTGCAGATCGGGCGTGATGTTGCTGGTGTAGATGGTGCCGAAGGGGCTGGGCATGGCCAGACCGCCCGCATTGGTCTTGCCGTTGGCTGCCGTGTGGCAGACGGCGCAGTCGCCCATGGCGGCCAGCAGCTTGCCCTTGGCAATCTGCTGGGGCGTGAAGTCGGCCGCGGGAATGGCTGACTGGGGCGCAATCTCGCCCTGATGGGTGAGAGCCAGGCCGGCGGCAGCCAGCACGACCACTACAGCCGCACCGCCCGCCAGAATCTTTTGGAACGTTCGCATATCTATGTTCTTTATCGGTGGAGTCACTTGGACGAGGCGGCGCTGCTCTTGGCTGCCTTGAGCGTGGCCAGCACGCGGCTGGGCGTGAACGGCACTTCCAGCAGGCGCACGCCGGTGGCGTCGAAGATGGCGTTGGCCACGGCGGCGGCGCTGGGCACGGAAGCCGATTCACCGGCACCCATGGGCGCTTCGTTGGGGCGCTCGACCAGCAGCGAATCGATCTCGGGCAGCTCGTCAAAGCGCAGGATGGGGTAGCCGCCCCATTCCACGGAGGTGACGCCGCTCTTGTCGAAGGTGACGAACTCCTTGAGCACGCGACTGGTGGACTGCACCACGTTGCCGTGCACCTGATGACGCACGCCTGCGGGGTTGACCATGGCGCCGGTGTCCTGGGCGACAAAGACCTTGTCGACCTTGACTTCGCCGGTTTCGCGGTCCACGGTCACGTCGACCACCCAGGTCGCCCAGGCCGCTCCATAGCCGGGGAACTTGCTGTGGAAGTAGCGGGCATAGGCAAAGCCGCGACCCTTGACCAGACGCTGATCGTCAGCTGCCGCATTGCGTCGCGCCGGGCCTTCCTGCCAGTTGCACTGCTTCTTGGCCTCGGCAATCAGTGCCACGGCACGCGGATCCTTGAGATAGCGCAGACGGTACTCGATGGGGTCGGCCTTGGCCAGGTAGGCGCATTCGTCGATCCAGGACTCATGGGCGAACACATTGGGCAAGGCGGAGACGCCGCGCATCCACGAGGCGCGCACGATGGGCACGGCGTCCTGGGAGATCACGCGCATCTTGGGATACTCGTACTGCGGGATGGCCGTGCGGTCGCCCATTTGCTGGGCCTCTATCTTGGCGGACACCTTGCCCGTCAGAATCAATGCCAGCGCCGAGGCGTTGTTCGAGGGGTAGCAGGTGCGCAGCTCGTAGGCGGCGACATTGTTCTGCTCGTCCAGGCCGCCGCGCACGCGAATCAGCTGGCCCGTGCCCTTGGGCTCCCAGCCGGCTTCCTGCTCGCGCATCAGCTGCACGCGCACGGGCTTGCCCACGGCGGCAGACATCAGCACGGCGTCCGAGCAGACGTCGTCCGCACAGTTGCGGCCGTAGCAGCCGGAGGCTTCGAGGCGGGTGACGTTGATGTTGTCGGCATTCACGTCCATGAGCTTAGCGATGTCCTTGCACACGTCGTGAGGGTTTTGCGAGCCGGTCCAGACCTGGATCTGGCCGTTGCCCACTTCGGCAATCGCACAGGACGGGCCGATGGAGCCGTGAGCGTGATAGGGCCAGACATAGTCGCGGGTCAGCGCAGTCTTGACCTGCTCGATGGCCTGCAGCGCGCCTTCGTCTTCCTGCAGCACGCGGTCGGTCTTGGCGTGGTCCACCAGGGTCTGGTGCAGGCCGCTCAGCGACATATCGGGCAGGCCGTTCCATTCCTTCCAGGTGACCTTGAGCTGGCGCATGGCAGCGATGGCCTGCTCTTCACGCTCGGCCACCACACCCACGAAGTCGCCCTTGACCACGACCTTGACGATGCCGGGCAGATGGGCAATGGACTTCTCGTCCACCGACACCAGGCTGGAGCCCAGGGGCGCCGTGGCATCGGCGCCGGTGTAGGGAGGACGGATCACGCGGCCGTGCAGCATGCCGGGCACGCGCAGGTCGTGGATATAGGTCAGCGCGCCCAGCACCTTGTTGGGGATGTCCACGCGCTGCACCGATTTGCCGATGTATTCGAAGCCGGACTTGCGCAGCTCGATCTTGTCGTCGACCTCGATCTGCAGATCCTGGCCCTGAACCAGCTCGCCATAGCCGTAGCGCTTGCCGCCGGCGATGACAAAGCCTTTCTGGGTGGTGATGCGGTCAGCGGGAACACCGGATTTTTCGCTGGCCAGCTTGATCAGCAGCTGGCGCACCTGCGCTGCGGCATGGCGCATGGGCAGGGACGACACCTGGATGGTGTTGCTGGCAATGGTGGGGCCCAGATCCGGGGTGCGGGCGGTGTGGCCCAGTACCATGGTCACGGCGGCAAAGTCCACATACAGCTCGTCGGCCACCAACTGGCCCAGAGCCGTGCGCACGCCCGTGCCCAGGTCCACGTGGCCGTTGTAGGCCGTGACGGAGCCGTCGGCGCCAATCGCGATGAAGCTGTCCACCAGCTTGGCCGAGGGAATAGGGAAAGCGCCCTTGGCGGCAGCTTCGGGGGCGGTCTGGGCCATCAGCAGATGGCCGCCTGCAACGGAGCCGACCATCAGCATGCCGCCGGCCTTGAGCAACTGGCGACGGGTGAGCTGGGCGTGATTGTCTTTGGTGAAGAATTTCATGATCAGGCAGCCTTTGCGGTTGTGGATGCGCCGGCGGCGGGGAGGGCAGGGCTGTGGCCCTTGGCAATCAGCTCGCGGGCGCGCGCGGCGGCCTGCATGATTTCCACATGGGTGCCGCAGCGGCACAGATGGCCGGACAGTGCGTGCCTGATTTCTTCGTCGCTGGCCTTGGGCTGCTGGTTGAACAGGGCGACCAGCGCCATGATCATTCCGTTGGTGCAGTAGCCGCACTGCGCAGCCTGTGCATCGACAAAGGCTTGCTGCACCACATGCAGGGTGTAGGTGCGTGGGGTGGCAGGCGCCTTTGTCTCGGCGGCGCTGACATCCAGCACGGCGCGGTCCTGCAGGGCCTGCGCGCTGGCGGCCTTGCTGGCGTCAGGCGACAGGCCTTCCAGCGTGGTGACTTTCTTGCCGTCGACGGCCTTCAGGGGCACGGAGCAGGAGCGCGCCACCTTGCCGTCGATCAGCACGGCGCAGGCACCGCATTCGCCCAGGCCGCAGCCGAACTTGGGGCCGTTGAGCTGCATGTCATTGCGCAGCACATACAAAAGAGGTGTGTCGGCAGTGGCGCTTTGCGCGTCCACTTCCTGGCCGTTCAGAGTGAATTTCATGACGTAGGTTTCAAGAGTCAGTCTTATATATGTGTAGTCAATTATATGACTAGACAAAAATAAAGGTGCCTGGCTTGATATAAAGCAGATTCGATTGCTCTGGTGTGCGCTAGCGAGGGGGTAAGCAGACCGGTGCCGAGCGGCGGCTTCAGCGTTCGGAGCTGCGGCCCCGGGGCCAGGCAGGGCGCGCGTGGTTCCGCATGCGGCCCCGAGCGCACGAGAAGCCGTCCGGGCCGCAGCCGTGGCGAGAGCCGGACTGCCAGGCTGTTTGGCAAGGCATGACCCTGCGCTCCTGATATGGGGATTGAAGCGCTGGGGAAATGCGGCTTCAATGCACAGACGCCGAAAGCCGCCGGTGCATCGACGCATTGGCGCATCGGCGCACCGGCGCACCGGCGCACCGGTGCCTCGATAGAGAGGGGTCCGCGGTCTGCGGGTTTGCAGACATTCATCAGTCCCTGTTCAGGAGAGCCAAGATGGTCAGCAAAAACACGATTTGTCTCTGGTACGAAGGCGAGGCCCTGGAAGCCGCCAGGTTCTACGCCCAGACTTTTCCCGATAGCGCCGTGGGCGCGGTCCACCACGCACCGGGCGACTACCCCTCCGGCAAGCAGGGCGATGTTCTGACGGTCGAATTTACGGTCATGGGCATTCCCTGCCTGGGCCTGAACGGCGGCCCTGTCTTCAAGCACAACGAGGCGTTTTCGTTTCAGGTTGCGACGGACGATCAGGAGGAAACGGATCGCCTGTGGAACGCCATCGTCGGCAACGGCGGCCAGGAAAGCCAGTGCGGCTGGTGCAAGGACCGCTGGGGGCTGTCCTGGCAGATCACGCCGCGTGTGCTGACCACGGCCATTGCCGACCCGGATCGCGCGGCGGCCAGACGGGCTTTTGAAGCCATGATGGAGATGAGGAAGATCGATATCGCCGCCATCGAGGCTGCCTGGCGCGGCTAGGCGGGCGGCTGCGATAGGAGCAGCGACAGGCTGGCAGGCTGCATTCATCGTCGCTGCACAGCTGCGACGGTCCGGGTCGGAGCAAGGGCGCATCGGAGTGCCCGCGTGCTCTGGCGCACTTTGCCAAGCTTTGAGCGTCCTGGGGCAAACGCTTTGCAGACAGCTCTCCTACAGTGAAATTGCTTTCAATTTCGACGATTCGGTGCCTGCCGGCCGGTGTTGCCCATGCCTTTTGAATGCCTGGCGGCATTGCACAGGGCGGGCAAGCCGCGGCCATGGCTGTCCGTCGAAGCCCGCATTCACTTGGAGACATGTCATGAACTTCCTCGACGGCCACCTGTTCCCCGAAAACCAGCAACCCCTGATCATTACTGCGGCGCCCTATGCTCCGGGCTGGCTGCCTTCGGATTTTCCCGAAGACATTCCCGTCAGCATGGAGGCGCAGATCCAGAAAGCCGTGGACTGCTATAACGCGGGCGCCACGGTGCTGCACCTGCATGTGCGCGAGCTGGACGGCAAGGGCAGCAAGCGCCTGTCCAAGTTCAACGAGCTGATCTCCGGCGTGCGCAAGGCCGTGCCCGAGATGATCATCCAGGTTGGCGGCTCCATCAGCTTTGCACCCGAGGATGAAGGTCAGGCGGCCAAATGGCTCTCCGACGACACCCGCCACATGCTGGCCGATCTGGACCCGGTGCCCGATCAGGTGACCGTGACGGTGAACACCTCGCAGATGAACGTGACCGATCAGGCCGAAGACGCGGACTTTGCCGGTACCTCGCGCGCCAATCCCACGCTGTTCAATGCCTACAAGGAAATGACCGTGCCCGCCCAGCCGGGCTGGGTGGAGGAGCATGTGCGTCGCCTGACCAAGGCCGGCATCCAGAGCGCTTTCCAGTGCTACAACCTGAACAGCTTCGAGTCGGTGGAGCGCCTGATGCGCCGTGGCTTCTACATGGGCCCGCTGGTCATGAACTGGGTGGCGATCGCTGGCGGCATGGACACCCCCAGCCTGTACAGCCTGGCCAACTTTGTGCGCGCCGTGCCCGATGGCGCCGTGCTGACCGTGGAAAGCAATGTGCGCAACGTGCTGCCCGTGAACATGTGGGGCATTGCCGCCGGTCTGCATGTGCGCTGCGGCACCGAAGACTGCCTGTGGAACCAGACGCGTACCGAGAAGGCCAGCACCGTCTCGCAGATCGAGCAACTGGTGCGCATCTCGCGCGAATTCGGTCGTCCTGTCGCCACCGCCAAGGAGGCGCGCGAGATCAGCAAGATCGGCGTGTTCTACGACAGCGTGGAGGAAAGCCTGGCCGCCAACGGCTTTGCGCCCAACCGGCCCGGCGCCAACCAGGGTTTCCTCAGGAAGACCTCCTGATCTCCCGGGACAGGCTTGCAGGCAAGGCGATCACGGCCTCGCCTGCAAGCGGTCTCTGCTGAACCGACATGCGCAAAAACGGCCTCCGCGATGGAGGCCTTTTTCATGCGCGGATGATTTCGGGCAGACATGGAAAAATGGCTCTGGCAAGGCTGGGGCCGGGCCTGAGACAGGCCTGGTGAAGGCGTCTGGGCCGGCGGCTGCGGATGGATGGATGGTCTTGAGCATGCCTCTGGCCAGCTCACAGCTGTCAAGGCGCGGGAGGAGCGGGAGGTCCGTGATGCGCACGCTGCAGTGCTCGTCACCGACTCGCCGCGCAGAGATGCTGCAGGCGCGGTTGACGAGGATCACCATTGTGGTATTCAGGCTCGTCAGGCTCGCGCGTGCCATGGCTCACAGCAATGGCTGGTTGTACCTGGCAGTGCTGTCGCCCTCCCGGGCCTGCGCTCTGTCATCGGCCTCAGGGCGCGATTGGCGCAAGGCGGGGCCTGGTCAGGCGCACATTCATGCAGGAGGTGATGACAGAAAAAATAATAGCTGCCTGCGCTTGATTTAAAAGCGTTTCAGGCAGCTATGACTTTATCTTCAATGGCAGTCAAGCGATACAAGCTATTGCTTTTGCGCAGCGCCGGTGTGATGCGCCGTGTTCCGGCGCCGGCATGCGGCGCAGGTGGCGCTCGCTCAAAAAGGCTTGTCGCCGATGATGGCAGCGCGCTCCATCTTGCGCGCGGCGGGCCAGTAATCCTGCACGGCGTAATGCTGGGTGCAGCGGTTATCCCACATGGCGACGCTGCCGGGCTTCCAGCGAAAGCGCACCTGGTACTCGGGGATGGCCGCCTGGCTGATCAGATAGTTCAGCAGCATGCTGGCACCGGGCGTCTTGTCCTGACCATAGCGCACGTTCTCGGGCGTGTGGTAGTTGGCAAAGTGGGTGGTGAAGCTGCAGACGTAGAGAATCTTCTCGCCGGTTTCGGGGTGGGTGCGCACCACGGGATGTTCGACCGGAGGATGCTGGCGACCCAGCTCCAGACGCTTTTCTTCGGGCATGACGGCGCCGAAGCCGTGCTCGATGCTGGACTTGGCCTTGAGACCGTCAATTTTTTTCTTGATGTCCTCGGGCAGATTGCGGTAGGCCTCGGCCATATTGACCCAGATGGTGTCGCCACCGACGGCAGGGCCTTCGATGCAGCGCAGCACGCAGCCCATCGTCGGGTTCTCGCGCCACTGACCGTCGGTGTGATAGGTGTTCTCGTAGTTTTCGCGCTTTTCGCTGCGGTAGATCTGCACCAGACCGGGGTGGTCGGGGTCGCTGCCGGCCACGGGGTGATCCTCCAGATCGCCGAAATGGCGGGCAAAACCCACATGCTCGGCACGCGTGATGTCCTGATCGCGGAAGAACAGCACTTTGTGCTGCAGCAGCAGGGCGCGAATTTCCTCGGCCAGGCCCTTGTCGCGGGACGCATCGCCGAGGTGGATGTCGGAAACCTCAGCGCCGATGCTGCAGGTCAGTTGTTCGACTTTCATGGTCTTCTCCTAAGTACCCGGCAAGGCCTTGATGCAGGGCGCCGCCGTCTGATGGAAAAATTCTCGGCGCAGCAACAGTCCTGGGGCTTGACCGATCGCGTCAGCTTGTTGCCCTCTTGGGTGGGTGCAAGGAAAACCCTAGGGCCGGGCCTGGGGTGTCTTGAAGTGGACGCATCTGCGCGCCGAACCGTCATATCTGTCGCGATCTACTGGTATCCATTGATTGACTGCTTGTTGTGATATTGATAAACATCAACACCCGAAACGCAGGTTGCCCTTAAGGCCTGTGTCCATCCATGAAATCCGGGCCTGTTGCGCAGTACCCGGGTCAACCGTTTTCCTGGTCACGATGAAGCCCCGTATCCGAAGTGTGAGCCTGTGCAAATACGCCAAGGTGGCGAATGAGCTCGGCATTGACCCGCTGCGCATGTTCCGCCAGGTGGGGCTGGACCACAGCTGCCTGAATTCTCCCGATCTCATGGTTCCCGAAGCTGCGTTTGCGCAGTTGCTCGAGGCTTCTTCCGCCCAGGCCGGGCATGCCTCGCTGGGCCTGCTCATGGGCTCGCATTGGCGTCTGTCCGACTTCGGGCCGATCAGCCTGCTGCTGCAGCACCAGGCCAGCCTCTCCAGCATGCTCAAGACCTTCAAGGACTATGACCACATGATCAGCACCACCGTGGGCACGGAGGTGGTGACCCAGGGGCGCTATTCCATCATCCAGCTGAACCTGGATACCGAGCGCGAGAACCCGGGGCGCCACCCGGTCGAGCTGGGCATCACGGCGCTGATGAGTCTGTGCCGATATCAGCTGGGCAGGGGCTGGAGCCCGGCCAGCATCCACTTCTCGCACAGCTCGCCAGGCAGCACCATGAGCCATCGCCGCGTGCTGGGCAGCGAGATTGTGTTTGGCTCGGACTTCGATGGCATCGTGGTGAGCAACGAGGATCTGGAGGCCATCGATGCCGACCACGACAGCCTCATGGAGAGCCACGCCCGCAGCCTGATGGAGAGCCATGCACCGCGGCCCATGGCCCGGTCGCTGGAGCAGCAGGTGCGCAGCACCTTGCAGTCGCTGCTGCCTCACGGTCGCCACAGCATTGCCCATGTGGCAGGGGCGCTCGGCTACACGGCGCGCTCGCTGCAGCGGCACCTCGAAACCCAGAACACCAGCTTTCAGGAAACGCTGGACGCCGTGCGCAGCCAGGCCGCGCTGCGTGCGCTGCAGAATCCGCAGCTGTCGGTGAGCGAAGCGGCCGCTCAGGCCGGCTTTGCCGAGAACAGCTCGTTCACGCGCTGGTTCAGCAAGCATTTTCAGCAAAGCCCCAGCAGCTGGCGTCAGCAGAATCTGAATCGCAGCCTGTCCTGAGGCCTCTGCCCGCATGAGAACGCCAGCCTGCTCGCTGGCGTTTTGCGTTGCGGCTCAGGGCTGGGGCATCGCGGCCAGCCGGGTTGCCTCGGGCTGGGCCTTGGCCAGCAGAAAATCGATGCAGGTGCGCACGGCCTTGGTCTGATGCCGGTTGGGCAGGTAGAGCAGATACATATGGGTGCCGAAAATGCTGAGCCGGTACTCGTCCAGCGTGCTCAGCACCTCGCCCGTGGCCAGCTTGTCCTGCACCACATAGTCGGGCACCAGGCCCACACCCAGACCGGCCAGGATGCCGTCGCGCAGAAAAGGGAAATGCTCGGAGATCATGGTGGGCTCCAGCATCACTTCGTGGCGCTCGGAGCCCAGATAGGCGGCCAGGCGCAATTGCCGCCCCGTGACTCCGGCGGTGATCAGCGGGCTGGCGCGCAGGGCATGCAGGGTTCTGGGCAGGCCGTGGGTCTGCGCATATTCGCGTGAGGCGCAGGCCAGGTAGCGCACCGTGCCCAGGCTGCGCGCCACCAGGGACAGGGGCGGCTCCTGGATCACGCGCACGATGATGTCCACATCGTCGCGCAGATTGTCGGCCCGGTTCTCGAACAGCACATCAAGCACGATGCCCGGGTACAGGCGCTTGAACTCGATCAGCCATTCGCTCATCACGATCTGGCCGTAGCCGCTGGGCACGCTGATGCCCACGCGACCCTGCAGGCTCTGGCCCAGCGCCGTGATGGCCTCGCGTGCGGCCAGCATTTCGTTGTGGATGTTGCGCCCGTGCTCATAGAGGCGCATGCCGATCTCCGTGGGCTCCACGCGGCGCGTGGTGCGCTTGACCAGTTGCACGCCCGCAGACTTCTCCAGCTGGGTCAGGTGATAGCTCACATTGGCGCGCGTCATCTTGAGCTTGCGCGCCGCCTGGCTGAGATTGCCGCTATCAATGATTTCGACCAGCAGGGTCAGTGATTGGGAGTCCATGGCGTATTTGTCTAATTTTCTTTGACAGTCTGTCAATGATTCATGGGATTGTTAGAAAACATTGTCGTCGTAAAAATAAAGCCCATTCCATAAAGAGATTCAGGAGACTCGCATGACCGCCGAAGCCAGCACTTCTGTCGTTGAACTCAAGCAGGACGGTGACGTCCTGCTCGTCAGCGTCAACAATCCGCCCGTCAATGCGCTGGGCGCTGCCGTGCGCCAGGGTCTGATGGCGGCCATGGAGCTGGCCGATGCCAGCGCCACGGTCAAGGCCGTGGTTATCGTGGGTCAGGGCAAGGCTTTCATCGCCGGTGCCGATATTCGCGAATTCGGCAAGCCCCCGGTCCAGCCTTTCCTGCCCGATGTCTGCAACCGTATCGAGGCCTGCAGCAAGCCCGTGGTGGCCGTGATTCATGGCGCGGCACTGGGTGGCGGCCTGGAGATTGCCATGTCGGCGCATTACCGCCTGGCGCTGCCTGGTGCAAAGCTGGGTCTGCCCGAAGTCTCCCTGGGTCTGGTGCCCGGCGCCGGCGGCACCCAGCGTGCGCCGCGCCTGATGGGCGTCAAGGCCGCAACCGAGCTGATGCTCAGCGGCCAGCAGATCGGCGCCAAAGCCGGACTGGCAGCCGGTCTGGTGGACAAGCTGGACGATGGCGCGGACCCCGTGGCCGCGGGCCTGGCCTATGCACGTGAACTGCTGGCGCAGGGCGCGCCGCTGCGTCCTGTCAGCGCCACGCCGGGACGCCTGGCCGACAAGGCTGCCGCCCAGGCGGAACTCGATGCGCTGCGTGCGGACACGGCCAAGAAGTCGCGCGGCCTGTTCTCGCCGCTGAAGATCATCGATTGCGTTCAGGCTGCGCTGGACCTGCCTTTTGCCGAAGGCCTGAAGTTCGAGCGTGCCCAGTTTCTGGCCTGCATCGACAGCCCGCAGCGCGCCGGCCTGATCCACGCCTTCTTTGCCGAGCGCGAGACGGCCAAGATTCCCGAAGCCCGCGCTGCCCAGCCGCGCGCCTTCAGCAAGATTGCCATCATCGGCGGCGGCACCATGGGCGCGGGCATCACCGTCTCGGCGCTGGATGCCGGGCTGGTCGTGACCATGATCGAGCGCGATGCCGAATCCATCGCACGCGGCCAGGCCAATGTGGAGAAGGTCTACAACGGCCTGATCGCCAAGGGCCGCATGAGCGAGGAGGCCAAGGCCGCTATTCTTGCGCGCTATACGCCCTCGACCCGCTATGACGACATTGCCGATGTGGACCTGGTGATCGAGGCGGTCTTTGAAGACCTGGAAGTCAAGAAGGCGGTGTTCAAGGAGCTGGACCGCGTCTGCAAGAGCGGCGCCGTGCTGGCCACCAACACCTCGTATCTGGACATCGATGCGATTGCCGCCGTCACCAGCCGCCCGCAGGATGTGATCGGTCTGCACTTCTTCAGCCCGGCCAACATCATGAAGCTGCTGGAGATCGTCGTGCCCGCCAAGGTGGCGCCCGATGTGGTGACCACGGCCTTCGAGCTGGCCAAGAAGATGAAGAAGGTGCCGGTGCGTGCCGGCGTCTGCGACGGCTTTATCGGCAACCGCATTCTGGCCACTTACAAGCAGGCCGCCGACTACCTTATGGAGGACGGTGCCAGCCCCTACGAGATCGACGAGGCCGTGCGCGGCTTCGGCTTTGCCATGGGGCCCTTCCAGGTCACCGACCTGGCCGGCGGCGATATCGGCTGGGCCACGCGCAAGCGCCGCGCTGCCACGCGCGACCCCAAGGCCCGTTATGTGGAGATTGCCGACCGCATCTGTGAAAACGGCTGGTTCGGCCAGAAGACGGGACGCGGCTTCTACCTCTATCCGCAAGGCGCGCGCATCGGTCAGCCCGACCCCGAAGTGCTGGCGATTGTGGATGCCGAGCGCGCCAAGAAGGGCGTGACAGCGCGCCCGTTCACGGCCGAGGAAATCATGCGCCGCTACATGGCCGCCATGGTCAACGAAGGTGCCAAGGTGGTGGGCGAGGGCATTGCGCTGCGCCCGCTGGATGTGGACGTGACCTTTATCTCCGGCTACGGCTTTCCGCGCCACCGCGGCGGCCCCATGAAATGGGCCGATATGCAGGGCCTGGCCAAGGTGCTGGCCGATATCGAAGCCTTTGCCAAGGAAGACGCGCTGTTCTGGAAGCCTGCGCCGCTGCTGCAGAAGCTGGTGGCCGAGGGGCGCAACTTCGACAGTTTGAATAAGTAACACCCCCTGAGGCGCTCCGCGCCTTCCCCCTCCCTCGCTTCGCGGGAGGGGGACACTGCCCTCGCTGCGGGGAGGCGGGGCCGCCTAGGCCCTTGCTCGACAGTCCGGCTAAGGGGCGTGTCAGTTTTTGAGCGATTAATCAAAAAAGTAGCTGCTAGCGCATGATTTGCATTGATTTCAGTATGAAAAGCATCTGAAGGCAATGAATGACAAGCGCAGACAGCTATCAGAAATAGTTTTCAACATTCACAGAGACAAGCACCATGCGTGAAGCCGTTATCGTTTCCACCGCCCGCACACCGCTGACCAAGTCGCATCGTGGCGAGTTCAACATCACTCCTGCCGCCCAGCTGGCTGCTTTCTCCGTCAAGGCGGCGGTGGAGCGCTCGGGTGTCGATCCCGAAATGATCGAGGACCTGATTCTGGGCTGCGGCAACCCCGACGGTTTCCAGGGCCGCAATCTGGGTCGCCAGACCGTGTTGCGCGCCGGGCTGCCGCTGTCGATCGCCGGCACCACCATCACGCGTTTTTGCGCTTCGGGTCTGCAATCCATCGCCATCGCGGCGGGTCGCGTCGTGGCCGAGGGCGTGGACGTGATGCTGGCCGGCGGTATCGAAACCATCTCCGGCATCCGGGCCGGCAACAATCTGCCCACCGACATGGACCCCTGGCTGGTGGAGCACAAGCCCGAGCTCTATATGGCCATGATCGACACCGCCGATGTGGTGGCCAAGCGCTATGGCATCACGCGTGAAGACCAGGATGCGTTCTCGCTGCAAAGCCAGCAGCGCACGGCTGCGGCCCAGGCCGCCGATCTGTTCAAGGACGAGATCATTGCCTGCTCCACACGCATGATGGAGAAGAACAAGGAAACCGGCGAAGTCACCTACCGCGACGTGGTGGCCACGCAGGACAACTGCAACCGCGCCAGCACCACGCTGGAGGGACTGGCCAAGCTGGAGCCTGTGAAGGGCCCTGGCAACTTCATCACGGCCGGCAATGCCTCGCAGCTGTCCGACGGCTCCAGCGCCTGCGTGGTGATGGAAGCCAGGCTGGCAGAGCGCCTGGGCCTCAAGCCCCTGGGCGCTTTCCGCGGCTTCGCCGTGGCCGGCTGCGAGCCTGACGAGATGGGCATCGGCCCGGTGTTTGCCGTGCCCAAGCTGCTCAAGCGCCACGGCCTTACGGTGGATGACATCGACCTCTGGGAGCTGAACGAAGCCTTTGCCTCGCAGGCCCTGTATTGCCAGCGTCAGCTGGGCATTCCCAACGAGCGCCTCAACGTCAACGGCGGCGCGATTGCCATCGGCCACCCCTTCGGCATGACGGGTGCACGCCTGACCGGCCACATCCTGCTTGAAGGCCAGCGCCGCAAGGCCCGCAACCCCAAGGTCAAGTACGGCGTGGTGACCATGTGCATCGCCGGCGGCATGGGTGCTGCTGGCCTCTTCGAGATCTTTTGATCCCCCTGAGCCGCTGCGCGTCTTCCCCCAAGGGGGGACGGCTGCATTGCTGCGGGGCGGCCCTTGCTTGCAGCCTCTGGCGCAAGAGCATGCCAGTTTGAAGATTAAAGGCGCCAGAAGCAGCGCCATGGATTACCAGGAAATAGCAATGGATTTGCAATTCACCCCCCAGGAAGAGGCGTTTCGCGCCGAGGTGCAGAGTTTTCTCAAGGAAAAGCTGCCCAAGCATATTTCGGCCAAGGTCAAGGCCGGACAGCGCCTGAGCAAGGCTGATCAGGATGAATGGCATGCCATTCTCAACGAGCGCGGCTGGTATGCGAATCACTGGCCCCAGGAGCATGGTGGTCCGGGCTGGGGGGCGGTCGAGAAGTTCATCTTCGACACCGAGTGCGCCCTGGCGGGCGGCCCGCGCATCGTGCCCTTCGGCGTGAACATGCTGGGGCCGGTGCTGATCAAGTACGGCAACGATCAGCAAAAGAAGTACTGGCTGCCGCGCATTCTGAGCGGGCAGGACTGGTGGTGCCAGGGCTATTCCGAGCCCGGCGCGGGCTCCGATCTGGCCTCGGTGAAGACCACGGCCGTGCGCGATGGAGACTTCTACATCGTCAACGGCCAGAAGACCTGGACCACCCAGGGCCAGCACGCCAATATGATCTTCTGCCTGGTGCGCACCAACCGTGAAGCCAAGGCCCAGGCCGGCATCAGCTTTTTGCTGGTGGACATGAACAGCCCCGGCGTGGAGCTACGCCCCATCCGTACGCTGGACGGCGACAAGGAAGTCAACGAAGTCTTCTTCACCGATGTGAAGGTGCCGGCCGAGAACCTGGTGGGCGAGGAAAACCGGGGCTGGACCTATGCCAAGTATCTGCTGACCTACGAGCGCACCGGCATTGCGGGCGTGGGCTTTTGCATCTCGGCCCTGGCCAAGCTCAAGGTCATCGCCGCCAAGGTGCACAAGAACGGCCAGCCTTTGAGCCAGGACCCGCTGTTCGCGGCCCGCATGGCCCGTGTCGAGATCGACCTTGAGAACATGAAGACCACCAATCTGCGCGTGATCGCGGCCGTTGCCGGTGGCGGCGTGCCCGGTGCGGAGAGCTCCATGCTGAAGATCCGCGGCACCGAGATCCGCCAGGAGATCCTGTCGCTGATCCGCCGCGCCATGGGCGTGTATGCCGTGCCCTATATCGACGAGGCCCAGTACGAAGGCTATGACCAGGCGCCCCTGGGCGGCATCGACGAAGCCGCCACGGCCTCGGCCAACTACTTCAACTACCGCAAGCTGTCGATCTTCGGTGGCTCCAACGAAATCCAGAAGAACATCATCTCCAAGATGATTCTGGGCTTGTGAAATCCCCCCTGAGTCGCTGCGCCTGGGCGGCCCCGCACCTTCCCCTAGCCGGGCGCCCCCAAGGGGGACGACACCCTTGCTGCGAGGCGGCTCTTGCTCGGTGTCTCCCTCGAAAGCGGTGATGCCGAGCGATCTGGATAGATGACCTGTTGGGTAGAGAGAATTTGTCATGAACTTCACACACACCGAAGACCGCCGCATGCTGGCGGACAGCCTGAACCGCTTTGTTTCTGAGCAGTACGGTATCGAACAGCGCAACCATTTGGCCTATGGTGCAGAAGGTCACAGCCCCGCGCTGTATGCGCAATTTGCCGAGCTGGGTGCGATCGGCGCGCTGTTCCCGGAAGAAGAGGGCGGCTTTGGCGGCTCGGGCTTTGACATCAGCGTGGTGTTCGAGTCGCTGGGCCGTGGCCTGGTGGCCGAGCCGCTGCTGGGTGCGCTGGTCGTGGGCCAGGCCCTGATTGCGGCCGGCAGCGATGCGCAAAAACGCCAGCTGGAGGACATCATCGCCGGCAGCGCGATCGCCGCTCTGGCGCACGACGAACCAGGCAGCCACTACGAGCTCAACAAGGTCACGGCCACGGCGGCCAGGACCGCCACGGGCTGGGTGCTCAACGGCGCTAAAAGCGTGGTCGCCTTTGGCGAGAAAGCTGATCTGCTGCTGGTGTCCGCGCGCACCGCAGGCGGCATGTTCGATACTGCCGGCATCAGCCTGTTTCTGGTCGACGGCAATGCCGCCGGCATTGCCAAGCGTGGCTATAGCCGCATGGAAGGCGGCCGCGCCGCCGAGCTGACTTTCGAGAATGTGCAACTGGCCGAGGATGCGCTGCTGGGTGCCGAGGGCCAGGGCCATGGCGTGCTCGAGCATGTTCAGGGCTTTGCCTTGCTGGCGCTGGCTGCCGAGGCGCTGGGCGCCATGGATGTGGCCAAGCAGAACACGCTGGAGTATCTGCAGACGCGCAAGCAGTTCGGCGTGGCCATCGGCAGCTTCCAGGCGCTGCAGCACCGCATGGCCGATCTGCTGCTGGAGGTGGAGCAGGTGCGCTCCACGGTCATCAATGCGGCCGATGCCATCGACAACGCCCAGGGCACCGAGCGCGAGAAGATGCTGTCTGCCGCCAAGTACACCGTGGGCTCGGTGGGGACCCTGGTGGCCGAGGAAAGCATACAGATGCATGGCGGCATCGGCATGACCTGGGAGCTGCCGCTGGCGCATTACGCCAAGCGACTGATCATGATCGACCACCAGTTTGGCGACGAGGACCATCACCTGGCGCGTTTCATGGCCTTGGGCTGAAATGAGCTCCCCCCTGAGTCGCTTCGCGCCTTCCCCCTCTCTCTCTACGCGCTGCGCGCTAGGGGAGGGGGACGACAGCCTCGCTGCGGCGCGGCCGGCGGGCTGTCCCTGGCGGAGTGGGTCGGCTACAGGCGGTAAGTGCTGCCTAAAACTGGAGAACGAAGATGAGTGAAGTCCTGCTGACCCGCCGCGAAGCTGCCGTACTGGTGCTGAGCAATAACAACCCGGCCGCGCGCAATGCGCTGTCGCCCGCGTTCTACGCGGCCGTCACGACCGCGCTGGCGGAGGCTGCGGCTGACGCCAGTGTGGGCGCGGTCGTGCTCACGGGCGAGGGCGGGCATTTCTGCGCCGGTGGCGATCTGCGCCAATTGGCCAGGCGCCGCGAACTGCCCGTGGAGCAGCGCCGTGAAAAGCTTGAAGGCCTGCACGACCTGATTCGCGCCGTGCGCGACTGTCCCAAGCCTGTCATCGCTGCCGTCGAAGGCGCGGCGGCCGGCGCGGGCCTGTCGCTGGCACTGGCCTGCGATATGCTGGTGGCCGCCCGCGACAGCCTGTTCTCCGTGGCCTATGTGAAAGTGGGTCTGACGCCCGACGGCGGCGCCACAGCCTTTCTGGCCGAGTTCGTCTCGCGGCAGGTCTTGACCGAGCTGTGCCTGACCGGCGAGCGCATCAGCGGCGAACGCATGCACGCTTTGGGCCCGGTCAATCGCCTGGCCGAGCCCGGCCAGGCTCTGGCCGATGCCGTTGCGCTGGCCGCCCAGATCGCGACCGGCCCGGACCAGGCCACGGCCTTGATCAAGGACCTGTGCCGCCAGGCACCGCGCAACACGCTGGAGCAGCAGCTGGAGCTGGAGGCACAGCACATGGTGCGCTCCCAGGGCAGCGAAGAGTCCCGTGAAGGCATTGCCGCCTTTCTCGAAAAGCGCAGTGCCGACTTCAGCAAATTGCGTGCTTGAGCGCTCAACAAACCAAGATTTTCCAAGGAGACAAGGCAGATGGCCGACAGCAATACCGAACAGAACCAGGACGTCGACTTCCCGCTGGAGGGAGTGAAGGTACTCGATCTGTCCCGCGTCTTCGCCGGGCCGCTGTGCGGCATGGTACTGGCCGACTTCGGCGCCGAGGTGGTCAAGGTCGAGCACCCGGGCCGCGGCGACGACACGCGCGACTGGGGCATTCGCATCGGCAAGACCGAGACCACCTACTACAACAGCATGAACCGCAACAAGCGGTCCATCACGCTGGATCTGCAAACGCCCGAGGGCGTGAAGATCCTCCATGAACTGCTGCCTCAGTTCGACGTGCTCATCCACAACTTCAAGACCGGCGGCGCCGAGAAGCTGGGTCTAGGCTACGAGCAGCTCAAGGCCATCAAGCCCGACCTGATCTATTGCGCAGTGGCTGGCTATGACAGCAGCGGCCCCGAGGCCAAGCGCCCCGGCTACGATCTGGTGATCCAGGGCGAGGCGGGCCTGATGGCGCTCAACGGCGAGGCAGGCATGCCGCCGCTCAAATTCGGCGTGGCCGTGGTGGATCTGGTAACCGGCATGTATGCTGCCCAGGCCGTGCTGGCCGCCTTGTTCCGCCGTGAGCGCACGGGCAAGGGCCGGCTCATAGAGATGGCGCTGTACGACAGCGGCATCACGGTCACCGGCTACTACGGCCTGGATGCCCTGCAACTGGGGCACGACCCCGAGCGCTACGGCAATGCCCACCCCTCCATCGTGCCTTACGGCATGTACGAGGCCGCCGACGGCCCGCTGATCATTGCCGTGGGCAACAACAGTCAGTTCGACAAATTCTGCCGTCAAGTCATCATGCGCCCCGACATCGTCGAGGACCAGCGCTTCTCCACCAACGTCAACCGGGCCCGGAACCGGCTGGAGTTGCTGCCCATGCTCAAGGCACTGATTGGCAGCTTCCCGCGCGATCTGCTGCTGGAGCGCCTGACGGCTGCAGGCATTCCCTGCGGCCGTGTGGCCGGCCTGCACGAGGCCCTGACCAGCGAGCGCACGCGCCGCAGCGGGCTGCTGCGCGACATGCCCCATCCCGTGGTCGGCACCACGCCCGTGTTCGCGCCGCCCTACCGCCTGGACGGGCAGCGTCTGCCCATCCGCCATGCACCGCCCACGCTGGGTGAGGGCACGCGAGAAGTGCTGCAGCGCCTGCTGACGCTCGATGATGCGCAACTGCAGGACCTGCAAGCCAAGGGCGTTCTCACGCTGCCCCAGGAGCCTTCATGAAGCACCCCCTGAGCCGCTGTGCGGCTTCCCCCGTGTGCACGGCGCCCTCTCTCGCTTCGCGGGAGGGAGCGTACGGGCAGCCGGCGACACCTTCGCAGCGGGGCGGTGCGGCCGGCATAGGCCCTTGCTCGGTGTCGCTGCGTTGGGCTGTGTCAGGCTCACAGGCAGCGGACATCTCATAGAGCCAAAAATAACTGAAAAGCAAGTTTAAAGGCCGCATAAGACGGCAAACAAAGACAGCGACTTCATAGGAGACAAACCATGAGCATCCCAGTCACACGCCGCGATCTTCTGCAAGGGCTGGCCGCCATCGGCGGCGGAAGCCTGCTGGCCACGGCCGCCGGCAGCGCCCTCGCGCAGGCAGGCAAGCCGGCCTGGCCCGCAAAGCCCATCCGCGTGGTCGTGCCCTTCAACGCGGGCGGCGCCACCGACATCATCGCGCGCACCATCGGCGAGGTCCTGGCCAAGCGCGTGGGCCAGCCCGTGGTCATCGACAACCGCGGCGGCGCGGCCGGCATCCTCGGCACCGAGGCCGTGGCCAAGGCCGCGCCCGATGGCCACACGCTGATGGTCTCGCTCAGCACCTCCATGCTGATCAACCAGTTCCTCTACACCAAGCTGCCCTACAACCCGCAAAAAGACATCGCGCTGATCAGCCAGATCGCCGCAGCGCCCGTCACGCTGGTCGTCCATCCTTCGGTGCCGGCCAACAATATGAAGGAGCTGCTGGCCTATGTGAAGGCGCACAAGGGCAAGCTCTCGTACGGGTCCTGGGGCGTGGGCTCGTATGCCCATCTGGCCGGTGCCTATATGAGCAAGACCATGGATGCCGACATGAACCACGCCGCCTACAAGGGCGAGGCACCCATGATCCAGGAGCTGATCGGCGGCCAGTTGCAGCTGTGCTTTTCCAGCGCGCTCAACACCAAGCCTTTCATCGATTCCGGCCGTCTCAAGGCCATCGGCGTGACCGGCAAGGAGCGCATGGACATCCTACCCAAGCTGCCCACCATTTACGAGCAGGGCGTGCATGACGACGCCTACTCCATCTTCGGCTGGGTGGCCATGGGCGCACCCGCAGGCACGCCCAAGGAGGTCGTGGACCAGCTCTACGGCCACCTGCGCGAAATCATCAAGGACACCAAGGTGCTGGAGCGCATCGCGGGCGCCGGCTTCATACCCATGATGAACAGCCCCCAGGCTTTCCGCGACAACTACCAGCGCGATATGCCGATCTGGAAAGCGCTGGTCGAGCAGGCTGGCGCCAAGCTTGATTAAACCCCCTGAGTCGCTTTGCGCCTTCCCCCTCTCTCGCTTCGCGGGAGGGGGACAACACCCTCGGTGCGGGGCGGCCCTTCCTCGGTGTCCCTGGGGTTGGGCCGTGCCGGTTTCATGGGCAGTGGGTGGCGCGCAGCGCCATGGATCACTGAATGACTGATTTTTACGGCCTGCGGCAGTGGGCCACCACCGACGACTGCTGAGACAGCTTTGACAGGAGACTTCATGCACAAGCGCAATCCCGCACTTAAGGCCTGCACCAGCCGGCGCAGCGTTCTGGCCCTGGCCGCAGCGCCGTTGCTGGCCGGCCTGGCCGGCGGCGCACTGGCCGAGACCGACTGGCCAGCCAAGATGCTGCGCCTGGTCGTGCCTTTTCCGGCCGGTGGCCCTACCGATACGGCATCGCGCATCGTGGGCCAGAAGCTGGGCGAGCGCCTCAAGCAGACCGTGGTCGTGGAAAACCGCCCCGGCGCCTCGGGCTCCATCGCGGCCGTGCAGGTCGCCAAGAGTCCGGCCGACGGCTACACGCTGATGATGCTGGCTACGCCCACGCTGCTGGCACCCCATCTGTACAAGAAGGCCGGCTACGACACGGTCAAGGATTTCGCGCCCGTAGCCACGGTCTATGACCTGCCCATCGTCATCGTGGTCAATCCCACGCTTTTGCCCGATGTCACCGATCTCAAGAGCCTGATCGCCCACGCCAAGGCTCAGAAATCAGCGCTCAACTACACCAGCTCGGGCGCCGGAAGCTTCGGCCATCTGAGCATGGAACTGCTCAAGCAGATGGCCGGCTTCGACATGCAGCATGTGCCCTACAAGGGCGGCGTGCCCGCCATCACCGACACCATCGGCGGCCAGGTGCCCATCATGTATGCCGACCTCGTGGCCGCGCTGCCTCATATTCAGGCAGGCAAGCTGCGAGCCATCGCCGTGGGCTCGCCCCAGCGCGTGAGCATGCTGCCCGACATCAAGACCATTGCCGAGCAAGGCATCAAGGGCTATGACGCCGTTTCCTGGGGCGGTCTGCTCGCGCCCAAGGGCACGCCCAAGGCGGTGGTCGAGCGCATCGCCTCCGAAGTCCAGCAGATACTGGCCGACAAGGATGTCCAGAGCAAGCTGCTCCACGCGGGCGCCATCGCCACTTTCCAGAATCCCGCCCAGCTGGGCCAGCGCATCCAGCAGGACTACACGCGCTGGGGCCAGCTGATCCGCGACAAGGGCATTGCAGTGGAGTGACAAGGACATGAAGACACGCATCACCGAACTCTTTGGCATCGAGCACCCCATCATCCAGGGAGGCATGCACCATGTGGGCCTGGCCGAGCTGGCCGCCGCCGTCTCCAACGCGGGCGGCCTGGGCATCATCACGGGCCTGACCCAGCGCACGCCCGAGTTGCTGGCGCGCGAGATTGCGCGCTGCCGCGAAATGACGGACAAGCCCTTTGGCGTGAACCTGACCTTTCTGCCCTCGGTCAACCCGCCCGACTACCCGGGCTATGTCAAGGCCATCATCGAAGGCGGCGTCAAGGTGGTCGAGACGGCCGGCAACAACCCGCAGAAATGGCTGCCCGCGCTCAAGGAGGCTGGCATCAAGGTCATCCACAAGTGCACCTCGGTGCGCCATGCGCTCAAGGCCGAGGCCATCGGCTGCGATGCCATCAGCGTGGACGGCTTCGAATGCGGCGGCCATCCGGGCGAGGACGACATCCCCAACTTCATCCTGCTGCCGCGCGCCGCCGAAGAACTGAAGATTCCCTTTGTCGCTTCGGGCGGCATGGCCGACGGCCGCTCCCTGGTGGCCGCGCTGGCGCTGGGCGCCGAAGGCATCAACATGGGCACGCGCTTCATCGCCACGCAGGAGGCACCCGTGCACGACAAGGTCAAGCAGGCCATCGTCGCGGCCAGCGAGCTCGACACCCGTCTGGTCATGCGCCCGCTGCGCAACACCGAGCGCGTGCTGACCAACTCCGCCACCGAGCGCCTGCTGCAAAAAGAGCGCGAGCTGGGCGCGGCCATCACCTTTGCCGACATTGCGCCCGAAGTGGCTGGCGTCTATCCGCGCATCATGCACGACGGCGACATGGACGCAGGCGTCTGGTCCTGCGGCATGGTCGCGGGCCTGATCCACGATGTGCCGGCGGTTGCGCAACTGATCACCGGCATCATGGACCAGGCCCATGCACTGATCAACGAGCGGCTCGCGGGCCTGGCCCGCTAAGCCTTTCACTCTTCAAAACCAGGAAAGAGCTTTCTCATGAAAATCCTTGTACCCGTCAAGCGTGTCGTGGACTACAACGTCAAGGTCCGCGTGAAGTCGGACGGCACGGGTGTGGACATCGCCAACGTCAAGATGAGCATGAACCCCTTTGACGAAATCGCCGTCGAAGAAGCCGTGCGCCTGAAGGAAAAAG